>JBFWSW010000004.1:0-127468 GCA_050248155.1 Ilumatobacteraceae bacterium
ACCTTCGGAGCCGGCACGGCGATGCAGAACTACGCCAACGGCATCATGGCCGAGATCCCGAACCTGGGCGGCATCTTCTTCGATCCGGCGACGAGCCGCATCTACTACACGCTCACCAACAGCTCGAGCCTGTACTACCGGTCGTTCCTCCCCGAGAGCGGCGTGATCAGCTCGACGCGCTACACGGCATCCGGCTCGGTCGCGTCGCTCAACCCGGCCCGGGTGCGCGGCATGTTCCTCGCCGCCGGCCAGATCTGGTTCGCCGACAACACCACCGGCAACCTGCTGAAGATCGGCTTCGCCGCCGGCGCACCCACCGGCACGGTGTCGGTGGCCGACAACTCGACCGACTGGCGTGGTGCGCGGGCGATGTTCCTCGTGAACGCCGACCAGCCGAACGTCCCGCCGGTGGCATCGTTCACGAGCAACTGCACCGTCAACTCGTGCGCCTTCACCTCGACGTCGACCGACATCGACGGCACCATCACGGGCTACGCCTGGAACTTCGGTGACGGCCAGAACGGCTCGGGGGCCACCCCGACGCATGCCTACGCGCAGGGCGGCACCTACAACGTCACGCTCACCGTCACCGACTCCGACGGCGCCACGGCGTCGATCACCAACCCGGTGACCGTGACCGACCCGCCGAACGTGCCGCCGAGTGCGTCGTTCACCTCGAGCTGCACGCTGCTCGCGTGCACGTTCACGTCGACGTCGACCGACGGCGACGGCAGCATCGCCTCGTACGCCTGGGACTTCGGTGACGGCGCGACGGCCACCACGGGTCCGGCCGTGTCCCACACGTTCGGCTCGGCGAGCACCTACACCGTCGGCCTGACCGTCACCGACGACGACGGCGCTCCCGCGTCGACGTCGGCGTCGGTCACCGTCGTCGACGGCACGGCCGCCGCGGCATACCGCACGTCGAATGCGCGGCAGTCGACGAACACGACAGCGTCGGTCCAGATCCCTGCCGCGGTGCAGGCGGGCGATCAGCTCGTGCTGATCGTCACCGCCAACACCGCCTCCACGCTCACCACCCCGAGTGGTTGGACGCTGCTCGGCACCCGTGACGACGGTTCACCGGACATGCGCTCGTGGGTCTTCACCCGGACGGCCGTCGCCGGCACCGGCGGATCGACGGTGAGCGCCACCCTCGGCGCCACCAGCAAGTCGTCGACGATCGTGCTGGCGTACTCCAACGCGCAGGCCCCCACCGTGCTCGCCTCGTCCGTCATGGGGGCGTCGTCCACTGCGCTGGCCACCCCGGCGGTCGCCGTTGCGCAGCCGGGCTCGATGGTCGTGAACTACTGGTCGGACAAGTCGTCGTCGAACAGCGGCTGGACCCTGCCGGGCAGCGTCACGACTCGCATCGGGTCGGTCGGGTCGGGCTCGGGACGCATCACCGCTGCTGCCGGTGACGTCGTGGTCGCCGGCTCGAGCTGGGCAGGCGCGACGGCGAACTCGACGGTCGCCGGCACGAAGGGCATCGGCTGGTCGATCGTGGTGCCGGCGAACGGTGCACCGGTGCCGAACACGCCGCCGACCGCAGCGTTCACCTCGAACTGCACCAACCTCTCGTGCACGTTCACGTCGACGTCGACCGACGGCGACGGCACGATCGCCTCGTACGCATGGAACTTCGGCGATGCCACGACGAGCACCGAGGCCAACCCGGTCCACGCATACGCGGCCGCCGGCACGTACACGGTCACCTTGACCGTCACCGACGACGACGGCGCGCCGAGCGCGTCACCGGCGTCGGCGCAGGTCGTCGTCAGCGACGCACCGCCGGCTGGGAACGTGGCCTTCCGGGCGCAGGCGTCGGCCAACACGACGACGACCGCTGCCTCCATCGGCGTCCCTGCATCGGTCCAGGTGGGTGACCAGCTGTTGCTGTTCGTCACCGCCAACGTGGCCACCACGGCCACCACGCCCGCGGGCTGGACGTTGCTCGGCACCCGTGACGACGGCTCGCCCGACGTCCGCTCGTGGGTGTTCACCCGCACGGCCATCGCCGGCACCGCGGGGTCGACGGTGACGTCGACGCTCGGCGCGTCGGCCAAGGTGTCGCGGGTGCTCGTCGCCTACTCCGGCGCCGACCCGATCACCGTGAACGCCTCGTCGGTGATGGGCGCCTCGTCGACGGCGCTCGCCACGCCCTCGGTCGCGGTGGCCGAGAACAACTCGATCGTGGTCAGCTACTGGGTGGACAAGTCGTCGGGCAACTCCGGCTGGACCCTGCCCGGCGCAGTGACGTCTCGATCGGTGTCGCTCGGCAGCGGCGGCGGCCAGATCACCGCGGCCGCCGGCGACAGCGCGGCGAACACCGGCACGTGGCCGGGTGCGACCGCGAACTCGTCGGTCGCCGGCACCAAGGGCATCGCCTGGAGCGTGGTCATCACTCCGGCGTGACGGATCGATGAGCGGTGGGGCCCTGGCGGGGGCCTCATCGCTCATCAAGTCACCGGTGCGGGCCAGACTGTCGGCATGCTCGGCAAGTTCGGTTGGTGGCGGCACGCGGTCGTCGGTGCGACGGTGCTCGGCTGCGCCGGCCTCGCGCTGTTCGGGGTGATCGGCACCGGTGAGCACACGGGAGATGAGCGCTTCGAGTCGAAGTTCGTCGTCGTCGAGCCGGCCGGACCAGATCAGCCCGACGGCCTGCGGATCACCGAGGTGGTCGACATCGACTTCGGAGGCGCCGACCGCCACGGCTACGAGCGGTACGTCGAGAACGACTTCGGCGCACCCGTCGACATCACCGCGACGTCGCCCGACGCGCCCGACGAGGTCGACGCCGTCGACCAGGGCTTCGAGACCCGGATCCGCATCGGGGATCCCGATTCCACCGTGTCCGGCCGGCACCGCTACGTGCTGCGGTACACGCTGCCCGACGCCCGGGTCTCGCAGGGACTGCTCGCACTCGACGTGATCGGCAACGACGAGTCCTTCGTCACCGAGCGCTTCGAAGTCGTGGTCACCGGGCTCGAGCTGTCGGGCCGGATGTGCAACGTCGGGCCGCTCGGCACCGAAGGCGGCTGCAACCTCGCGCCGCACGACGACGGCACCTATCGCACCGTGATCGAGCCGCTCGATCCGGGGGAGGGCATCACGATCGGCGGCAGCATCACCGGCACGACGGATCCGGTCGATGTCACCGCTCCACCCGAGCCGCCGCGTCCGGACGACGTGCGCGTGCCGCTCGCCATCGGCATGGGTGCGCTGGGGACGACAGCGGCGGCTGCGGTGTTCGCGGTGTCGCGCCGTCGCGGGCGCAACCAGGTGTTCGGCGGCGGGGGAGCGGCCGACGCGGCGTTCGGCAGCTTGCCGCGGCCGGGTCTGCCGTTGCCGGCGTCGTCGACGACGCTCGTCGCCGACGACGAACTGGCCGCGCTGGCAACCATCGAGTTCGTGCCGCCAGCCGGTCTCGCTCCCTGGCAGGGCGCAGCCGTGCTGTTCGAACGTCTCGACGACGACGTCGTGGCCGCGTGGTTCTCGGGCCACGCCGCGACCGGCGTGATCACGCTCGAGCAGCGCGCCGGCAAGCTCGTCGTCGGTCCCGGGCCGAAGCTCGCCGAGGCCGACGAGATGACGCGGAGCATCGTCGCCACCATGTTGAACGGGCGGTCAGAGCTGACCCTCGGCTCGTACGACAAGCACTTCGCCACGGCCTGGGGTCGCGTCCGCAGCGCCGAGCAGAAGATGATCAAGCAGTCCGGGTGGTGGACGCGGCTGCCGTCGTTCGGCAGCGGGGGAGGTGGTGCGGGCCTCGTCGTGTTCGTCATCGTCGGGTTCGTCTTCTTCGGGGCAGGCTCGGCTGCCACGGCACTGCTCGGCGCGATCCAGTCGCTGCCGCTCGCGCTGCTGTTCGGAACCGTCGTGCCGGCGGTCGCGGCATGGTCGATGTATCGCGTGCTGCTGCCGGCGCGCAGCGCCACCGGGTCGGCAGTCGCGTTGCGCACCGAGTCGTTCCGGCGCTTCCTCGAGGCCAGCGAGGGTCGCCACGTCCAGTGGGCGTGGGAGCACGGCCTGCTCCGTGAGTACAGCGCGTGGGCGGTCTCGTTGGGTGCGGCGACGGCGTGGGCTCGCGCGCTGGCCGCGAGCAACGTGCCGGCGCCCGAGATGAGCATGAACGGTCCGCTGCTCGTGCATTCGATGCGCGGGTCGATGATCAGCAGCCGGACCGCGCCGTCGTCGCGTTCGGGTGGCAGCGGGTTCTCAGGTGGGTTCTCCGGCGGTCACGTCGGCGGCGGAGGAGGCGGGGGTCGCTCGGGATCGTGGTGAGTGCTCGTGCCATGCTGGTGCGATGACGGATCTCGACGAACTGACCGGAACGACCACCGAACTGCTGCAGGCGCTCATCCGCAACCAGTGCGTCAACGACGGCACGCCCGATTCGGGCGACGAGGTCCGCAACGCCGAGCTGCTCGACAACTACCTCGGTTCGGCGGGCCTCGCGACCGAGCGGTTCGCGTCTCGTCCCGGCCGGGGCTCGGTCGTCTCGCGCATCGAGGGCTCCGACCCGACCGCGCCGACGCTCTGCCTGATGGGCCACATCGACGTCGTCCCGGTCAACCCCGACGGCTGGTCTCGCGATCCGTTCGGCGGCGAGCTCGTCGACGGTGAGGTGTGGGGTCGAGGCGCGATCGACATGCTGAACATCACCGCGTCGATGGCCGTCGCCTTCCGCCGACTGGCCGACACCGGCTGGCGGCCGAAGGGCACGCTGATCTACTTCGGCGTCGCCGACGAAGAGGCCGGTGGGAAGTGGGGCGCTGAGTGGATGTGCGACCACCACTGGGAGGCCATCCGCAGCGACTACGTCCTCACCGAGATCGGAGGGTGGTCGTCGGTGGGCGACGACGACGTCCGCCGCGTCGTCGTCAACACGGGCGAGAAGGGCATCGCGTGGCGCAAGCTCGTCGTCCAGGGCACGCCGTCGCACGGATCGATGCCCTTCGGCACCGACAACGCGCTCGTGAAGGCTGCCGAGGTCGTACGGCGCATCTCCGCCTACCGGCCCGGGGCCTACATCGGGGAGGCGTGGCGGGCGCGTGTCGAGTCGCTGCCGGTCGACGACGAGATGAAGGCCGCCCTGCTCGATCCGGCGCGGATCTGGTCGTCGATCGAGTCACTGCCGCCGCCTCTCGCCCGCACCTGCCACGCGGCGACGCACACGACCTTCTCGCCGAACGTCGCCCACGGTGGTCAGAAGACCAACATCGTGCCCGACCGCGTCGAGATCGAGGTCGACATCCGTACCGTGCCCGGCACGTCCCAGGCCGACGTCGACGCTCACCTGCACGAGGCGCTCGGCGAGCTCGCCCACCACGTCACGATCACGCCGTTGCAACAGAACGACTCCACCGAATCGCCGCGCGGCAACGCGCTCTGGGACGCCGTGTCGCACGCGACGCAGGTGGCCTATCCGGGGGCCGAGCTGACCCCCGGCCTCATCGTCGGCGGCACCGACGCCCGCTTCTTCCGCCAGAAGGGAGCCGTCGCGTACGGCGCCGGGCTCTACTCGCCGGAGGTCACCCTCGAGTCGTTCGGCACCCGGTTCCACGGCAACGACGAGCGCATCGACACCGAATCGCTCGGGTTGTCGACCCAGTTCTGGATGCACATCGCCCAGGAGATCTGCGGCTGATCGCCGAGCTCAACTCGGCGACCACGACACCGTGACGACGTCATCCGGTGACAGCAGCGGGGTGGCGGCGATCTCGGCCTCGATCTCGGGATCTCGGTCGGCAGGCAGGCACAGGCGCACGCGCAGGTTGGCGACACGTTCGGCCGTGGTCATCGGAGCGGGGCGCTCGTCGCGTCGCCACCGATCGACCAGCGGATCGTGACCGAGGTCGCGCACCACCGCGACGAAGTCGTCGGCTGTGGGCGACGAGGGCCGATCGAGATCCCAGAACCGCCGCCACAACGGGCCCAGCGACGACTGCGGGTGCACACTCGTCAGCTCGACCACCACCAGGACCCGAGCGTGCGCGTCCAGCTCCCTGACGAACGGCTCGATGTCGCCGACGTTGTAGACCACGTGATGGCACACCGCCACATCGGCCACCGGTGTGTCGCCCGCGACGGCCGGCCAGTGCCCGAGCACCGTCTGGGCCTCGACGCCGCGGGTCCGGGCGGCCTCGCTGAACTGCTCGAGCATCGCCGGCTGATGATCGACGCCGATCACCGATGTGGCATCGGGCGCGAGCGGCAGGCTCGAGCGGCCGCCGCCACAGCCGACGTCGAGCACCGTTCCGCCGCCGAGCGCCCGCAGCGCGGCGCGTGCCCGCCCCATCGACGGGGTGTCCGAGGGGTCGTCGACACCTGAGCGGAACATCGCGGGTGCGTGCACCCACGGGCTGGTCGGTGCCTGCTCGAGGATGTGCTGCGGGATGCCCCACTGCTGCAGCGACTCGTTCCAGCGACGCGCGGCAGGTCGAGGATCGCTCACGGTCAGCTCCAGATCGTCACGTAGACCGGTGGCTTGAACCGTTGCGACGGGACGCCGCCGTCGCCGCTGTGCATCGCGTGCATCGCTTCCGGCGTCGAGAGGAAGCGCTGCAGCTTGCCGACGAGCGGGCGCCTCCGTTCTCCGCCGAGCGCGCTCACGTACCACAGGCGGTCGAGTGGGAACTCCGGCACGGCCAGCTTGACCAGTTGGCTGCTCGCCGCGTCGCGCTGCAACAGGTGCTCGACGACCGGTGCCACGCCGGCGCCGTCGGCCGCGGCGGAGCACACCGCAGACTGGTTCGGGAAGACGCGCACGCGGTCGGGCGCGACGCCGACGCGCTGGAGCACGTGACCCACCTGCGAATGGGGGTCGGTGCCCTCCGGGTCGACCAGCCACGTCTCGTCGCGCAGGTGCCGGGCCGGGACGCTGGTCATCCCGACCAGACGGTGCTGGGTGCCCGCGACGAGCGCGACGCGATAGCGCATGAGCGGCGTGCAGCTCAGCCCGTCACGCTCGGCGGCCGGGAGCTGTGGGCCGAGCGCCACATCGGCGAGCCGTTCGTGCAGCAGCGCCGAGATCTCGCTGGTCGAGGCGATCCCGAGGGTGACCTCCACGCGGCCGGCGCGGGTGGTGAAGGCCTGGAGCAAGGCCGGCGCGACGGCGTGTCCGATCGTGCTGGTCGCGACCACCCGCAGCAGCTCGGGGGCGCCTTGCGACTGACGGACGACCTCCTCCGCCTCGTTCGCGAGGTGCACCATCTGCGACGCGATGCCGACCACTCGCTGCCCAGCGGTGGTGAGCTCCATCCCTGCTGGGGTGCGGGTGAGCAGCTGGTCGCCGAGGCTCTGGCGGAGCGCCGTCAACGCCTGCGACACCGCCGGCTCGCTGACACCCAGCGCCGTCGCAGCGCCCTTCACCGAGCCGAGACGCGCGACGAGCACGAACACCTTCAGCTGCGTGAGCGTCACGCGCGCACTGTATGCCAGCTTGCCCGGGTCGTGCTGCCGGCCGATAAGCGTTCGGTTAGGGGGACGTTGACCACGACGCCGGGCCGGCGCACGATGCACGCGGCGCGGCTGGGGGCCGCGCGTCCGCACACGTCGAGGGGGACCATGCAGACACCACCACCGTTCGAGTACGAACGGGCCACCAGCGTGGGGCAGGCGCTCGAGCTGCTCGAACGCCTGGGACCCGACGCGCGTCTCATCGCAGGCGGCCACAGCCTGCTGCCGATGATGAAGCTGCGGCTGGCCCGGCCCGAGCACCTCGTCGACATCAACGACCTGGCAGGCGAGCTCGGCTACGTGCGCATCGAAGGCGACGAGCTGTGCATCGGGGCGATGTGCCGCCACGCCGACCTGCTCGCGTCGGCCGTCGCCGGCGAGCACTTCCGCATCCTGCACGACGCCGAGCGGGTGATCGCCGATCCGGTGGTGCGCAATCGAGGCACCGTCGGCGGGTCACTCGGTCAGGCAGATCCGTCGGAGGATCTCTCGGCGGCGTTCGCGGCCGCCCACGCGAACGTGGTGATCGCCTCGTCGAGCGGCACCCGCACGGTGCCCGCTCGGGAGCTGGTGCTCGGCCCGTACGAGACCGCCGTCGGTCCCGCCGAGATGATCACCGAGATCCGGTTGGCGATCAAGCCGGGCTCGGGCAGCGCGTACCAGAAGGTCGAGCGGCGGGCCGGCGACTGGGCCGTCGCCGCGGCCGGGGCGTGCGTGTGGATGGACGGAGACGTCGTGCGCGAGGTCGGCATCGGCCTGACGGCCGTCGGTGCCGAGCACCACTGCGCTCCCGCAGCCGAGGAGGTGCTCCGCGGGAAGGCCCTGACCGACGCGCTGATCGACGAAGCGGGCGCGGCTGCAGCTGCGGGCTGCTCGCCGAGCTCGGATCAGCGAGGGCCGGAGGACTACAAGCGCCACCTCGCGGGCGAGCTGACGAAGCGAGCGCTGCGATCGGCAGTGGCTCGCAGCAGGGGACAGGAGGGCTGACATGCAGATCGACATCACCGTCAACGGCGAGCAGCGCCGAGCCGAGGTCGAACCCAGGCACCTGCTCGTGCACGTCCTGCGCGACGAGCTGGCCCTCACCGGCACCCATTGGGGCTGCGACACGTCGAACTGCGGCGCGTGCGTCGTCCTGCTCGACGGCACGCCGGTCAAGAGCTGCACGGTGCTCGGCGTCATGGCCGACGGCCGGCGCGTCGACACGGTCGAGGGCCTCGAGCAGGGCGAGCTCGACCCGGTGCAGCAGGGCTTCATGCAGTGCCACGGCCTCCAGTGCGGCTTCTGCACCCCGGGGATGATGCTCGTCGGCAAGTGGTTGCTCGAACGCGAGCCCGATCCCAGCGAGCACACCATCCGCGAGGCCATCTCCGGCCAGCTGTGCCGGTGCACCGGTTACGACAACATCGTCAAGTCCATTCGTTGGGCCGCCGAGCACCCGCTCGTACCAGGAGGGGCATCATGACCGTGACCGACACCCCGACGAGCGCAGCCGGCAACCCCATCGGCTTCGGTCGCATGCTGCGCAAGGAGGACGTCCGGTTCCTGCGCGGCAAGGGCAACTACGTCGACGACGTCAAGCTGCCCGGCATGCTGTTCGGTGCGTTCCTCCGCAGCCCCTACGCCCACGCGAAGATCGTGTCGATCGACACCAGCGCGGCCGAGGCGCATCCCAAGGTCCGGGCGGTGATCACCGGTGCGACGCTCGACTCGCTCGGCTTGGCCTGGATGCCGACGATGTCGTACGACACCCAGGCGGTGATGGCCACCGACAAGGTGCGGTTCCAGGGTCAGGAGGTCGCCTTCGTCGTCGCCGAGGACAAGTACTCGGCGCGCGACGCGATCGAGCTGATCTCGGTCGAGTACGAGCCGCTGCGACCCGTCATGGACGCGCGGCGTGCGCTCGACGCGGACGCGCCGGTCATCCGCACCGACAAGGAGGGCAAGACCGACAACCACATCTTCGATTGGGAGGCCGGTGACGCAGCGGCGACCGACGCCGCGTTCGCCGGCGCCGACGTCGTGGTCGTGCAGGACATGCTGTATCCACGTTCGCACCCCGCGCCGATGGAGACGTGCGGTTCGGTGGCCGACATGAACCCGGTGACGGGCAAGTTGACGCTGTGGTGCAACACCCAGGCGCCGCACGCGCACCGCACGGTGTACGCCATGGTGGCCGGCCTGCCCGAGCAGAAGATCCAGGTGATCGCGCCGGACATCGGCGGTGGTTTCGGCAACAAGGTGCCCATCTACCCGGGCTACGTCCTGTCGATCGTCGCGTCGATCGTGACGAAGAAGCCGGTGAAGTGGATGGAGGACCGCTCCGAGAACCTCATGTCCACCGGCTTCGCCCGCGACTACCACATGCACGGCGAGATCGCGGCGAAGCGTGACGGCACCATCGTCGGCCTGAAGGTCGACGTGCTGGCCGACCACGGAGCGTTCAACGCCACCGCGCAGCCGACGAAGTACCCGGCCGGCTTCTTCCACATCTTCACGGGCAGCTACGACTACGGCGCAGCGCACTGCAAGGTGAAGGGCGTGTACACGAACAAGGCGCCCGGGGGCGTGGCGTATGCGTGCTCGTTCCGGATCACCGAGGCCGTGTACCTGGTCGAGCGGATCGTCGACTGCCTCGCCGCCGAGCTCGGCATGGACCCTGCCGAGCTGCGGATGAAGAACCTTCTGCGACCCGAGCAGTTCCCGTACACCACGCCGACTGGCTGGGAGTACGACTCGGGTGACTACCCGCGTGCGCTGCAGCTCGCGCTCGACATGGCCGGCTATCCGCAGCTGCGCGCCGAGCAGGCCGAGAAGCGGGCGAGAGGCGAGCTGATGGGCATCGGCCTCAGCTTCTTCACCGAGGGCGTCGGGGCCGGGCCGCGCAAGCACATGGACATCCTCGGCCTCGGCATGGCCGACGGTGCCGATCTGCGCGTCCACCCCACAGGCAAGGCCCAGCTGCGGCTGTCGGTGCAGACCCAGGGACAGGGCCACGAGACGACCTTCGCCCAGATCGTCGCCCACGAGCTCGGCATCCCCCCTGAGGACATCGAGGTCATCCACGGCGACACCGACAACACGCCCTTCGGGCTCGGCACGTACGGATCGCGGTCGACCCCGGTCTCCGGCGCGGCAGCAGCCGTCGTGGCCCGCCGCGTCCGCGACCGGGCGAAGATCGTTGCCGCCGCGGCGCTCGAGTGCTCGATCGACGACCTCGAATGGGAGCTCGGCCGCTGGCAGGTCACCGGCGACCCCGAGCAGGGCAAGACGATCCAGGAGCTCGCGCTGCTGGCCCACTCGACCCTCGAGCTGCCGGAGGGCATCGACGGTCACCTCGACGCGCAGGCGGTGTACAACCCGCCGAACCTCACCTATCCGTTCGGCGCGTACATCTGCGTCGTCGACGTCGATGCCGGCACCGGAGAGGTGAAGGTGCGGCGGTTCATCGCGGTCGACGACTGTGGGCCGCGGATCAACCCGATGATCGTCGAGGGCCAGGTGCACGGCGGCTTGGCCGACGGCATCGGCATGGCGCTGATGCAGGTGATCGCGTTCGACGACGACGGCAACTGCCTCGGCGGATCGTTCATGGACTACCTGCTGCCGACAGCGCTCGAAGTGCCCGCTTTCGAGCTCGGTGAGACGGTCACGCCGTCACCGCACCATCCACTCGGCTGCAAGGGGGTCGGCGAATCGGCGACCGTCGGTTCACCGGCGGCCGTGGTGAACGCGGTGATCGACGCGCTGCAGCCGTACGGGGTCCGCCACGCCGACATGCCGTTGACGCCTGCGCAGGTGTGGCGGGCGATCCAGGGTCGCCCGATGCGCACCGACATGGCGTTGGAGTGAGAGAGCGACGATGAGCCGACCGGAGATCGCGAGCCGTGCCGCCGAGCTACGGGCGCAGCGCGCGCCGTTCGTCCACGCGCGAGTCGTGCTGGCCGAGCGGCCGACCAGCGCGAAGCCGGGGGACGAGGCGATCGTCCATCCCGACGGCACGATCGAGGGCTTCGTCGGTGGCGACTGTGCCGAGTCGACCGTGCGCGCCCAGGCGCTCGCGCTGCTCGACTCGGGCGAGTCGCTCCTCCTGCGCATCACGCCGACGGCGGACGGCGCGGAGTCGTCGGACGTGTCCGGCGCCACGGATCGAGTCGTCGTGCACAACCCGTGCCTCTCCGGTGGGACGCTCGAGATCTTCCTCGCCCCGGAGGTGCCCGTGCCGTACGTCGCCGTCTTCGGTGACGCACCGGTGGCCAAGGCGATCGTGGCGCTGGGACGGCCGCTCGGCTACGACGTGCGGCCATACGACGGGTCGATCCCAGCCGATGCGGCGGCGGTCGTCGTCGCATCGCATGGCCGGGATGAGGTCGACGTGCTGGTGCAGGCTCTGCGATCCGGCGTGCCGTACGTCGGCCTGGTCGCCAGCCGCAAGCGTGGCGAGGCCGTCGTCGCCTCGCTCGACGTCTGCGGGTCGATGTCGTCGCGCGTCGTGACCCCCGCCGGTCTCGACATCGGGGCGCGGACGCCCGAGGAGATCGCCCTGTCGATCCTCGCCGACATCGTCGCTCGCCGCCCGCAGCCCACCGGCCGCCCGATCGGAGGCTCGGAGCTCGGCACCGGTACGGCGATCGATCCGGTCTGCGGCATGTCGGTGGTCACCGTGGAGACGTCGTTGCACCTCGACCACGACGGCACCCGCGTCTGGTTCTGCGGAAGTGGGTGCCTGCGTGCGTTCGCCGCTGCACCGCAGGACTACTCGACCACGTGAGCGATCTCGACCATCTCATCCCGACGGTCGAGCAGCTGAGTGTTCGGCTCGACGAGCAGTCGTACCTCACCGACCTCGGCCTCGCGACGGCGATGTTCTGCGCCGTGCGCCTGCCACAACCGCTGCTGCTGGAGGGCGAGGCGGGTGTGGGCAAGACCGAGGCAGCCAAGGCACTGGCAGCCGTGCTCGAGACCCCGCTCGTCCGGCTCCAGTGCTACGAGGGGATCGACGCCGGCGAAGCGCTGTACGAGTGGAACTACGCGCGGCAGATGCTCGGGATCCGCCTCGCCGAGCAGCACGGTCATCAGGTCGCCGCCGATGAGCTGTTCACCGACGAGTACCTGCTCGATCGGCCGTTGCTGCGCGCGATCCGGCACCCCGGCCCGCGTCCGGCGGTGCTCCTCGTCGACGAGATCGATCGCGCTGACGACGAGTTCGAAGCGTTCCTGCTCGAGCTCCTCGCCGAGTCGTCGGTGACCATCCCCGAGCTGGGGACGATCCGGGCCACGCACCCTCCGGTCGTGGTGCTCACCTCGAACCGCACGCGAGACCTGCACGACGCTCTCAAGCGTCGATGCCTCTACCACTGGATCGACTACCCCGATCTCGCCAGGTCGGTCGCGATCGTGCGGCGACGTGTCCCGTCCTCGAGCCGTTCGCTCGCCGAGCAGGTCGCGGCCGCCGTCTCGCGGTTGCGGTCACTCGACGTGCAGAAGCCGCCGGGGATCGCCGAGGCCATCGGGTGGGTGGCGGCTCTCGACGTGCTCGGGATCGAACGGCTCGATGCCGCGGCGGCCGAGCGGACGATCGGATCGGTGCTGAAGTACCGCGAGGACGGGCTGGTCGCCGCAGCGCGCGGCTTCGGCTGGGTCGCGGAGGGATGAACGCCGACGTCGCCCAGGTGGTCGCGACGTTCGGTGATCTGCTCCACCGGGCGGGTGTCGCGACGACCCCCGAGCGCAGCGGTCGGCTGGCCGAGATGCTCGCACTGGTGGCGCCGGCGACGACCACCGAGCTCTACTGGTGCGCGCGGCTCGCGCTCGTGGTCGATCGCCGTGACGTCGAGATCTTCGATCGCGTGTTCGCGGAGGTCTTCCGCGGCGTGGTCGACGTCGCCGACATCGCCCGCAACCCGAACGCTGCCGTCGCTGCGCGGTCCGGGTCGTCCGACGCACCGCCGCCGCAACCGGCCGGCCCGGCCGGCGCGACGACCGACGGGCGATCCGACGCCCAGCGGTTGGCGTCGCCCGGAACCGGTGACGGCGGCCGCGACTCGAGCGACGAAGAGGGGGTGCTCGCCGCGGCTGCCGACCGGGAGGTCCTCGGCGCGACGGCCTTCGGTGCGTGCACGCCCGACGAGCTCGAGCGGTTGGGCCGGTTGATCGCTCGACTGACCGTGGTGCCCCCGAGTCGTACCGGCCGCCGGCACCGTCCGCACCGGCACCGGGGCGAGGTCGATTGGCGATCGACGTTGCGCCGGGCGCATCGCACAGCGGGCGATCCGGTCGGCCATGTCCGTCGCCGACGCGTCCCACGGCCGCGGCGCGTCGTGCTGCTCGCCGACGTGTCGGGTTCGATGGAACCCTACGCCCGGGCGTACCTGTACCTGCTGCACGGCGCCGTCCGCGCGGTGCGCGCCGAGGCCTTCGTGTTCGCGACGCGGCTCACGCGGTTGACGCGCCACCTCGCGTCGAGCGACGCGGGGCTCGCCCTCGCCCAGGCGAAGGCCGCGGCGCCCGACTGGGCGGGCGGCACGCGGATCGGCGCCGCGCTCGCGCGCTTCAACGACGAGTGGGGCCGTCGCGGCATGGCTCGTGGCGCGGTCGTCGTGGTGGTCAGCGACGCATGGGAACCGGGTGACGTCGGCTTGCTGGCGCGTGAGATCGAGCGGTTGTCGCGCATGGCGCACCGCATCATCTGGGTGAACCCCAGGGTGCAGAGCGCGCAGTTCCGACCGACGACGGCGGGCATGACTTCCGTGCTGCCGTGGATCGACGACCTCGTGAGCGGCCACTCGCTGGAGCGTCTCGACGACGTGCTCGCCGCCATCGCTCGGCCGTGAGCCCCGTCACGAGACCGTCACGACGCGCCGATCCGGGCACCGGTGGGAGCGTGTCGCTCCCATGGCGCCCGGATCGGCTCAGGACATGGTCGGGTCAGAAGACGTAGCCGACGACGTCGATCACGAAGTGGGTCTGGTTGACGCCTGCCGTCACCTTCACCTTGCCTTCCGGATCGACCGCCACCGTCGCGTCGGCACCGACGATCGAACCGGTCTGGTACCAGTTCGCCGCCGAGGTGGCCGGCTGCACGGTGAGCGCGTTCGAGTACAGCTTCAGGAACCCGGCGCCGACCGAGTCGGTCACCGTCAGGCGCACCATCGCTGCGCTCGCGCCCGGCGGCACGGCGAGCACCGTCTGGCCGGCACCGTTCACACCCGAAGCGAGGCTGACGACGCGCGTCTCACCCTGCATGATCGGACCCACGGTGCCCTCGCGCGAGTCGTACACGCGGATCGGCTCGGCCAGGATCTGAGTCGACCCCGACATCGTGGTGGCCGCGGCGAGCTGACCGCGGATGGCTCCGTCGGGGAAGTCGGTGCTGTGCACGTTCACGTAGAAGTTCGCCGGGTTGTCGGCGATCTCACCCGCGAGCGTGGGGGTTGCGGTCGTGCAGCCCGCCGAGGTGGGGGTCGGTGCGACCAGGGTCACCTCGATGGCACCTGCGACACCGGTGGCGCCGCGATGGATGTGTGCCGCGGTCGCGGTGGTGATGTCGCTCGCCCGCAGGTCGAAGCAGATCTCGCCGGACGTGCGGTCGATCGTGATCGCTGCGGCGCCTGTGCCGTCGCCATCGCCGGGTCCGGGCACCTCGTTCGCGCCGGACAGCACGGCCGTGTACGGCATGGTTGCCTGGACTCCTGCGGCGTTCGCCCCGAACGTGTCGAGCGCGCTGCCGCTCGCGATCGTCGGTCCGATCAGCGCGAGCGCGCCGATGGCCGAGGCGGCGACCGCGCCGCGACGGAGGAGCTGTTGTCTGGTAGCCGTCATCGGCGACCTCCTGTGCATGGGGGATCGTGCTCGGCCACGCCGAAGCACGAAGGGACACGGCCCGTGGGGACGAGCCGAGGGCCGCGTACCCGGAGGCCGCGCAGCGAAACCACCCGGGTGGGTCGCTCGGGCCTGCTGGGTGGGGTGAGATAGGGTTGCTCGATGACCGAGCGCGCCGGCACGTCTCGTGCCGATCTCTTGCGCGTCGGCATGGTGTGCCCCTACAGCCTGTCCGTGCCCGGCGGTGTGCAGGCGCAGGTGATGGGCCTCAGCCGCGAGCTCCGCCGGATGGGCATCGAGGTGCGCGTGCTCGCTCCGTGCGACGGGCCGCCGCCGGCCACGTTCGTCACGCCACTCGGCAACAGCCTGCCGACGTCGGCGAACGGTTCGATCGCGCCGCTCGCCCCCGACCCCGCCTGTCAGCTGCGCACCATCCGAGCGCTCGCCGAGGAGGCCTTCGACGTCCTCCACGTGCACGAGCCGTTCGCACCCGGACCGACCCAGACGGCCGTGCTGCTCAACACCGCACCGATCGTCGCCACGTTCCACTCCGCGGGTGACAGCGCCGCGTACCGGTACATGCGACGCGCGGTGCTGGCCGCCAGCCACAGGCTCGCGCACCGCGTCGCGGTGTCGAAGGACGCCATGGAGCTCGTCCAGAGGTTCGTCGGCGGCGAGTACGAGATCTTGTTCAACGGCGTCGAGCTCGATCAGTATCGCGACGCGTCGGTCGACCCCGCCCCGTCGCCCACCGTGTTCTTCCTCGGCCGCCACGAGGAGCGCAAGGGACTCGGGATCCTGCTCGACGCGATGCCCTTGCTCCCCGACGACGTCCAGCTCTGGATCGCGGGGACCGGGCCCGACACCGATCGGCTGCGCGAGCGCGCCGGTGGCGATCCGCGGATCCAGTGGCTCGGTCGGCTGACCGACACCGACAAGGTCAACCGGATGAAGGCCGCCACCGTGTTCTGCGCGCCGTCGCTGCACGGCGAGTCCTTCGGTGTGGTGCTCATCGAGGCGATGGCTGCCGGCACCGCCATCGTCGCGAGCGGGCTCGACGGTTATCGCAACGTCGCGACCGACGACGTCGACGCCATCCTCGTCGAGCCCGGCGACAGCGAGCAGCTGGCCACTGCCCTCAAGCGCGCGCTGTACGACGACGACCTGCGATGCCGTCTCACCGCTGCCGGTCAGCGACGCGCCGATGCGTTCTCGATGCGCACCCTCGCCGAGCACTACGCGGCGCACTACCGGCGCCTCGCCGGCGACACGAGCGTCGTCGCTCGCTCCCGTCAGGAGCGCGCTCGCCGATGGTCGTCCCGTATGCTCTCCCGGGTGGCGGCGCGCCTGCGCGGTGTCGCCGGCCGAGAGGAGGACCCGTGATCTGGATCGTCGTGATCATCGCCGTCGTCGTGCTGCTCGTGATCATCGCGATCGTCATGTACAACGGGCTGATCCGCAGCCGGAACCAGGTCGAGAACGCCTGGTCGCAGATCGACGTCCAGTTGAAGCGCCGGGTCGATCTCATCCCCAACCTGGTCGAGACGGTGAAGGGCTACGCGGCCCACGAGAAGGAGACGCTCGACAACGTCATCCGAGCCCGCAACGCAGCGATGTCGGCCCCATCCGACCCTCACGCGCAGGCAGCCGCCGACAACATGATGACCGGCGCGCTGCGCCAGCTGTTCGCGCTGAGCGAGGCCTACCCCGACCTGAAGGCCAACCAGAACTTCCTCGCGCTGCAGGAGGAGCTGACCGCCACCGAGGGCCGCGTCGCCTACGCGCGGCAGTTCTACAACGACTCGGTGCTCAGCTACAACAACAAGCTCCAGGCCTTCCCGACGGTGATCTTCGCCAACATGTTGAAGTTCACCAAGCGCGAGTACTTCGAGGCCGACGAAGCCTCCCGCGAGGTGCCCAAGATCGGGTTCTGAGGGCGCTCGCCGCGAGCCGGCCGGCACCGCGGTCGGGGTGGTGCCGCTGGTCGCGCCCGGTCCACCGTTACCCTGGCGGGGTCATGTTCGATCTCATTCGCGCGAACCGGCGGCGCAGCGTGCTCCTGGTCGCAGGCTTCGTGCTGTTCCTCGTCCTCGTCGGTGCCGCCTTCGGCCTGCTCATCGGCAACGGTGTCATCGGCACGGTGATCGCCCTCATCATCTCGGGGGTCATCGCCTTCGTCTCGTACTGGAAGGCCGACTCGATCGCCCTCGCCGTCAGCCGGGCCAAGCCCGCCGACCGCCAGCAGTACCAGCGCCTCTACAACCTGGTCGAGGGCCTTTGCATCGCGAGCGGCCTGCCGCAGCCTCGCGTGTACATCATCGACGATCCGGCTCCGAACGCGTTCGCCACCGGCCGCAACCCACGGCACGCGGCGATCGCGGTGACGAGCGGCCTGCTCGAGAAGATGAACCGGGTCGAGCTCGAAGGCGTGCTGGCGCACGAGCTCTCGCACATCCGCAACTACGACATCCTCGTGTCGACCCTGGCCGTCACGCTCGTCGGGGCCGTCGCCCTGCTCACCGACCTCGCCATCCGCCTCATGTGGTGGAACGGCGGGCGTGTTTCGCGCGACGGCGACCGCCAGGGCGGGTCGAATCCGCTCGCGCTGGTCGGGTTCGCGCTGCTGATCTTCGCCCCGATCCTCGCACGCATCATGCAGGCCACGATCAGCCGCCAGCGCGAGACGCTCGCCGACGTGAGCGCCTGCCAGATGACCCGGTACCCGCCAGGCCTCATCTCGGCACTCGAGAAGCTGCGCGACGACACGACGGTCACCCACGCTGCCTCCACCGCCACTGCTCACATGTGGATCGAACAACCCATGTCGGGTGTCGGTGACGAGGGCAGGCTCGGCAAGGTGCACCGACTCTTCGACACCCACCCCCCGCTCGAGGAGCGGATCGCCCTGTTGAGGGAGCTGTGATGACGACATCCATCCGTACCCGCACGTCCGTGGTCGCGGTCGTGGCGCTCACGGCGCTGCTCGCCGCGTGCGGTGGCGACGACGACTCGTCCCCGACGACGACCGAGGCGGCGGCCACGACGACCGAGGCGCCGACGACGACCGAGGCGCCGACGACGACCGACGCCGGGCCCACCACCACCGCCCGGGCGACGACCACCACCGCGCCCGCCGATCCCGTGATGCCGCTCACCGGCATGCCGATCGAGGACGAGGCGCTCGCCGCCCGGCCGGCGATGGTGGTGAAGATCGACAACCACCCGCAGGCCCGCCCGCAGTACGGGCTGAACGCCGCCGACATCGTGTTCGAGGAGAACGTCGAGAACCTCACCCGGTTCGCTGCGGTGTTCCAGAGTCAGGACGCGCCCGATCGGGTCGGGCCCATCCGCTCCGGCCGCACGCAGGACATCGCGCTGCTCGGGTCGTTCGACCAGCCGCTGTTCGTGTGGAGCGGCGGCAACGCCAACGTCACCCGCGCCATCCGCGACAGCGACCTCGTCGAGCTGAGCCCCAGCTCGACCAAGAACCACAACTTCTTCCGCGACAACAGCCGTGGCGTCGACAGCGAGCACACGCTGTTCGCGCACATGGACGGCATGTACGAGGAGTTCACGCCCGTCTTCGCACCCGCGCCGCCGCAGCAGTTCACGTACCGCGAGGAGGGTGAGGCGTTCAACGGCGACGACGCCTCCGGCGTCGACCTCGACATGGACGGCGTCAAGGTGAACTGGACGTGGGACGCCGACAGCACCAGCTACCTGCGTTCGCAGGGCGGCAAGCCGCACCAGGACGCGACCCTCGGCCAGGTGGACGCGGCGAACGTCGTGGTGCTCGAGGTCGAGTACAAGCCGAGTCCCGCCGACGCACGCAGCCCCGAGGCGCAGACGGTGGGTACCGGCAACGCATGGGTGTTCACCGGTGGCGTCATGATCGAGGGCACCTGGGAGCGTGACGACCGGCTCGAGACCTTCCAGCTGAAGGACGACTCGGGCAGCGTCATCGCGCTCACACCCGGCCGGACCTGGGTCGAGCTGGCCCGCGCCGACTCCGTCTCGCCGGTCACCTGACCGCCCACTCCGACCTCACCCGGGCGGAATGGCCGTGGGTCGGCCCCGGCCCGAACGGTACGATGGTGCCATGACCTCGAACCCTGCCGCGTCCACCGGCACCTACCGCGTCAAGCGCGGGCTGGCCGAGATGATGAAGGGCGGCGTCATCATGGACGTCGTCACACCCGATCAGGCCAAGGTCGCCGAGGATGCAGGGGCGTGCGCCGTCATGGCGCTCGAGCGCGTGCCCGCCGACATCCGCCGCGACGGCGGCGTTGCCCGGATGAGCGACCCCGAGATGATCGAGGGCATCAAGGCCGCGGTCACCATCCCGGTGATGGCCAAGGCGCGCATCGGCCACTTCGTCGAGGCACAGATCCTCGAGGCGCTCGGCGTCGACTACGTCGACGAGAGCGAGGTGCTCACCCCGGCAGACGAGGTGCACCACATCGACAAGTTCGCGTTCACCGTTCCCTTCGTCTGCGGTGCCACCAACCTCGGTGAGGCGCTGCGCCGCATCAGCGAAGGTGCGTCGATGATCCGCTCGAAGGGCGAGGCCGGCACCGGCAACATCGTCGAGGCGGTGCGGCACCTGCGCAACATCATCGGCGACATCCGCAAGATCGGGCAGGCCGATTCGGCCGAGCTCTTCCAGTGGGCCAAGCAGATGCAGGCGCCGCTGCCCCTCGTGCAGGAGATCGCCGAGACCGGCTGGCTGCCCGTGCCGCTGTTCTGCGCCGGTGGCATCGCCACGCCGGCCGACGCGGCCCTCGCCATGCAGCTCGGCGCCGAGGCGGTGTTCGTCGGGTCGGGCATCTTCAAGAGCGACGATCCGTTCCCGCGGGCCAAGGCGATCGTCGAGGCGACGACCCACTTCCGCGATCCGCACATCCTCGCCAAGGTCAGCCGCGGGCTCGGCGCCCCGATGACCGGCATCGGCATGGACGAGATCAACCAGCGCTACGCCGATCGAGGTTGGTGATCCGCTGATGCCGGCGGCAGGGGAGCGGCCCCCAGGTGAACGCCACCTCTGCGTCGTCGCGCCCGCTCGTCGGCGTGCTCGCCCTGCAGGGCGCGTTCCACGCGCACGAGCGGGTGCTGCAGCGCCTCGGCGCTGACACGCGGCAGGTTCGCACCCCGGCCGACCTCGACGGGCTCGATGCGCTCGTGATCCCCGGCGGCGAGAGCACCACGATGTCGCGGCTGCTCGACACGGCCGGCCTCTTCGACCCCATCGGCGATCGGCTCGCTCACGGCATGCCGACCTTCGGGACGTGTGCGGGGATGATCCTCCTCGCCAGCAACGTGCTCGACGGCCGGCCCGACCAGCGCAGCTTCGCCACGATCGACGTCTCCGTCCGCCGCAACGGCTACGGACGCCAGGTCGACAGCTTCGAGCGCGACATCGCGTTCGGGTCCTCCGGATCGGATCGCCCGTTCCACGCGGTGTTCATCCGTGCGCCCAAGGTCGAGCACGTCGGGCCGGAGGTCGAGGTGCTGGCCACGCTCGACGGGGTGCCGGTGCTGGCGCGGCAGGGGGCGGTGCTCGTCGCCTCGTTCCATCCCGAGCTCACCGACGACGACCGTCTGCACGCCACCTTCCTCGACATGGTCCATACTGCTCGGGCGCAGGCCGCCTGAGACACCTCGTCCGACTCATCCGAAACGGAGCATCACGTCATGTCCGGCCACTCCAAATGGGCAACGATCAAGCACAAGAAGGGCGCGACCGACGCCCGCCGTGCCAAGGTCTTCGCCAAGATCGCGCGTCAACTCGAGGTCGCCGCCCGTGACGGCGGCGGCGATCCGTCCAGCAATGCCACGCTGCGCACGTTCGTCCTGAAGGCCAAGGCCGCACAGATGAACAACGACCTCATCGACCGGGCGATCAAGCGGGGCACGGGTCAGAACGACGGGGGCACCTACGAGACGATCACCTACGAGGGCTACGCGCCCGGCGGCGTCGGATTGCTGATCGACGTGCTCACCGACAACCGCAACCGCACCAGCGCCGACGTGCGCAACGTGTTCTCGAAGATGGGCGGCTCGCTCGCCGAGCCCGGCGCGGTCAGTTGGCAGTTCAGCCGCAAGGGCGTCATCATCGCGAGCGGTGGTGAGGACGAGGTGATGATGGCTGCGCTGGAGGCCGGCGCCGACGACGTGGCCCCCGACGGCGACGACTGGCGCATCACCTGCCCGCCGTCGGACGTGTACCACGTCCGCGACGCGCTCGAGGCGGCCGGCGTGACGGTCTCGTCGGCCGAGTCCACGATGGTGTCGTCGACGACCATCGAGGTCGCCGATGTCGACGATGCTCGCAAGATCCTCCGCATCGTCGACGCGCTCGAAGACAACGACGACGTCCAGGACGTCTACGGCAACTTCGACATCAGCGACGACATCATGGAAGCGGTCGGCTGATGGCCGTCGGGGTCGGCGACGCCGCGCCGGCCTTCTCGCTCCCGGCCACCGGTGGCGGCGCCGACGGCCACACCATCTCGCTCGCCGACTACGCCGGTCGTCCGGTGGTGCTCGTCTTCTACCCAGGCGACGACACGCCCGTCTGCACCAAGCAGCTCAACAGCTACAACGACGGCCTCGGTCAGTTCCAGGCGCTCGACGCGCAGGTGCTGGCGATCTCGGCCCAGGGCATCGAGAGCCACGAGCGGTTCAGCGGCAAGCACGGCTTCCAGTTCCCGCTGCTCGCCGACACCGACAAGCACGTCGCCGGCCTGTACGGCACGCTCGGCCCGCTCGGGTTCCCCCGGCGCAGCGTGTTCGTCATCGACGGATCGGGCACGGTGCGCTACGCCCATCGCGCCATCGCCGGGCTGACCTTCCGGCCCGTCAGCGAGCTCATCGACGTCCTTCGCAACCTTGGCTGAGATCCACGCCTGGTCAGGCGGCCGCTGCTAGCGTCGTACACGTGTTCGTACCGGTTGTCCCTCGCTTCGCGGCATGATCGTCCTCGGGATCGACCCGGGCCTCACCCGGTGCGGCTACGCCGTCGTCGAGGGAACGGGCAACCGGTCGGTGCGCGCGCTCTCGTTGGGCGTCATCCGCACCGCACCGAACGTCGCCCTGCCCCACCGCCTCGCCGAGCTGCGTGGCGAGCTCGCCTCGCTCATCGCCGAGTTCGCGCCCCACGCCGTGGCGGTCGAGCAGGTTTTCTTCCAGGTGAACGTTCGCACGGCGATGAGCGTGGGGCAGGCGAGCGGCCTGGCTCTGGCCGAGGCCGCGGCCGCCGGCTGCACGGTCGCGCAGTACACCCCGAACCAGGTCAAGAACGCCGTTGCCGGGTGGGGCGGTGCCGGCAAGGTGCAGGTGCAGAAGATGGTCCAGGCGCGCCTCGGCCTCGCGTCGCCACCACAACCGGCCGACGCGGCCGATGCCGCAGCGCTCGCGCTGTGCCACCTGACGATGGCGCCGTATGCCGAGCGGGTGGGAGCGGCGTCGTGATCGGGTCGCTCCGCGGGACGGTGCTCGAGCGCACCAGCGAGTCGTCGGTGCTGATCGAGGTCGGGGGGGTCGGTTACGTCGTCACCGTCACCCCGCGCACGCTCGCCGAGCTCGAGCCGTCCTCGCCGGCGTTCCTCTACATCCACCACCACATCCGCGAAGACGCGCAGACGTTGTTCGGCTTCCGTCAGCGCGACGAGCGCTCGGCCTTCGAGGTCCTCATCGCCACCCACGGCGTCGGTCCGGCGCTGGCCATGGCCATCCTCGCAACGCACGCGCCCGCCGCGCTCGTCGACATCGTCGCCACCGGCGACCTGGCGGCGTTCACCCTCGTGCCCGGCGTCGGCAAGAAGACGGCCGAGCGCCTGCTGGTCGAGCTGCGCAACCGGCTCGACCTGCCCATCCTCGACCCGGTCGGTGCCGGCGTGGGCGGAGGAGGGGCAGGCAGCACCGCGATCGGTGACGTTCGAGAAGCGCTCACCGGTCTCGGGTACGGGCCCGACGAGGTGCGCGAGGCGCTGCGCGAGCTGCCGGCAGGCGACGACGCGCCATCGTTGCTGCGCGACGCGCTGAAGCTGCTGGGGGCCAAGCGTGCGTGACGAGTTCCTCGATCCCCATCCTGTCAACGAGGCCGATCAGGTCGACGAGGTCGGGCTGCGCCCGCGGCGTCTGTCGGAGTTCATCGGCCAGCGCGAGCTCAAAGAGCACCTGTCGATCGTCCTTGAAGCGGCGAAGCGCCGCGGCCAACCCGCCGACCACCTGCTCATGGCGGGCCCGCCCGGATTGGGCAAGACCAGCATGGCCGGCATCGTCGCGGCCGAGATGGGGGTGCACCTGCACATCACGTCGGGTCCCGCGCTCGAGCGCGCCGGCGACCTCGCCGCCATCCTCACCAAGCTCGAGCAGGGCGACGTGCTGTTCATCGACGAGATCCACCGGCTGTCGCGCGCCGTCGAGGAGATCCTGTACCCGGCGATGGAGGACTTCCAGCTCGACATCGTCGTCGGGAAGGGCCCGGCGGCTTCGAGCATCCGCCTGACGCTGCCACCGTTCACGCTCGTCGGCGCGACCACGCGCACGGGCATGATCACCGGTCCGCTGCGCGACCGGTTCGGCCTCGTCGCCCGGCTCGACTTCTACGCCGACGACGAGCTCGAGGCGATCGTGGTGCGCGCCGCCGGCATCTTGCAGGTCGAGATCGAGACCGAGGGTGCGTGGGAGATCGCCCGCCGCTCGCGCGGTACGCCACGCATCGCCAACCGCCTGCTGCGCCGTGTGCGCGACTACGCCGAGGTGCGCGGCGACGGCAGCATCAGC
The DNA here is from genome assembly GCA_050248155.1 of Ilumatobacteraceae bacterium. GTDB lineage: Bacteria > Actinomycetota > Acidimicrobiia > Acidimicrobiales > Ilumatobacteraceae > VFMC01. The sequence goes on from JBFWSW010000004.1 coordinate 24,070, forward strand.
GCGGCGACGGCCAAGGCCGGCCTGCAGCTGTTCGGCGTCGACGGGCTCGGGCTCGACAAGATCGACCGCGCCATCCTGTCGGCCATCTGCCAGCAGTTCGGCGGCGGCCCGGTCGGGCTCAGCACCCTCGCGATCAGCGTGGGCGAGCAACCCGAGACCGTCGAGGACATGTACGAGCCGTTCCTCATCCAGCAGGGCATGATCGCCCGCACGCCGCGCGGCCGCATCGCGATGCCCGCCGCCTGGGCCCACCTCGGCCTGCCGTTGCCTGCCGACCGCGGCTCTGGCATGCCGTCGCTGTTCGACTGAGGGTCAGCCCGAGCTGTCGACCACGGCTGCGAGCACGTCCTCGATCGGCAGCAAGCCGGTGCTGATCGACAGCAGCCGGCCATCGCCGAGGTCGACGACGTACGGCACCGGTGCCCAGTCGAGTGCGACCGCGTACGAGAACACCGGCTCGCCCTCTAGCACGAGTGCCGAGACCATGCCGGCGTCGGCGACGACGCAGTTCGTGCCGGCCGCCGATCCGGTGAGCGCGGCGGTCTCGCTGACGATCTGCACGCCGGAGAGCGCGGGAGGGTCGAGGTCGAAGCCGGCGATGGCCGCATCGGTCGGACGAGCCACGAGCGCGTCGGCGAGCGCGATCACCTGGTCGGCGTCGAACCCGCGCTCGCGGATGTAGACCTCGCTGCCGTCGTCGAGCACCCACGAGGCCTCGCCCTGGCCGTCGCCCGCGATGCGGACGTCGGCCGGCTCGAACGGGTCCGGGGTGGTGGAGCGCTGATCGGTGAAGAACCTCTCGACGATGGCGTACGGCCCGGCGGCTCCGAGCGTCGGGTTGGCGATCAGCTGCACCGGATGCGGCCCGGCGCGCGGATGGATGTAGAGCCCGATCGGCCCGGTGTGGCCTTGCTCGGCTCGGGTCGGGCAGCCATCGAGCTGCAGCACGGGCGCCACCAGCGGCGGATCGAAGGGGGGCACGGCCCGAGGCGACACGGCGATCCATGCCAGCGCGCCGGGCAGCTCGGTCACCGACGGAGCGGTCGTCGTCACGAGCACAGGGCCGGGCCCGTCGTCGCGTGGCGGCCACCGGCTGACGACCGCGTAGCCGGTGTCGATCGACAGCTCGAGGTACGCGTCGTCGACCGGTGCGCCCACCGGCACGCGGGCCAGCTCGACCGAGCTCGTCGCATCGACCACGACGAGGTCGGTGCGCTCAAGCCAGCCGATCCGCGTGCCGTCGTGCGACACGGTGAACGAGCGCTGGCACGGTCCGGTGCACCCCGGCACGTAGATGTCGTAGACGTCGTGCAACCCGAGCGCTGCAGCGCTCGGTACGTCGACGTCCCCGATCGACAGGATCGTCGGGCTCGACGATCCGAGCAGCCGGCGCTCGCCGACGATCAACCCGGTCGACGCCAGGTGGAGTCGGCTGTCGTCGAGCTCCCACCCACTGCCGGCGCCGGGGAACGTGGCGACGGTCTCGCCCGTCGACAGATCCTCGGCGATCACCGTGTTCGCAGGCGCCGCGGTGTCGGGCGGCTGCTCGACCTCGAAGAGCACGATCGTCCGGCCGTCCACCACGTTGACGTCGTGGATGGTGACCCAGCCGCCCCAATCGTGACCCGGGCGCACCTCCTCGGCGACCAGCTGGCCGAACCCGTCGTAGGACAGGAAGATCGGGGACGTGTCGGCCGCGGGGAAGTGACCCCAGCCCGACCGCCGCTGGGCCAGCACGCGGCCGTCGGGGAGACGCATCGCGAACGACGTCGCCTCGCTGGTCAACCGACGGGCCCCGCCGTACCCATAGGTCCACACCCCGGACGGGCCCGCGGTCAACACGTCGAGACCGTCGGCCGACGTCGGCGCCACGGGCGGCGCAGTCGTGGTGACCGGTGCTGTCGACGGAGGGACCGTGGCGGGTGATGTCGTGGCCGGCGGGGTCGTGACCGGGGTGGTCGTGAGCGAGGGAGTCGTCGCCGGAACGGTCGTCGGCGGCGCCGTGTCGCCGGCGCGCTCCGTGTCATCGCCGCTTCGGACCGCGACGGTCACCCCGACGGCGACGATCACCACGGCACCGACCAGCATGAGGCGACGACCATGCCGCATGCTGCGTGCCCGCTCGTCAGCTCGTCGCGTGCTCGGTGAGGAAGCTCATGGTCTTGGCCCAGGCCGACTTCGCGGCTGCCTCGTTCCAGAACATCTCGCTCTCGTGGTTGTCGAACGCGTGGCCGGCGTCCTCGACGTTGAGGGTGAAGCGGTCGCGCCACTCGATGGCCTTGCTGAGCAGCTCGATGCCCTCGTTCGGTATGTAGCTGTCGGCGTTGCCGAAGTGGAACAGCGTCGGGCACTCGACCTGCTCGATCAGCCCGATCATGCCGGGCACGCCCGAGCCGTAGTAGCTGACGCAACACGACGGATCGCTCGCCGCGGCGACGGCCCAGGCGAGCGTGCCACCGAGGCAGAAGCCGAGGACGGCCGGTGCCGTCGGTGTGTGGGCCAGGGCTCGGACTGCGTCGAGGGCTCGCGAGCTGTCGGCGGCCGCTTGCTGGAAGTCGAGTTGCTGAACCTTCTCGATCGACTTGGCCAGACCCTCGGCCGAGTGGTCGCTCTGCCAGTTGGGGGCGAAGCGCCAGAACAGGTCGGGTGCGCCGACCGCGAAGCCGGCCGCCTGCAACCGCTCGGCGACGGCCCGGATGTAGGGCCCGACCCCGAAGATCTCGTGGAGCAGCACGAGTGACCCGACCGGCCGACCTTCGGGTTCCCACACGAACAGTGACATCGAGCCGTCATCACCGCAGGGAACTTCTTCAATACGCATTCTCACATCGTCGCACACGAACAGGTGTCGTCGTGACGTCGTGCTGTCAGACAGGCGCCGTCGTCGCGCCTGACGTCAGGTCGCGCGGCGCGTCGTGCTGATCGCCGGCGTCCGGCTGACGGTCTCGGGTCGCTCGCGATCCGTACGCCGCAGCGACCACCGACGCGACACCGCCGAGGGCGAGGCCCGCCCGGGCACCGAAGGTCTCCGACACGGCGCCGAGGATGGGGCCTCCGATGGGCGTGCTCCCCAGGAACACGATCGCTTGCAGCGCGAGCACGCGGCCGCGCATGTCGGGCGCGGCGCGCATCTGCACGATCGCGGTGCTCGCGGTCATGAAGATGATGCTGGTGAAGCCCATCACGATCCCGATGGGGAAGGCGCTCGCCAGGTTGGGTGACGCGGCGAACACGAGCATGCTGCAACCGAACGCGGCAGCGCCGACGACCACATCGTGCACCGTCGTGGTCGTTCGTCGAGCGGTGAACAGCGCACCCGCCAGCGATCCGATCCCGATGATCGAGAACAGCAGCGTGAACGTGCTGTCCGTACCGTGGAAGGTCGTCTTGGTGAACAGGGGCACCACGACCGGGAAGTTGAAGGCGAACGTGCCGATGATCGCCATCATCACGAGTGGCACCCACAGGTCGGGCACCGAGCGCGCGTATCGCATCCCGGCGCGGACCTGACCCTTCGCCTGGCGAGCGGGTACCGGGGGGCGCAGCTCGGCCGGGTTCATGCGCCACAGGCCGTAGAGCACGGCGAGGTAGCTGATCCCGTCGATCGCGAAGCACCAGCCGTAGCCCACGGTGACGATCAGCAAGCCGCCCAGCGCCGGGCCGATGATGCGTGAACCGGTCATGAGGGCCGAGTTGAGGCTGACCGCGTTCTGGACGTGGGTCTCGGGCACCATCTCGACGACGAAGGCCCGGCGCGCCGGGTTGTCGAACGCGGTGGCGATGCCGCCGAACATCGCGACCGCGTAGACGGCGACGAGGGGTGGGTCCCCCGTGAACGCGAGCGCGGCCAGGGCAAAGGACTGGACCATCGCCACGGCCTGGACGATGAGCAACAGCCGCCGCTTGTCGGTGCGGTCGGCGACGAGGCCGGCCCACGCTCCCAGCACGAGGACCGGCAGGAACTGGCAGGCGGTCAGCACGCCGACGGCGATGCCGTTGTCGTCGGTGAGGCGGAGCACCAGGAGGGCCTGGGCGATGAGCGTCAACCAGTTGCCGACCTGGGAGATCATCTGACCTCCGAAGAACAGGCGGAAGTTGCGCACCTCGAGTGAGCGCAACGTCGCTCGCGCTCCGACGAGGAACCGTTGCCTCACCGTGTGCTCTCCGGGCTCTGATCACACGCGATGAGGGTCTCCAGCGCGTCGATCGCGTTGGTGATCCGCGCGAGCTGGACGTCATCCAGTCGTTCGAGACGGGCGGCGAGCCACGCGGTGCGCCGAGCGCGGGTCGTGTCGAGGTGGCGCTTGCCGGCAGTGGTGATCGAGACCCGGCTGACGCGTCGATCGTTCGGATCGGTGGCGCGCGTGACGAACCCGAGCGTCTCGAGCTTCTCGACGATCTTGGTCATCGACGGCGGCGTGACCTGTTCGCGCGTGGCGAGCTCGCCGAGCGTGAGGGGACCGACGGTGCGGATGGACGCCAGCGTCGAGATCAACGTCGCGCTGAGCCCGCTCTCGTCCTGCTGGCGCAAGAGCCGGGCGAGCCGGGTGACGCTGTGGCGCAGTCGCTCGGGGACGTCGGGGGTGATCCGGTCCGGCGAGTCGGGGGGCAACTCGTCGGACGGGATCACTGTCCGGAGAATAGCAGTTACTTCACCTCACTAACGATCGGGTCAGTGTTGCGCGCGTCACGTCGGCATAGCCTGGCGGGTCTCATGCGGCTCGACGACTTCGACTACGCGCTGCCGGACGATCGCATCGCCCAAGTGCCGATCGAGCCGCGCGACGCGGCGCGCCTGCTGGTCGATCGGGGCCGCGCCGCGCCGGAGCATCGGCATGTGCGCGACCTGGTCGAGCTGCTCGGTCCCGGCGACCTGCTCGTCGTCAACGACACCAAGGTCATCCCGGCGCGGCTCACCCTCCGCCGCGCCACGGGCGGATCGGCCGAGGTCCTGCTGCTCGAGCCGCTCGACGAGGGGCGTCGGCGGTGGGAGGCGATGGTTCGCCCGGCACGCAAGCTCCGGGCTGGTGAGCGCCTCATCGGAGCGACCGGCACCGAGCTCGTCGAGATCGGGGCGCGGTCGGAGGCGGGCGACACCGTCGAGGTGTGCATCCTCGGCGATGACGAGCCGATGGTCCTGCTCGCGCACCACGGCGAGATGCCACTTCCGCCCTACATCACGACGCCGCTCGACCGGGGTGAGCGGTACCAGACGGTGTACGCGGTCGAACCCGCTTCCGCTGCTGCTCCGACGGCCGGGTTGCACTTCACCCCCGAGCTCCTCGAGGGGTTGCACGAGCGCGGCGTCGACATGGCCCGCATCGAGCTGGTGGTCGGTCTCGACACGTTCAAGCCGGTCAGCGCCTCCGACCCCCGAGAGCACCAGATCCACAGCGAGCGATACCGCGTCGCAGCTGACGTGCTCGACCGCTGCCGGGCCGCCCGTCGCGTCGTGGCCGTCGGCACCACCAGCGCACGCGCGCTGGAGAGCGCCGCGAGCTCGGGCCGGCTCGAGGGCCGTACCCGCCTGTTCATCCACCGGCCGTACACATGGCAGCTCGTCGACCTGCTGATGACCAACTTCCACATGCCACGAACCACGCTGCTGATGATGATCGACGCCTTCGTCGGCGAGCGGTGGCGCCGGCTGTACCAGGAAGCGCTCGACGAGGGGTACCGGTTCTTGAGCTTCGGCGACGCGATGCTGCTCGACCGACGGGCGGACTGACCGGTGCACCCCGTCGAGCTCGTCGTCGAGCACCAGGACGGCGCGGCGCGTGCCGGCGTCGCCACCACGGCTCGCGGCACGTACCGCACACCGTGCTTCATGCCCGTCGGCACCCGGGGTGCGATCAAGTACCTCAGCGCGGCCGACTACGAACGACTCGGAGCCGAGATCGTGCTCGGCAACACGTACCACCTCATGCTGCGGCCTGGTGCAGAGACCGTGGCGTCCCTCGGCGGGCTCGGCCGCTTCGCCGGGTGGAACGGGCTCACGCTCACCGACAGCGGCGGCTTCCAGGTGTTCTCGCTCGAACCGAAGGTCGACGACGACGGGGTCACCTTCCGCAGCACCTATGACGGGTCGTCCCACCGGTTCACCCCCGAGACCGCGGTCCGAACCCAAGAGCTCCTCGGCGCCGACATCCAGATGGTGCTCGACGTGTGCCCGCCGTTGCCGTCACCCCATCAGGTGGTTCGCCTCGCGGTCGACCGGACGGGTCAGTGGGCCGAGCGGGCACGGGCGGCGCACCAGCGCGACGACCAAGCGCTGTTCGGCATCGTGCAGGGCGGCGTCGACGAGTCGCTGCGCGCCGAGAGCGCCCGCCACACGGCGTCGCTCGACTTCGACGGTTACGGCATCGGCGGGCTGAGCGTGGGGGAGACCCGCGCCGAGATGCTCCCGGCACTCGCCGCCGCGCTGCAGCACCTGCCCGTCGCTCGGCCCCGCTACCTGATGGGCGTGGGCGACCCGGCGAGCCTGGTCGAGGCGGTCGCTGTCGGAGTGGATCAGTTCGACTGCGTGATGCAGACCCGCATCGGGCGCCACGGCACGGCGCTCACCCGGCACGGCAAGCTGCACGTCAAGAACGCTGCCCACGCCCTGAGCGACGAGCCCATCGACGCGTCCTGCGCGTGCGAGGTGTGCGCCCGCCACTCGCGCGGCTACGTCCGCCACCTCTTCCAGGTGGGCGAACCGACCGCAGCGCGCCTCGTCAGCCTCCACAACATCGCCTGGACCCTGCAGCTGATGTCGCGGATGCGTGCGGCGATCGCCGCCGGCACCTTCGACGACCTGCGCCGGGAGGTCCTGGCGATCTGGGGATGACCGGCCTGCCAGGGCCATCGGTCGCTAGGCTGTCCCGCCGGTCGACGCACGACCCCGCCGCCCGGGCGGCCTCTCACCTGCCAGGACCATCATGCACGCTCTCTCGATCCTCGCTGCCGAAGACAACTCCTCCGGCGGTGGTGGCGCGATCATCCAGCTGGGCATCTTCCTGCTCATCCCGCTCGCGATGTACTTCCTGCTCATCCGTCCGCAGCGGCGCCGTCAGCGCAACCAAGCGGCGATGCAGTCGAGCATCGAGGTCGGCGACGAGGTGATGACCACGTCGGGCCTCTACGGCTTCATCACCGGGTTCGACGGCGACATCGTGTGGCTCGAGATCGACGACAACGTCCAGATCCGTGTCGCGCGCGCCGCCGTCCAGCGCAAGGTCGACACCACAGGGGGCAAGGCCGGCGATGTGCCGACCCACGACGAATCGAAGCGGAGCACGCAGATCGAGCCCGTCACCGACACCGGTGACCTGGCCGAGTAGTGATGCAGCGCAAACTCGTCCTTCCGCTCGCGGTCACGCTCATCGTGTCGCTGGGAGGACTGCTCGCGATCTTGATCTCAGGCGATCACCCGTCGCTCGGCCTCGACCTGCAGGGTGGCATCTCGGTCACGCAGCAGCCGGTCGGCGACTACGACCCGGCGGTGCTCGACCTCGCGGTCGAACGCATCCGCGAACGCATCGACAGCCTCGGTGTCGCCGAGCCCGAGATCATCCGCCAGGGCGATGCGATCGTGGTGAACCTGCCGGGCGTGAAGAACCAGCAGGAGGCCGTCGACCTGGTGCAGGTGACCGGTCAGGTGTACCTCCGAGGGGTGCAGGGTTGCATCGCCGACAACCCCGACACCTCCAGCACCACGACGACCGATCCGAACGCCACCAGCACGACGGCGGCCGACACCGGCTCGACCGTGGCCCCCACGACACCGGTGACCTCGGCTGCCCCGGGCACGACTGCCGCACCCGGTCCGTCGCGCCCGGTGTCGGCGACGCCCACCACAGACGGCGGGACCGGCACGACCGCGCCCTCGACCACGGCGAGCGCGACCAGCGCGCCGAGCGACCAGACGACGATGCCCGGGTCCACCGTGCCGGGTTCGACGGTGCCGGGCGAGACGACGGTCCCGACCGACACCACGGCGCCCCCCACGGGGAGCGACACGGTCCAGTCCGACCCCACGCAGCAGCAGCTGCTCCCGCTCGCGAGCGGCGGCCAGTGCCTCGTCAGCCCGGCTGGTGCGACCGGCACGGTGTTCAAGAACGATGCCGCAGCCGACATCATCCAGGGCGGTTGGGGCGTGCGGGTCGGGTTGCGCGACGGCGCCGACGGCGTCGACCTGTGGAACCAGCTCGCGACGCAGTGCTACAACCGCGATCAGACCACCTGCCCGAGCGGCCAGCTCGCGATCGAGCTCGACGGTGAGATCATCTCTGCGCCGACGGTGCAAGAGCCACGGTTCAGCGGCGACGTGTCGATCACCGGACAGTTCTCCGAGCGCGAGGCCAAGAACCTCGCCCGCGTCCTGAAGAGCGGCTCGCTGCCGGTTCGCATGGAGACGCAGTCGGTGCAGAACGTGTCCCCGACCCTCGGGCGCGACTCGCTCGACGCAGCGATCATCTCGGGCGCGATCGGTGTCGCGCTCGTGCTCGTGATGCTCACCCTGTACTACGGCACCCTGCTCGGCTTCACCGTCTTCTCCGGCGTCGCCGTCGGCGGCGCCTTGCTGTACAGCGTCATCAGCCTGCTGTCCAAGACGCAGGGCCTGGCGCTGTCGCTTGCCGGCGTCGCGGGCGTCATCGTCTCGGTCGGCGTCACGGTCGACTCCTACGTCGTGTTCTTCGAACGCTTGAAGGACGAGATACGCGGCGGGCGCACCATGCGCAACAGCGCGCAGCGAGGGTTCGCCGCCGCGTGGCACACCATCCTCGTGGCCGACGTCGTGTCGCTGATCGGTGCGCTCACGTTGTGGTACCTCACCGTGGGATCCGTGCGGAACTTCGCGTTCTTCCTCGGTCTGTCGACGTTCATCGACCTCCTCATCGCGTACTACTTCACCCGGCCGATGGTGCTGCTGCTCGCCCGCACCGACTGGATGGCGCGACGCAAGGTGATGGGCATCGAGGCAGTGCAGGCCCCGTCCTCGGGAAGGCCTTCGGCAGGAGCAACGTCATGAGCGACACGGGCGTCACCGACCGGATCGAAGAGCGCGTCCTCGACGGGCAGCGCCGTGGGCCGTTCGGGCGGCTGTACCAGGGCGAGACGTCGATCGACTTCTACGGCCGCAGGTGGTGGGGGATCATCGGGTCGGCGGTGCTGGTGCTGATCACCGTCGTGTCGTTGATCTTCAACGGCCTCAACCTCGGCATCGACTTCGAGGGTGGTGTCGCGTGGGAGGTGCCCTCCGCCAACATCTCCGAGGACCAGGTGCGCAACGTGCTCACCGACAACGACGTCGACATCTCGAACTCGAAGGTGCAGACACTGACCCCGGCGTCCGGCGAGTCTCGCTACCGCGTGCAGGTCGGCGACTACCCGCCCGAGACCGTGCAGAAGGTGCAGTCAGACCTGGCGGCAGCGGCCGGCGTCGACGTGTCCGAAGTGTCATCCACCTCGGTCAGCTCCTCGTGGGGTCGCAGCATCACCGAGAAGGCGGTGCGCGCGCTCATCGTGTTCCTCATCCTCGTCGCGCTGTTCATCACGTGGCGCTTCGAGTGGCGGATGGCGATCTCGGCGATCGTCGCGATGCTGCACGACGTGATGATCAGCGTCGGGGTGTACTCGGTGGCCGGGTTCGAGGTCACCCCTGCGACGGTCGTCGCGTTCCTCACCATCCTCGGCTTCTCGCTGTACGACACGATCGTGGTGTTCGACAAGGTGAAGGAGAACACCGAGCGCTACAGCGGCACCCGAGCATCGGTCGGCGACACGATCAACGTCTCGATGAACCAGGTGCTCATGCGCTCGCTCAACACCAGCATCGCTGCGGTGCTGCCGGTGCTGTCGCTGCTCGTCGTCGGCTCCGAGATCATGGGTGCGGTCTCGCTGCGCGAGTTCTCGTTGGCGCTCCTCGTCGGCCTCATCACCGGCTCGTACTCCTCGATCTACATCGCCGCGCCGATCCTCGCCATCTTGCGCGAGCGCGAGCCGCGGTATCGCTCGTCGCGCGCACAGCACGTCACGGGCGTCGATCTCGAGCGACTCGTGCTCGGGGCATCGCCCGACGGCGCGCGCCGCGAGAGCCTGAAGGCACGCCGTGCTGCGGCGCAGGGCGAGGTGCCCCCGACGCCGACCGTTCCGGTCCGATCGGCCGGCGCGACCGGGCTGACGCACCCTCCGCGGCCGCGCAAGAAGAAGCGGCGCTGACGCAGGGGTCGGGCCCGGCGGCACCATCGGCGCAGGCTCCTGTGGCCGGCGGTACCCTGGTACGCATGTCGGACGCAGGAACAACAGCCGCACAGGGCAGCAGCTGGATCGTCGACCTCGTGCGCGACATCGCCGACTACCCGCAGGCTGGCACCACGTTCCGCGACATCACCCCACTGCTCGGCAACGGGCGGGCGTTCGGTCGCGCCGTCACCGAGCTCGCCGACCGCTTCGTCGGGCTCGGGGTCGACCGGGTCCTCGGCATGGAGGCACGTGGGTTCATCCTCGCCGCGCCGGTGGCGTTCCGCCTCGGCGCCGGGTTCGTCCCCGTCCGCAAGGCCGGCAAGCTGCCGTGGGCGGTGGTGCGTGAGGAGTACTCGCTCGAGTACGGGTCCGACAAGCTCGAGATGCACCGCGACGCCATCCACCCGGGCGAGCGGGTGCTCGTCATCGACGACGTGCTGGCGACGGGGGGAACAGCGGGCGCGACGTGCCGGCTGGTCGAGGAGCTGGGTGGTGTCGTCGCCGGGCTCGGCTTCATGATCGAGATCGCCGGGCTGAACGGGCGCAGCCGGCTCGGCGAGCACCACGTCGAGAGTCTGGCCAGGTACTGAGGCGGGGGTGAGGCGCTGATGGCCACTGTCGATCGGGTCCTGCCCTGGCGACGGCACCAGCACGCCACGGCCGAGGAGCTCACCCCGCTGCTCACGGCATATCGCCGTCGCCGGCCGAAGGCATCGGTGTCGCTCATCAACCGCGCCTACGAGACGGCCTGCGAGGCGCACCGCCATCAGCTCCGGTCGAGCGGCGAGAGCTACATCAACCACCCGCTCTCCGTCGCGCGCATCGTCGCCGACATCGGTCTCGACGAGATCAGCGTCGCCGCCGCGCTGTTGCACGACGCGGTCGAGGACACCGAGATCAGCCTGGCCGACGTCGAGGAGGGCTTCGGTGCCGAGGTCGCCGGCATCGTCGACGGCGTCACCAAGCTCGAGCGTCTGCAGTTCGACTCCAAGGAGGCACAGCAGGCCGCCACCATGCGCAAGATGCTCGTGGCGATGGCCCGCGACCTGCGCGTGCTGATCATCAAGCTCGCCGACCGGCTGCACAACATGCGCACCATCGCGTCGATGCCCACCGAGAAGCAGCGGCGCATCGCCCAGGAGACGCTCGACATCTACGCGCCGCTCGCGCACCGCCTTGGCATCCAAGAGCTTCGCCAGCAGCTCGAGGACCTGGCGTTCGCCTCGCTGTACCCGAAGCGCTACGCCGAGCTCGACCACCTCGTCAGCACGCGCACGCCCGAGCGAGAGGTGTACGTGCAGAAGGCGATCGCCGAGGTACAGGGGCGCCTGCACGAGGTCGGCATCGACGCCGAGGTCACCGGCCGGGGCAAGCACCTGTGGAGCATCTACGAGAAGATGGTGCAGAAGGGCAAGGAGTTCGACGAGATCTTCGATCTCGTGGCCGTGCGCGTCATCGTCGACTCGGTGAAGGACTGCTACGCGGCACTCGGATCGATCCACGGTCGGTACAAGCCGGTCGTCGGTCGGTTCAAGGACTACATCGCGATGCCGAAGTTCAACCTCTACCAGAGCTTGCACACGACGGTCATCGGGCCCGGTGGCAAGGTCATCGAGGTGCAGATCCGGTCGCGCGAGATGCACCAGCGTGCCGAGTGGGGCGTCGCGTCGCACTGGGCGTACAAGGACGACTCGCCGGCACCCGACATCGACTGGTTGAACCGGATCATCGACTGGCAGGCCGACATCAGCGACCCGGCCGCGTTCATGGAGAACCTGAAGACCGACCTCGAGCAGGACGAGGTCTTCGTCTTCACGCCGAAGGGCCGAGTCATCACCCTGCCCGTGGGCTCGACCACCGTCGACTTCGCCTACGCGGTGCACACCGAGGTCGGCCACCACTGCATCGGCGCCAAGATCAACGGTCGACTCGTCGCGCTCGACCACAAGCTGCGCAGCGGCGACACCTGCGAGATCTTCACGTCCAAGCTCGAATCCGCCGCGCCGTCGCGCGACTGGCTGCAGTTCACCGTCTCGCCCCGGGCGCGCAACAAGATCCGCCAGTGGTTCTCGCGCGAGCGCCGCGTCGACATGATCGAGGCCGGACGCGACGAGGTGACGCGCGAGTTCCGCCGTGAGGGCCTGCCCGTGCAGCGCTCGTGGAAGAGCGATGTGCTGATCAAAGAGGTCGAGGCGGCCGGCTACGGCGACGTCGACAGCCTGCTCGCGGCGATCGGCGAGGGCCACGTCTCGGCGCACACCCTCGTGCAGAAGGTCGCTCGCGCGCTGCAGGCCAACGACGAGGAGCAGCTCTCGTCGAGCGTGCTCAACATGCGCAACCACCGGCGCCCGAGCAAGAGCCCAGGCGTGCACGTCGAGGGGCTCGACGACGTGCTCATCCGGCTGTCGAAGTGCTGCACGCCGGTTCCCGGTGACGAGATCATCGGCTTCGTCACCCGCGGCCGGGGCGTGTCGGTGCACCGTGCCGACTGCGCGAACGCCGAGAGCCTGATGAGCGAGCAGGCGGCGCGGCTGATCGAGGTCGAGTGGGATGGCGACCAGCGCGGCGCGCTGTTCCGTGCGGGCGTCGAGGTGATCGCGTTCGACCGGTCGAAGCTGCTGCGAGACGTCGCCAACTCGCTGAGCGAGCAGCACGTCAACATCGTCGCGTGCAGCACCCACACCGGCAGCGACCGCGTTGCCAAGATGCGATTCGAGTTCGAGATGGCCGACCCCTCGCACCTCGACTCCGTGCTGCGCACCATCAAGACCATCGACGCCGTCTACGACGCCTACCGCCTGGTGCCAGGCAAGTCGCTGTAGACCCGAGAGAGGAGATCAGCATGAGCGAGACAACCGAGCGAGCCGTCCTTGCCGGCGGGTGCTTCTGGGGGATGCAGGACCTGATCCGCAAGATGCCCGGTGTCATCTCGACCCGCGTCGGCTACACGGGCGGCGACGTGCCGAACGCGACGTATCGCAACCACGGCACGCACGCCGAAGCGATCGAGATCGTCTTCGACCCCGAGCAGCTGACGTACCGCGATCTGCTTGAGTTCTTCTTCCAGATCCACGACCCGACCACGCTCAACCGCCAGGGCAACGACATCGGCATGAGCTATCGATCGGCGATCTTCTACGCCGACGACAGGCAGCACCAGGTCGCCGTCGACACCATCGCCGACGTCGAGGCGTCCGGACTGTGGCCGGGCAAGGTCGTCACCGAGGTCGCGCCGGTGGGACCGTTCTGGGAGGCCGAGCCCGAGCACCAGGACTACCTGCTGCGCTACCCAGCGGGGTACACGTGCCACTTCGTCCGCCCGGGCTGGAAGCTCGCGCGCCGCGCCACCGCCACCTGAACGGCCCCACCCCGGTCCGTGTCATCCACCGACGACAGGATCTGTCGTCGGCCGATGACACGAGGCACCGGTCCGAGGCCCACGGCTACGCCCTCGGTAGCTCCCGCAAGCGCGTGACGATGAGCTCGATCACTGCCGAGGTCGACCGGATCCGGCCGTGCAACTCGGCCGCGGCGAACCCGTTCTCGCCGAGCCGCTCGCGGAGCTCCTCGAGCATTGCCTCGAGCTGAGCCGCTGCCGACGGCTCGAACGGAAAGGCGTCGACGGCCCCGGCGCGCTCGAGCGCGCCGAAGATGATCGCCGCGAGCTCGTCGGCGTGGACCAGGAAGCACAGCCCGAACACGTGGCGGAGTGCGAGCCAGAGGTTCGCCCAGTCGCCTGCGCGATGCCATTCGGACACGACGTCGGCGAACTCGCGCACGGCGACCTGAGGGTCGCCCTCCAGGCCCTGCAGCCACAGGTTCTCGGTCCGTGCGAAGAGGATGAACCAGGTGTTGCCCGCCTCACGGGCGACGCGCTCGCTCTCGAGCAGCAGCGCACGCGCGGCCACCGAATCGGTGGTCGCCGACCAGATGCCCTGCGCGTACAGCGCCTGCGCGAGCGCCGTCGGGTTGCCGCAGCGTCTCGCCGCCTGGTCCGCGTACTCGGCCCACATCGAGCCGGCCTCGGCGCCGGCAGCTCGTGTCTCGGAGAGCGAGCGCATGTAGCACGCATGCGCGATGCGGGCGTCGTCACCCGACCCGACGGCGTCGTCGACGAGCCTCGCGAGCGCTGGCGCCATCTTCGGCGTCGACTTGGCGAAGAGGTAGGCGTTGCCGAGGGCTCGATGCGGAAGACCGATCGCATCGGCGCGGAAGGTCTCGGCGAGCTCGGCCGCTCGCTCACCGATCTCGATCGCCGCGTCCATCTCGCCGCGGACGAAGCGGCCGTAGGCCACCAGACCGAGCGCTGCGGGGAGCAGCGGGTGCTGGCCGGCTGCGACCCGCGCCGCCGCCGTCTCGGCCCAGCCGATGAGCTCGTAGCGCAGTCGCCGGATCGCGTGCTCGCGCGCCGAGACGACGATGCCGAGTGCCGTGGACACGTCGTCGGCATCGAGCGCGTTGCGCACCGCGAGTCGCACGTCGTCGAACAACGCGTCCAGACGGTCGAGCCACATCCGCTCGTCGATGCCGTGCAGCCCGACAGCGGCGCGGCGACAGATGTCGAGGATCCAGGCGGCATGCCGGCGTGCGACCTCGGCCGCTTCGTCTCGGTCGCGCACGGCGCCGAACTCGCGCAGCGTCTCGAGCATGCGGTACGTCGTGCGGGCACCCGGGGACGCCTGGACCATCGACTTGTCGACGAGGACGGCGAGCACGGACGCGAGCGCGTTCCGCGGAACCTCGCCGTACCCACACACCTGCTCGGCGGCCTCGAGATCGAACGATCCGGCGAAGATCGAGAGTCGCCGGAACAGCAGCTGCTCGGTGGGTTCGAGCAGCTGGTACGACCAGTCGACCAGGTCGCGCAGCGAGCGGTGGCGCTCGTCGGACACGCGGCTCGAGCCGGACAGCAGGTCGAACCGGTCGGCGAGGCGCTCGGTGATCTCCGTCGGCGACAGTGAACGTGTGCGCGCGGCGGCGAGCTCGATCGCGAGGGGCACTCCGTCGAGCCGGCGGCAGAGCTCGGCCACTGCACCGATCGAGGCGTCGCCGACCGGCAGCTCCGGATTCGCGCTCCGAGCTCGTTGCACGAACAGCACGACTGCCGGCGACGCGGCCTGATCGGCCACAGCGGACCCTGCTGCGGCGACTGGGAGGGCCTGCACCTTGAACACGGTCTCCACGGGCAGGGCGAGTGGCTCGCGGCTGGTCGCAAGCACGCGGACCGAAGGGCAGAGCCGGAGCAGCTGCTCGGTGAACCGGGCGATCGTGTCGAGCACGTGCTCGCAGTTGTCGAGGACGAGGAGCAGGGAGCGCTGGCCGAGCACGTCGAAGATCGACTCCGTGACCGAGCGTCCCTGCTGCGGCTGCACCTGCAACTGCGTGGCGACCGCGGCGACCGCGCTGGCCGCATCGCGGACAGGGGCGAGCTCGACGACCTCGCAGCGGATCGGCATCGTGCGAACGAGCTCGGCCGAAGCGGCAAGAGACAGCCGGGTCTTGCCGATGCCACCCGGCCCCACGAGGGTGACGAGGCGACGGGTGCGGCACAACCCGACGAGCGTGGCCAGGTCGGCGTCGCGCCCGATCAGGTCGTGGCCCTCCGCTCGTTGGGGAGTCGGCGGTTCGGGAGGCACGTCGCGAGACGGCTGGGCTGTGTCGGCCGCCGGCGACACCAGCACCGTCGAGGTCGGTCGCAGGGGAGCACCGAGCGCGATGTCGCGCTCGAGCTCGACGAAGTCGGCCGACGGATCGAGCCCGAGGTCGTCGCGCAGCCGCCTGCGGTAGTCGTTCGCCTTCTGGAGGGCCTCGGCCTGCCGGCCCATGCGATGCAACGCGATGAGCAGCGCGCGCCAGGGCAGCTCGCGCCACGGATGGTCGACGGTGAGCGCCTCCGCTTCGCCGGCCGCCTCGGACTCTCGACCGAGCGCGAGGAGCGCGTCCAACCGCGCGTCGTTCGCCAGGAGGCGGAGCTCGGTCAGCCGGGCCGCCTCGGCGCGAGCCCACCATTCGTCGGCGAACTCGGCGAACGCCTCACCACGCCACTCGGCCAGGGCCTGGTCGAGGTGCTCCAGCGCCAGAGCCGGCGCGTGCTGGAGCTCGTCGAGCCCGGCTGCGAGCCTCGCCTCGAACCGGTCGGCGTCGAGAGCCTCCGGCTCGACCTGCAGGCGGTAGCCGGGTGCCTGCCCGATGACGCGCACCGAGCCGGGCAGGACGCGGCGCAGCCGCGACACGTAGGTCTGCAGCGTCGACACGCCGGTCTCGGGCACGTCGTCACCCCACACCACATGGGCCAGTCCGTCGCTGCTGACGACCGAGTTCCGATGGAGCACCAGCATCGCCAGCAGGCGACGTGGCTTCTCGCCGCCGATGTGCACGGCCGCGCCGTCGACGTGGACGGCGATCGAGCCGAGAACGCACAGGCCACCGTTCGACATGCCCGGCCATCCTTGCATCCCTGCACGCCGTGCGGGGCGCTTGCTGATGGCCGCTTGCAGGCGTTCTGCGGGTGCCTTGCAGGGTGCGCCGCGGATGATGCGGGCATGACCATCACCGAGACCACCCCCACCCAATCCGCCGGTCAGCCCGACCTCGTCGCCGTGAAGGCCCGCCAGCAGATGACCTGGGCGTCAGGCGACTACGCCGTGATCGGCGCCTTCTTGCAGATCGTCGGTGAGCAGCTCTGCGAGGCGGCCGACCTTCAGGCCGGCACGCAGGTGCTCGACGTCGCAACGGGCAACGGCGGCACGGCGATCGCCGCTGCCCGCCGGTTCTGCGAGGTGACCGGATCGGACTACGTGCCCGAGCTCATCGAGCGTGCCCGTGAGCGTGCACAGGCCGAGCGGTACCCGATCACCTTCGAGGTCGCAGACGCAGAGCAGCTGCCGTACGCCGACGCCAGCTTCGACTCGGTGCTGTCGACCTTCGGTGTGATGTTCGTCGCCGACCACCCGCGTGCCGCTCGCGAGATGGTGCGTGTGTGCCGGCCCGGCGGTGCGATCGCGTTCGCCAACTGGACTCCCACGGGTTTCGTCGGCCGGATGTTCAAGACGATCGGCGCGCACGTGCCACCGCCGGCCGGTGTCGCCTCGCCGCTGATGTGGGGCACGGAGCCGTACATCCGCGAGCTGCTCGGCGACGGGGTCGACGAGGTGCGCAGCACGGCGCGCGACTTCGTCTTCCGGTTCCGGTCCGCACACCACATGCTCGAGACCTTCCGCTCGTACTACGGGCCGATGGTGAAGGCGTTCGAGGCGCTCGACGACGCCGGTCGAGCCGCACTCGAGTCCGACCTGCTCGGCCTGTTCGACCAGGCGAACACCTCGTCCACGAGCCTGGTGATCCCCAGTCAGTACCTGGAGATCGTGGCCACCCGCTCGACCACGGCGTGAACACACCAACCCAGCGCGTCAGCCGACGCATCACACCAAGGAGACATGCATGCACCTGACCAAGGACGACCTACCCGTCAAGATCGACGTCCCGGGCGCGAAGGCCCGTCAGATCACCGACTTCGGCGACGCGACACCGTTCACCACCATGGCCGGTGAGTACTTCTCGCTTGGCGCGGGCACCGACATCGCGCCGCTGCTGCACGGCCTCGAAGGTGATTCGTGCCAGGCGCCGCACTGGGGCTACATGATCTCCGGCGCCCTGGTGATCACGTACAACGACCGCCCGCAGGAGCGCTGCAGCGGCGGCGACCTGTTCTACTGGCCGCCCGGGCACAGCGTGCGCGTGGACGAGGACGCCGAGGTGATCTTGTTCAGCCCGCAGCACGAACACGTCAGCGTCATGGAGCACATGCTCGCCAAGATGTCCGGGGCCTGACTCGCCTCAGCGCATCACCTCCGCCGGTGGCTCGATCTCGGTCAGCGAGTACGAGCCGCCGGCGAGGGCGGTGCTCCACGAGTCGATCCGCCACGCCTGAGTCGGCGCGAGCTCGCCGCGAGGGCGGACGTACAGCTCGGAGAAGTCGTCGGGTGCGATCATGATGTGCCACGCCAGGCCGATCTCGTACTCATCGGTGAACCAGGCGTAGTGCGACACCACCAGGAGGCCCGCCACCGGCGTGCCGCCCGTGAGCTCGTCGACCGTGGCCGGAAGGCCGGATGTGTCCGCCAGGTCGCGGAGGTACACCGCGGCGATGTCCGTGGCCATCGGTGCGAGGTCGTCCGTGCCCGGCGCCTCGATCGCCGCGACGTCCACCGACGAATGAGCGTCGTCGCGGCTCGCGGTGACGGTCACCGTGAACGGGGTTTCCTGATCGGTGTCCGGGAGGTCGACCCACACCTCGGCCACGCCCGCGTCGTCGAGCGCAGCCGGCCCAACGACGCTGTCGCTCCGTTCAGGTCGACGGTCGCCGTCAGCTCGACGGCGCCGCCCTCGTCGACCGACACCAAACCCAGGGGACGATGTCCCGGGATCAGCCGGTTGATGAACTGCGGGCTGACGTGCAGCTGTGGCGGTGTGGCATCTCCCTTTGATCCGCCGCATCCAGCTGCGATCAGCAACGCACACGACAACAACAGTGCTCGCCTCATGGCAGCCTCCACGATCACGGTACGGCGGGGGCCGATGGGCTTGCCAGGGTCGAAGGACTCACCGCGGGAGTGATCCGGACAGTCGGCCGTGGCGAACCGCCTCCGACGAAGGGATCACAACATGTCCACTGACACCAGCACCGATCTCGCCGGCCTGGTCGGCTCGATCTACGCGGCGTTCGGCCGCGGCGATGTCCCGTTCATCCTCGACCAGCTCGCTGCGGACGTCGAGTGGGAGCCCGGCATCCGCACGACGAACGTGCCCTGGTTGCAGCCGGGGACCGGGGCCGCGCACGTCGCCGCGTTCTTCACCGCGCTCGGTGAGTCCGTCGACTTCGAGAATTTCGAGCCCGTGACCATCGCGGCGTCCGGCAACGAGGTCGTGTCGGTGATCCGCGAGGCCGCGACCGTCCGACGCACCGGCAAGGCGATCCCGGAGGATCTGTACGTCCACTTCTGGCGCTTCGGCGCCGACGGCAAGGTCGCGTCGTTCCGCCACATCGGCGACTGGCACCGGCACGAGGTCGCCTGGCAGCTCGACACCTGATTGCGCCGGGCCCGGCGGGCACCCGCCGGTAGGCTCGTGAGCCGTGCCCGAGTTCCAGACCAGCCCCGGGATGCGCGACATCCTGCCTCCCGAGTCGGCGCGCTGGCGCCGATTCGTCGAGGTGTTCGCCCAGGTCACCGGTCGGGCCGGCTACGGGCAGGTGATCTCGCCGCTGCTCGAGGACATCGGTGTCTTCCAGCGCATCGGGGACGCCACCGATGTCGTCACGAAGGAGATGTACGACTTCGTCGACAAGGGCGGCCGTCACGTCGCGCTCCGCCCCGAGCTCACCGCCTCGGTGTGCCGCGCCTTCGTGCAGCACCGGCCATCCACACCGTGGAAGGTGTGGTACACGGGTTCGCAGTTCCGCTACGAGAAGCCACAGCGCGGCAGGTACCGGCAGTTCGACCAGGTCGGCATCGAGGTGCTCGGCACCGACGACCCACACGTCGACGTCGAGGTGGTCGCGCTCGGGTGGGAGTTCTACGCAGCACTCGGGCTGCGACAGGTGAAGCTGTTGCTCAACAGCCTGGGCGAGCCCGACGACCGGGCACGGTACGTCGCCGCGCTCACGGCCCATCTCGAGCAGTACGAGGGCGACCTCAGCCCCGAGAGCCGCGTGACGCTGCGCAAGAACGCGCTGCGCGTCCTCGACAGCAAGCGAGCACAGGACACGCCACTCATCGAAGCCGCGCCACGCATCGCCGACTTCTACAGCGACGAAGCCGGCGCGCACTTCGAGACGGTCCAGTCCGGCCTCCGCGCGATCGGTGTGCCGTTCACGCTCGAACCGAAGCTCGTGCGCGGGCTCGACTACTACCGGCGCACGACGTTCGAGTTCCAAGGCCTCACCCTCGACTCCGCCCAGAACGCGCTGGGCGGCGGCGGACGATACGACGGCCTCGTCGAATCGCTCGGTGGCCCGCCCACCCACGGGATCGGCTTCGCCCTCGGGCTCGATCGCACGCTGCTGGCATGCGACGACGAGGGTGTGTTCCCGGCCGAGGGCGAGGTCGTCGACGTCTTCGTCGTCGACATGACCGGTGGCCTCGAGGCCACCAAGCTCACCGCCGACCTGCGCGCCGCCGGTCTCACCGCCGAGCGCGCGTTCGACAACCGCAGCGTGAAGAGCCAGATGAAGGGCGCCGATCGAAGCGGCGCGCGCTTCGCCGTCATCGTCGGCTCCAACGAGCTCGCCGACGGCACCGTCGTGCTGCGCCCGCTGCGCGCCGAGCGAACCGAGGGCGACGGCCAGGCCGTCATCCCTCGCTCCGATCTCATCGACCACCTGAAGAAGGCCCTCCCATGACCTCCACCGCGATGCGCACCCACCTGTGCGGCGAGATGCGCCCCGAGCACGTCGGCCAGACCGTCAGCCTGTGCGGATGGGTCGCCACCCGCCGCGAGCACGGCACGCAACTCGCGTTCGTCGACGTGCGCGACCACTCCGGCGTCATGCAGTGCGTCGTCGACAACTCCGTCGACGTGCGGCCCGAGTACGTCGTGCGCGTCACCGGCGTCGTGGCCGCGCGCCCTGCCGAGAACGTCAACGAGCGCCTGCCCACCGGTGGCGTCGAGCTGCAGCAATGCGTGGTCGAGATCCTCAACGCCGCCGAGCCACCGCCGTTCCCGATCAGCGAACGAGCCGACACGGTCGCCGAGACCACACGGCTGCAGTACCGCTACCTCGACATCCGCCGCGAGCGGATGCAGCGCAACCTGCGCATCCGCTCGGCCGTCAACTCGGCGATCCGTGTCGCGATGGAGGAGCAGGGCTTCGTCGAGGTCGAGACGCCGATGCTCGTCCCCAGTACGCCGGAGGGCGCACGCGAGTTCATCGTGCCCAGCCGCCAGCAGCCGGGATCGTTCTACGCGCTGCCGCAGAGCCCGCAGCTGTTCAAGCAGCTGCTCATGGTCGCCGGCATCGACCGCTACTACCAGATCGCCCGCTGCCTCCGTGACGAGGACCTGCGCGCCGACCGCCAATACGAGTTCATGCAGCTCGATGCCGAGATGAGCTTCGTGTCGCAACGCGACGTGCACGACGCGATCGGTGCGGCCGTCATCGCCGCGGCGCGATCGGTCGGTCAGGACCCCGGCGACATCATCACCATCACGTGGCACCAGGCGATGGACACCTACGGCGTCGACAAGCCCGACCTGCGCTTCGGCATGCTGCTCACCGAGCTCACCGACGCCTTCGCCGCAACCGAGTTCAAGGCCTTCGCGGGTGCGTCGTGCATCAAGGGCATCAACGCATCGGCGAAGGCGGCCGAGTTCGGGCGCAACAAGCTCGACGCGCTCACCGACACCGCCAAGCGCCTCGGGGCGAAGGGCCTCGTGTGGATCAAGGTGGGCGACGGCGGCGTCCTCGAGTCGCCGGTCGTGAAGTTCCTCAGCGAGGCCGAACAGGTGGCGCTGCGCGACCGTCTCGACGCTCAGCCGGGTGACCTGCTGCTCGTCGTCGCCGACGAGTGGGCGGTCACGTGCGAGGCCCTCGGGCAGCTGCGCAACGACATCGGCCGGCCGCCCGTGCACGAGGGGCCCTATCGCTACCTGTGGGTCGTCGACTTCCCGCTGTTCGTCGGGGTCGACGCCGAGTCGGGGCGCCCCAAGCCCGGCCACCACCCGTTCTGCCAGCCGCACCCGGACGACGTCGGGTACCTCGAGACCGATCCGCTGAAGGTGCGCGCCCAGGCCTACGACCTCGTGCTCAACGGCTGGGAGCTCGGCTCGGGCTCGATCCGGATCCATCAGCCCGAGCTGCAGGCCCGCATCTTCCAACTGCTCGGCATCAGCGACGAAGAGGCACAGAAGCGCTTCGGATTCTTCCTCAACCCGTTCCGCTACGGCGCGCCGCCGCACGGTGGGTTCGCGTTCGGGATCGACCGACTGGTCGCGGTCCTCGCCGGCGAGGAGAACATCCGCGAGGTCATCGCGTTCCCGAAGACCCAGTCGGGCCTCGACCCGATGACGAACGCGCCGACCCCCGTCGACGCGCGCCAGCTCGACGACCTCGGCATCCGCGTCCTCCCCCCGAAGGCCTGACCCTTCCCCTCCGCTCTTCCCCTGAACCCAACCGTCTGACCCCTGGCGCCCCGCATCGGGGCGCGATTGGTCAGACGCTGCGAGAAGGGGGAACCGAAGTGGACCCATACCGGTGGGCTGAGCGCCGTGACGGGCTGATGACCAGCTCGATGCTCCAGCGGAGCGGGCGGTCGAAGCGGGAACGCGAGCTGGAACGATCACGGGGACGAGTGCGGATCGTCCGCCGGGGCGTGGTGGCGGTGAACGGTTCGCCGCGATCGTGGCAGCAAGAAGTCCGGGCCGTGCTCCTCGCAAGCGGCGACCATGTTGCTGCCGCACGGCTGACAGCGCTGCGCCTGATGGACGGCCCCCGATTCGACGTCGAGTGCATCCAGGTGATCACGACCCTTGATCGGCAGGTGCGGCTTCCAGGCGTGGTGGCTCACCGATCGGGGACCATCGAGGATGGCGACATCGTTCGTCGTGATGGCATGCCGTGCACGTCGCCGTTGCGAACGGTCGTCGACCTGAGCGGTGCGCTGACCGACGACGAGCTCGGACGGGTGATCGACGACTTCCTGCGGCGACGCATGCTGCGGCTCGACGCGTTGCGGTCGCGTGTGAACCGAATGCGGCCGGCACCGGGACGGTCGGTGGCGAGGTTGCGGCGCGTGCTCGCCGCTCGCATCCCCGGATACGACCCGGGCGAGAGCGAGCTCGAGGCGCGCATCCGCCGGCTGCTCGACTCCGAGGGGCTGCCCCCGCCGACACAGCAGCTCCGCGTGCAGTTCGGTCGGCGTGGGTACCGGCTCGACTTTGCCTGGCCCGATCGGAAGGTGTACCTGGAGGGCAACGGGTTCGGCTGCCACTCCATCGCGACCGACCTCGACCGCGATGCACGCCGTCAGAACGAGCTCGTGCTGGACGGGTGGCGCCCGATCGAGGTCACGTGGCGCATGCCCGATGTCGAGATCGCGGGCACGCTCCGACGCTTCCTGACTTGACCGCTTGACCTCTCGGGCACCGCATCGGGGCCGGAGTGGTCAGACGCATGTCGAGAGGGGCGGGGTACGGTGAGGTCATGGCGGGGCAGCACTTCCGGGCGGGGGTGGTGATGGTCGTGCGGCACCCCGACGGTCGGCGGGTGCTCGCGTTCGAGCGCGCCGATTCGGCGGGGAGCTGGCAGCTGCCGCAGGGTGGGCTCGACACCGACGAGGAGCCGGTCGACGCGGCATGGCGCGAGCTCGCCGAGGAAACGGGACTCGGGCCCGACGACGTGACGCTGCACACCGAGCACCCCGACTGGGTGCTCTACGAGTGGCCGGTCGAGATCATGCGCGACCACGGCAAGGCCGGCCGCCGCCGCGGGCAGATCCACCGGTGGTTCGTGTTCGACGCGCACGACACCGACGTCGAGCCGCGGCCCGACGGCCGTGAGTTCGTGGCGTGGCAGTGGGTCGAGCCCCATTGGCTGATCGAGCACGTGCCGGCATGGCGGCGCGTTGCCTACGAACGAGTGCTGACGACGCTCTGAGCAGGCCCGGTAGGGTCGACCGGGTGAGCGACCTGTTCAGCGCGGCGGCCGAGCAGCACCTCCGCGCCCAGGCGCCACTCGCCGCCCGGCTGCGACCGCGCACCCTCGACGACGTCGTCGGGCAGGAGCAGCTCGTCGGGCCCGGTCGGCCCCTGCGCACCCTGGTCGAGCAGGATCGCCTGACCAGCGCGATCTTCTGGGGCCCGCCAGGGACCGGGAAGACGACCCTGGCGCTGGCCGTCGCGGGCAGCACCCGGCGCGCCTTCGAGCAGCTGAGCGCAGTCACAGCCGGCGTCAAGGACGTGCGCGAGGTCATCGAGCGCGCCCGGCAACGCCTGGGTGAGCACGGTCGGGGCACGATCCTGTTCCTCGACGAGATCCACCGGTTCTCGAAGTCGCAGCAGGATGCGCTGCTGCCGGCGGTCGAGGACGGCACCCTCACCCTCATCGGCGCCACCACCGAGAACCCGTTCTTCGAGGTGAATCCACCGCTGCGCAGCCGCAGCACGCTGTTCCGACTCGAACCGCTCGACCGCGACGCGATCACCACGCTGGTGCACCGCGGCCTGCAGGCCGAGGGAACGACCGCCACCGACGAGGCGATCGACCACCTCGTCGATCGAGCCGCGGGTGACGGCCGTCAGGTGCTGACCGCCCTGGAGGTCGCCTGCGCGTTGGCTCGGCCCGCTCCGGTCGAGCTCACGCACGTCGAGGCCGCGCTCGGCACGAGCGCCCTGAGGTACGGGCGCGACGACCACTACGACGTGGTGAGCGCGTTCATCAAGAGCATGCGGGGGAGCGACCCGCAGGCCGCCGTGTACTACCTGGCGCGCATGCTCGAGGCCGGAGAGGACGCCCGCTTCATCGTTCGGCGCATGATCATCTTCGCCAGCGAGGACGTCGGGCAGGCCGACCCGACGGCGCTCGTGGTCGCCGTCGCCGCGGCGCACGCGCTCGAGCACGTCGGGCTCCCCGAGGCCGAGCTCAACCTCAGCCAGGCCGCGATCCATCTCGCCACCGCGCCGAAGAGCAACCGGTCGGCCCTCGCCATCTGGAACGCACGGACCGACGTGCGCAACGGTGCGCTCGGTGAGGTTCCCCCGCACCTGCGCGACTCGCACTACCAGGGCGCTCGATCCCTGGGGCACGGCACCGGCTACGACTACCCTCATGACCATCCCGAAGCCTGGGTCGACCAGCAGTACCTGCCCACCGAACAGCTCGGGGCGCGGTACTACGAGCCGAGCGACCACGGCCGCGAGCAGGAGGTGCGCGAGCGAATGGAGCGACGCAGGTCATGACGGCGGGTGAGCTCGCGCTCGTCGTCGGTGCGGTGCTGTGCTGCATCGGCTTCGCCGCGCTCGTGGTGGTGCTGGTGCGCGTCCTCGACACGCTGCGGGCGTTGCGAGCCGAGGTCGCCACTCTGCGAGCCGAGACCGGCCCGCTCCTCGTCGAGCTGCGCGAATCCACCCGCTCGGCCGGCGAGCTGGTGAACGAAGCTCGCGACGACCTCGATCGCTTCGACCGCGTCGTCGGTTCTGCCGAGGCGATCAGCAACGCCGTGTCCGGCAGCGGCCGGGTCGCCAGGGCCGCGCTCAGCACGCCCGTCATCAAGACCGCCGCGATCGCCACCGGCACCTCGCGCGCCGTGCGCCGGCTCCGCGGCAAGGGTGACCTCAAACCGGCCAGGAGGAGCTCGGCATGATGAAGCGCGTCACGTGGTTCGTCAGTGGTGTGGCCGTCGGCGCCGCGGGCGCGGGGGCGGCCAAGCGCAAGGTCCGGTCCGTCGCCAACGAGCTGGCGCCGGTGCAGGTGGCGAGGCGAGCGTCGATCTCGGCCCGCGATCGTGGCAAGCGCGTCGCCGATGCCGTGCGCGAAGGCAGGCGCGCGATGGTCGCGAAGGAGCGCGAGCTGCGTGCCCGGCTCGACGGTCGGGTCACCACCGTGGCGGACGAGATCGACGACGTCGAGACGGTGCTCGTCGACGGTCGACCGGTCGAGGCGGGACAGGTGATCGTCCTCCGACAGGTGCGCGACGACCCGAAGCGCTCGCGCCGGCGCGCATGAGCGCGGTGGCGGCCGAGCGTTCGACGCTCGACGCGCTCGTCGCCGACCTCCGGCGCGCGTTCGGCGACGACCGGGTCCGCACGGGCGCGACCGAGCTCGGGCTGTACCGACGCGACGCCTCGAACATCGAGGGGGTCGCTGGAGTCGTCGTGTTCCCGACCTCCACCGACGAGGTGCGCACCGCGGTCCGGGCGGCCGTGGCGCACGGCATCCCGTTCGTGGCCCGTGGCGCAGGGACGGGGCTCGCCGGGGGAGCGACACCGATCGGCGGCGCGCTCGTCATCGCGCTCACGAAGATGAACCGGGTCCTGTCCGTCGACCCGGTCAACCGGCTCGCGTGGGTCGAGCCCGGCGTCTTGAACCTCGACCTCAGCCGTCAGGTCGCCGCTCACGGACTCCACTTCGCGCCCGATCCCAGCAGCCAGCAGAGCTGCTCGATCGGCGGGAACGTGGCCAACAACTCGGGCGGTCCGCACTGCCTCGCCGACGGCGTCACGTCCGCGCACATCCTCGCGCTCGAGGTCGTGCTGCCCGACGGAGAGGTCGTCGTCCTGGGCAGCGAGGGCGGCGAGGACGACGGCTACGACCTGCGCGGCGCGTTCGTCGGCAGCGAGGGCATGTGCGGCATCGCCACGCGCATCTGCGTCCGTCTCACGCAGACTGCACCGGCCGTGCGGACGATGCTGTTCGACTTCGCCACGGTGGAAGCGGGGGCGCAGACGGTCAGCTCGATCATCGCCGCCGGCATGGTGCCGGCGGCGCTCGAGATGATGGACCAGCTGTGCGTCCGCGCCGTCGAGCAGTACATCCACGCCGGCCTTCCCGTCGATGCAGCTGCGGTGCTGCTGGTCGAGGTCGCCGGTGCGCCACACGGACTCGAGCACGACGTCGAGCGAATCGTCGAGATCGCCCGGCGGCACGAGTGCGGCAACGTGCGCATCGCGCAGGACGAGGCCGAACGGGCCCTGCTGTGGAAGGGGCGCAAGACCGCGTTCGGTGCGATCGCGCGCATCAAGCCGAACTACTACCTCCACGACACCGTCGTGCCTCGACGCGTGCTGCCAGAGGTGCTGCGCCAGGTGTACGAGATCGCTCGCCGGCACGACCTGCTCGTGATGAACGTCTTCCACGCCGGCGACGGCAACCTGCACCCGCTCCTCGTCTTCGACAAGCGCGAGCCGGGGATGATGGAGAAGGTGCACGCGGCCGGCGACGAGATCGTGCGTGTCTCGGTCGAGGCAGGCGGCGTCCTGAGCGGTGAGCACGGCATCGGGCTCGAGAAGCGCGACCTGATGCCCCTCATGTTCGGTCCCGCCGATCTCGCCGCCCAGGCGGCCCTGCGCGGCGCCTTCGACACGACCGGTCTCGCGAACCCGACCAAGGTGCTGCCGAGCCCGGCGTCGTGTGGCGACTCGCACCTCGTCGCCGAGGGCATGTGGATCTAGAGCGCTTCGTCGCCGACGTCGGCGAGGAGGGCCCCGTCACCATCGCCGGGCTGTCGACCCGTGGGGGAGCCGTACCCGACGAGCGGTGCGTGCGGGCGCCGTCGGGCATCGACTGGATCCAGGCCGACGAGATGACCGTCAGTTGCGGCGCGGGCACCCCGGTCGACGACCTGTCCGCGGCGCTCGCCGAGCTCGGCCAGCGCACCGTGCTGCCACCGGGCGGAACCGTGGGCGGCGCGCTGGCGACCGGCCGGAGCGGCATCCGCCGTCTGGGCGACGGCCCGATGCGGGACGCGTTGCTCCAGACCCGGTACGCCGGCGCCGACGGCCAACTGGTGAAGGCAGGCGGACCGACCGTGAAGAACGTGAGCGGGTTCGACGTGTGCAGGCTGCTCGTCGGCAGCCGCGGCACCCTCGGCTTCCTCGGCGACGTCATCCTGCGCACACGGCCGATCGCGCAGCACTCGCAGTGGCACGCGGTCGAGACCGACGAGCCGGGCGCCGTGTTCGCCGACTTGTACAGGCCCGCCGCCGTGCTCTGGAACGGCGTCACGGTGTGGGCCCTGCTGGAGGGCCATCCGGCCGATGTCGCCGCCGAGGCGGCCGCCCGTGGGCTCGTTCCCGTCGAAGCGCCGCCGACGCTCCCAGCCGAGCGGGTCGTCGTCGCGCCGGCCGAGCAGTTGTCCATCGGCGTCCGCCTCGAGCCGCGCACGTTCGTGGCCGAGCTCGGCGTCGGCGTGATGCACGTGGCGCCCGGCGTGCTGCCGGTACGCCCGGTCGAGCCCGGTGTGATCGCGTTGCGAGATCGGATCAAGGCCCGGTTCGATCCCACCGGGCGGTTGAACCCCGGTGTGGTCGTTGGCTGAGCTGCCCTTCGTCGTCGAGCCGGCCGGCGACTCGGCGGAGGTGCACCGGCTGGCCGAGTCGGCGGCACGTCACTGGCGTCTCGATCGACCCGAGCTGCTGCGCACGGGGATGAACACCCTCTTCTTGGCGGGCGACGTGGTGCTGCGCGTCGGGCGACCGACGGCCGACCCGACCGCGCCCGTCTGGCTCGCGGGCGTGCTCGCAGCGCACGGCGTGCGTGTGCCCCGGTACGTCCGGGCCGAACCGGTCGTCGACGGAGCCCTGGCCGTGTGGGCGATCGGGCGGATCGAGCCGTCGGGCCCGGTCGACTGGTCCGAGGTCGGTCAGATGGTCGCTCGCGTGCACGACCTCGAGCCGTCGGTGGTCGCCGAGCGCTACCCCGTGCCGTGGTGCTCCTCGTTCCCGTGGTGGCAGTTCGATGTGGTGATGCCGACGGTCGTCGACCTCCTCGACGGTCCGGCGCGCGACGCGATCGAGGCGACGCTCGCGCGCACCACAGGTTGGCGTGATCGAGTGGACGAGGTCGTGCTCTGTCACGGTGACGTGCACCCGGGCAACGTCGTTCAGGGGCCGGAGGGCCCGGTGCTCCTCGACTGGGATCTCGTGTGCGCCGGCCCTCGCGCATGGGATCACGCTCCGCTCATGACGTGGACCGAGCGGTGGGGCGGCGAGGCGGACATCTACGAGCAGTTCGCCCGCGGGTACGGCGCGACGATGCGCGGTGACGAGGTGGCGGAAGCACTGGCTGTGCTGCGCCTCGTTGCCGCCACGCTCATGCGGGTGCGCGCGGGGCGCGCCGATTCGGCTGCGCGCCCCGAGGCCGAGCAGCGGCTGAGGTGGTGGCGCGGTGATCCGTCCGCGCCGATGTGGCGCGCAGTCTGATCCGAGGGTCGAGCGGCACCACGGGGTGCACGTCGGCGCTCGACCGGGACGATCGACCCTCGGACGGGCCGTAGCGACTCGGATGGGGGTGGGTCAGGACGGTTGGCAGTGGGGGCAGAACCAGCAGGGGCGGCCGCCCAGGTCGACGGTGCTGATGGGCGTACCGCAGCGGAGGCAGATGTCGCGGTGGTACACGTAGGTGGCCTCGCCGCGGCGGAGCCGGCCGGTGGGAACGGCGACCAGGCGGCGGTCGACGGTGACGATGCGGTTCTCCTTCACGCCGCGGCGGAGCATCGTGGTGATCGTGCCCCACAGCGCGTCGAGCTCGTCCCTCGAGCACGCCGATCCCGGCCGTGACGGATGGATGCCGTGCACGAACAGCGCCTCGGCGCGGTACACGTTGCCAACCCCGCTGATGACCGACTGATCGAGGAGCAGCGCGCCGATGGGCTGCCTGCTCCGCAGCATCCGATCGATCGCGAGCGCGGGCTTCGCGTCACGGCGCAACGGGTCGGGGCCGAGACGAGCGACGATCGCGTCGCGCTCGTCTCGAGTACCTACGGTGCACGTGTTGGCGCCGGCGAGGTCGATCGTCGCGACGTCGCTCGACATCCGCATCCGCACCATCCCGATCGGTGCCGGCGGCTCGGCGCCGAGGTGGACGCGGAACTTGCCGAACAGGCCGAGGTGGACGTGACCGACGAGCCCGTTGCTCCACTCGTAGAAGAGGTGCTTGCCGTACGGCTCGATGCGATCGAGGACGAGTCCGTCCACGAGTGACGCGTCGCCGGCGAACCGACCTTGTGGCGAGCTGACGGCGACGGGGCGGCCCCTGAGCAGGCGGCCGTGGTCGCGGGCGATGCGATGGATGGTGTGGCCTTCGGGCATGTCGGGGGCGACGGTATCGTGGCCGGGCCGTGGACCTCCGCATCGATCCGAACGAGCTCGCCACCTGTGTCAGCTGCGGGTTGTGCCTGCCGCACTGCCCCACCTTCCGGGTGACGGGTGAGGAGGCGAAGTCGCCCCGAGGTCGCATCGCAGCGATGCGCCAGGTGCAGAACGAGGGCGCTCCTGTCAGCGACGACTTCGTCGAGTTCATGGAGACGTGCGTCCAGTGCCGGGGGTGCGAGCCGGCGTGCCCCAGCGGCGTCCCGTTCGGGCACCTGATGGAAGCCACGCGTTCGACGCTCGCTGACCGCCGCACGATCACACCACGGTGGCAACGCCTCGCCTACTGGGCCCTCGGGCACCATCGGCTGCTGCTCGCTGGATCGAGTGCGCTCGCCGTCGCCCAGCGTGCCCATCTCGTGCCCAAGCGACTGAGTGCACGCCTCGGGCTCGGGCAGCTGTCTGTGCGCCGTCCGCCGGCACTGCGTGGCACGGGTGCCGACGCCTGGCTCTTCACCGGGTGCGTGATGGACGCGTGGCTGCGCGACGTACACCACGCCACGGCCAAGGTGCTCGACGCGATCGGAGTGCGCTGGTCGGTCCCCGGACGGGGTGGCGATTGCTGCGGCGCCCTGCACGTGCACGCCGGCCTCACCGAGCAGACCGCACACCTCGCCCGATCCGTCATTGCGTCGATGCCGGGCGACGCACCGATCGTCGTGAACTCGGCGGGGTGCGGTGCGGCGCTGAAGGACTACGGCCACCTCCTCGGGACCGACGAGGCCCGGGCGTTCTCGGCGCGGGTGCGCGACGTGCACGAGTTCGTCGCCGACCGCGTCGATCAGCTGCAGCCGGTTCGTCGCCTGGCCCCGGTGATCGTCCAGGATCCGTGCCACCTGCGCCACGTGCAGCGAACCCACCTCGCGGTGCGCACGGTCCTCGCCAAGGTCTGCGACGTGGTCGAGCTCGACGACGAGGGGCTGTGCTGCGGAGCGGGCGGCGCGTACTCGGCGCTCGAACCCGAGCTCGCCGGCGAGATCCGCGAGCGCAAGCTGGCGAGCATCGAACGAGCGACGGCGGCGACAGGTGCCACGGCGGTCGCCAGTGCGAACCCGGGGTGCGCGATGCACCTGCAGGCGCGGGGCGTGCCCGTCCGCCACCCGATCGAGCTCGTCGCCGAGGCACTCGGATGACCGACCACCGCGACCTCGCGGAACGCCTCGATCAGATCGTCAGCGAGCTCGACGAGCGCAGCTTCGATCTGCTGCGGGAGGCATCCGCAGCAGGGCGCGGCCGTCCCGACGAGGACCGGCGTCTGGCACAGGCGCGGCGAGCGATCGAGAAGGCGTCACGTCTGCTGCGAGGCGATGCCGGCGACGAGTAGCCGGTCGCGCGATCAGCCGAACCGCACCGGGTCGCCCTCGGCGATGGTGCCGGGCTGCACAACGGTGGCGTACGCGCCCACGTTCTGATCGAGGTCGCGCACGATGTGCCGCAGGATCGCCCGGTCGGCCGGCAGCTGGGCGTCGACCTCCCGCGTCACCATCACACATCGCGGGCACGGCGCGCCGACCTGCACCACGGCGTCGCCGATGTGCAGGGTGCGTCCGGCCCATCCGAGCTCGGGATGGCCGTCCTCGTCGCCGCTGTCGATGACGAAGCTCGGCCGGAAGCGGCGCACGTCGATCGCGCTGTCGGGGAGCGCATCCGCCAGCGAGCGGAGGGCAGATGTCGTCATGATCATGAGCGGGAACGCATCGACGTAGGTGCCGGGGGGCGATTCGAACTCGACGAGCTCGGGCGGGAAGATCGAGAAGTCGGGGAGCGGTTCGTCGTCCTCGCGGCCGAAGATCGAGCGCAGCTCGACCATCACGTCGTCGCTGTCGGGTGCTCCTCGACGGAAGTGGTCGAGGTCGGAGGCCGGCGCGAGCGGGGCGAGCGTGACGGGATGGTCGAGGGCGGCCGAGACGCGCGCCGCGGCGTCGGGGTCGGCGGAGCCGACCCGGGTGCCGTCCGGCAGTGTGATGACGACGCCGCCCTCACCGTCGTAGGTCGCGGCGAGCCGCATGAGCGCGCCGATCTTCTTCGCGCCGCGGATGCCACCGCGCTGCTCGTCGCGCACGGCCCAGAGCCGATCGCCGACCACGCCCGTGCCGCCGAGGCGCGCCTGGCTGACGGTCGCACCGATCATCGACTTCACGGGGTACTGCCAGATCTGGGCGACGTGCATCAGGTGCTCCTCGTGCTGGGTTCGACGGTCGGCAGCGATGCGGCGGAAACCGGCGCTTCGACCGGGGGTTCGACCTCTTCGGCGGGCACGAAGCCGTTGAGCGTGTCGATCATCGCGCGCAGCTCGCCGTAGCCGTGCTTGGCGAAGGCGAAGGTGATCCGGTACAGGTCGAGCCGGTCGGCATCCTTTCGCTCCGGGTCGAGCGGCGCCGATCGGCTGATCACCCCTCGCCGGCAGAGGTGACCGAAGCGCTCGTTCAGCAGCTCGATCTGCTCGTCGGTCGGCTCGTGGCGCACCCGAATGGCGAGCAGGTCGCCGACGTAGCGCAGCGAGTCGTAGTTGGCGTAGAACCGAGTGATCTCATCGGCGGCGACCTGGCAGTCCTCGGTCACGAGGTACAGCCCGGTGTCGGCCTCGGACACGAGCCCGCGCTGCACGAGCTGGCGGCCGACGAAGTCGTGCACCGTCTCCCAGTAGGGGTCGCCTGGGGTGTCGAGCAGGACGATCGGAACGGGCGCTCCCTTGCCGGTCTGAGTCAGCGTCAGCAGTTCGAACGTCTCGTCCAACGTCCCGAACCCGCCGGGCAGGCACACGAAACCTCGGCTCTCCTTGATGAGCATGAGCTTGCGCGTGAAGAAGTACTTCATGCTGACGTACTTGGAGTCGCCGGCGATGATCGGGTTCGCGCCCTGCTCGAACGGCAACTTGATCGACACGCCGATCGAGTTCTCACGACCGGCGCCCTCCATCGCCGCGTGCATGATGCCCGGACCGGCGCCGGTGATCACCATCCATCCCATGCCCGCGAGCACGTCGGCGACGTCTCGCGCCTGGACGTACAGCGGGTCGTCGGGCAACGTGCGCGCGGACCCGAAGATGGTCACCTTGGGTCGTTCGCGATACGGCGCGAACATCGCGAACGCGTCGCTCATCTCGGCGATGGCTGCGCTCGTGATCTTCAGGTCGATGGTCGCCGGGTGCTGCCCGAAGAGCTCGACCATGGACTGCACCATCTGCTCGGCCAGCCGCCGGTCGCGCAGGGGGAACGTGGCGATGAGCTCGGCCAGCCGGTCGTAGTGGGCCGGAGGGGAGATCGGTTCTGGATCGGCCACGGGGTCACACTACGAGTCGTCGCCGGTGCGGGCGAGCGCGGGCTCAGCGAGCGCGCAGTTCGACTCCCTTGGCCTCGAGCGCACCGAGCAGCTCGTCGAAGCTCTTCTGGAAGCTGCTGACCCCCTCACGCTCGAGCTTGTCGGCCACGTCGTCGACATCGACCCCGACGTCGGCCAGGTGCTGCCACACCGCCTGCGCCTCGTCGACCCCAGCGTCGACGGTGCGTGCCAGCGTGCCGTGATCGGCGAAGGCCTCGATCGTCGAGTCGGGGAGCGTGTTGACGGTGTCGGGACCGATGAGCTGATCGACGTACAACGTGTCGGGGTAGTCCGGGTTCTTGGTGGACGTGCTGGCCCACAGCGGGCGTTGCACCACGGCCCCCTTCGCCGCGAGCGCTTCCCAGCGAGCACCGCTGAAGGTCTGCTGGAACAGCTGGTAGGCGAGCTTGCCCTGGGCGACGGCACCCTTGCCGCGCAGCGCCAGCGCCTCGGGCGAACCCTGGGCGTCGAGCCGCTGGTCGATCTCGGTGTCGACACGGCTGATGAAGAAGCTGGCGACGCTCGCGACCCTCGACAAGTCGGCGCCGGCAACCCTCGAGTACTCCTCGAGGCCTGAGAGGTAGGCCTCCATGACGTCCTGGTAGCGCTCGAGGCTGAAGATCAACGTGACGTTGATGTTCCGTCCCTCGGCGATCATCCGGCGGATCGCGGGCACGCCCTCGGCGGTGGCAGGGATCTTCACCATCAGGTTCGGGCGATCGATCTGCTCGTGGAGCTGGCGAGCCGCCAGCTCGGTGCCGGTGGAGTCGTGGGCGAGGCCCGGATCGACCTCGACGCTGACGAACCCGTCCCGGCCGTAGCTCTGGTGGTACAGGGGAGCGAAGGCGTCGAGAGCGCTGTTGATGTCGCGCAGGACCATCGCCCAGTAGTCGTCGATCACCGGCCGGTTCTGGGTGGCGAGCGCGGCGAACTGCTCGTCGTAGTCGGCCGAGCCCTGGATCGCCTTCTGGAAGATGGTGGGGTTGCTCGTGAGGCCACGGATGCCGTCGGTGACCAGCTTCGTGAGCTGACCGGACGTGATGTAGCCGCGCTTCAGGTTGTCGAGCCAGGGGCTCTGGCCGAACTCGTGGTAGAGGGTGAGCAGACGGTCCATGAGGGTCTCCCTTTCGGTCAGATGGCTCGGTCGGGGCGGGCGGCGACCATCTCGCGAGCAACGGTGAGGATGTGGTCGACGTTGATGCCGAGCCGGTCGAGGGCCACGGCGCCCGGCGCGCTGCCACCGAAGCGGTCGATGCCGATCGAGCGGTCGGCGAACCGCTCCCAGCCGAACGTCACGGCTGCCTCGACCGACAGCACCGGCACGCCGCGAGGGAACAGTGACGCGCGGAAGTTGGGGTCCTGCCGGGCGAGGCGGTCCCAGCTGGGCAGGCTGACGACCGACGCGGCGATGTCCTCGCCGTGTAGGCGCTCGGCAGCGTCGATCGCGATCGCGACCTCGCTGCCGGTCGCGACGATGACGAGCGCAGGGTCGTCGGCGGCGCGCACGACGCCCGCGCCGCGCTCGACAGCGGTGCCGTCGGTGCACACCGGGATGTTCTGTCGGGACAGCACGAGGGCTGATGGCCCGATGTGGTCGACGCACGCGCGCCACGCGGCCACCGTCTCGTTCGCATCGGCCGGGCGGATGACCTGCAGACCCGGGATGGCTCGCAGCGTGGCGAGCTGCTCGACCGGTTGGTGCGTGGGCCCGTCCTCGCCGACGCCGACCGAGTCGTGAGTGAAGACGAAGACGACCTTCGCCCGGCTGAGGCTGGCGAGGCGGACCGGCGGGCGCATGTAGTCGAGGAACACGAAGAAGGTGCCACCGGCAGGCAGGACGCCGCCGTGCATCGCCATGCCGACCATCGCTGCGCCCATCGCGTGCTCGCGGACGCCGTAGTAGACCTGGCGTCCTCCGGGGTGCTCGGCCGACTGCCGCTCCTGCCCCTGCAACTTGTTCCCGGTGTTGCCCGTGAGGTCGGCGGCGCCGGCCATCAGGCCCGGCACGCCATCGAGGGTGGCGTTGAACGCCTTCTCGATCGCGACGCGCGTGGCGATGCTCTCGCCGACCTCGAACCGGGGCAGCGAGTCGGTCCATCCAGGAAGTCCCGTGGCCTCCCAGCACGCGTCCCAGGCCGCGCGGTCGTGCGGAACGGTGTCGTGGCGCGCCTGCCATGCGCCGTGCTCCTCGGCCCCGCGTTCGCCGGCGTGCTGTCGGTAGGCGCTGACGATCTCGGCGGGGGACCAGAACGGTTCGTCGGGGATGCCCATGACGGCCTTGGTGCGCGACACCTGCTCGGTCGTGAACGGGTTGCCGTGGGCGTGGTAGTCGTCGGTGAGGTCGGGGCTCGGGTATCCGATGTGCGAGCGCAGCACCAGCAGGCTGGGCCGGTCGGTGACGGCCATCGCTCGGCGGATCGCTGCCTCGAGGCCGTCGAGGTCGTTCGCCATCTCGCCCAACTGCTCGACGTGCCAGCCGTAGGCCTCGAAGCGCTCCGGGACGTTGTCGCTGTACGCGAGATCGGTGTCGCCGTCGATCGTGACGTGGTTGTCGTCGTACACGCAGATCAGCGACCCGAGGCGCTGGTGCCCGGCGAGCGACGCTGCTTCGTGGCTGACGCCCTCCATGAAGCAACCGTCGCCGGCGATGACGAAGGTGTGGTGGTCGATCAGCTCGTCGCCGAACTGCGCGCGCAGCCGGCGCTCGGCCAGTGCCATGCCGACCGAGTTGGCGAACCCCTGGCCGAGCGGACCCGTGGTCACCTCGACGCCCGCGGTGTGACGCGCCTCGGGATGACCGGGCGTCGCCGACTCCCATTGGCGGAACGCCTTGATGTCGTCGAGCTCGAGGCCGTACCCGCAGAGGTACAGCATCGTGTACTGCAGGATCGAGGCGTGGCCGTTCGAGAGCACGAAGCGATCGCGGTCGGGCCATGCCGGATCGGACGGATCGTGCCGCATGATGCGGCTGTACAGAACGTGGGCCAGCGGGGCGAGGGCCATCGCCGTGCCCTGGTGGCCGCTCTTCGCGGCCAGGGGTGCGTCCATGGCGAAGCCGCGGATGAGCGAGATGGCCTGTCGTTCGAGGTCGGGCGTCAAGGGCACGAGTTCGACTGTACCCGTCTGGCCCGAAGGGACACCTCGAGTGACAGGAGTCAGGTGGCAGGTGGCAGCAGCGTCAGCGGGACGAGGTGCCAGGGGCCGCGATCGACGCGGCAGTGGGCGAAGATCTGGCCGTAGTCGGGGAACTCGAGCTCGCCGCGCACGAGCCGGTAGGTGAACTTCCCCGGCTCGACCGAGAAGGGGCTCACGTTGCGGGCGATCTGCTCGGCATCCTCCTCGAGGCCCGTGCGGAAGACGACCTCGAAGACCCCCTGACCGGACTCGCCGGGCGGGCAGTAGATGAGCGCGACGAGGTGTGGTGCGACGGTGACCGGCGCCGGCGAGGGCGCGGCCATCGAGAACATCGCGCCGGTGAGGTCGATGCGCGTGGACGGGCCGGGCGCCTGACGCATCTCGAAGTTCTCGACGAAGAGTGCCGACACGATGTGCATCGGTCCGAGGGTACCGGCCGGCCGTGCGGCCTACAGCGTGGGCTCGCCGCCGACCCAGGTCTGCTCGACCGTCAGGTCGGGCCGGAGGGCGACCAGATCCGCGCGGCGGCCGATCTCGATCGCGCCTCGTTCGGTCGACCGCAGTCGGCGAGCGGGTTCGGTGCTGGCGGCGCAGAGCGCGTCGGCGAGATCGATGCCCGCGGCCACGCACGTGCGCACGGCCGCGTCCATCGTGAGCGCGCTGCCCGCGAGCGTGCCATCGGCGAGCCGCGGCGCGCCCTCGCGCATGGCGAGCGCCACCGATCCGACCGTCCCGCGACGCCACGCCACCGCGTCGGTCACGAGCAGGGCTCGGCCCTGCAGCGCCGCGAAGGCGAGGCGCAG
Organism: Ilumatobacteraceae bacterium; assembly: GCA_050248155.1. Taxonomy (GTDB): domain Bacteria; phylum Actinomycetota; class Acidimicrobiia; order Acidimicrobiales; family Ilumatobacteraceae; genus VFMC01. The sequence continues at coordinate 61,416 of JBFWSW010000004.1, forward strand.
CACGGCAGGGTGGACGTGGATCCCGTCGGCGATGATCGACGCGCCGACGCGGGGATCGTTCATCGCGAACACCGCGACACCGGGCTCGCGGTGGTGGACACCGCTCATCGCGTTGAAGAGGTGGGTGACGAGGGTGGCGCCGGCGTCGACTGCGGCGGCGAACTGGTCGCCGCTGGCGCGGGAGTGGCCGATCGCGACCGCGATGCCGCGGCTGGTCAGGCTGGCCACAGCGTCGACCGCGCCCGGCTGCTCGGCACCGATCGTCATCACCCGGACGTGATCGGGGAGCGAGTCGATCCACGCGAGGTCCACGGGAACCACCAGTTCGGATCGATGGGCCCCGTGCACCGCGCCGAGGAAGGGGCCCTCGAGGTGGACACCCGCGATGTTCGGGCGCCGCGCCCCGGGGCGATCCATCGCGCCGCGGATGCGCTGCAGGGGCCCGGCGTACTCCTCGAGCGCCATCGTCACGAGGGCGGGGCACCAGGTGGTGACGCCGTGCTCGAGCAGGCTCCGGTCGAGACGAGACCAGTCCTGATCGGTTGCAGATGCCACGTCGACGTCGTCGATCCCGTTCACCTGCAGGTCGACGAATCCAGGGGCGAGGACGCGATCGGGCGCGGCCGCGACGGGTTCGATGGCGACGATCGACCCGCCGTCGCCGACCACCACTGCATGGTGGTCGAGCCAGCCCTCCGCGGTGAGCACCCTCGTCGCGGCGATCGACCGCACGGCGGTCAGGCGGCTTGTCGGCTGCCTCGCGGGGCGGCGAGTCGCAGTTCGGCGAGGCGCACCTTGGCCAGACGCAGGATGAGCAGGCCGCGCACGACCCACCAGCCCGGATCGATCTCGAACCACCGGTGCGACAGCTTGGCCGACGTCGGCGCAGCATGGTGGTTGTTGTGCAGGCCCTCGCCGGCGGTGAGGAAGGCCAGCCACTGCAGGTTGCCCGCGCCGTTCGGGTAGGGCTTGCGGCCGAAGTGGTGGCCGATCGCGTTCACGGCCGCAGACCCGCCGAGGTACAGGTTGACGTGGATGAATGCAGCGAGGAGGCCGATGACCGGGCCGAAGGCGAGCACGAGGATGCCGACGCCGACGGCGAGCCCGAACAGGGCGTGGTCGTAGAACCAGCGGTCGGCGCGCGTCGGCGGGAGATCCTTCGCATAGCGGCTGAGCGTCTCGGGGTTGCGCGCTTCGCGGCGATACAGCTGCACGTTGCGCATCTGCACCTGCCACCAGCCGAGCAGGACGGGGGAGTGCGGGTCGCCCGGCACGTCGGTGAACGCGTGGTGCTTGCGGTGCACCGCCACCCACTGGCGCGGCCGGATGCCGGTGGTGATCCACTGCAAGAAGCGGAAGGCCTCGACGGCGGGACGGCGCAGCGTGAGCGCCCGGTGGGCGAGCGCACGGTGCAGGAAGACGGTGGTGCAGACGTTGGCGACGAAGCTGACGAGGAAGCCGGCGAGCAACGCGATGAGGACGACTCGGAGCATCTGGACACGCTATCAGCCTGCCTGCCGGTCGGTAGGCCCATGCGTCGCTAGGATCGAATCCCTATGGTCGACCAGCCGGGTGAGCAGCTGTCGACCCGTGAACAGATCCTGATCGAGGCGATCGCATGCTTCGCCGAGGCCGGGTACGACGGGACATCGCTGAACGACATCGCGGCTGCGGTGGGCATCCGGCGGCAGAGCCTGCTGCACCACTTCCCGTCGAAGGACCAGCTCTACGGCGAGGTCTTCGAGCGGATGCTCGGCGACTGGATCATCCGTCTCGCCGATGTGATCGACACCGACGCGCGGGGCTTCGACAAGGTCGAACTGGTGCTGCAGGCGGGATTCGACTTCTTCGCCGACAACCCCCAGTTCGTGCGCCTCGTCCGTCGCGAGGCGATCGACGGAGGTGCCCATCTCGGCATCGACCTCGCTGCCGCACTCCGGCCGATCTGGGACCGCAGCGTCGCGTTCTTCCAGCGCGAGATGGATGCGGGCACGTTCCGGCGGCATGATCCGGAGCAGCTCCTGCTCACGGGCTATGGCGCGCTGCTGAGCTACTTCTCCGACGCGCCGTTGCTCGGTGGCCTGCTCGATGCCGATCCCCTCGATGCGGAGGCGCTCGATCGCCGGCGCCAACACATCGCGTCCTTCTACAAGGTCGCCCTCATGCCATGATCCAGGCTCCATGAGCCGAGCCGAGCAGCACCCGCCACTTCCCGACGACGTCAGCCGACGATGGATGAAGTTCGGACGCGACGAGGCCGAGCTGTTCGTCAAGCTCCTCGGGCTGGTCGTCGAGGAGGTGCGCACCGACTACTGCCGCATGCGCATGCCGTTCCGCGAAGGCCTCAACCAGGCGGCCGGCATCGTCCACGGCGGCGCGATCGCCGGGCTGCTCGACTCGGTCGTCGTGCCGGTCGTCGGGTCCGCGTACGGGCGTGAGGCGCGGTACTCCACGGTCGACATGCACGTGCAGTTCATGTCGGCGCTCGTCGGCGAGGATGCGGTCGCCGAGGGATGGGTCGTCAAGCGGGGACGCAGCCTCGTGTTCTGCGAGAGCGAGGTGGTCGGTGCCTCGTCGGGCAAGACGATCGCCCGCAGCGTCCTGACGTATCACGTCAGCGCCTGAGAACCGGGCCGCGGCGGAGGTCGATGGCTACGGTTGTTCCGATGCCCGTCGTTGCCTCTGCCACCCGCACCACGCTCTCCGAACCGGCCTCGAAGGCCGTGTTGCGCGAGTTCGGAGTACCGCTCGCCGACGAGCGGGAGGTCGACACGGCGAGCCAGGCAGCCGAGGCAGCCGAGGCGATCGGCTTCCCCGTCGTCGTGAAGCTCGCCGGCGACGCGATCGCCCACAAAACCGAGCGTGGACTGGTCCGCCTCCGCCTCCAGGACGGTCCGGCCGTCGAGCAGGCGGCGCGCGAGCTGTTGTCGGCGGCTCGCCCCGACGACGGCCCCGTGCGACTGCTCGTGGCGCCGATGATCGCCGGCAACCGTGAGCTGATCGCCGGTGTGGTGCGCGATCCGCAGTTCGGCCCGAACGTCATGCTGGGCGTCGGAGGTGTGCTCGCCGAGGCGATCGCCGACGTGGTCTTCCGCCCGGTGCCGCTGTCGGACTCCGACGCCGACGAGATGATCGATCAGCTGGCGGCCCAACGCCTCCTCGGCGCGTTCCGCGGCGAGGCCGAGGTCGACCGGTCGCAGTTGCGCGCCGTGCTCACCGGTCTGTCGGCGGCCGCGGTCGCCCGCCCCGACATCGCCGGGATCGACGTCAACCCTCTCATCGTCGCCGCTGACGGTCGTCCCATCGCGGTCGACGCGCTGGTCGAGGTCGCCCCCTCCGAAGATGGCGTCGCAGGCCGCTCGGCGCGGCCACGACCGACCGACGCGCAGTTCCGTGCCCTGTTCGAGCCGCGAGGTGTGGTCGTGGCCGGCGCCTCGACGCACCCGGGCAAGTTCGGGTTCGTCAGCCTGCACAACATCCTCGCCGGCGGGTACCGAGGGGCGGTGTTCGGCACCAACCTGCAGGGCGAGGACATGCTCGGCATCCACACGGTCGCCGACGTCGACGCGCTCCCCGACGGGGAGATCGACCTCGTGTTCGTGTGCACGCCGGCGTCCGCCAACCTCGATCTCCTCCGAGCGTGCGCACGCAAGGGCATTCGCGCTGCGTTTCTCACCTCGGCGGGCTACGGAGAGGCGGGAGAGGAGGGTCGAGCCGCGGAGCGCGAGCTCGTGGCCCTGGCCGACGAGCTGGGCATCCTGCTCGCCGGACCGAACGGCCAGGGCGTCGTCAGCACGCCCGCGTCGCTCTGCGCGCAGATCGTCGCGCCGTACCCGCCCGCAGGTTCCATCGCCGTCGCCAGCCAGAGCGGCAACTTCGTCTCGAGCTTCCTCAACTACGCCCGTCAGACGGGCGTCGGCATCAGCCGCGCGGTGTCTGCCGGCAACGCAGCGGCGGTCACCCCGGCCGACTACCTCGACTGGTTCGCCGACGATCCGGCGACCTCGGTGTCGCTCGCGTACGTCGAGGGGATCGTCGACGGCAAGGCGCTGCTCGATCGGTTCGCGAGTGTCGCTGCGCGCAAGCCGCTCGTCGTCGTGAAGGGCGGCGCGACCGAGGCCGGTGCACGCGCCGCGGCCAGCCACACGGGCGCGCTCGCTGCCGACGACAAGGTCTTCGACGGTGCGTGCCGGCAGGCAGGTGTCAGCCGCGCAGCGACGGTCGAGGAGGCATTCGAGGCAGCCGCCACGTTCGCGACCCAGCCGCTGCCGACGGGACCGAACGTCGTCGTGCTCACGACGGCCGGCGGCTGGGGAGTCGTCACCAGCGACGCGGTGCACCGCGAGCGGGGCCTCGAGCTGATGGAGCTGCCCGCCGACCTGCTCGCCGCGGTCGACCAGAAGCTGCCCCCTCGCTGGAGCCGCAACAACCCCATCGACTGCGCCGGAGGCGAGGTGCGCGACACGATCCCCGAGGTGCTCGAGCTCATCGCTGCGCACCCCGCGGTGCACAGCATCGTGTACCTCGGCCTCGGCATCCAGAGCAACCAGGCTCGGCTGATGCGCGAGGGTCCTTTCTTCCCCGAGCACGGCCTGGCACGGATCGTCGAGTACCACGAGCGCCAGGATCGCCGGTTCGCCGAGGCCGCCGACGAGCTCTCGCGTCGCTACGCCAAGCCGATCCTCACGGCCACCGAGCTCGCCGTGGCCGATCCGGCGAACCCGGGCCCCGCGGCCGTGATGGCTTCCGGGCGGCTCTGCTACGCGAGCGGCAACCGAGCGGTGACCGCCCTCGGCCACCTGACGCGATACGCGGCCTTCCGGCGCAGGCAGGCAGGATGACGGACCAGGGGATGACCCAGAGGACGACGCGGCGCTGATGGGAAAGCGTGGCGGCAGCCCGGTCATCGTGGCCGCATCGGTGGCCGTCGTGGTCGGCATGGCGCTCGCGGTGCTGTGGCAATGGGCAGAGTCGCGCTCGACGATCGATGCCGACCCGACCATCGCTGCGCCGGCCGACCCCAGGATCGCGCTCGCCACGCCGGTGCTGTCGACCCGCCGAGCGCCCGGTGTGCTGGCGCGCCGGCTGAACCTCGACGAGTTCGCCGCGGAGCTCGACGACGTCGCCGGTGACGTGGACGCCACCTCGTGCCTGTCGGTCTCCGTCAACGGGCAGACCGTCCTCGCGCACCACGCATCGGTGCCGGTCGTCCCGGCGTCGACGATGAAGCTGATCGTCGCCGCGGTCGCACTCGACGTCCTCGGCCCCGGCTTCCGGTTCACGACCAGCGTCAACGGCGTCATCGGTGCCGAGGGTGTGGTCGACGGCGACCTGACGCTGCTGGGCGGAGGCGATCCGCTCCTGTCGACCGAGTGGTGGCCCACGTCGCAGCGCCAGACCGAGCCGCCCATCCACGTCACCCGGCTCGAGGACCTCGCTGATCAGATCGTGTCGGCCGGTGTCACGCGCGTCGCAGGACGCATCGTCGGCGACGGCAGCCGCTACGACGACGAGTTCTTCGCGCCCTCGTGGGGCGACGACATCCGTGTCATCGAGGCCGGCCCGTACGACGCGCTGCTGGTCAACGACGGCCGGACGAGTGCGACGTCCGACGAGGTGACCGACGATCCGGCCCTCGGTGCGGCGGAGGTGCTCGTCGACCTCCTCCGCGATCGAGGGGTCCGTGTCGTGGGCGGTGCCGCATCGGCGACCATGCCGTTCAGCGCCGAGATCGCCAGCATCACCTCACAGCCCCTCGCCGACATCGTCGACGAGATGCTGCAGACGAGCGACGACAACACCGCCGAGATGCTCGTGAAGGAGATCGGCCTCGAGGTGTCGGGCGCGGGCAGCCGCACGAGCGGCATCGAGGCGATCATGGCGCAGCTGCTCTCCTGGGGCGTGCCGATCGACGGTGTGCTGCTGGTCGACGGCTCCGGCCTGTCGCGTGAGGACCGCGTGCCGTGCCAGACGATCGTCGGCGTGCTGGCTCGCGGCGAGCCCGACGATGCGCTCGGCGCGGCGCTGCCGGTCGCCGCCGTCAGCGGCACGCTCGCCGATCAGTTCGTCGGTTCCCCGGTGCAGGGCCGGCTGCAGGCCAAGACGGGCACGTTGACCGACGTGAAGTCGCTCGCCGGTTACCTGCCGGTGGAGGGCGGCGGGACGATCGAGTTCGCGCTCGTGCAGAACACCGCGGGCATCGACCAGGGTGGGTACCTGGCCGTCTGGGACGAGCTGGCCGACGCGCTCGTCACGTACCCCGAGGCGGTACGAGAGGACGACCTCTCACCGCTCGGACAGTCGAGCTAGCCGATGCGCATCGTGGTCTTCGGAGCAGGTGCGGTCGGGAGCGTCATCGGCGGTCGCCTGCACGCCGCTCGCGCCACGCACGGCCACGACATCACCCTCGTGGCCCGAGGTCCCCACCGCGACGCGATCACTGCGCACGGGTTGACGATCAACGATCACAGCGGTGCCACCACCGTCGACGTGCCGGCGGTGGCGACGATCGCCGAGGTGGCGCTCGACGACGGCGATGTCGTCCTGTCGACGATGAAGACGCAGGACACCCCATCCGCGCTCGAGCAGTTGGCCGCGCACGCCCCGTCCGGTGTGCGAGTGGTGTGCGCACAGAACGGCGTCGAGAACGAACGTCTCGCGCTGCGCCACTTCGAGCACGTCTACGGCATCTGCGTGATGCTGCCCTCGACGTTCCTCGAACCGGGCGTCGTCGATGCCCACGGCGCACCGCACAACGCGATCCTCGACATCGGCCGCTACCCGTCCGGGGCCGACGCGACGAGCGAGACGGTCGCCGCTGTCCTGCGTTCGAGTGGGCTCGCCAGTGAATCACGGCCCGACATCATGCGATGGAAGTACGCCAAGCTCGTGATGAACCTCCGCAACGCGATCGACGCGCTCGTCAGCGACCCCGACCAGGCCGACCCGCTGATCGCCGCGGCGCGGTCCGAGGCCGAGGAGTGCTTCCGTGCGGCCGGGATCGACAGGGCCGGCGACGACGAGGACCGGGACCGACGCTCGGGCGTGATGGAGATGGCAGCAGTGCGCGGCGGCTCGGGCGGACGACGAGGTGGGTCGACCTGGCAGAGCCTCGCCCGTGGTTCGAGCACCACGGAGGTCGACTGGCTGAAGGGCGAGATCGTCCTGCTGGGGCGGATGCACGCCGTCGCGACGCCCGTGAACGAGCTGTTGTGCCAGGTGACCCGGTGGGTCGTCGCCAGCGGGCGCGGGCCGCGATCGCTCACGTCGGCGCAGGTGCTCGGCTGGCGCCGCTCCGACCCCTGAACAGGGCGTACAGTCGGCTCGTGGCCGTGATGCCGATGTTCCCGCTGGGCACGGTCCTGCTGCCGGGTGCCGTGCTGCCGCTGCACATCTTCGAGCCCCGTTACCGGGCGCTCGTACGCGACTGCCTGGAGTCGCCCGATCACGAGTTCGGTGTCGTCCTCATCGAGCGTGGCTTCGAGGTCGGCGGCGGCGACACACGATCGAACGTCGGGACGATCGCACGCATGATGCAGGTCGCCGAGCTCGAGGGCGGCAGGTACGCGGTCGTCTGCATCGGCACGCGGCGGATCAAGGTCGTCGCATGGTTGCCCGACGATCCGTACCCCCTTGCCGACGTCGACGAATGGCCCGAGGACGAGACCGGATCGGAGCTGCTCGCACCGCAGATCGAGAAGCTGCGCACCCGTGTACGTCGCGCCAGCGCGCTGTCGCTCGAGCTGGGCGACTCGGTGCCCGGCCCCGTGGGCGAGATGCGCGGCGACCCGCTCGTCGATTCGTACCACCTCGTCGCGGCAACCCCGGTCGGGCCGGCAGACACCTATCGGTTGCTCTGCGCGGACGGCCCGGTGGCGAGGCTGGCGATCCTGTCCGATGTGCTGGACGATCTCGAGGCTGCGCTGGAGTTCCGCCTGCAGGGGCCCCCGCCGACATGACAGTCGGCCACGCCGCGACGCGTGTGCTAACAAGGTGCGATGGCCGAGAAGGATGATGATCGCGCGAAGAGCACGTCGAAGCCGGGCCAGATCGGCGAGGTCATCGAGCTCGTCAAGGACTACGCGCGACAGGAGACCCTCGGGCCGCTGCGCGGCGCCGGTCGTTGGCTCGCCGTCGGGGCTGCCGGTGCGATCCTGATCGGGTTCGGCTCGGTCTTGCTGGTGCTCGGAGTGTTGCGCCTGTTCCAGAACGAGATGGCCCCCACCTTCGCCGGACGGTGGATGAGCCTGCTTCCGTATGTGATCGCGTTCGGTTTCAGCCTGCTGGTCATCGGCGTCGCGGCGAGCCGTATCGTGAAGACGTCGCTGCATCCCAAGTCGGATCGATGACCGGAGACACCATGGCTCAGCAACGCATCACCCGTGACGATCTCGAGAGCCGGTTCCGCGCGCTGCAGGACGAGGTGCAGGGGAAGGTCAACGACAAGAAGCAGACGATGACGACGGTGGCGATCGTCGCCGGCGTCGTGTTCGTGCTGTTCGTCTTCCTCCTCGGTCGCCGGGCCGGCAAGAAGAAGACCACCCTCGTCGAGATCCGCAGGCTCTGATCGATGGCTCTCCCTCGGCTCCTGAAGCCGTCTGTGCTCCTGCGCCGCAACGCGCTCTACAAAGGGTTGCTCGGCGGCAGCCGCGGCTGGCTCGCGGTGGGCGCCTTCATGTTCGGCGGACGGCTCCTGCGCCGCGTGGCGGGCAAGACAGAAGAGGTGCTCACCGTCGAGAAGCTCCAGCCCGGTCAGGCGATCCGCATCGAGGCCATCCCTCCCGACACGCGCCGGCATCGCCGCGCCGCGCGCGCGGCCGGGTAGCCGCACGAGGCCGCGATGCGCGTCCTGCTGCGCAACCCGACGCGAGAGATCGAGGTGCAGGGGCGGCGACGGGTGAACTCGCTGCTCGACGAGCTCGGGCTGAACCGTGAGTCCCACCTCGTCATCCGCAACAGCACCTTGGTGCCCGGCGACACCGAGCTCGCCGACGACGACGTCGTCGAAGTCCGTCCCGTCATCTCGGGAGGTGCCTGACCGATGAAGGTCGGATCGAAGTGCCGCACCTGCCGCGAGCCGGCGATCATCGACCTGCCGCGGCACAACGCCAACTTCTGCGCCGAGCACTTCCTCGAGCTGTGCCGCCGTCAGGTCGTGAAGGCGATCGACAAGTTCGGGATGATCGAGCCGGACGACCGGGTCCTCGTCGCCGTGTCGGGTGGCAAGGACAGCCTGGCGGTCTGGGACCTCCTGCTCGAGCTCGGGTACCAGGCCGACGGCCTGTACGTCGGGCTCGGCATCGGCGACTACAGCGACGTGTCGGGCGAGTACGCGCGCCGCTTCGCGGCCGAACGCGGTCTGCGTCTCATCGAGATCTCACTGCGTGACGAGTTCGGCTACGACATCCCCACGGCGGCCAAGGCGACCCGACGGGTGCCGTGCTCGGCCTGCGGGCTCAGCAAGCGTCACCTGTTCGACTCGGCCGCGATCGACGGCGGCTACACCGTGCTCGCCACCGGGCACAACCTCGACGACGAGGCCGCTGTGCTGCTGGGGAACACCATGCGGTGGGAGGTCGAGTACCTGGCTCGCCAGCTGCCGGTCCTGCCCGCCCGTGACGGCTTCCCGAAGAAGGTCAAGCCGCTCGTGCGACTCACCGAGCGCGAGACCGCAGCGTGGTGCGTCGTGCGGGGCATCGACTACCTCGTCGAGGAGTGCCCGATGGCGGCGGGCAACAAGCACCTCGGGTACAAGGCGACGCTCAACGCCCTCGAGGCCGCATCACCGGGTTCGAAGGCGGCGTTCTACCTGAACTTCCTCGAACGGATGGCCCCGCTGCTGTCCGGCGTGCTCCACGACGAACGAGAGGGCCTGCATCCCTGCGTCGAGTGCGGATCGCCCACCACCGGCGAGGTGTGCGCCTTCTGCCGGCTCGTGGTCACCGCGAGCGCGCACGAGCCGGTGCCCGTCGCGATGCTCGGGCGGGGCCGCCGATGAACCAGCCGTTCGCGTACGGCGACAAGGTTCTGCTCATCGACCACAAGCAGCGCCGCTACCTCATCACGCTCGCCGAGGCGGGCGAGTTCCACAGCCACACGGGGTTGTTCCCGCACAGCGATCTTGTCGGGCAGGCCGAGGGTGTGGTCGCCCGGAGCACGAAGGGCACGCCGTACACCGCGTTGCGTCCCACGCTCGAGGACTTCGTGCTCGAGATGCCCCGCGGCGCTCAGGTGATCTACCCGAAGGATCTCGCTCCGATCTGCATGATCGCCGACATCGCTCCGGGTGTGAGGGTGTTCGAGAGCGGCGTCGGATCGGGTGCGCTCAGCATGACGATGCTCAGATGGGGGGCCGAGATCGTCGGGTACGAGATCCGCGAGGACTTCGCCAACCGGGCCCGCGCCAACGTCCGCTCGTTCCTCGGCGAGGCGGCGCTCGACCGGTACCGGGTCGAGCTGCGCGACAGCTACGCCGGCATCGACGAGCGTGACGTCGACCGTGTCGTGCTCGACCTGCCCGAGCCGTGGCAGGTGGTGCCGCACGCGATGGAGGCGCTGCGTCCGGGCGGCATCCTCGTCGCGTACTGCCCGTCGATCATCCAGGTGTCGCAGCTTCGCGAGGCGCTCGCCTCCCGCGCGTGGAACGGCACGCGGTCGCTCGAGGTGCTGCACCGCGGCTGGTACGTCGAAGGCGCCGCCGTACGGCCCGACCACCGGATGGTGGCCCACACGGGTTTCCTCACCAGCGCGCGCTTCTTGGGCTGAGACGCGACGAAGGCGCCCCACAGGGCGCCTCCGAATCACCCGTTCGTGTCGGTCAGGGTTCGATGAAGATGCACTCGCCGGGGCACTCCTCGGCGCTCTCGATGACCGCGTCGAGCTGACCATCGGGGATGTTCGCCATGCCGTCGGCACCCTGGGGGTTGCCCTTGGCCGTGGCGTAGATCGTGCTGCCTTCCTTGACGTACGCCAGGCCGTCGTCGAGGAGGGTGAAGACGTCGGGCGCGATCTCCTCGCAGAGGCCGTCGCCGGTGCAGAGATCCTGGTCGATCCAGACCTTCATGGTGGTATGGGCTCCTCAACTGGCTGGGAAGACAGAACTGGATGGCTAGACGATCCGAGTGTACAGGTGGACCGTCCTGGATCACTGTTCCGGGGCCAGGGGGTCGCGGCGAGGGACATGCGTAACAGCCCTGGCTGCATCCGTCGCGACTGGCGATCGGTGCGTGTAGGTTCCACCCATGGCACAGTCCGATGACGAGACCGTCGAGGTTCTCCGGGCACAGGCTGCCGAGCTCGAGCAGGAGATCGCCGAGCTCCGCCGCCGCCTGGCCGACGCGCCGAAACGCATGCGGGCGCTCGAGGAGCGCCTGCTCGAGACCAAGGGTCAGCTCGCGCACGCCGTCTCGCAGAACGAGAAGCTCAGCTACACCCTGCGCGAGGCGCGCGAGCACATCGCCACCTTGCGCGACGAGGTCGACAAGCTCAGCCAGCCTCCGTCCGCGTACGGGGTCGTCGTCGGCAAGAACGACGACGGGACGGTCGACGTGCTCACGAGTGGTCGCAAGATGCGTGTCGGGCTGCACCCCGAGATCGACCACGACACCCTCGAGCGTGGCTCCGAGGTCGTCCTCAACGAGAGCTTCAACATCGTCTCCGCCCGGGTGGGCGAGGCAGGAGGCGAGGTCGTCACCATCAAAGAGCTCATGGAGGACGGCGTGCGCGCCGTCGTCGTCGGTCGCGCCGACGAAGAGCGCGTGTGCGAGCTGGCCGACGTGCTGCGCGGCGTGCACCTCCGCAGCGGCGACACGATGCGGCTCGACCCGCGCAGCAACCTGTTGCTCGAGAAGCTGCCCCGGCCCGAGGTCGAGGACCTGCTCCTCGAAGAGGTGCCCGACATCAGCTACGCCGACATCGGCGGTCTCGACGTGCAGATCGAGCAGATCGCCGACGCGGTCGAGCTCCCGTTCCTGCACGCCGACCTGTTCGCCGAGCACCGGCTGCCGGCGCCGAAGGGCATCCTGCTGTACGGCCCGCCGGGGTGCGGCAAGACGCTCATCGCCAAGGCCGTGGCGAACTCGCTCGCGACCAAGGTCGCCGAGAAGACCGGTGGCGAGAAGGGACGCTCGTACTTCATCAACATCAAGGGGCCCGAGCTGCTCAACAAGTACGTCGGTGAGACCGAGCGCCAGATCCGGTTGGTGTTCCAACGCGCACGCGAGAAGAGCGAGGAGGGCTGGCCGGTCATCGTCTTCTTCGACGAGATGGACTCGATGTTCCGCACCCGCGGGTCGGGCATCAGCTCCGACATGGAATCGACGATCGTGCCGCAGCTGCTCGCCGAGATCGACGGTGTCGAGGGCTTGCGCAACGTCATCGTCATCGGCGCCACGAACCGCGAAGATCTCATCGACCCCGCCATCCTCCGACCGGGCCGGCTCGACGTGAAGATCAAGATCGAGCGTCCCAACGCCGATGCGGCCAAGCAGATCTTCGGTCAGTACCTCACCGACGAGATCCCCATCGCGGCCGGCTACGACGTGTCGGAGATGATCTCGACCACGGTCGACGAGATGTACCGCGACGACGAGGACAACCAGTTCCTCGAGGTCACGTACCAGAACGGCGACAAGGAGATCCTGTACTACAAGGACTTCTCGTCAGGGGCGATGATCGAGAACATCGTGCGCCGGGCCAAGAAGCTCGCGATCAAGCGGGTGATCGCAGGTGGCGACCGAGGCGTGTGCACCCAGGACCTGCTCGACTCCATCCGCCAGGAGTACAAGGAGCACGAGGACCTGCCGAACACGACCAACCCCGACGACTGGGCCAAGATCTCCGGCAAGAAGGGCGAGCGCATCGTGTTCATCCGCACGCTCGTCAAGGGCCGCGAGCCGGCCGAGCGCACGGGTGGCCGGGCGATCGAGCGGGTGGGGACCGGGCAGTACCTGTAGCGCGTGCGCCTCACGGTGCGTGCAGGCGTCGCGCGGGTTCGGTTGCAGTCGCGGGCGCCGTCAGCGTGCGTTCACCTTCCGAGGGAGGCACAGCGCTCGTCGTGGTGGTGGGCGGTGGTGGCTCAGGAGGTTGCAGGCCCACCACCGCGTCGAGTCGCACGAGCTTGAAGTTCTGCAGGCCGGGATGCGGCGCCGTGTTGCTGTTGTCCTGGCAGACGAACAGACCCATGGGGAAGGCGGGGCCGAGGTCGGCTGCGAGGGAATCGATGCCGTCGGTGCGGCCGCACCCGTCGACCGTGCTACCGGTGACGACGCGGAACTCACGCACGAACGCGTTCGGCTCTGCTCGCTCGTAGACGAGGAAGGAGCTGAGCGTGTCCGAGCCCGCCTGGTTCGACGCGATCAGGTACCCGGTCCCGTTCGGCTGGTGCACGATCGTCAGCCCTTCGACGTCGGGGGTGATGCGGCCCCCCGACGACGTCGTCGTCTCGACCGCGGTGCGCGCTGCCGGTCCCGTGGGGTCATCCGGCTCGGCGCCGTACTTCCAGATCCCGACCGTCTCCTCGCTGAGGTACAGGACACCGAGCTCGTCGTCGGCCACACAGCCCTCGGCCTCGGTGCCGACATCCCAGCTGCGTCGCAGGGTGCCCTCGACGAGGCCGTCGGCGTCGACGTCGGTGAGCTCGTACTGGGCGATCTCGCCGTCGGTCGCGTTCACGAACGCGTAGGTCGATTCGGTGGACGCGCTGCGATACAGGCACAGGCCGTTCCCGACGAACGGCACCGTGATGTCGCCCGAGGGCGTGTCGGTGATGTTGCTCAACTGTCGCGAGCTCGCGTCGATCGTGAACACGCGGATGCCGTCGTGGTATGCCACGACCAGATCGCGGGGTCCGATTCCGGTTGCGACGCTGCGGCGGACGTCGACGTTGCCGTACGGTCCGTCCGCGATGCGCTGGATGCGCTCGCCAGAGAGGTCGTACACCTCCAGCGCACCGGCGTTGTCGCTGCCGATGACCGCCGACCGGGCGGGGTCGCTCGGATGGAGCCAGATGGCGGGGTCGTCGGCGGCATCACCACTGTGGGCCACCGGATCGGTCTCGACGACCGCGTGGGCATCGCCCGCCGGCTGGTCGACCGACCGCACGGGGCCGCCCGGCAGCAGGGTGACGACCACCATCGCGGTCGCGAGGCCGGCGAGCACGAGCCGAGTCGGTCCGCCGAGCTGCATCGGGTGCATCGTGCCAGATGCGGGGTCCGACGTGCTCGGCGCCATGTGCAGATAGGGTTCGGCCATGGCGATCCCCAAGGTCTGCGGCATCGAGACCGAGTACGGGATCCTCGTGCGCGGGGGCGACAACAACCCGGTGTCGGCGTCGTCGTTGCTCATCAACGCCTACCTCAACGCGCACACACGCGCCCGCACCGCGAAGATCGGGTGGGACTACGAGGACGAGCAGCCCGGCAACGACGCTCGTGGGTTCAGCCTCGACGACGGCCTGGCGCCCGACATCGACACGCACCTCGTCAACGCCGTCCTCACCAACGGGGCCCGGTACTACGTCGACCACGCCCACCCCGAGGTCAGCACGCCCGAATGCCGCGATGCCGCAGAGGTCGTCGTGTACGACCGGGCGGCCGAGGAGATCGTGCGTGCCAGCATGGCCGCCGCCCGCCAGCTGCTGCCGGATGGTGCCGAGATCCTCTGCCACAAGAACAACTCCGACGGCAAGGGCAACAGCTACGGCTGCCACGAGAACTACCTGCTCGCGCGCGAGACGCCATTCGGCCGCATCGTCAACCAGGTCACCCCGCACTTCGTCACCCGCCAGATCGTCGTCGGTGCCGGGAAGGTCGGCTGCGAGCTGCCCGGCGTGCCCGCCGAGGAGGTGCCGTTCCAGATCAGCCAGCGCGCCGACTTCTTCGAGGAGGAGATCGGCCTCGAGACGACGTTGAAGCGGCCGATCGTCAACACGCGGGACGAACCGCATTGCGACGCCACGAAGTACCGGCGCCTGCACGTCATCCTCGGCGACGCGAACATGAGCGAGATCGCCACCTACCTGAAGGTCGGCACGACGGCGATCGTGCTGGCGATGATCGAGGACGACGCGATGGGCGACGATCTCATGCTCGCCAACCCCGTCGGCGCCATCCGCCAGATCAGCCACGATCCCACGCTGCAGCGCACGGTGCTGCTGCGCTCGGGCGGCCGGGCGACGGCGCTCGAGCTGCAGTGGAGCCTGCTCGAGAGAGCCAGGAAGTACGAGCGCTCACACGGGCTCGACAGCGTCGGTGACGAGGTGGGCGCCGACGTGCTGCGACGCTGGGAGTCGATCCTCGGCGGGCTCGAGCGAGATCCCCAGTCGGTGGCCGACTCGGTCGACTGGGTCGCCAAGCAGCGGCTCGTCACCGGGTTCGCCGAGCGCCACGACCTGCGGCCCACGGACGCACGGCTGAAGGCGCTCGACCTCCAGTACCACGACATGCGTCCCGACAAGTGCCTCGCCACACGGGTCGGGCTGCAGACCCTCGCCTCGGCCGAGACGGTGCAGCGAGCGATGTCCGAGCCGCCCACCACGACACGCGCCTACTTCCGCGGTCGCTGCCTGGCCAAGTGGCCGAACGACATCGTCGCCGCGAACTGGGATTCACTGGTGTTCGACGTCGGTCGCGATCCGCTGCGCCGGGTGCCGATGATGGAACCGCTGCGCGGGACGGCCGACCACGTGGCTAGCTTGATCGACCAGAGCGACACCGCAGCCGACCTGCTCGTCCGCCTCGGTTCCTGAGACGGGCGGCCGGAGGCGCACGAGTACGAGCCGACGAGAGTGAGCAAGGAGGACGATCATGGCTGAACGAACGCAGAAGCAGAAGGCGGCGCCCGCCCGCACCGAGGACGAGGTCGTGGACGCACCGGCGACCACCGCCACGGGCGACAAGTTGAAGGCCGAGCTGGACGACCTGCTCGACGAGATCGACGGCGTGCTCGAGACCAATGCCGAGGACTTCGTCAAATCGTACGTCCAAAAGGGCGGTCAGTAAGCCTCATGGCGATCCCACTGTTCACGCCGGGGGACGACCCTGGCGCCAGCTTCCCCGAGCTCCTCCGCCGCATCGGCCTCGCCTCGGGCGGCGGCACCGCCGGGGGGCCTGCGCCGGGCGTGGGTCTGAACGTCCCGCACGCCACGACGTGCGTGGCGCTGCGGTACGCCGACGGCGTGGTGATGGCCGGTGACCGGCGGGCGACCGCCGGCAACCTCATCAGCCACCGCACGATGGAGAAGGTGGTGCAGGCCGACCGGCACAGCGGGGTCGCGATCGCCGGAGCGGCTGGTCCGGCGATGGACATGATCAAGCTGTTCGCGCTGCAGCTCGAGCACTACGAGAAGGTCGAGGGGGCAGCCCTCAGCCTCGAGGGCAAGGCCAACCAGCTGTCGATGATGGTGCGTGGCAACCTGCCCGCGGCGATGCAGGGCATGGTCGTCGTGCCCCTCTTCGCCGGCTACGACCTGCGCCGCGCTGTCGGGCGCCTCTGGAGCTACGACGTCACAGGCGGACGGTACGAAGAGCACGACTACATCGCGACCGGCTCGGGCAGCCTGCACGCGGGCACGGTCATCAAGGTCGGCTACCGCGACGGGCTCGACCGCGACGCGGCGATCGGTCTCGCGTGCCGCAGCTTGTGGGAGGCAGCCGACGCCGACTCGGCGACGGGTGGCCCCGACGCGCTGCGCGGCATCTATCCGATCGTCGCGACGATCACCGCCGAGGGCTGGCACCGCGTCGACGACGACGAGCTGCGCACGCGGTACGAGGCGATCGCAGCGGAGGTGCGTGCGCGATGAGCATGCCGTTCTACGTCGCGCCCGAGCAGATCATGAAAGACCGCGCCGACTACGCGCGGAAGGGCATCGCCCGAGGCCGCGCGATGGTGGCGGTCCGCTACCACGACGGCATCGCGCTCGTCGCCGAGAACACGTCGAACACGTTGCGCAAGATCAGCGAGATCTACGACCGCATCGCCTTCGCCGGCGTCGGCAAGTACAACGAGTTCGACCAGCTCCGCGTGGCGGGCGTGCGCGCAGCCGACCTCAAGGGGTTCCAGTACTCGCGCGACGACGTCGATGCGCGCAGCCTCGCCAACCAGTACGCACAGATCCTGGGCCAGGTCTTCACCCACGAGATGAAGCCGATGGAGGTCGAGATCCTGGTCGCCGAGGTGGGCGCCGATGACAACCCAGATCAGCTGTTCCACATCCTCTACGACGGCACCGTGATGGACGAGAGCCGGTTCAGCGTGCTCGGCGGTGACGCCGAGGCGATCACCGCGCGCATGCGCGAGGTCGACACCCACGAGCTCCCGCTCACGGGTGCGGTGAAGGCGGCGACGACGGCGCTCGGCGGCCCCGACCGGCAGCTGCAGGCCGACGACCTCGAGGTGGCGGTGCTCGAGCGTGGCAACGGTCGCCGTTGCTTCCGCCGGCTGACCGACGACGAGGTCACCCAGATCCTCGCGAGCTGATCTGCGGTGGCGGTCGACCTCAACGCCGACGTCGGTGAGGGGTACGGCCGGTGGAGCCTGGGCGACGACGACTCGTTGATGCCGATCATCACGTCGGCGAACGTCGCGTGCGGGTTCCATGCCGGTGACCCGTCCACCATTCGTCGCACCTGTGCGTCGGCGGTCGAGCACGGGGTCACCATCGGTGCGCAGGTCAGCTACCCCGACCTCGCCGGGTTCGGCCGTCGCTTCATCGACATCGACCCTGCCGAGCTCGTCGATGCGGTGCTCTACCAGATCGGGGCCCTGCAGGCGCTCGCCGCGTCGGCTGGGGGAGTGGTGCGCTACGTCAAGCCGCACGGCGCCCTGTACAACGCGGTGGTCCACCACGAGGCGCAGGCCGCGGCCGTCGTCGACGCGATCGTCAGTCACGGAGGGCGTCTCGCGCTGATGGGCTTGCCGGGGACGTGCGTCGAGTCGGTCGCGATCGCGCGTGGCGTGCGGTTCGTCCGCGAGGGCTTCGCCGACCGGGGATACCGTCCCGACGGCACCCTGGTGCCCCGGCGCGAAGCGGGTGCGTTGCTCGACGCGCCCGAGGCCGTCGTCGAGCAGACCGAGTGGCTGGTCGGGCGCGGCGTCGAGTCGGTGTGCGTGCACAGCGACACCCCCGGCGCGGCGTCGCTCGCCACAGCTGCGCGGGCCACCCTCGAACGTCTCGGCGTCGGCCCCGCCCCGTTCGACCGATGAGCGAGGCGGTCCGGATCCTGCCGTCCGGTCCGCACGCAGTGCTCGCCGAGTACGAGTCGCTCGACGCGGTGCTCGCCGTGTCGGCCCGGCTCCGTGACGAGCCTGGGCCGGGGGTCGTCGACATCGTGCCGGCGGCGCGGACGATCCTCGTCGTGTTCGAGCGCGGTGCGGATCGCACGGGCGTGCTCGCGCTGCTCGACGACGGCGCTGTGTCGGGCGTGCCGGTGGCGTCGGGTCCGCTCATCTCGATCGCGGTCCGCTACTCGGGTGTCGACCTGGACCACGTGGCGCGTGCGTGTGCGATGACGGTCGACGAGGTGATCGATGTGCACAGCCAGACCGAGTACCTCGTCGCCTTCTGCGGGTTCGTGCCCGGGTTCTCGTACCTCGTCGGGCTCGATCCCAGGCTGCACGTCCCCCGCCGTGCCACCCCGCGCACCCGGGTGCCGGCGGGGTCCGTGGCGATCGCAGGGGAGTACGCCGCCGTCTACCCGGCGCCCGTGCCGGGCGGATGGCATCTGCTCGGGCAGACGGACGAGGCGATGTGGGACGAGTCGCGGCACCAGCCTGCGCTGCTGCCGCCCGGGACGCGAGTGCGGTTCGAAGCCCGATGAGCGCGGTCGTGGTCGAGTCGTGGGGCGTCGGGGGCTCGGTGCGCGACGCGGGTCGGCGCGGGCGCGCGTGGCTCGGGGCGAGCCGCGGGGGAGCGGTCGATCTCGCCTCGCTCGAACTGGCCAACCGCCTGGTGGGCAACGCGCCCCACGGCGCTGCGTTCGAGTCGTCTGGCGGCCTGCGCATCGCCGCTCGCGATCGGCCGGTCCTCGTCGCGATGACCGGTGGCGTCGCCGACGTCTCGGGCGACGTGGCGCTCGGATGGGGTGTCCCCGAGGTGCTCCCGTCGGGCGCGGTGCTCCGCATCGGACGGCTGCACGAGGGCACGCGGGTGTACGTCTCGGTGCGGGGAGGCCTCGTCGCGACCGCCCGCCCGGACACGTTCGCGATCGGACCCGACCCGGCCGGCCCTGCGGCGAGCCATCCCGCGGTGCGCCGCCCCGGCCCCGACCGGATCCTCCTCTGGCCAGGACCCCGTGCCGACTGGTTCGCGCCCGACGCCCTCGACCTCCTCGTCACGTCGGAGTGGACGGTCACCCCGCACGGCGACCGGATCGGGGTACGCCTGGCCGGGCCGATGCTGCGCCGGGCGATCACCCGCGAGCTGCCGTCCGAGGGCCTGGTCGAGGGCGCCGTGCAGGTGCCGCCCGACGGCCAACCGATCGTCATGCTCGCCGACCACCCCGTCACCGGCGGGTACCCGGTGATCGCCGTCGTCGACCCTGCCCACATCGGCCACCTCGCCCAGACCCCACCCGGCCGCAGCGTCCGCTTCCGCCCCGCAGTGCCGAACCGAAGCCCAACTTCGGGGCTCGCGGGCGAGATCGTCGCCCCGGAGCCCCGAAGTTCGGGCGGGGGAGGTGGTGCCCGGGGGTGAGATGTCGCCGCTATGGTGCCGACATGGAGCGCCGGATCTTCGGACTCGAGAACGAGTACGGGGTCACCTGCACGCTCCGAGGTCAGCGCAGGCTGAGCCCCGACGAGGTCGCCCGCTATCTGTTCCGCCGAGTGGTCAGCTGGGGGCGCAGCAGCAACGTGTTCCTGCAGAACGGTGCGCGGCTGTACCTCGACGTCGGCTCGCACCCCGAGTACGCGACGCCCGAGTGCGACAGCATCTACGACGTCGTCGTCCACGACAAGGCCGGCGAGCGCATCCTCGAGAGCCTGCTCGTGTCGGCCGAGCAGCGGTTGCGAGAAGAGGGCATCCGCGGCACCGTCTACCTCTTCAAGAACAACACCGACTCGGCGGGCAACAGCTATGGCTGCCACGAGAACTACCTCACCAGCCGCAGCGACGAGCTCGGCCACTACGCCGAGGTGCTCATCCCGTTCCTCGTCAGCCGGCAGATCTACACGGGTGCGGGCAAGGTGCTGCAGACCGCGCGAGGTCCGCTCTTCTCGATGGCGCAGCGCGCCGAGCACATCTGGGAGGGCGTGTCGAGCGCCACGACGCGCAGCCGACCGATCATCAACACCCGCGACGAACCGCACTCGGACGCCGAGAAGTACCGGCGCCTGCACGTCATCGTCGGCGACTCGAACATGAGCGAGTTCACCACGTTCGTGAAGGTCGGCTCGGCCGCCTGCATGCTGCGCATGTTGGAGGATCCGTCGGTCGTGCTGCGCGACATGACGCTCGAGAACCCCATCCGCGCCATCCGCGACATCAGCCACGACATGACCTGTCGCCGCCGCGTCCGACTGGCGAACGGCCGCGAGGTGAGTGCGCTCGACATCCAGCGCGAGTACCTCGATCGGGCGTTGCGCTATGCCGAGACCAAGGGCTTCCCGCCGCTCGAGCAGCGGGCGCTCGAGATGTGGGAGCACTGCGTGTCGACCATCGAGAACGACCCGCTCAAGCTCGACCGCGAGGTCGACTGGGTCATCAAATACCGGCTGATCGAAGCCTTCCGGGCACGTCATGAGCTGCCGCTCGGCCACCCCCGCGTCCAGCTGCTCGACCTGCAGTACCACGACATCAGCCGCGAGCGCAGCCCGTTCCACAAGCTCCAGGACCGCGGCCTCGTCGAGCGCATCTGCACCGACGCCGACATCGAGACCGCCGTCGACGTGCCCCCGCAGACCACACGGGCGCGCCTGCGCGGCGAGTTCATCAAGAAGGCGAAGGAGCGCAAGCGCGACTACACCGTCGACTGGGTGCACCTGAAGTTGAACGACCAGGCGCAGCGGACCGTCTTGTGCAAGGACCCGTTCAAGAACCGCGACGAGCGCGTCGAGAAGCTCATCGCGTCGCTCTGACGCGGGCGCTCCGATGCCGACGTTCCGCACCCTGCGCGTCGCCGAGCTGATCTCCGAACGTCCGGGGCTGCAGCGCGTCCGGCTCGACGACGGCTCGCGCGCCTACGCCGTGACGGCGCTCGTGGGTGAGATCTCCGTCGGTGACGAGGTCGTGGTGAACACGACAGCGGTCGACCTCGACCTCGGGACGGGCGGCTGGCACGTCGTGCACTGGAACCTCGCTCGCAGCGAGCTGCACATCCCCGGACCGGGCCACATCATGAAGCTGCGTTACACGAGCACGCAGATCGACACCGGCGCAGCCGAGGAGGACATCGACGGGTTGACGCCTGGAATCCCGCACCTCGGGGGAACACCCGTCGTGACCGGAAGCCTGCACAGCCAGCTCGGTGTCGTCGCTGCCGTCGTCGGGCACCTCCGCCCCGGCACGCGGGTGTCCTACGTCATGACCGACGGCGGCGCGCTGCCGATGGCGCTGAGCGATCTCGTCGCCTCGCTGCGCGAGTCTGCTCTGCTGACGGGCACGGTCACGGCGGGCCAGGCCTTCGGTGGCGAACACGAGGCGGTCAGCGTCGCCTCGGCGCTGCAGATCGCCACCGAGCTGCAGCAGGCCGAGCTGATCATGTGCGCCATGGGCCCCGGCGTCGTCGGCACCGGCACGGCCCTCGGCACGACGGCCCTCGAGGTCGCGTCGGTGCTGTCGTTCGCCCACCACCTGGGAGCTCGACCCATCGCCGTCGTTCGCGCGAGCGAGGCCGACGCCCGCGACCGGCACCGGGGCATCAGCCATCACACGACGACAGCGCTGGCCATGACCGATGTGCCGGTCGACGTCCCGGTCCCGCCCGAGCTGGTGTCGACGGCACGCGATCGGCTCGTCACGCACCGCGTCATCGAGGTGCCGCCGCCCGACGTCGAGGCGGTGCTCGGCGCTGCGCAGCTGACGGTCACCACCATGGGTCGTGGGCCGGCCGACGATCCGCTCTCGTTCCGCACCGTCGCCGCAGCAGCCACCCATGCCGTCAACTCGATCCCCTAGGACGGTACCGTGTGCGCCGAATGTCCGATCACCGGGGCGAGCCCGACTACCTGTCCGACGATCTTCGCCCTCGTGAGCCGATCGTGACCGACCCTCTGCCGCCCGACGACGAGCGGGTCGACGCCGAGTCCGAGGTCGAGCCGGCGGACGGCACCCCGACGGGAGAGGTGCTCCCGGCCAAGAAGAAGAAGATGAACCCACTCGTCGAGTGGCTCATCGTCGTCGTGGTCGCGATCACCTCCGCCCTCCTCGTGCGGGCCTTCGTCGTCCAGCAGTTCGCCGTCGAGGGCGAGTCGATGCGGACGACGCTGGAGGACGGCGACCGCGTGCTCGTCAACCGGCTCAGCTACCGCCTCCACGACCCTCGACGCGGCGACGTCGTGGTGCTCAAGCGCTTCGACAGCCCCAACACCCCCGAGCGCGACCTGATCAAGCGCGTCATCGGTCTCGAGGGCGAGCGCGTGCGCGTCGAGCACTGCGTGGTGTACATCGACGACCAGCCGCTGATCGAGCCCTATCTCGACGAGGACGTGCAAGCGGTCGACGGCTGTGGAGCCGACCAGGCCGAGATCACGGTGCCGGAGAACACGGTGTTCGTCCTCGGCGACCACAGAGGCAAGTCGAGCGACAGCCGCGTGTTCGGACCGGTGCCTTTCGATCTGCTCATCGGTCGCGCGTTCGTCATCATCTGGCCGCTCGGCGACTGGGGTTGGTTGTAGCAGCGTCCCGACTGGGACTCAGGGCTCGCCCAGTTCGGCACGGAAGGCATCCACCATGCGGTCGACGTGATCGCTGTACACCCCGTCCAGACCCATGCGCAGGGCGGGGCGCAGCACTGCCTCGAACTGCATGTCCCACCCGAACGTGATCCGCTCGAACCGGTGGAACAGGGCAACGAGCCCGCCGTTCCAGTCGGAGTGGTGCATGTTCACCGCGTCGATGCCCTCGTCGGCGAGGATCGCCGCCCGGCGCTCGGGGCCCTCCTTGATGCGGCTCAGCCGGGTCGAGTCGACGAGCTTCGCGCCCTGGCCGCGCAGCGGCACCAGGTCCTGCCAGACGGGCGAGCAGAGCCAGAGGCGGGTGAGCATGTCGGGGTCGTGACCCCTCGTGACGTCGATGACGGCCTGACCGGTGCCTGGCCCCTTCAGGTCGAGGGACAGCTCGTATCCGGTGCCGCACTGCGCGTACAGCTCGGCCAGGGTGGGGATGTGCGCGGGGAGCTCGGACCGCGAGAGCCGGCCGATCGGCCGCTTCTTGCGCATCCGTGACACGACGACCCCGTCGTGGTCGAGCACGGGCACGCCGTCCGCCGTCAGCCAGACGTCGCTCTCGAGACCGGAGGCGCCGAGGCGGAGCGCCAGGGCGAACGCCTCGATCGTGTTCTCGGGAGCATGGGCGCGCGCGCCGCGATGGGCGAACGTGATGGGCGTGCCCAGCATCGAGGGGAGCCGTTGCTGCACGCTGGCGATCTTGTCATCTCCTGGCCACCCGGGGGGCTACGGATCGCCAACCACGGCCTCCTAGACTGCGCCGCGTGTTCAACTTCAGCGGCAGCGAGATCGTCTTCCTGCTGCTGATCGCCCTCGTCGTGCTCGGTCCCGAGAAGCTGCCCGAGGCGATCCGCCGCTTCGGCAAGACGTACGCCGAGTTCAAGAAGATGTCGACCGGCTTCCAGACCGAGCTGAAGTCCGCGCTCGACGAACCGATGCGCGAGATGCGCGAGACCGCCGACGCGTTCAAGAAGGCGGCGACGATCGAGTTCGACGCGGGCAGCGCCGAGGCGTCGACCACGAGCCACCAACCAGCTCCCGACGCGGCTGTCGCGAACGGCTCGGCACCGCCGCTCGCCTCCGGGTCGGCCACGACACCCGAACCCGAGCCCGAACCGGATCCGGCGGTCATCGTCGACGCGCCGCCCGAGCCCGTGGCACGCGGCATCGACTCGATCGTCGTCCGCGACGCACCGGTGGCCAAGCCACCCGCTGCCGAGCCGCCGGTCAGCGAGCCGCCGGTCGTGGAATCGCCTGCTGAGGGCGAGCAGGGGGCGGCCCCCGCATGAAGCTGCCCTTCCGGCGCAGCACACCGAAGCTGACCGGCCCCGACGACCGGATGACGCTGGTCGAGCACCTCGCCGAGCTGCGCTCGCGGATCATCCGGTCGATGCTCGCGGTCGCCGTCGGCATCATCGTCATCCTCGCTGCCTACGACTGGGTGCTCGACCAGCTGCTCGATCCCTACCGGTCGCTCTGCAGGGACCGGCCCGACCTGTGCGAGCTGAGCGGCGGCAACGTCATCTCCATCTCGCCGCTCGAGGGCTTCAGCACCCGTCTGTCGATCTCGACCTACGGCGGCATCATCCTCGCGCTGCCGGTGATCATGTGGCAGATCTGGCGATTCGTGGTGCCGGCGCTCCACGCGAAGGAGAAGAAGTACGCGATCCCGTTCGTCGCGTCGTCAGTCGCCCTCTTCGCCCTCGGCGCCTACGTCGCGTACTGGACGCTCGAGAAGGCGCTCGAGTTCCTCATCACGTGGGCGGGTCAAGACGTGCAGTCGACCTTCCGGGTGAGCGAGTACATCAAGTTGGTCGGATTGATGGTCGCCGCGTTCGGCATCGCATTCGAGTTCCCGATCCTGCTCGTCTTCCTCCAGCTCGTCGGCGTGCTGACGCCGCGCACGTTGATGAAGCAGTGGCGGTACGCGATCGTCATCATCTTCGTCATCGCCGCGGTCATCACGCCGAGTGGCGACCCGTACTCGATGATGGCCCTCGCGTTGCCGATGACGCTGTTCTACCTGCTCTCGGCCCTGATCGGATGGCTCGTCCTCCGACGGCGGCGCGCACGCGACGCGCAGGCGTGACACGATCGGAATCGTGCGCGCCGACCGAGCCGAGCTGACGGCCCACTACTCGTTCCCGCTCGACACCTTCCAGCTGAAGGCGTTCGACGCCCTCGACGACGGGCAATCCGTCCTGGTCGCTGCGCCGACGGGCAGCGGCAAGACGGTGGTGGCCGAGTACGCGATCGAGGCTGCGCGGCGGGCCGGCAGGCGTGCGTTCTACACCGCGCCGATCAAGGCGCTGTCGAACCAGAAGTACCACGACCTCGTCGCGCGGTACGGGGTCGATCAGGTCGGCCTGCTCACCGGTGACAACTCGATCAACGGCGACGCGCCGATGGTCGTGATGACCACCGAGGTGCTGCGCAACATGATCTACGCGCGCAGCGGCGCGCTGGACCGGCTCGACGTGGTGGTGCTCGACGAGGTCCACTTCCTGCAGGACGCGTACCGGGGGCCGGTGTGGGAGGAGGTCATCATCCACCTCCCCGAGTCCGTCCGGCTGGTCTGCCTGTCGGCGACGGTCAGCAACGCGCACGAGCTGTCCGACTGGATCTCGACGGTGCGCGGGCCGACGACCGCCGTCGTCGAGGAACGCCGACCTGTCCGCCTCGAGAACCTCTACATGGTCGGTGACCGCACCCACGACCGCATGCACCTGCTGCCCGTGCTCGTCGGCGGCCGGCCGAACAACGACGCGCAGCGCATCGACTCCGAGGCCGCTCGGGCGCAACGAGGCGGTCAGCGGCGGGGGACGGCAGGTCGCCGCCGGCTGTACACGCCGTCACGTCTCGACGTCGTCGATGTGCTCGACCGCCAGCAGATGATGCCGGCGATCTACTTCATCTTCAGCCGCAACCAGTGCGACGAGGCGGCGCGCAGCGTGCTCGCCAGCGGCGCCCGTCTCACCACCGGCGACGAGCGCGATCGCATCCGCGAGATCGTCGACGCGCGCCTCGCCGGCATCGAGGCCAAGGACCTCGCGGTGCTCGGCTACAGCCAGTTCCTCGCCCAGCTCGAAGCCGGCATCGCCGCCCACCACGCGGGCATGGTGCCGCCGTTCAAGGAGGTCGTCGAGGCCTGCTTCGTCGAAGGCTTGGTGAAGGTGGTGTTCGCCACCGAGACGCTCGCCGTCGGCATCAACATGCCCGCCAAGTGCGTGGTGATCGAGAAGCTCACCAAGTTCACGGGTGACCACCACGCGTTCCTCACGCCGGGCGAGTACACGCAGCTCACCGGTCGAGCGGGTCGGCGCGGCATCGACGAGCTGGGCAACGCGATCGTGCTGTGGAGCCCGTTCGTCCCGTTCGATCAGGTCGCCGCGCTCGCGTCGAGCCGATCCTTCCACCTGAACTCCGCGTTCCGGCCGACGTACAACATGGCCGCGAACCTCGTCCGCTCGTACAGCAGCGAGCAAGCGCACCACCTGCTCAACCTGTCGTTCGCGCAGTACCAGGCCGACCGAGACGTGGTGAAGATCGAGGCGCGCCTCGAGCGACGGCAGCAGCACCTGCGCGAGCTGACGGCCGAGGCGACCAGCCCCTTCGGCGACATCGACGAGTACCGTGCCGCGCGCAAGCGGGTGGAGGCGGCCGCGCCGCGGTTGCCGACGATCGGGCGCGACGACCCCGTCGAGCTGGCGCTCATGAAGCTGCGGCCCGGCGACATCCTCCACGTCGAGAAGGGCCGCTACGCCGGCCGGGCGGCCGTCCTCACTGCGGCCCACCGCAAGGGCGGCATGCGCATCACCGCGCTCACCACGCGCCGTGATCGGCTGCAGCTGTCGGCCGTCGACTTCGACGAGCCACCGGGTGTGATCGGCAAGCTGACGCTGCCGACCGAGTACGCGCCGCACCACCAGCAGTACCAGCGCGAGGTCGTCCACCGTCTCGAACGCGCCGAGGTGGCCGAACACCCGCGCCGTCGCCGCGCCGCCCGCGCCGCGGCCGAGCGCGAGCTGCACGAGCACCCGGTCGAGGCCGATCCCGATCTCGACGCTCGGTTGCGTGCGGCGGCTCAGGCAGAGCGTGTCGCTCGCGAGGTCGACGAGCTCCGCCAGCGAATGCGTGGGCGCAGCCAGTCCATCTCTCGCGACTTCGATCGTGTGCTGCGCATCCTCGACAGCTGGGGCTACGTCGACGGGTGGTCGCTCACCGAACCCGGTGAGATCCTCGCGCGGACGTTCCACGAGTCCGATCTGTTGATCGTCGAGTGCCTGCGTCAGGGCGTGTTCGACGGGCTCGAACCGGCTGTGATGGCGGGCCTCGTGTCCGTCTTCGTGTACGAGCACCGCACCGCCGAGCCGCCCCCTCCCGCCTGGTTCCCGTCACCGCTCGCGAAGAAGCGGTGGCTGAAGATCGCTGCGATCAGCTCCGAGCTCCAGGGCATCGAGGACGAAGCAGGGCTCGGCGTGCATCGTGCGCCCGACCCGAGCTTCGTCGCCGTGGCCTACGCGTGGGCGGCGGGCGAGGGGTTCGCCGACGTGGTCGAGGCCGAGGAGCTCTCCGGTGGCGACTTCGTCCGCACCACCAAGCAGCTCATCGACGTGCTCCGCCAGCTCGCGCTCGTGGCGCCGGTGCGCGACACCCGTCGCTGTGCCGAGCGCGCCGCGGACCAG
Organism: Ilumatobacteraceae bacterium; assembly: GCA_050248155.1. Taxonomy (GTDB): domain Bacteria; phylum Actinomycetota; class Acidimicrobiia; order Acidimicrobiales; family Ilumatobacteraceae; genus VFMC01. The sequence goes on from JBFWSW010000004.1 coordinate 88,985, forward strand.
CTGTTCCGCGGCGTCGTGGCCGCGTCGAGCACAGTCGAGACCGACGTCGAGCCGCCGCCCAGCGACAACGCCGACCCCAGCGCCAACCGATGACGATCCGCCGAGGCGAGCCGTGGGGCGACGTCGGACCCCTGCCCGTCGGCACCGTCGTCGCTCGCTCGGACGCGGAGGTGAGCGCCATCGTCACGGCGGCACGGCGGTCGGGAGGGAACCCGCCGCCGGTCGCCTTGCTCGGAGGCGACCTCATGCGCGCCGTCGGGGGAACCGGTGACGAGGGCCGGCTCGCCGGCGAGGTGGCGCGGATGCCAATCGACGTGGTGCGAGCGACGAGCGAGGACACGACCGGCTGGTTCGTCGCCCACCTCGTCGGGCGTCGGTCGTGGTGGCGCGGTGAGGTCGTCGCCGCGATGAACGCCCAGCACATCGGTCGATGGGACGTCGCGCCACGTGGCCATCCCGACGACGGTCGCATCGAGGTCGTGCGCATCGCTCCCACGATGACGGTGCGCGACCGCTGGCGCGCGTCGCGACGCGCCGTGCACGGTGCTCACGTCCCGCACCCCGACATCGAGATCGTCACGGTGCGCTCCACCGACATCCGGACGAGCCGCCCGCTCCGATGGTGGCTCGATGGTCGACCATGGCTGTCGGCGAGCGACGTCGAGCTGACGGTCGAGCCGGACTCGTTGATCGTGTGCGTCTAGGGTCGAGCCATGCGCGCCTGGATCCTCGACGAATCACCTGGTCAGTACCGCCTCGGAGAGATCGACCTCCCGCCGCTCGGTGCGGACGACGTCCAGGTGCGGGTGGTCGCGAGTGCCCTCAACCACATGGACCTGTGGGTCACGAAGGGGATGCCCAAGCCGCCGCTGCCGCACGTACCGGGCTGCGATGTGGCCGGGGTCGTCGAGGCGATCGGCTCCGACGTCACCAACGTGGCGATCGGTGACGAAGTGGTGATCAACCCGGGCGTATCGCCGCTCGCCGACATCGTCGCCCTCGGCAACGACAGCCCGATGGGCGAGGGGTTCATGATCTACGGCGAGCACTGCTGGGGCGGGCACGCCACCTTCGCCGTGGCGCCGAGTCGCAACATCGTCCGCCGACCGGCGGGACGCTCGTGGGAGGAGTGCGCGGCATACCCGCTCGCGTACCTCACCGCGTACCGCATGCTGCGCCGCGCGCGACTGCGTGCCGGTCACACGGTGCTCGCCGTCGGCATCGGGGGCGGCGTGTCGACCGCGGCGCTCGCGCTCGCGCGGTACATGGGCGCCGATGTCGTCGTCACGAGCCGCAGTGAAGCCAAGCGCGCAGAGGCGCTCTCGATGGGTGCGTCCGCCGCGTTCGACTCGGGTGACGCGAAGTGGCCCGTGCAGGCCGACGTCGTCATCGAGAGCGTCGGGCCGGCGACGTGGGAGCAATCGGTGCGCTCGCTCAAGACGGGCGGACGCCTCGTCGTGTGCGGCGGGACGAGCGGACCCAAGGTCGAGCTCAACCTGCCCCGGCTGTTCTTCAAGCAGTTCGAGATCATCGGCTCGACGATGGGCAGCTACGAGGAGTTCGCCGACGTGACCCGCCTCATCGGGGCAGGCGTCGCCGTCCACGTCGACAGGACGTACTCCCTCGACGAGTACGACGCCGCGCTCGAACGCCTGGCGCAGGGGGAGCAGCTCGGCAAGATCGTGCTCACCCACTCATGACCGCCACGGCCGCCATCGACGCGCTCAAGCGCCGGGTCTGTGACGAGGTCGACCGCCTCGCCGATCGGCTGATCGATGCCAGCCACCAGATCCACGCGCACCCCGAGCTCAACTTCGAGGAGGTCTTCGCCCACGACCTCTTGACGTCGTTGCTCGACGACGCCGGTCTCGCGACCACCCGTCACGCGTACGGCGTCGGCACCGCGTTCGAGGCGCGCAGCGGCGCGGACGGTCCCGAGATCGCGGTGCTGTGCGAGTACGACGCATTGCCCGCCATCGGCCACGCCTGCGGCCACAACGTCATCGCCACCGCCGGCCTCGGCGCCGGGCTGGCCTTGGCAGCCGTCGCGGCCGACGCGGGCGGGCGAGTCCGCATCATGGGCACACCGGCGGAGGAGGGCGGAGGAGGCAAGATCGAGATGGCCCGCCGCGGCGCGTTCGACGGTCTCGCCGCGGCGATGATGGTGCATCCCGCCGACGCCGACCTGGTGCGCATGAACACCATCGCGGTGCAAGAGCTGTACGTCGACTACGTGGGTAAGGCGGCGCACGCCGCGGCGGCGCCGCAGGAAGGCCGCAACGCGCTCGATGCGGCGGTCCTCGGCTACATGAACGTCGCCGCCCTGCGCCAGCACATCCTGCCCTCGGAACGAGTGCACGGCATCTTCACGAAGGGGGGCGACAAGGCGAACATCGTGCCCGACCAGACCGCAATGACCTGGATGGTGCGCTCTCCGACGATCGCCTCGTTGCAGCCGCTGAAGGCCCGGGTCCTTGCCTGCCTCGAGGCATCTGCCGGTGCCACCGGCTGCTCCTGCACGACCCGCTGGCAAGGCGTCACCTACGCCGACATGGTCGACAACGCGCCGATGGTGCAGGCCTACGTCGCCAACGCGGCTGCGCTCGGGCGCGAGGTCGCCGACCCGGCCATCACCGGCAAGCCCGTCGTCGGCTCGACCGACATGGGCAACGTCAGCTACCTCGTCCCGAGCATCCACCCGATGATCCAGGTGGCACCGCCGGGTGTGCCGATCCACACCAAGGAGTTCGCCGAGCACGCCCGCAGCGAATCAGGCGACCGCGCGGTCGTCGACGGCGCGAAGGCGATGGCGATGACAGCGGTCGATCTGTGGGCCGACGCGGCACTCCGCTCGAACGTCGAGGCGGAGTTCGGGCGCCGGCCCGAGTCGGCCGAGGTGCTGTGACGCGCGCGGACCGCGGTCCGCAGCCCACCGGAGTGCACGCCCTAGGCTGTGATGTCGTGACGGTCTACGTCCCCGAGGAGTTCACGCCCACCGAGGCCGACGTCCTCCGGCGCTACTTCACCAACCTCGACGGACCGGTGTTCGCCCTGGTCAACCTACCCGAGGTGGTGAAAGGGGCGCTCTTCGCCCGCTACAGCCGCAGCCCGAAGAGCCTGCGCCGCCTCTTCCTCGACGAGTTCGTCGGCGACCTCGACATCGCCGGTGACCAGACCGTCGACGCGACGATGGGCCTCGAGCGGGCCGAGGAGCTGTACGAGAAGGTGTTCTTCGAGTACGGCGACGACTCGGTGGCACAGCTGGGTGGCGTCCACCTCGCATGCGAGCAGTCGTCGAACCTGCTGACCAAGGTGCTCGAGTGGGGCCGGCTGATGAGCTACCTCGAGCAGAGCACGCGCTACATCTCCTACGACGCCCGCCTGGGGGGCCGGTACCGCTACTTCCGCGACCCCGCCCTGCTCAACAGCCGGTTCGGCACGCGCTACGTGGGCGACATGGACCGCATGTTCGACTCCTACAGCCTCTTGCTGAACAAGGTGACCGAACACGTGCGTGCCACGGTCGCGCGCGACCCGGCCGATTCCGACTTCGTCTACCGGCAGGCCACCCGCGCGAAGGCGCTCGACGCCGTGCGCGGCGTCCTGCCTGCGGCATCGCTGTCGAACGTCGGCATCTACGGCACCGGCCAGGCGTTCGAGAACCTGCTGCTGCGCATGCGCGCGCACCCCCTCCCCGAGGCGCGGCACTACGCCGACCTCATGTTGCACGAGCTCCGCAAGGTCATCCCCAGCTTCCTCCGTCGCGTCGATCTCCCCGACCGTGGCGGGCGGTGGGTCAGCTACCTGTCGACCACCCGCGAACGGTCGAGCGAGCTCGTCGGGTCGTTGTTCGGCGACACGCCGGTCGACCAGGCTGACGCCGTCGAGCTGGTCGACTTCGATCCGGGGGCGGAGGACAAGCTCCTCGCCGCGATCTGCTATCCGTACACGAACCTGCCCGAGCACCAGATCGTCGAACGTGTGCGCCAGATGGGCCCGGCCGAACGTCTCGCGCTGGTGCGCGCCTACGTCGGCGAGCGCGAGAACCGTCGACACAAGCCCGGGCGCGCCTTCGAGCGGGTCGACTACCGCTTCGACGTCCTGTCCGACTACGGGGCGTTCCGCGACATGCAGCGCCACCGGCTGCTCACGATCGATTGGCAGCCGCTCACACCGAACCACGGATACGTGCGCCCCGACCTCGTCGACGAGGCCGGCATGGCCGACGTGTTCGACGACGCGATGGCCCGGTCTGCGGCGCTGTACGACGCGCTGAAGGACGAGTTCCCCGAGCAGGCTCGGTACGCCGTCTCGATGGCGTACCGGCTGCGCTACTCGATGCAGTTCAACGCCCGTGAGGCCATCCACCTGCTCGAGCTCCGGTCCGGGGCACAGGGCCATCCGTCGTATCGGCGCGTGGCGCTCGAGATGCACCGGCTCATCGCCGAGCAGGCGGGCCACCGCACCGTGGCCGAAGCGATGACCCACCTCACCACCGACGCACCCGAGCTCGAGCGCCTCGAAGCCGAGCGCCGAGCGGAGGCTCGCCGGGGTCGTTGACCTGCCGACCGCCGCCATTGTGACGGTTGTCACAAGGGGGATGGCAGGTCAAACGGGGACACGCTCGTATCATCCGCGGCCCAACAGGGCGGCGCGGAACGAGAAGGGTGTCGACGAATGGCTGATGACGACGACGAGATCATGGAGCCCGACGACATCGATCCCGACCTCGAGACCGAGGATGACGATCTGGACGAACCCGATCTCGAAGCCGACGACCTCGAGGACACCGAGCTCGAGGATGACGACGTCCTCGACAGCGACGACGATGAGTTCGGCGACGACGAGTTCGCCGAAGAGGACGAGGAGGACGAGGACGAGGCGGCAGCCGCCGGTCCGGCGCGCAAGTCCGTCGCTGCGGGGGAGGACGAGGACGAGGACGACGACATGCTCGCCCCCGACGACGTCGAAGCCGACCTCGACACCATCTTGAAGGACCGCTTGGTCGCGGTCGAGGACGAGACCAACGAGGACGAAGAGGAGCCGGAGGAGCGGGGCGAGCAGGCCGACCGGCTGCAGCCCAAGCGCGCCGACGAGCAGCTGTGCCCCACCTGCTTCCTGTTGGTGCGCCAGACCGCGCCGATGTGCCCGGTGGGGGACGACGACTGCCCGCTGTTCCCGAGCTGATCGGCGCACGCTGATGGCCGACCAGCGTCGCCGCGGCGAGTGCTTCCTCGATCTCGCGCTGTACGCGCCTGTCGGTCTCGCGCTGACGATCGGTGACCACCTGCCCGGCCGAGTTCGCAGGGGCGCAGCCGCGCTCGGCGAGCAGGTGCGAGTGGCCCGCGCGTTCGGCGAGCTGGCCGTCCGCTTCGGCCGCGCCGAGATCGAGCGCGAGCTGCGCGCCGAGCGGACGACCGGTGCCGCCGATGAGGTCGTGCCGCTACCAACCGACCTCACCGATGGGGCACCGACGGACGAACGGGCTTCCGTGGCTGTCGCCGATTCGCCATCCGCCGCGTCGCTCCCGATCAGCGACTACGAGAACCTCGCCGCGATCCACGTGGTGCAGCGGCTCGGCTCACTTCGTGACGATGAGATCGAGCAGGTCCGTCACTTCGAGCTGGCTCACCGGGCCCGTCGCACGATCCTCGCCAAGATCGATTCGCTGCAGGAACCCCGCACCACGTGACTCCGAGCGACTTCGGCGAGATCCGTCCGGCGCGACACGGCGACGCGGCGGTCCTCGCCGAGCTCGAATCGGAGGCTCGCGCTGCGCTGCGAGACGTGCGTGGCGGCAACGCGTTGCTCGGCGAGCAGCCGGCGGTCGGCGATTGGGAGGGGCTGCTGTCCGACCCCGATCGGCGCGTGTGGGTGGCGGTGCTCGACGACCTCGTCGTCGGCTATCTCGAGCTCGAGGCCCCGACGGCGGCGGGCGTCGGCGTCGTCCGCCAGGTGTACGTGCACCCAGAGGCCCGCGAGCTCGGCTTCGGCGACGACCTGCTGGCCGTCGCCATCCGAACCGTGCGCGAGCTCGGGGGCGTGGCGATCGAATCGTTCGCCCTCCCTGGCGACCGGGAGACCAAGAACCTCTACGAGCGAGCCGGTGTCACGGCGCGCAAGATCATCGTCTCGAAGCGCCTCACCGATTGAGCGGTCAGCGCCCGGTCCAGTTCGGGGGCCGCTTCTCGATGAAGGCCATCAGTCCCTCTTTCAGATCCTCCGACCTCATCACCGCCCCCATCGCCGCGTCGGTCATCTCGATCAGCCGTGCATCGGTCTCGTATGCGGCCGCGAGCACGACCTTGCGACTCTTCTGCACGGCCATCGGCGCCGCTGCCGTGATCTTGTCGGCGAGCGCGAACGCCTCGTCGACGGCCTTGCCCGGCTCGACCAACCGGTTCACCATCCCGAGCTCGTACGCACGCGCAGCCGGGATCGGCTCTCCGGTGAGGATCGCCTCCATCGCTGCAGCCCGACCGATCGCACGCGGCAGACGGAACAGACCGCCCGCACCGGCGATGAGGTTGCGCTTCACCTCGGCCAGCCCGAAGGCCGACCGCGTCGTCGCGACGACGAGATCGGCCGCAAGCACGATCTCGCACCCTCCGGCGGTGGCCAGGCCGTCGACCGCCACGATGATCGGCTTGTCGCGCTCGCGATAGGTGAAGCCGGCGAAGCCGCCGCGCTCGGTGGACAGCGACGCACCGCTCCCGGCGTTGATCGCCTTCAGGTCGGCTCCCGAGCAGAAGACCGGGTTCGACTGACCTTCGGTGTTGGCAGTGAGGACGCCCACCCACACGTTCGGATCGGATTCGAGCTGGTTGAGCGCAGCCTCGACTCCTGCGGCGACGTCGCCGTTGATCGCGTTGCGCGCCTCGGGTCGATTGAGCGTGATGACGCCGATCCGGCCGCGTACCTCGTACTGCACGATGTCTGACATGTCAGCCGATGGTACGGCCGACTTCTCGCAGGCGACGAACCGGCTCTCAGTCGTCGACGGTGGTTGCGTCGGCGTCGCCTTCGGTCGCGGCGTCGTCGGTGGCCATCGTGTCGTCGGCTGCCGTCGAGTTGTCGGTGGCCGCCGTGTCGTCGATGGCCTCGACCACCGTCAGCGCTTCGGGCGGTGCGATCGCGGTATCGACCACCGAGGTGGCTTCGTGCTCGGTCGCGGTGACGATGTCGGCGACGGTGTCGGGCTCGAGCTCGGTCACGGGCGTGGCGTCGGGCTCGCTCGCGAGCTCGATCGCTTCGTGCTCGTCCGGACCCGCGTCGGGCTCGGCCTCGGTCGCCGCCGGCGCAGGTTCGGGTGCACTGGGCGCGGCCGGCTCAGCCGGCTTCGGTTCGGGCGCGGGCCGTGCGGCCGCCGGCTTCGTCGGTGCCTTCGCCGTCTTGGCAGCAGGTTTTGCCGGCTTGGTCGGTCGGAGCGGCTTGGGAGCCGCAGCGCCCTGTCGCACCTCGATCCCGAACAGCTCGGCGATCTGGGGCAGCAGCGGGCCGAGCCGGGTGACCGTGGCGCGCAGGTCGTCGCTGACGGTCGGCGGGGCCGTCGTGGGCGTGACGTGCGCGCGGACCGGGCTGAAGGCGGCAGCCTCGAGCACGGCCGACCAGCGGTCGTTCAACGCGTCGGGTGTGAGCGACGCCGTCGTGGCGTCGGCGAGCCGCTTGGCGAGCTCGGGTGGGAAGCGGACGCCTGCCTTGGGCGGCTGCGACGACAGCTTGAGCGCGCGGATGACGCGTCCGACGCCGAGCGCAGCGTCGATGTCGCCGTACCAGAGGTTGAGCTCCTTCTCCTGCTTGGCGGCGAGTGCCTGCTTGAGCTCGTCGGCGAGCACCCGAGTGCTCTCGTCCCTCGCAACCATCGGATCGTCGCCGGCGGCGACCACGCTGCGGAGGTCGCGCAGATCGAGATCGTCGATGTCCGCCTTGGCGGCGTCAGCGCGGTCGAGCCACTCGGCGACGCGCAGCTTGGGCAGCAGCTGCTCGGCGAGCGACACGAGGCCCGCGGCCGGGATCTCGTCCTTGCCCTCGGACTTCAAGCGGGCGTTCTGCTCGGCGACTGCTTGTCGCACGGCAGGGATGCCGCCTTGCAGCGCGCGCTCGGCGACGGCGCGTTGCTCCTCGGGGAGCTCGGCGAGCACGTGGTTGCGGTGGGCTCGGCCCGGCTTGAGGCGCTTTGCCTTGGGTCGCTGCGGGAGCTCGGGCGGTGGCGTGAACTGGGGGCGCTGGCGGCGCTCGGGCCGCGGGCCACGCCGTTCGGCGGCGTCGCCCTCGCGGGGCGGTCGTCGGTGCGAGCCGGTGCGGTCGCGGTCGTCGCCCGGACGGCCGGACGGTGGCCGATCGCCGCGGGGCCGGTCGCCACGGTCCGAGCGGGGGCGGTCGGTGCGGGGGCGGTCGGTGCGGGGGCGGTCGCCGCGAGGGCGATCTCGACGATCGCCCCGGTCGCCGCGCTCGCGGCGAGCGAGCTGTTGGGTGACGGCCTCGAACGGCGTCGCGCTGGGCTTGAGCTCGAGCAAGCCACTCTTCTCGGAACGTCCCTTCGGGTCGACCGCGGACAGGATGGTGATGCCGTCGAGCTCGAACTCCGCTTCGGCGCGCAGGACGCTGCCCGGCTTCGATCCCGCGGGCAGCACCGAGCCGTCGACCACGCCCTTCGGTTCGCGAGCTCCCGCGGCGCGCCACGTGAACGAGCCGTCCGGGCGCGCGCTGGTGAGTTCGATGTCGATCCGTCGGGACATGGGCCACCACGGTATCCGCAGCGACCTGTCTTCTGCACGATCAGGTCGGGGCGATACCGTGACCCGGTGCCCCTCTATGCACTCGGCGAACACGAACCGAAGATCCACCCCGACGCGTACGTCCATCCCGACGCGGTGATCATCGGTCAGGTCAGCATCGGCGCCGAGAGCTCCATCTGGCCGGGTGCCGTGCTGCGCGGCGACGACGGTTCGATCACGGTCGGGGCGCGCACCTCCATCCAGGACAACTGCGTGGTCCACACCACGCTCGAGCATCCGACCATGGTGGGTGACGACTGCGTGGTCGGGCACATGGTGCACCTCGAAGGGTGCGTCATCGAGTCAGGCGTGCTCGTCGGCAGCGGCTCGATCGTGTTGCATCGCGTGGTCGTGCACACCGGAGCCATCGTGGCCGCGAACGCCGTCCTGTTGAACGACACGGACGTGCCGTCGGGCGCGATCGCCGCGGGCGTGCCGGCGGTCATCAAGCCCGGCAAGGCGCGCGCCGAATCGATCACGGAAGGCGTTGCCAGCTACCGGGCCCGCGCGCGCAGGTATCGCGCCGAGCTCCGCCGCATCGACTGATGCTGGCCCTCGTCGTCACGGTCGCGAGGGCCGAGGTGGAGGTCGCGAGTGACGTGCTGTGGTCGCTCGGTGCAGCCGCGGTCGAAGAGCGCGGCGACCGCGACGAGATCGAGCTGTGGACCGCACTTGGCGACGACAGAGCATCCGTCGAGCACGCCGTGGGCCCGGCGTTCGCCGGTCGGCGCGTCTCGTGGCGCTTCGAGACCGTCGACGAGTCCGTCGCCGACACGTGGCGGTCGTTCGCCACCGCCACATGGGTCGACGACGATCTGGTGGTCGTCCCCGCGTGGCAGCCGGTACCACAGCTGGCCGACGGCGTCGTCGCCGTGCACATCGACCCGGGTGTCACCTTCGGCGCGGGCGATCACCCGACCACGGTGCTCTCGCTGCGCGCGATGCGCCGAGTGCTGCACCCCGGCGCCACGGTGCTCGACGTCGGCTGTGGCTCGGGTGTGCTCGCGGTGGCCGCCGCCATGCTCGGAGCGCGGATCGCGACGGGCGTCGACATCTCACCCGCTGCGGTCCCGAGCACACTCGAGAACGCGTTGCGGAACGGCGTCGGCGATCGAGTGGTGGCGTCGACGGCCCCACTCGACGACGTCGACGAGGCCGTCGACCTGGTCGTCGCGAACATCTTGGCGCCGACGCTGATCGAGCTGTCCTCCCATCTCCTCCGCCTCGTCGCTCCCGACGGCGCGTTGGTGATCAGCGGCGTCCTCGCCGGACGATTCGACCACGTCGTCCGTGCGCTCGCTCCGCTCCGGGTCGAGCGCGTCGATCAGCTCGATGGTTGGGCGGCGGTCACGCTTCGTCGCTGAACGTGCTCGCGTCGAGCAACGCGAGCACTTCGCCGATCACCGGCACGGAGGGCACTGCGCCGGCGCGCGTCGTGCTGATCGCCGCGGCAGCAGATGCGAAGCGCAACGCCTCCTCGATCGGCTCGCCGGCTGCGAGGCGGGCGCACAGCGCTCCACAGAAGGTGTCGCCGGCCGCGGTGGTGTCGCGCGCGTCGACGCGGAACGGTGCGATCGGCACGGTACCGGCGCGGGTGGTGAGCCTCGCCCCGTCGGCGCCGCGAGTGGTGACGATGGCGCGCGCGCCGAGGTCGAGCAGGGCTGCAGCGCCGCCGAGGAGCTCGGCCTCGTGCTCGTTGGGCACGACGACGTCGCAGAGCTCGAGCAGCGAGCGGTCGAGCGGCTGCGCGGGCGCCGGATTGAGGACCGTGATCGCGCCGGCATCACGAGCGAGGCGGAACGCGCTGGTGATCGCGTCGAGGGGCACCTCGAGCTGCGCGAGGGCGACACGACACGGGGGCAGGGCTTCGACAGCGACCGTCGCGTTCGCTCCGGGCACCACGATGATCGAGTTCTCGCCGTCGTCGGCGACTCCGATGAGGGCTCGACCGGTCGGCACGCCGTCGCGGCGAGGGACGAAGGTCGTGTCGATGCCGTCGTGGTGCATCACGTCGAGCAGGACCGCGCCGGCGTTGTCGCCACCGACCGCCGACACGAAGGCCGTGCGCGCGCCGGCCCGTGCCGCTGCCACCGCCTGGTTCAGCCCCTTGCCGCCGGCGTGCTCGGCGAAGTCGCGGCCGAGCACGGTCTCGCCGGGCGCCGGCAGGCGGCTCGTGGTGGCGACAAGGTCGAGGTTGGCGCTGCCGATCACGCAGACGGCGAACGTTGAGTTTTCCGGTGTGGAGGTCATGGCAGGTCGAAGAGCGGCGAGAAGTCGAGCTGGTCGAAGGCCGGTAGGTAGGTGCGGACGGCATCGCGGCGGAACGTCGTGCACAGATCGGGGCGGAAGAACCGCGCGCCCTCGCGCACGACGTAGTTCAGGATGAAGAAGCGGTACACCTCGGGGAGGAACCGGAGCTCGTCCCGCGACAGGGGGAACACCTGCCGGTACGCCTGCACGAGGGCGAGGAACGTCGGCTCGATGAGCGTGTGCGCGCCGTAGGTGAAGCGAGTGCGGTCGCCGGTGCGGCTCGAGACGCGGGACAGGAAGTAGAAGTCGAGCAGCCGTGGCTCGATGCGGAACCAGTCGTAGTCCCATCGGCTGAACAGGCGGAAGCCGTTGGGCGCCGGCGTGATGGAGAAGTTGCCGAGGTTCCAGTCGATGAGCACGGGGATCTTGTCCCACTCGTCGTAGCCGAGCTCGACGAGTCGCTCGAGGAACTCGTGCGTGTGCCTCCACAAGAGGCCGATCGCCTCCGGGGGCAGGTCGAAGTTGCGTGGCGCGAACGGGCTCTCGAGCAGGTCGAGCAGGTGGATCGCATCGCTCTTGATCGTCTTCGAGCTGCCGGGGATGTGGCGGGCCAGTTCCGTGCAGGCGAGGTGGAACTCGGCGAGCTCGCGGCCGAGGTTCTCGACGAGGCCGACGTCGAGCACCCGGGGGAGCGCCTCACCTCTCGGCACGTCGTCGTAGAACACGGCCCACATCGTGCGGTCGTACCACGTGAAGATCTGCTGATGACCACCGTCGTCGAGGTCGGGGCGCAGCCACACGTCGGCCAACATCCCGGCAAAGCGCGTGCCGTCGAGGAGCGAGGCGCACTGGCGGAGCCGCTCGTGGTCCTCGAGGAACAAGAAGTACGACCCGTAGGACGACACCTTGCAGACGAAGGTGCTCCGATCGTCGAGGTGCACGCGGTACACGCGGTTCGTCGACACGTTCGCGCTGACCTCGTCGAGCCCGACGATCGTCCGAGCGTCGTGATAGGCCTCCCACGCGGCGTGGACGGCCCGCCGGTGGACGTCGGGGCCCTGCATGGCCACGAGCGTAGAGGCGGGCGTGCGGGACGCGATGGGTCAGCTGGCGTCGCGCGCCCGCACGCCGATCGGCGCGATCAGGCGGAAGCCCGCCTCGTGACGCTCGTCCTCGCTCTCGGCGCCCCAGAACCCGTACTCGTGGTTGGTGCGGGCGAACTCGCGGCAGGTGTCCACCGCCGGGCACGACCCGCAGATGGCGCGAGCGGTGGCCTCGCGTCGCTCTCGGGCCTGTGGTCGTTCGGCAGGGGAGGGGAAGAACAGGTGCGTCAAGCCCTTGCAGGCCGCGGCATCCATCCAGCGATCGTCGGTCAGTTGCCGGTGGAAGAGCGCCTCTACCGCGGCCATGGAACCCCCTCTGTCCAGAGACTGTCGATCCACCGCCCCCGACCCCTCCCCTCAGAGGTCCCTCACGGGCTCGATCAGCGGCGGCTCGAGCACACAGTAGAAGGAATTGACTGGCGAGTCAATTGTAGGCAGCAATCAAATCGCGGACCGCCGTCCGGACGTCACGGCGGCCGCGACGCCGGCGGCGAAACGCTGCACGTCGACCGGAGTGGTGTCCCACGAGGTCATCCATCGCACCTGGTAGCGGCCATCTTCGCGGTGCGTGTCCCAGTCCCAGAAGAAGCACCACTCGCGAAGCGGTTCGACGACGTGCGGCGGCAGGACGGGGAAGACGCTGTTCACCGCGGGCGATCCCGCGTACTCGACGCCCGGGAGGTGGGCGGTGGCGTCGTGGAGGCGCATGGCCATCTCGTTGGCATGGGTCGCGAGGCGGATCCAGAGGTCGTCGTGCAACAAGGCGTTGAACTGCGCGGCGACGAACCGCATCTTCGAGGGGAGCTGGGTGACCATCTTGCGGACGAAGTGGGCGCGCGCTGCGAGCGTGGGGCTCAGGAACACAACGGCCTCGCCGAACGCCATGCCTGCCTTGGTGCCACCGAAGCTGACGACATCGACGCCTGCATCGACGGTGAACGCCCGCAGCGCGTCGACCGAGCCGCCGAGCGCGGCGGTGGCGTTCGCGATGCGAGCGCCATCGAGGTGCACGGTCATGCCCATGCGGTGAGCTGCGTCGCAGAGCGCAGCGATCTCGTCGGCCGAGTACACGGTGCCGAGCTCGGTGCTCTGCGTGATCGACAGCACGCCCGGTTGCGCGTGGTGCTGCACGCCGACGAGGTGCGTGAGCGAGTCGAGCTGCTCGGGGACGAGCTTGCCGTCGTCGCACGTCAGCGTGATGAGCTTCGAGCCGACGATCCGCTCCGGTGCCCCGGTCTCGTCGACGGCGATGTGGGCCCAGTTCGAGCACACGACGGCGTCGGCCGGTCGGGCCATCGCCGCCAGAGCGAGCACGTTGGCGCCGGTGCCGTTCCACACGAGGAGGGTCGTCGCGCTCGGGCCGAACAGGTCACGGAAGCGGCTCTCCGCCTCGGCGGTCCACGTGTCGTCGCCGTAGGCGAGCGCGTGTCCACGGTTCGCGTCCACGAGTGCTTCCATCACGAGCGGGTGCGCTCCGGCGGCGTTGTCGCTGGCGAAGGCGCACGACGGGGGCGGGGGGAGCTGCATCGGGCCAGTATGGCCGGATCAGGACGACGGCACGATGCCGTCGAGCAAGCGCTCGAGTGCGGCGACGAAGCGATCCTCGGCCGACCCTCGGTAGAGGTGTGACGCCACTCGGCGAGAAGCCGGGAAGCTCGACGGCAGCGCCGCATACGCAGTGCGCCACTCCTGGTATCGAGCCTGGCGCTCGGCTGGCTCCAGCGCATGCACGGCGGCGTCGATCGTCGCCGAGCCGACCGTCAACTCGATCACGCTGTGGTAGGCGAGCGCTGCCGCGCGCGGTGCCAGGTCGGCGCGGAGGAACTGCTGCAGCAACGCCTCGGTGATCGCGAACTCGGCGTCGGCGAGCGGGGGAGCGTCGCGCACCGAGGCAGCGAGGTGCGGGTGCTGCAGCAGCGCCCCACGCACCCGCGAGCAGACGGTGACGACGACGACACGCCAGTCGGCATCGCGATCGATGTCCGTGGTGGCATCGCCCAGCAGCCGATCGCCGACGGCGCGAAGCAGCTCGCCCTTGTCGCGGAAGTGGCGGTACACAGCGGTGGCGTCGGCGTGCAGCAGCTCGCCGAGGCGTCGCATCGTGAACGCGTCGGCGCCCGACGTGCCGATCAGCTCGATCGTCGCGTCGACGATCGCCGTGCGGCTCAGCGGGGCGCGCACGGCAGGGCTCACGATGGCGACTCGTCGTACAGGCGAGCGCGACCGAGGCGTTCGAGGCACACCTCGGCGCTCCACGGCAGCATCGTGCTGCCCAGCCGGGCGTCGCGGTACATCCGCTCGAGCGGGAGCGTCTTCAGCATCGACTGGCCGCCGCACACGCGGATCGCGAGCGACGCGACCTCCGCTGCGTGCTCCATGACGGTGGTCGCGGCCGCCCAGCCGGTGATGAGGTCGTCCTCCGTCGGATCGATCGTGGCGTTGTCGACGGCGGCGTAGAGCAGGGCACGCGACTGCTCGCGCCGCAGCTGCATCTGCGCCCACCCGAGCTGCTTCACCGGGTGGTCGCGGCGTGCGCCGGCGGCCTGTCCCGGCAGCTCGCCACGCAGGTACGCCGCGGTGGTGTCGAGGATGCCGCCGGTCAGGCCGAGGTAGCTCGGGCAGAGGGACAGGAAGAGCCATGGGTACCGCAGCGCGGCCTGGTTGTACGCACCCTCGGGCATCCACTCGTTCGCCGCAGGGACGAACGCATCGCGCATCAGCAGGGTGCGTGACACCGTGCCCCGCATGCCGAGCGGATCCCAGTCGTCGACGATCTCGACGCCTGCTGCGTCGGCCGGGACACCGAGGAGGCGGATCTCGTCGGACCCGGGCTCCTGGCAGGTCACGTTGTAGAAGGTTGCGGCGCCGCTGAGCGACGCGAAGATCTTCCGCCCGGTCACCATCCAGCCGCCTTCGACCGGCACAGCGCGAGTCGACACGCCCGAGGTCGCGCCGGGAGCGAGGCCCTCCGAGAACGGCTGGCTGTGGATGTCGCCGCGCTCGACGACACCTCGGTACATCGCCGCACGGATCTCGTCGTGGTGATCGCGGTCGGCCGCGTCGAGGTCGAGCAGGTCGGCCACCTCGCCGCACCACAGCATCGTCGCGTTGTGCATGTTGAAGGTGAGCGCCGTGGCACCGCAGTACCGGCCCACCTCCTCGCTGACGCGCACGTAGTCGGCGTAGGTCGCGCCCAGACCGCCGTGCTCACGTGGGACGCACACCGCGAGGAGGCCCGCGTCGCGGAAGTCGGCGAAGTTGTCGAAGGGGAACGATGCCTCACGGTCGTGCACCACGGCACGCTCACGGATCGCGGGGCCGAGTGCCCTGACGAGACCGACGACGTGATCACGGAAGGCTGCGGTGCCGGGCGGTGGGAGATCGCGCATCTCTGCATCGTCCTCCATCCGAGCGCGGAAGTCAACGACGTTGTCAACACTGTTGACGCAGGGCGCGGCGCGAGTACGATGACGGCGATGTCCGCACCCCGTGACGTGAACGGCGCTCGGTTCGCGTGGCGCGAGAACGGCGCCGGTGACGATCCGATCCTGCTGCTCCACGGGCTCGGCGGCAGTCGCATCTCGTGGGAGCCACAGCTCGACGGCCTGTCGCTCGCGCACCGAGTCGTCGCGTGGGATCTGCCCGGGTACGGCGCGTCGCCGCCGCTGGAAGGTCCGATGTCCTTCGACGCGCTGGCCGACGCCGTCGCGGGGATCGTCTCCGAGCTCGGTGCAGAGCGGGTGCACCTCGTCGGCATCTCCTTCGGCGGGATGATCGCGCAGTACGCCGCCGCGCGGCACCCCGCGATGGTCAGGTCGCTCACGCTGCTGTCGACCTCGCCGAAGTTCGGGCTCGACGGCACGCGGCCGGACGAGTGGCGAGCGGCTCGGCTCGCCCCGCTCGACGAGGGTCTCGAGCCGGCCGACATCGCCGAACGGGTCCTGCGCGCCCTTGCCGGACCGGGGATCACGCCCGACGCGCTGGCCGGTCAGATCGCCGCGATGGCGCGGATCTCGAGCGGTGCCCTCCGGCGATCGATCGACTGCCTCGTCGACCACGACAGCCGTACTGTCCTGCCCACGGTCACCGCGCCGACGCTGTGCCTCGTCGGCGAGCTCGATGACGAGACACCTCCGGCGTACGCGATGGCGGTCGCCGACCTGGTGACCGGCGCCAGGCTCTCGGTCATCGAGGGCGCAGGACACCTGCTGAACGTCGAGGCACCCGAGGCCGTCAACGACGCGATCCTCCAGCACGTCGCCCGAGCCGAAGCGCACGAACGGAGCAGCACATGACCGAGTGGCGATACCTGCGCGCCTTTGCCGATCACTTCGCCCGATGCGGCCTGGTCGAGGGCGAGATCGTGGCTGTGCTCAGCGAGACGCAGAGCCGATCGGTCCTCGTCGACACGGCCCGCCTGGCCGCGCAGTCACTCGGCGCGCGCGTCTTCGATGTGGTGGTGCCGACGCCGGCGAGCGTGCATCCGGTTCCCATCCGGTCGACCGGAGCATCACAGGCGATCGGCGGCAACTCATCGGTGGTGGCAGCCCTCCGTTCTGCAGGTCTCGTGATCGACTGCACCGTGGAGGGGTTGCTGCACGCACCCGAGCTCGGCGACATCCTCGGCGGGGGAGCGCGCGTGCTGATGATCTCCAACGAGCATCCCGACACCTTCGACCGTCTGGGTTGGGATGACGACCTGCCGCGCCGGGTCGATCTCGGTCACGAACGGCTGCGTGCCGCTGCGCTGATGGAGGTCACCTCGGCCGCCGGCACCGAGCTGAACGTGCGCCTCGCTGGCGCGATGACCGCCGGGTCGACTGGGGTGACCTCGGGACCGGGCTCGATCGCCCACTGGCCCGGTGGACTCGTGCTCGCGTTCCCGGCGCGCGGGTCGGTGACGGGTCGCGTCGTGCTCGCTCCCGGCGACCTGAACCTCACCTTCAACCGCTACGTCGAGACGCCCGTGACGCTGACGATCGCCGACGACCACATCGTCGACATCAGCGGCAAGGGGGTGGACGCGCAGCTGTTCCGCACCTACCTGGCCGCGTTCGGCGACCGTGAGTCGTACGCGACGAGCCACGTCGGTTGGGGGATGAACCCCGCAGCGCGATGGGAGTCGATCGCGCTCTACGACACCCGCGAGCTGTGGGGCACAGAGGCGCGGGCGTTCGCCGGCAACTTCCTGTACTCCACGGGCGCGAACGAGAACGCAGGACGGTTCACCGCCGGCCACTTCGACCTGCCGATGCGCGGCTGCACGGTCGCCCTCGACGGCATGCCCGTCGTCATCGAAGGCACCCTCGCCCCCGACCTCGCCCCGGTCGCCCCGGTCACCCCTCCGGACCACCCGTCCCCCTGACCCGAGCCCCCCAGACCACCCGAGTCCAGGGATCATCCGAGTCCCCGGGAACCATCCGAGGGTCGAGCGTCTCACCCGAGTGTCGAGCGCGTACCCGGGGGACCGGTCAACCCTCGGGTGGATTCCGGGGCGGGTGCGGTGATCAGGCTCCGAAGCGGGTCGTGACGACCCGGCCGGTGCGCTCCGCAGCGCTCGGCAGCAGGTCGCTCACGACGAAGGTCCGCTGCAGCCAGCGGTCGGTGCCGTCGAAGCGGGGCAGGAACGGCGACCGCCCGTGCACAGCGACGGTGTTGTCGACGACGAGCAGGTCGCCGGCCTCGAGCACGACGGAGGTGTGCGCATCTGCAACCGCCCTTGCGAGCGTCTGGAGCGCGTGGTCGGCTTCGGTGTCGGTGCCGACCATGAGGTCCGCGTCGAACACCATCGATGGTCGATCGTGGTCGCCGCTCAGCACCGGCATCGGCGCGCCGAGGACGTTCTGGCGCCCGCCGAGGTAGCTCTCGTCGACGGCGGTGCGGAAGCGGGCTTCGAACAGCACGTCGCGCACGCGGTCGGAGAGGTGGGGGAGCACGTCGTGGACGGAGGACAGCGTGGTCGCTGCGGCAGGGTCACCGCGGAGGCAGAGCAGCAGCAGGTAGCGAGGACGGTGCGGGTGGAAGGCAGCTTCCGTGTGGAACATCAACTCGACCTTCGACGAGGTCGAGACCTGGCGATGTGACGTGGTGCGCACGGGCACGATGTTCTGGACGACGTCGCCGCCGTGCTCGGGCAGGTATCCGACCGGTTGGCCGAGTCGACGGGCGATCGTCAGCAGGGTGAGCTCGCTCGTCGTGTCCTTCGTGGTCGGCGAGGTCGGAGTCGAGGGGGTCGATGGCACGTCCCCGATCGGGCAGCCCGTGATGATGAGCGCGCCGCTCGGGTGCGGTGCGTCGGCGAAGTCGACGAGCGAGTCGTGCACGGCGGCCGGGAGGAGCCGGCCTGCGTGGCCGGCCGCCCGCAGCAGTTCGTCCGCGGAGGTGGCGGCTGGCACCGACGCGTCGAAGGTCCCGTCGAAGCGGACGACGGCGGGGGAGGTGTGGACGGCTTCGTACAGACTGGAACTCACGTTCCGAATTGTATCTCGATTGGAACAGACGACACCAAGTCCAGGATCTGAGCGGTGCTTCGGCACCTACACTGGCCAACTGTGGAGACGGCTGAGCGGATCGGGAAGTCGGGCGCCTCGTTGACCAACGCCGAGCGTCGGGTCGCGGAGGTCGTCCTCGGACAGCCGTCGCTCGTGGCGTTCGGAACCGTGGCCGACCTGGCAGCGGCGGCGGAGGCGGGGGCCGCGACCGTCGTGCGGTTGGCGACCAAGCTCGGCTACGAAGGGTTCACCGCGCTGCAGGCATCGGTCCAGCACGACCTCGCCAGCCAGCTTCGGCCGGCGGCCGAGCGCATCCGCGAACCGGTGGGGAACGACCTGGTGGCCCGCCACCTGCAGCTCGAGCTGACCAACGTCCAGGCCACGCTCGAGGCGCTCGATCCCGCCGCGCTGGCGACAGCGGTCGAGCACCTCTCCGATCCGGCGGCCCGGATCTTCGTGCTCTCCGGCGACGCCTCGACCGGGGTCGCGGCGCAGTTCGTCGGCGACCTGGCGTCACTCCGTGACGACGTGCGGCTGCTCGACGGCAACGAGGTGGCCGTACGCCGGTGCATCGCGCTGTTGCGACCGACCGATGCGCTCGTGACGGTCGACCTGCGACGGTACGACCGGTGGGTCGTCGAGGCCGCGCGAGACGCAGCGAGCCGCGACGTGTGGACGCTCGCCATGGCTGACAGCGTGCTGTCACCGCTCGCCGAGGTCGCTGCGTGCACGCTGGTGGTCGCAGCAGCAGGAGCCGGCACCTTCGACAGTCACGTCGGAACGCTCGCGCTGATGAACGTGCTCGTCACCGGCGTCGCCGACGCGCTGCGGGCCGACGCCACCCATCGGCTCGACCGAATCGAGTCGGCGTGGCGCGATGCAGGCGCACTGACCGATCGGTGACGGGTGGCATCGAATCGCGATGATCCGCCCAGATCGTCGGTGACGAACCACGAGCGATGATCGCTGGCCTTGCACCGGCATGCCCACACGAGCTCTATCCTCGCCACGTGTCCGACCCGTCGGTCGCCTGGGAACAGGGGATGATGGCCCGCCTCGCGGCGGGAGACGACCGCGCTCTCGCCGCGATCTACGACCAGTACTCGTCGCTCGTGTACGGCATCGCCAACCGGCTGCTCGGCGCCACCTCGGCCGCCGACATCACCCAGCAGGTCTTCCTGCGCCTGTGGGAACGTCCCGACTCGTTCGATCCGCATCGCGGGACGCTCCGAACGTTCCTCGCGATCATGGCGCGGCGCCGATCGATCGACATGCTCCGCGGTCGCACGCGGAGCGAGCGTCGTGAGGAGCGAGTCGCGCGGCAGGCACCCGCATCGACGCCCGACGTCGACGAGGCCGCGATGGCGATGATCGCCTCGGAGCGGGTGCGCGCGGCCGTGGAGCTCTTGCCGGCAGAGCAACGGCGGGCGATCGAGCTGGCGTACTTCGAGGGGCTCACTTTCCGAGAAGTTGCAGTTGCAACAGGTGTGGCAGAGGGGACCGCGAAGTCGCGGCTGCGGCTGGCCCTGGGGCGACTGGCCGCACACCTCCACGACGACGACACGGCGGACCGGACATGAGCACGGAGCACGACGACCTCCTTGGCGCGTGGGCGATCGATGCGCTCGATCCGGACGAGCGCGCCATCGTCGACGCCGCGCTCGAGTCCGATCCCGCCCTTCGCGGGACGGCTGACCGGCTCCGTGCCGCCGTCGCAGCACTGGCTGCCGACGACGCGATGACGCCACCGTCCGGCCTGCGCGGCAGCATCCTCGGTGCTGCGCGCCAGGTCGAGCAACGTCGACCCGCACCGTCGAACCCGATCGAGGCGTACCGTCACCAGGTCGCGGCCTTCGACGACGTCGTTCGCGCAGTGGTGGGGGAGCAGTGGCAGCTGCCGGCGCTGCCCTACCAGTGGACCTTGCACGGCCTCGTCGCCCACCTGCTGCAGATCGAGCGGTACATGGAGCGCGCACTCGGCTTCGCCGACGGGCCGGCTGACGAGTTCGAGACGGACCATCTGCGGTTGGGACAGCAGGAGATCGCTGAGGAGCTGACGAGATCGCCCGAGTCGACGATCGAGGCTTGGCGAGAGGTGATCGCCCGGATCGATCCTCAGCTCGATTCACTCGATCTCGAGCGCGAGATCACCTTCCACCAGTGGCCGTTCTCGATCCGCTCGTTCTTCGTCGCTCGCTCGTTCGAGGTCTGGACGCATGCGGACGACATCCGTCGGGCCGTCGGTGCCGGCGTCGTGACCCCCGCGCCGCCGGATGTGCGGGCGATGTCGGACGCCTCGGTGAACAGCCTGCCCCTCGCGATCCACGTCGTCTCGGACCACGTGCCCGACGGCACGGCGAGGATCGTGCTGACGGGGGAGGGCGGCGGCGTGTGGGATCTGCAGCTCGGCGCCGGAGGACCAGAGTTGGTCACCGTCGTGGCCGACGTCGTCGACTACTGCCGTGCCGTGGCACGCCGCATCTCCGTCGACGAGCTGCTCGCCGACGTCGAAGGCGACCGCGTCCTGGCGGAGCGGTTGCTCACCGCTGCGACCATCATCGCGGTCTGAAGAAGCTCAGGCGGCGCACAGCGCGTGCAGACGCGCAGCGAGCACGTCTGGATCGCCCTCGATGCGAACGCGTTTGCGTCGCGACGTGGGTCCGCTGACGATGGCGACCGCATGGCGCGAGACCGAGAACGCCTCGGCGACGCCGCGCTGCACACCGTCGTTGGCGCGCCCGTCGCGTGCGGGCTCGGTGACGCGCACGACGAGGCGACCGTCGTGCTGCCCACCGATCGCGGCACGTGCCGAGCCCGGCCGGACGTGGACCTCGAACTCGAAGGAACCTGCGGCGCGCATCGTCGTCATCGTCGCGCATGGGCCAGCAGAGCGTCCGAGCGCTACAGTTTCGTCATGACAAAAATGGACCATGGGTCAGAGGAGCGGGCAGTCGAGGGCCCGACGACCCGTTGCCGGTGGTGCCGCGCGGTCCTCCCAGCTCGACGGGGTCCGGGGCGACCGCGGGCGTTCTGCTCGCAGGCGTGTCGCCAGTGGGACTGGGTGTCGAGGCAACGTGCGAACGAGTTGGCGCTCAGCGAAGGCGAGCTCGTGATGGCCCGGACCGAGCTGGATCGGCTGCACGACGACCTGTTCGTGCTGTCCTGTGCGGTCGCCGATACGCGACGCGACCTCGCCGGCGACGAGCTCAGCCCAGCCGAGCTGCGAGAGGCACTGCGCTGGCTGCTCGAGGCCGCCGAACCCCTCGCAGCCCGTCGGATCGGCCCCTCCTCGTGAAGGCTCACCTGGACACCAACGCCCATAATCGTCGTTATGTCAGAACGTCTCGACGAAGCCCGTCCCCCGAACTTCGGGGCTGCGGGGCTGCTCAGCGACCTCTCAGCCCCGAAGTTGGCGTCAGAGGGGCGACTCGCCGTCGGGGCTGGCGAGCACGACGGTGTAGCCGTCGAGGTCGCGCAGCCAGACCTCGCGGTGCGCCGGTCCCCCGGGTTGCCCCTCTGGCGGGTTGCGATGGACGGGCATGACGACCTCTGCGCTGAGTGCCTCGGCCCTCGCCACCGCTGCGTCGAAGTCGTCGGTCTCGAACCACAGGAGCACGCCGTTGCCGTAGGGCTTCGACGCGACGTCGCCGATGTGGCCGTGGTCGTGCTCGACGTCCCAGTGGTGCAATTGCAGGATCAGCTCGCCGTTGTGCGTGAGGCGCTCGTACTCCGGACCGCCGTGCTCGCTCCGGCATCCGAGCAGCTCTTGGTACCACCGGCTGCTGGCCTCGACGTCAGCACAGGAGATGAGCGGCTGTGGTCGCATTTGGACGACCGTAGCAACCGCCCCGTACGTCGCGTCACCGGGTGGCAGCTTCGTCGATCGATGTCACCGCATCGGGGAGGTAGCCGGTGCAGTGCATCTCGATCCACCGTGCGTCGGCGAAGGCACTGGCGTACTCGATCTCGGCCGCTGCTCGTGACCCTGCCTCGGCGACTGAACCGTAGATGTCGTGCGTGATCTCGACGAGGTCGGCACATCCGGCCGCCTGCGCCACCTGCTGCTCGAAGCCCCGGTCGTCGACGAGCGGCTCCATCGCGTGCGTACAGTCGTCGACGATGTCGTTCGCCGCCGGCGGCACGACCGCGCAGATGCGCCGTCGGTGCGCCGGGTCGAGGGTCACGTACTGGGCGATGGCTACCTGCCAGACCTCCTCCGGCCGAGGGCGGTACGCGATGAGGTCCATCCCACCGAAGGTCTGGCGCGCGGACGCTCCACGTGCTGCCGTCGCCACGAGCGGACCGAGGTTCGGCACGACCTCGTCAGCGAGTGGCCACTGCCCGAGCGCGAAGTTCGAGCCGGCGATCTGCACGACGTCGCACGGCGTCACAGCGCAGGCGTCGGTGATCACGAAGAGGATCGTCTCGCCCGACATGGTGGTGGGCGGGTCACCGAGTGGGATGTCCGGCCACGACCGCTCGACGGCCGGTCGGTAGGTCGGGAGCGGGCCTTCGGCCACTTCCTCGGCGCAACCGGCCGTGCCGATGAGGCCGATCGTGGTGAGCAGCGCTTGAAGCGATCGGGCGCCGCTTCTCACGTGGGGTTCGGTTCGGATGGCTCGAACACCACCACCGCCGTGCCGGCCGGACGACGTGCGGCATACGCGTCGAGTTTCTTGTCGATCTCGCACCATCGCGCCCACAATCGGTCGCGCTCCTCGCCGGTCGCGGCGTGCGCTGTGACCGCTTCAGGCGGCGCGCCCTTGCGCTGAAGCGTCGCGATCGGATGCGCCTGGAGGTTGAGCCACCACGCCGGCTCCCCCGGGCTCCACCCGTTCATCGCCATCGTCACGACGTTCGGACCGTCCTCGAAGTAGCCGATCATGACGCTGCGCTGGGCGCCCGTCCGGCGTCCCGTCGTCGTGAGCCGAGCCGCTCCCCAACTGTCCGGGTTCTTCGGCCGCCAGAGACCGATGCGTGCCCGCGTCCACTTGACGACGCGGCGATGGGCGAACCAGAACGTGCGGACGAACCACCGAGGAGGCAGCCTCGCCTTGGCCGTCGACTGCTTCATGCGCGCGGCGTCAGCTCAAGTAGCCGATCACGTCGATGATGATGTGGGCGCCGGCACCGCCGCCTCGCACCCGGATCTGCCCGCTCGCGTCGGTCGCGCAGAACGTCGTGTTGGCGAGGTTCTGGTTCGAGCCGAACCAGTTGATGTTCGAGTTGCCGGGCCACGCCGTGTCAGCCGGGAAGCAGGCCACGTACCCGCCGGGGCTGTCGGTCTCGGTGATCGTCAGGTTGAGGACGGCAGTCGCGCCGCCGGGCACCGTCAACGGCACGATCCGCTCCTCCCCCGGTGCGAGCTTGGGCGATTGGCTGTCGCGGGTGTTGAACACCCGCGGCGTCGGGTCGAGGGGCACGAACCCGCCCGTCGGATCGGTGTAGGTGATCCTGACACCGAACAGGGTGATCGATCCGTACAGTGCAGTGAACGACACCATGTAGGCCTTCGACGCGTCGACGACATGGTCGACCGTGAGGGTCGTGGTCGTCACATCGTTCACCTGGGCCGTGGTGGCGGACTCGATGGTCGACATCTGGCCGGACAGATCCGTCGACGCGAACGCGACCGTGGGGTTGCTCCCAGCAGGGTTCGAGACGAACTCGACCTTCGAGATCCGGGAGCCTCCGGGAAGCTGGACGGCGGCCGCGACGGCGTTCAGCGCGCCCACACCGCATCTGAGGCCACCACCCGCTGTGATCGACAGCACGCCCGTCGATGCGTCCGCGTGGTCCATCGGCACGAAGGCGGCTGCGCCGATCGTGAGGGTCCGAGTTGGGCTGGCTGCCGCTGACAGACGGGGTGCGAGGGCGTCGCCGGGATCTGCACTGACCCTGCTGCCCGTGCTGATCGCGGCGGCACCGAGCGCTGCACCGACTCCACCGATCATGCGTCGACGGGTTACGACCCGGCTTCGACCGACCATCGTCCTCGACCCCCTGACAGCGTCCACTCCGAGGTCGGGAATCTACATCCTCCGCTGAGGAGGAACGTCCGGCGGGTTCAGGCGCAGTCGGCCCGGACCATCGCCATGGCAGGTTGGTGCACCGGGTGGCGTCGCCGTGCGGCGTGTCGATCGTTGCGGCGCATCCGGGCGAACACGATGCCGAGGGCGACGAGTTCGACGCCGATGACGGCCAGCAGCGCGACATCCGGTACGTCGAGCAGGCCGAGCGCCGACACGGTCAGGACGGCGACGAGGACCGGCCGCACGTAGCGATCCGCTCCCCTCGACGAGAAGTGAGCTCCCAGCACGACGGCCGGGATCGCGCCGATCAGCACACTCGTGATGATCGACACGTCGAGGCTGCCGAAGATGACGTGACCGAGCGCAGCCGAACCGACGAGCGGGATCGCCTGGACGAGGTCGGTGCCGACCATCTCCTTCGACGACAGCCTCGGGTACAGCAGCATCAGCGCCACGATGATGAGCGACCCCGACCCCACCGACGTCATGCCGACGATCAGCCCGCCGACTGCGCCGATGACGAGGGTGGGGACGGGCCGCACGAGCGCGGGATCCATCATCAGAGTGTTCGGTGCGGTCCGCCGCCGCGCCTGCAACACGAGCTTGGCCACGATCGCCCCCGCCGCGACGATCAAGACCCAGCCCAGGATCTGCTTGATGGCTCCCGCGCTCTCGGTGCCGATGATCTCGTCGAGCAGGTACGCACCTGCGAACGCGCACGGGATCGATCCGATCATCAGCCAGCGAACCAACCGCCAGTTCACTGTCCGCCTCTTCACGTGGACGCTGCCGCCGAACGGCTTGAGCACGAGCGACGTCACCACATCGGCCGACACGGCACTGGCCGGGCTGACCCCGAACAGCAGCACGAGGATCGGGGTCATCAACGCTCCCCCGCCCATGCCCGTGAGACCGATGACGAACCCGACGATGAGCCCCGCCAGCGTCATGTACAGGTCGATGTTCACTCCGATCGACCGTAGCGACCGGGGGTCACCCACGAAATGGGCCGATCAGCCCATCTTCGCGATGGTGGTGTGGGCGAGCTGCTCCTTGCGGCGGGCGACGAAGTCGACCAACGCCTCGTCGATCGCCGGGTCGAGCGGGGGTTGCTCGTACTCCCCCACCAACTGCTTCCAGATCGCGTTCGCCCGTGCCGTCGCGTCCACCGCTCCCGCTTCGGACCACGTCTCGTAGTTGCGCCAGTCGCTGACCATCGGCGAGTAGAACGCGGTCTCGTACCGCTGCATCGTGTGCGGCGAGGCGAAGAAGTGACCGCCCGGGCCCACCTCGGCGATCGCGTCGAGCGCGAGCTGGTCGTCGTCGATCTCGATGGGGCGGAGGTACTCGGCGATCATCTGCAACATCTCGGCGTCGATGACCAGCTTCTCGAACGACGCGGTCAGCCCGCCCTCCAACCATCCGGCGGCGTGGTTCACGAGGTTCGCGCCACCCATCACGGCACCCCACAGCGACATCGCGCTCTCGTAGGTCGCCTGCGCGTCGACGGCGTTCGAAGCGGTGGTGTTCGACGAGCGGAACGGTAGGCCGTAGTGCCGCGCCAGCTGCCCGCTCGCCTGCGCGGCCTTGGTGTACTCGGGCGTGCCGAACGCAGGGCTCCCGCTGCGCATGTCGACGTTCGACGTGAACGACCCGTACACGAGCGGCGCGCCAGGTCGCACCAGTTGGATGAGCGCCACGCACGCGAGCACCTCGGCGTTCTGCAGCACGAGCGCTCCTGCCAGCGTCGCCGGCGCCATCGCCCCCGCGAGCGTGAACGGCGTGATGCACACTGCCTGCCCCGCGCCGGCGAGCTCGATGAGTCCCTCGGCCATCGGGATGTCGAGTGTGAGCGGCGTGTTGGTGTTGACGATGGCGAGGATCGCCGGGTCGGCGGCCAGGCCGTCACGATCGGTGCCGAGCGCGATGGCGGCCATGTCGACGCAGTCGGCTGCCCGGTCTCGTCCAAGCGCGATGCCCTGCCAGCTCTTGTCGAGCAGGCGGACGAGCGCGAGGTTGAGGTCGAGGTGGCGCGTCTCGGGTGGCAGGTCCATCGCCTCGAACGGTCCACCACCTTCCTGGTGGATGATGTCGATCGACTGGATGAGACGGAGGTAGTCGCCCTGCTCGGCGGCACCCCCGGGCCGGCGCCCGCGGTCGAGGTCGTGGCAGAACGCCGGCCCGCCGACCGAACCGAAGGCGATGTGGTTGCCGCCGATCGTCAGTGATCGCTCGGGATTGCGAGCCCGCAACGTGAAGATCTGCGGCGCGAGGGCGACCATTGCGTCGATCAGCTCGGGATCGAAGCGCACCATGAGGTCGTCGACGACGCATCCACCGCGCTCGAGCACCGCGCGCGCTGATGGATCGAGCACGCGCATGCCGGTGCCTGAGAGGAGGCGCAACGATGCGCGGTGGATCTCGGCGATCTGATCCGCCGACAGCACCTCGACCGGCTTGTGCGGGTTGGTGAGCTGGCGCCACGGCAGCTGGCGCACACCTCCGGCGACACGCCGCTCGTGGCTGCGCCGCGCCCGGCTCACGTCGCTCTACTTGACCGCGACGAGGTCGACGACGAAGACCAGGGTCTCGCCGCCCTTGATGACACCGCCCGCTCCCCTGCTGCCGTATCCCATGTCGGGTGGGATGGTGAGCCGCCGCCGGCCGCCGACACGCATGCCGGCGACGCCGCGGTCCCAGCCCTCGATCACCTCGCGCGCGCCGAGTCGGAAGTCGAAGGTCTCGTCGCGGTTCCAGCTGGCATCGAACTCGCGACCCGTGCTCCAGGCGACGCCGGCGTAGTGCACGACGACCCGCTTGCCGACGACGGCTTCGTCTCCCTCCCCCACCACCTCGTCCTCGATGACGAGGTCGGTGGGCGCTTCGCCCTCTGGGATGGTGATGGCTGGTTTGTCGGGCATGGCCGACGAGAGTATCGGTTAGCTGGGCCGGACGTAGGTGCCCTGGGCGACGGCGACGGGTCGCTCGATGTCGTCGGTCCACGCGACGACGCTGCCGATCATGCTGCGCCGCCCCGGGTGGTGCAGATCGGCACGAGCGCGCACGTGCAGGCCGCGGGCCGGCCGGAGGAAGCGGATGGAGAGCTCGCTCGTCAACGCCATCGGCTCGATGCCGATCACCGTGAAGCAGGCGTACCAGAGGGCGGCGTCGCACACGCCGAACACCGTCGGTCCGCTGATGATGCCGCCCGGACGCAGTCCCACCTCGGAGCTGTCGAAGCACGCCACTGCCCAACCCGGTCCGACGGACTCGCAGCTGCTGGCGGCGCTCGGATACTCGCGCTGGACGAACTCGTTGACCTCTTCGGCGGTGACCACACTCACCTCGGCGACGATAACGGCCGGCCTGCACGGTCACTGGTACGTTGCCGCCCATGGGGCTGCCGGCCGGCGGGATGCGGAGTGACGAGATCTTCGCCCGTCTGGAAGAGATGCGCGAGCACGACGTGCGCTGGCGAGAAGGCCGCGCGTTCACGCTGGCGTACACCGCCGGGCCGGAGGTGCAAGCCGTCGCCGAGGAGGCGTATCGCCGGTTCAGCACCGAGAACGCGCTGAACACCGACGCGTTCCCCAGCCTTCGCCGGTTGCAGGCAGATGTCGTCGCGATCGTCGCCGAGTGGCTCGACGCGGGGCCGGATGCTGCCGGGTTCATGACGAGCGGCGGCACCGAGAGCATCCTGCTCGCGGTGAGAGCGGCACGCGAGCGGGGTCTCGCCGAGCGCGGCATCGCCCGCCCGAACGTCGTGCTGCCGGCCAGCGCGCACGCCGCGTTCGAGAAGGGGTGCCACTACTTCGGCCTCGAGAGCCGACGCGTCCCGGTGCGAGACGACTGGCGAGCCGACGTCGATGCGATGGCGGCGGCGACCGACGACGACACCGTGCTGCTCGTCGCCTCGGCGCCGCAGTACCCCCAGGGTGTGGTCGATCCCGTGGCCGAGATCGCCACGCTGGCAGCTGCCCGCGAGATCAACTGCCACGTCGACGCATGCATGGGCGGCGTCACGCTCACCTACCTGGCCAGGCTCGGACACCCGGTCCCACCGTGGAACTTCTCGGTCGACGGAGTCACCAGCATCTCGGTCGATCTGCACAAGTACGGCTACACCGCGAAGGGCGCGTCGGTCATCCTGCATCGCACCAAGCGGCTGCGGGGCTACCAGACCTACGTCACCGACAACTGGCTGGGCGGTCTCTACGGCTCGTCAGGGGTGCTCGGCACGAAGAGCGGTGGGTCGATGGCCGCGGCGTGGGCCGTGCTGCACTTCCTCGGTGACGAGGGCTACCGGCGGGTCACGGCCGCGGCCCGTCGCGCCTGTGAGCAGCTCGCTCGGGCCATCGACGAGACGGCCGGGCTCGAGCTGCTCGCGCCGCCGGACGCAACATTGCTGGCCGTGCGCGCGAACGATCCCGAGGACATCGACGTGTACGCCGTCGCCGGCGAGCTCTGGCGGCGAGGTTGGTACGTCGACCGCCAGGGACCCCCGCCGTCACTCCACTTCACCGTCAACGCCGTGCACGAAGGACGCATCGAAGCTCTGGTCGCCGACCTGCGCGCCGCGATCGCGGCGGTGCGGGCAGCGCGTGCCACCGGTGACGCCGGTGCGTACGGCACCGTCGAGTGATGCGGCCGTGCTGACCGTTGGCCTGCTCGTCGGTCGTGACGACGATCTGCGCACGATCGTCGACGCGCACCGGGGCCGAGCGATCGACCTCGTGGTCCTGGTCGGCGCACCGGGCGTCGGCAAGTCGCACCTGGCCGCAGCTGCCCTCGACGGGATCGCTCGTGACGGTGCTCCGGTCAAGCGAGCGATGTGCACCGCGTCGCTGCAGCAGGTGCCCTTCGCGTCGATCGCAGGCATCGCTGCGCTGGGCGCAGGCGGCGGTGACGAACCCGGCACGCTGCAGCTCGCGGCCGCGGCACGTGCAGCGCTCGTCACCTCGCCACGAACCGCGCTCTCGATCGACGACGTGAACTTCCTCGATGAGCCGAGCGCCGGCCTGCTCGCACAGCTCCTCACCAACGATCGGCTGTTCGTCGTCGCGACGGTCCGCCAGGGGTTGCAGCTCCCGGAGGCGTTGCGCTCGCTCGCGCAGAGCGAGCGGACGTTGTGGCTGGACCTGCAAGCGCTCGACCGTGATCGGGCGCGCCTGCTCGCCGAGCTGATCCTCGACGGGCCGCTCGAGGGCGCGGCCGAACAGGCGATCTGGTCGGTCTCGCAGGGCAACCCGCTGTACGTGCGTGAGCTCGTGGCTGCATCGGTGGCCGCCGGCTCGCTCCGACCGGTGCGTGACGCCTTCTCTCTGGTCGCACCGCTCGCACGAGGACGGCGCCTGCACGATCTGGTGTCGAGTCGGCTCGGCGCTCTCGATGCCGACAGCACCGAGCTCGCGCAGCTGCTCGCCCTGTGCCAACCCGTGCCCCTGTCGGCGCTGCCCGCGCATCTGCTGCCGGCCGCCGAGCAGCTCGAGCGGTCGGGACATGTCACCGTCGACGACGACGGGGCGCGGCTGCGGCTGTCTCACCCGCTCTACGCCGAGGTGATCGCCGAAGGGATCACCCGGCTCACCCGTCAGCGACTGCTGCGCGAGCACCTCGTTCGTCTGGGCGACACGATGCCGGGCACGATCGACGACGACATGTCGCGGGTCGTGCTCGAGCTCGATGCCGGCGTCTCGCCCGATCCGGAGCGGCTGCAGCGCGCGACGCGCCTTGCTCGCCAGGCACCGGACTTCCGGCTCGTCAAGCGGCTGGCCGCTGCCGCGCTCGCCGCCGATGAGAGCGACGCCGAGGCACGACTGCTGTTGTGCGATGCGCTGTACGAGCTCGGTGAGCACGAAGCCAGCCGCGACCAGCACGAGATCGGCTTCCAGCAAGCCACGGACGAGTTCACGGTGATGCTGTACGCGACCAGCGCGCATCGCATCCACCTGTGGGGGCTCGATGCACCCGACGATGCGATCGCGATCTTGCACCAGGCACTCGAGCGCGTGACGTCACCGGTGCTGCGCGACGCGATCACCTCTGCCGAGATGAACGTGCTCGCGTTCTCGGACCGGCCAGTCGAAGCGCTCGCGCTCGACGACCGGATCGTCGACGAGTCGTACCTGGTGGAGGAGATCGCAGCTGTCTCCCGCAGCGTTGCACTCACCTGCACCGGTCGTGCCCGCGAGGCCCTCGCCGTGAGCCGCGAGGCCGAGGCCCGCCAGGTGCTGCGTCGCGACCCTCGCGCCGTGCTCCACCCGATCGTGCACCAGATCTGCCGCATCTTCGCCCACACCGAGCTCGGTGAGCTCGATCAGGCCGTGACGACGGCGGAGGGGGCGCACCATCAGTTCCTGCGCATCCAGATGCCCTTGAACGAGGCGTGGACCGCCATCAACCTCGCTCGCGCGCACCTGTTCGCTGGTCGACCGGCCTCGGCCGCGCGCTGGGCCAACGACGCCGCCGCCGCTGCCGATCGTGGCAACTTCCGCGCCGGCGCCCGCCTCGCCCTGATGCTGTCGGCGATCTGCGCGGCGCAGCTGGGCCAGCCGACCGACGGATACCTCGATCAGGTCCGCGCCGTCCCGGACGGCACGGGGTTCTTCGGCATCGAGACCCCGCTCGCCGAGGCCTGGTGCCTGCAGGCCCAGGGCAGGCCGCACGAGGCTCGGGAGCTGCTGGTGTCGGCCGTCGTCGCCGCTGCTGCTCGTGGGCTGGTGGCGTCAGAGGTCCTGTTGCTGCACGAGGCTGGTCGGGCCGGCGCTGCCGAGCAGCTGGCCGACCGCGCCCGGGAGCTGCGCGAGCAGACGGACTCGCCGCTCGCCCACGCCCGGCTCGCGCACGTGCTCGCGCTCGCGAGCGGTGACGCCGATGAGCTGGCCGCCGCCGCCTCCGACCTCGAGGGGGTGGGGTCGTTGCTGGCGGCCGCCGAAGCCGCGGCGAGCGCCGGCCATCGTTACGGCGCGGCGGGTGATCGGCGCCGGGCCGCGGCCATGACCACCCTGTCGCATCGCCTGGCGGCGTCGTGCGAGGGCGCCCGAACACCGGGCCTCCAGACCTTCGACGTCCCGGTTCCCCTGACCGGCCGCGAACGCGAGATCGCCGAGCTCGCCGCCCGTGGCCTCACCAGTCGGGCGATCGCCGACCAACTGGTCGTGTCGACGCGCACGGTCGAGAACCATCTGCAGCGCGTGTACACCAAGCTCGGGGTCAACGGCCGGTCCGAGCTGGCGGAGCTGATGAGCTGAGCCCGCGGCTCAGGCGGCGCCGTGGTAGATGTCGCTGAACCGCCGAGCGACGGCTGGATCGGCCACGATCCGGGCGTTCCAACCGTCGTGGACGCTCTGCCAGGCGTCGCCGGCGATGCCGTAGCGGGCGGCGATGGGCGGCAACATCGACTGGTCGTAGTTGTACGCGGAGATGCCGCGCACGATGTCGGCGTAGGTGTCGAGCGTGACGCCCTCGATCGGCTCGAGCGCATCGGGCGACGGGGCGTCGCCGCCCCCGGTGAGGGTGGGCCGAGGCATCACGACCACCGTCGGCTGGTCGGTGCGCAGTTGGATGCGAGGAGAACGCAGCACGGTCCGTGCGTCCTTGAAGCCTCTGATGATCCCCATCTCACGTCGCCTTTCGAGTGCATGTGCGTCACTGTGCACGCCAGACACGCGGGTGTCGTGAGTAGCGATCTACTCAAACGAGGTGCTCCCGTTCACCTCGATGTCACCGATGCTCCGCCTGACTGTCGCCAGCAGTCTCCGTCCCGTTCATGTTCTAGTCGACGGGTGTGTCCTGCGCGTGACATCTCCGTTGCGGACGTTTGTCACATCCGCGTCAGACGGGGGTGGCGATGCGATCGATCGCGGCGACGACGATCTCGTCGACGGTGACGGTTCCCTGGTGGACTGCGGTCGCGAGGTCGGTGACCATGTCGCTGTCCCAGAAGCTTGCGAGGTGCGCCGCCGTGCTGGCGACGGCGTCGCCGTCTTGTGCCGCGAACTGCCGCGCGATCTGGTTGGCCATGCGCACCAGGGCATCGAGTCGGTGCTCGGGGTGATCGACCTCGACGGTCGCCGCTGTACGGCCCGGGCTGACCTGCACCGCGGTGACCTTGTACTCCGGGCAGTTGGTCGCCCAATCGGAGTGCTCGGTCGTGACGACGTTGGCCCCGCTGACCGGGTAGTGGAACGTCGTGTACACCACGCCGTTCGGCATGCGATCGGAGAGCTCGGCGTGCAGCGTGGTGTTGCCGATGCGGCTCGACAGCGTGACCTCGTCGCCGTCGGAGATGCCCCGCTCCTCGGCGTCGGCCGGGTTGATCTCGAGCACGTCCTCGGGATGCCAGACGACGTTCGGGGTGCGCCTTGTCTGCGCGCCGACGTTGTACTGGCTGAGGATCCGGCCCGTGGTGAGCAGCAGCGGGAACTTCCGGGTCGAGCGCTCGTCGGTCGGCACGTACGGCGTCTCGACGAAGTGGCCGAGCCCGCGCACGAACGTCTGCTCGTGCATGATCGGCGTGCCGAGCGGCTTGGCATCGTTGCAGGGCCACTGCACGCTGCCCACCTCGTCGAGCTTGGCGAACGAGACGCCGGCGAAGGTCGGCGTGAGCGCGGCGATCTCGTCCATGATCTCGCTCGCCGACCGATACGGCATGGGTGCGCCGAGTGCTGCAGACAGCTCGGCGACGGCTTCCCACTCCTGCTTGCCGCAGCGTGGGCGCATCACGGGCCGCACGCGGTTGATGCGCCGCTCGGCGTTGGTGAACGTGCCGTCCTTCTCGAGGAACGAGGTGCCCGGCAGGAACACGTGGGCGAGCTTGGCAGTCTCGTTGACGAACAGGTCCTGCACGATGAGCAGGTCGAGTGAGCGCAAGGCAGCCATGACGTGGTGCGTGTTCGGGTCGGACTGGGCGATGTCCTCGCCCTGCACGAACATTGCGCGGAACGTGCCCTCGATCGCCGCGTCGAACATGTTGGGGATGCGCAGGCCGGGCGTCGGGAGCAAGGTGGTGTGCCACATGGTCTCGAACATCGACCGGGTGGCATCGTCCGACACGTGCCGGTAACCCGAGAGCTCGTGCGGGAACGAACCCATGTCGCACGAGCCCTGCACGTTGTTCTGCCCGCGCATCGGGTTCACGCCGACACCGTCACGACCGATGTTGCCGGTGGCCATCGCGAGGTTGGCGAGCCCCATCACCATCGTCGAGCCCTGGCTGTGCTCGGTGACGCCGAGGCCGTAGTAGATCGCTGCGTTGCCACCGGTGGCGTACAGCCGTGCGGCCTCACGCACCTCGGCCGCAGGCACGCCGGTGTGCACTTCTGTGGCCTCGGGGCTGTTCTCGGGGCGGGCGACGAACGCCGCCCAGTGTGCGAACGCGTCGGGCTCGCAGCGCTCGGCCACGAACCGGTGATCGACGAGGTCTTCGGTGACGATGACGTGCGCGAGCGCGTTCACGATGGCGACGTTGGTGCCGGGCAGCAGCTGCAAGAAGTGGGCAGCTTCGACGTGCGGGCTGCGGACGAGGTCGATGCGGCGCGGGTCGACGACGATGAGCTTCGCGCCGTCGCGCAGCCGGCGCTTCATGCGCGAGGCGAACACCGGGTGGGCGTCGGTCGGGTTGGCGCCGACGAGCAGGATGACGTCGGCGTGCTCGACGGACTTGAAGTCCTGCGTGCCGGCCGACGTACCGAACGTCGACTTCAGGCCGAAACCGGTCGGCGAGTGGCACACCCGCGCGCAGGTGTCGACGTTGTTGTTGCCGAACGCGGTGCGCACCATGCGCTGCACGGCGAAGACCTCTTCGTTGGTGCAACGTGACGACGTGATGCCGCCGACGGCGTGGGCACCGTGTTCGGCCTGGACCGCCTTCAGCCGGGTCGCCGCGTACGTGATCGCCTCGTCCCAGCTGACCACGCGCCACTCGTCGTCGATCGAGTCGCGGATCATCGGATCGAGCACGCGATCGGGATGCGTGGCGTACCCCCACGCGAACCGGCCCTTGACGCACGAGTGCCCTTCGTTCGCGCCGCCGTCCTTGTACGGCGTCATGCGCACGACGGTCTCTCCCTGCATCTCGGCCACGAACGAGCAGCCGACCCCGCAGTACGCGCAGGTCGTGAGCACCGATCGGCGCGGCTGGCCCATCTCGATGATCGACTTCTCGGTCAGGGTCGCGGTCGGGCACACCTGGACGCAGGCACCGCACGAGACGCAGTCGGACTCGAGGAACGAGCCACCCGCGCCGGCCGCGACGCGCGAGCCGAAGCCCCGGCCCTCGATCGTGAGCGCGAAGGTGCCCTGGATCTCGTCGCAGGCGCGCACGCAGCGCGAGCAGACGATGCACTTCGACGAGTCGAAGGTGAAGTACGGATTCGACGTGTCCTCGGCCAGATCGAGGTGGTTGTCGCCGGCATAGCCGTAGCGCACCTCGCGCAAGCCGACCTGCCCCGCGGTGTCCTGCAGCTCGCAATCGCCGTTCGCCGCACAGGTGAGGCAGTCGAGCGGGTGGTCGGAGATGTACAGCTCCATCACACCGCGCCGGAGCCGCTCGAGCTTCGGTGACTGGGTGACGACCGACATGCCGGCGGCGACCGGTGTGGTGCACGACGCCGGAGTGCCCTTGCGGCCGTCGATCTCGACGAGGCACATGCGGCACGAGCCGAAGGCGTCGAGCCGGTCGGTGGCGCAGAGCTTGGGGATGTCGACGCCGGCAAGCGCCGCAGCCCGCATCACCGATGTGCCCTCGGCGACGGCGATCGGCTGGCCGTCGATGGTGAGCTCGACCGAGGGCGGCGAGGGGTCGCGCTGTGCGCGATCGGGTGCGGGAGTGCCGAGATCGTGATCGTCGAGCAGGCTCATGGTGCTCCTCTCACGTGATCGGGGGTCACATCATCGGGGGCGAAGTCGTCGAGGAAGTGCGTCAGCGCGCTGCGGACCGGTTGGGGGGTCAGCCCGCCCATCGCGCAGAGAGATCCATCGGTCATCACCTCGCAGAGGTCGAGCAGGACCTCGAGGTTGGCGGCGCGGTCGGTACCCGCTGAGATCTTGTCGATGAGCTCGACACCCCTGGTGGAACCGATGCGGCACGGCGTGCACTTGCCGCACGACTCGATCGCACAGAACTCCATCGCGAACCGTGCCTGGGCGGCCATGTCGACGGTGTCGTCGAACACGACGATGCCCCCGTGCCCCAACATCGCGCCGTTGGCGGAATAGGTCTCGTAGTCGAGCGGGAGGTCGAACATCGACGAGGGGAGGTAGGCGCCCAACGGACCTCCCACCTGCACCGCCCGGACGGGCCGGCCACTGGCCGTGCCGCCGCCGAAGTCGTCGATCAGCTCGCGCAGGGTGACACCGAACCCGGTCTCGACGATGCCACCGCGGGCGATGTTGCCGGCCAGCTGGAACACCTGCGTGCCGCGGCTGCGATCGACGCCGTGGGCGGCGTAGGCCGCGGCGCCGTGGGCCAGGATCGCCGGCACCGATGCGAGGGTGAGCACGTTGTTGACGACGGTTGGCTTGCCGAAGAGACCCTCGAGGGCCGGCAGCGGAGGCTTGGCGCGCACGATGCCGCGCTTGCCCTCGAGGCTGTCGAGCATCGCGGTCTCCTCGCCGCAGATGTACGCACCGGCGCCGACACGGACGTGGACGTCGAACGCGAACCCGCTGCCGAGCACGTCGTCGCCGAGCCACCCGTGTTCGGTGGCAGCTGCGATCGCGGCGCGCAGCGTGTCGATCGCATCCGGGTACTCGGAGCGGATGTAGACGAAGCCCTCGTGCGCGCCGACCGCGTAGCCCGCGATCACCATGCCCTCGACGAGCGACAGCGGGTCGCCCTCGATGAGCATGCGGTCGGCGAACGTGCCGCTGTCACCTTCGTCGGCGTTGCAGGCGATGTACTTGACGATGCCCGGGGCCTGGGCGACGGTGTTCCACTTGATGCCCGTCGGGAACGCCGCGCCACCGCGGCCGCGCAGCCCCGACTCGGTGACCTCGGCCACCACCTCGGCGGGGCTCATCGACAGCGCCCGGCGCAGGCCCGCCAGCCCGCCGGTGGACTCGTACTCGACGGTCGAGCGGGGGTCGATGAGCCCGACACGGCGGAACGTCACGCGGTCCTGGCGCGCGAGCCACGGCAGCTCGTCGACAGGCCCGAGACGCAGCGGGTGTTCACCACCGGTCAGCACTCCGCTGGCGAGCAGACCTTCGACGTCCGTGGCGGCGACCGGACCGTAGGCGATGCGGCCATCGGCCGTCGCGACCTCGATCATCGGCTCGAGCCACAGCATCCCCCTCGACCCGTTGCGCACGACCCGGACGTCGGGGTGCGCGGCGAGGGCTGTGGCGGTGTCGTCGGCGCCCGCCGAGCGGGCCGCCGCGTCGGCGGGCACGTACACCGTGACCGTGTCGACGCCGACGACGTGTGTCGCTGGTGACTGCGACACTGTGGCGGGGCGTGCGGCAGTGCGTTCGATGAGCGCGGCGACGCCGTCGGGATCGAGCCGACCGTGCACCATCCCCGGAGTCGCCGCCGACGGGCCGAGCGCGCAGTTGCCGAGGCAGAACACCTCGGCGAGCTCGACCGCGGCACCGGCTTCGACCGCCTGACGTGCGCGGGCCACGACCGCGTCGGCACCGCGAGCCTGGCAGGCCTCCGCCCGGCAGACCTGGACCACCGGACCGGCGGGCGGAGCAGTGCGGAAGTCGGCGTAGAACGAGATCACGCCGTGCACCTCGGCGACCGACAGGTTGAAGGCCTTGGCGAGCACCGGCACGGCGGCCGGATCGATGTAGCCGAGCTCGTGCTGGATGGAGTGCAGGGCCGGCATCAGCCCGCCGGGCACGGCGGCGTGCTCGTGGGCGATCGCGTCGATGCGCGCGAGGGGTTGCAGGATCTCCAAGGCGCACAATCCTAGGTCGGCGGCCCGGGTGTCCGGCTGCTGCCTAACGAGCGGCGGCCAGCGTCTGCTCCGCGCGAACCAGCCATGCGTGCAGCACGGGGGTGAGCCGGCGCTTGTCGCCGGTCGCCAGGAGATCCATGATGAGACCGGAGAAGGTGGCCTTGAGCAGCGATGCTTCGAGCGCGGCGCGTTCGGGTTCGAGACCTTCGCGGCGCAGGTGCAGCTCGACGTCGTGTCGCCACACCCCGATCTGGTCGGCACGCACGTCACCGGCCAGCCCGGTCACGCTGGTGTCGAGCGCCGCCGCCTCGTAGTTGAGCCGGACGAGTGCGAGGTTGGCCCGGCTCGATGTCATCCACTTCCACCACCTCGCGTAGATCTGCACCATCGTGAGGCCGGGCTCGCGCCGTATCCACCGCTGCTGGACCTCGATCTGCTGCTCGATCGCCCGGTTGAGCGCGCTCGTCAGCAGCTCGTCCTTCGAGCCGAAGTGATGGACGAGCCGATTGATGCTGACGTCGAGCGCGGCGGCCATCGGGCGAAGCGTCGCCTGGGCCAGCCCGTGCTCGGCGAGGTACAGCACGATCCGGTCGAGCAGCTCCTGCCGTCGCTCGAGGTCGGGGGTGCGCGCCATCGGGCGGCACCCTAGTTGCCGAGCTCGCGCACGTCCCCGGTCGCCTCGTCATCCACCCTGCCCCCGCCCCCGGACGCCCACTCCCTCGCCGCCCGCCCCCGGACGCTCCCTCTCGCGCACAAACGCTCCGCGCTCGTGCCGGCTCACGCGGAGCTGGCTCCTGGAATCTGGCTCTACGCGGCGAACGCTGGTTGGCGGCCTCGGATTCTGCGGGTGGGGACGGTAGCCCATTGAATGCCGCAGCCGAGCAGTAGCCGGCGTCGGTAGTTGTTGAAGTTGCGGTAGCCGTGGCCGA
>JBFWSW010000005.1:0-127037 GCA_050248155.1 Ilumatobacteraceae bacterium
ATCGCCGGATCGGGCATGGTCGTCGGCTTCGTCAGCCAGTTGCTGCTCGCACCGCTCGCCGACCGGGGTCATTCGAAGGCGCTGCTGCTCGGTGGGCTCGCGATCGCAGTCGTCGGCAGCTTGTTGTTCGCCGGGTCGTCGTCGCTCGCGGGCTTCGTCCTCGCCCGCGGCGTGGTGGGCATGTCGAACGGCCTGTTCATCCCGTCGGCCCGGGCCATCGCCGCCAGCATGTCCGACGACAACGTCGCCGAGCGGCTGGGCACGCTCGGCGGTGTCGAGCTCGCCGGCTTCGTCACCGGACCGGTCATCGGCGGCATCCTCGTCGGGCCCTTCGGCGTGCGCTGGCCGTTCCTCGCGTGCGGCGCGATCGCGCTGGCGGCCGGTCTGTTGCTGATGCCTCGCTCGCTGCCCGCGCCACCGATCGCCGAGCGCGCCCATCGGCTCGGGCTCGACCTGCTGCGCTTGCGCGACATGCAGGCAGGTGTGCTGCTGAACGTCGCGCTGTTCTTCCCGGTCGGCCTGTACGACGCGATCCTCGATCGGTACATGACCGATCGGGGCGCGAGCAACGTCCTGATCGGGATCAGCTTCACGATGTACGGCATCCCCTTCGCGCTGCTCGCGACGCGCGGCGGTCGGCTGGCCGATCGTCGCGGGGCCTTCCGGCTGAGCCTCGTCGCGATCGCGCTGGTGGCACCGCTGACCGCGCTCTACGGGTTCCTCACGGTGCCGATCATCATCATGTGCGGCTTCTTCGTCGAAGGTGCGGTGCAGGCGATGGGTGTGCCCGCTTCGCAAGCCGTCGTCGCCGCCGCGGCGCCGTACGGCCGCGCCTCGGCAGCCCAGGGTCTGGCAGGTTCACTGAACCTGCTCGCCGCGGCCGTGTCGGCGTTCGCGGGCCCGGTCGTCTACGAACGGTGGGGACCGGAGGCTGCCTTCACGGCAGCGGGAGCGGTGGTGCTGGTCTGCGCTGTGCTCGCTGTCGCCCGGCGAGGACCGACGGTCGTGCCGACACCTTTGCCGGCCGAGACCGGGACGCTCAGCTGAGCCGTTCGACGATCATGGCCATGCCCTGACCGCCACCGACGCACATGCTCTCGAGCCCGTAGGTCTTGTCCTCGAACTGCAGGCCGTTGATCAGCGTCGTCATGATGCGCGCGCCGGTCATGCCGAACGGGTGACCGAGCGCGATCGCGCCACCGTGGACGTTGAGCTTCTCCATCGGGATGCCGAGGTGCTTGGCCGACGGGATGACCTGCGCG
Source organism: Ilumatobacteraceae bacterium (assembly GCA_050248155.1). Lineage (GTDB taxonomy): Bacteria > Actinomycetota > Acidimicrobiia > Acidimicrobiales > Ilumatobacteraceae > VFMC01. Next base: position 1,263 of record JBFWSW010000005.1, read on the forward strand.
GCGAAGGCCTCGTTGATCTCGACGAGGTCGATCTGGTCGATCGTCATGCCGGCACGTGCCAGCGCCTGCCGGCAGGCCTCGATCGGGCCGAGCCCCATGATCTCGGGGTTCAGTCCCGACACGCCGGTCGACACGATGCGGGCGAGCGGCGTGATGCCGAGCTGCTTGGCCTTGGTGTCGCTCATCACCATGACGGCTGCTGCGCCGTCGTTGAGCGGGCACGCGTTGCCGGCGGTGATCGTGCCGTCGGGGCGGAACACCGGCTTGAGCTGGCTGACCGTCTCGTAGTTCGTGCCTGCGCGCGGACCGTCGTCCTTCGCGACCACGGTGCCGTCGGGAAGCGTGAGCGGCGTGATCTCGCGCTCGAAGAAGCCCTTGTCGATGAACTCGCAGGCGAGGTTCTGCGAGCGAACGCCGAAGCGGTCCATCTCCTCGCGGGTCACGCCCTCGGCCTCGACCACGTTCTCGGCCGTCTGGCCCATGGCGATGTAGATGTCGGGCAGGCCCTCGGGAGGGGTCCACGTGCCCTGGCCGCCCTGCGCGCGAGCCTTCGTCCGCTCGCCAGGGCCCTGGAAGACCGGGTTCGGCGCGGTGTCGGACGCGCCGGCCGCGTAACGGCTGACGGTCTCGACGCCGGCGGAGATGAAGCAGTCGCCCTCCCCCGCCTTGATCGCGTGGAACGCCATGCGGATCGTCTGCAGGCTCGACGAGCAGTAGCGGTTGACGGTGACGCCAGGGACGTCGTCGAGCCCGGCGAGCACCGACACGACGCGGGCGATGTTGAAGCCACCCTCACCCGCCGGCTGACCGATGCCCATCATCAAGTCGTCGACGTCGCCCGGACCGACCTGGGGCACCTTCTCCATCAACGCCTTGACGATCTGCGTGCTCATGTCGTCGGGCCGCAGCGACGTGAGCGAACCCTTGTTGGCGCGCCCGATCGGGCTGCGGGCGGTGGCGACGATGACGGCTTCGGCCATGGTTGATCGATCCCTTCCGGTGTCTTGACCTGCGGGTCAAGTGATGCGCGCAGGCTAGCGGGTGTCGACGACTTGGAACGCTTCCGCGAAGCGCCCCTCGCCGAGCCCGAACGTCGAGGCGGTGAGCTGCATCCACGCCCGTACCCGCTCCTCGGTGGTCGCCGGATCGACGTGCTGGCTCTCGTGGCACATGAGCGCGCGGAGCTTGCGCTCGACGTGATCGGTGACGTCGACCGCATCGGACCGACCATCACCCACACCTCCGGCACCGCCCAAGGATCGAGGCCCTCCAGCAGGAGCTCGGGATGGGCGAACGGGTTGCGGGCGTCGGGATAGACCGCGTCGATCGTGGCCTCGCCGGCAGCGCGGTGGTCGGGGTGGCTGCCGTAGACGCGTGCGAGATCGCGGATGGGTGACTGCGAGATGACGACCTGTGGACGCACCTGACGAATCACCCGGCTCACGTCTCGGCGCAAGTTCAGGTCGGCGACGACACGCCCGTCGCTGTGGCCGAGGAAGTAGAGCGACTCCACGCCGACCTCCTTCGCAGCGCGGGTCTGCTCGGCCCGCCGGATCTCGGCCATCTGCGGCCGAGGGATGGTGAGGTCGAACCCGCCCGCGTCGCCGTCGGTGACCAGGCAGTAGGTGACCTCCACCCCGGCAGCAGTGAGCGTCGCGACCGTGCCGGCAGCGGCGAAGTCGACGTCATCGGGATGCGCGGTGACGACCAGCGCCCGCTCGATCTCGGTCGGTTGCAGCACGCAACCAGCCTACGGGCGGGTCCGTGGTGTCAGCGATGGCAGGGGGTCGACCACCCCCCACCGCCCGCCCACTCCTGGATGAGAACCGGACCCGATGGCGAAGCTAGGATCGCGAACGTTCGGCGGAACGAAGGGGCGGACATGAGCAGGACTTCACGAGCATCGCTCGGCGTTCGGTTGACGGCGATCGCGGCGGTGCTCGCGGCGTCGGTCGCCGTCGTCGCTCAGATTTCGGATCGGGCCGAGGCGGCAACCCCAGCGAGCGCATCGGCATTCACACCGATCACCCCACAGCGCCTCGTCGACACACGGATCGGACTCGGGGTACCACTGCAACGCCTCCAGACCGCCACGTCGATGGACGTGCAGGTGACCGGCCGGCTCGGAATCCCGTCGAATGCGACTGCGGTCGTCGCGAACGTCACTGCAGTCGATGCGTCGGGGCCCGGATATCTGCAGGTGCTGCCGACCGGGCGTGCCGCGTTCGGGTCGTCGTCGACGCTGAACGTCGACCTCGTCGGCCAGACCATCCCCAACGCGACCTTTGCGCCGCTGGGCGACGGTGGGCGACTCACGGTGTACGCGATCTTCACGACCGACGTGGTCGTCGACATCTTCGGCTACTTCACGCCTGCAGCGACGTCGTCTGCCGGACGACTGGTTCCGCTGACTCCGCAGCGAATCCTCGACACACGGGTCGGGCTCGGATGGACTCCGCCGACACCACCCGCGGCGCCGACGTCCCCGGGTCCCAGCTCGCCGCCCGGCAATCCCGGCGACGCAAAGGACTGCGGTGATTTCGCGACCTACCAGGATTCCAAAGCGTGGTTCGACACGTACTTCCCGTTCTACGGCGACGTCGCGAACCTCGACAGCGATGACGACGGCATCCCTTGCGAGACGTTGCCCGGACATCCGAACGTCTTTCGGACGCACGCCGTCGGCGCCGCCACCGTCATCAGCCTGCAGGTCGCCGGGCGCGGTGGTGTACCGACGTCGGGCGTGTCCGCCGTGGTGATGAACGTGACCGCCGTCGAGCCGTTCGGTCCGGGCTTCGTGCAGGTCGCGCCCACGCCAGTTGTCGCCGGCACCTCCTCGAACCTCAACACTGCACCCGGGCGCACGACGGCCAACTTGGTGGTGGTCCCGCTTGGCCCCGGCGGCACCGTCGACCTGTACACGACCAGCCCCGCAGACCTCCTGGCAGACGTCGTCGGCTACTTCACGGACGCGAGCGCGCCGATCTCGAGCGTCGGCTTGTTCGTGCCGATCAGTCCTGATCGCCAACTCGACTCCCGACCGGGCGCGGCCGGCCCACTGCCGATCGGCACGATCACGACCATCGACGTGAACGACGTCGCCAACGGCGCGATCGCCATCGCCGGCAACCTCACTGCCGTCGGCCCGGTGCAGCCCGGCTACCTCCAGGTTGCTGCCCCGCCCATCGCGCCTGGCACCTCGTCGAACCTGAACGTGGCGTACGCAGGCCAGACGGTGGCCAATGCGATCGTCTCGCCGGCCGCCGGTGGGCTCGTCCAGCTGTTCAACCAGACCTCGACACACGAACTGCTCGACGTCACCGGTTGGTTCACCTCTGCGGTTGCGAGCGACCCGCCCGTGCCGACCACGCAGCCTCCGACCACGCAGCCTCCGACCACTCCGGCACCAACGACGCCCACCACGCCACCTCCACCGCTTGGACCCGACGGGAAGATCGCATTCACCCGCCAGAACCAGATCTACACCATCAACCCCGACGGGACTGGCGAGGTGAAGCTCACCTCGGGCGACAAGAACTACACCCCACGTTGGTCGCCCGACGGCAGCATGATCGCCTACATCCACGAGGTCGGAGGTGCCCGGAACATCTGGGTCATGAACGCGGACGGCAGCAACAAGCGAAAGGTGAGCACCACCGCGACTGCCTATGGAGCGGCATGGTCGCCGGACGGTCTCTGGTTGGCCTATCCCGAGCAGGAAGACGGCACGCTTGCCTACCTCGTTCGCACCCGCGTGTATCCGCCGTACGAATGGCCCGAGTACTACTACGGCTTTGTGACGGGCGCGCCGGAGGAACGCGATCTCATCAGCGTGTCAGGCACACCGGTCTGGTCTCCGGACGGTCTGCGCCTCAGCTTCTACACACAAGCTCTCCCCTTCAATGCCGATCACTTCATCGCCACGTACGACATTCGGTCAGAGCAACTGTCGATGGTGGCGGCCGCCGGCTCGGGCGCTGCGGGGCCGGGCGCGGTCTATCAACCGGCTTACTCACCTAATGGCGCTCTCATGGCGTTCGTACGAACGGACGACGACGCCGTGCCAGTGATCAAGATGGTCGCGCTCGCTACGGGCTCGCTCGAGTTCGACACGCAACCACAAGACGAGCAGCCAGTCTTCGCGCCTTCAGGAACGAAGCTCGCGTTGATGAACGACTCGTCGGGCTCACCAACCATCTACATCGTGAACACCGACGGCACGGGTCGAGCACCTCTGACAACCGGTTATGAACCCAGCTGGCAGCGAATCGCCGCCTGACACGGCGTCATCTGATACCACGGCTCTCGTCCGACAGACGACTCTCGTTACGATCCGGGCATGTCGGATGTGATGAGTCCACTGGTCGACACGAGCGTGGAGGTGGGGTCGTTCAACCTCTCCGACCCCGAGTTCTGGCTCGAACCACGCGAGCGCCGCGAGGGCGCCTTCCATGCGCTGCGGCTGCTCGACCACCTCGTGTTCTCCGAGGAGTGGGACTTCCCCGACTCGCCGTTCCCCAAGGGCCCGGGCTACTGGTCGCTGGTGCGGCACGAGGACGTGTGGCATGCCAGCCGCAACCCGCACCTGTTCATCAGCGGGCAGGGCAGCAACATCGCCGACCTGCCGGCCGAGATGAACGAGTTCTTCGGCTCGATGATCAACATGGACGACCCGCGGCACTTCCGCCTGCGGTCGATCGTGTCGAAGGGCTTCACGCCGAAGGAGATCAGTCGTGTCGAGGAGTACGTCAAGCAGAAGTCGAAGGCGATCGTCGACCGCCTGCTCGAGCGGTTCCCCGAGGGCGAGTGCGACTTCGTGGCGGAGGTCGCGGCGCTGCTGCCACTGCAGATCATCTGCGAGATGATGGGCATCCCCGAGAGCGACGAGCAGCAGGTGTTCACGTGGACGAACACCATCCTCGGCGCCGGCGACCCCGACTACGGCGGCACGCTCGAGGTGCTGATGGCCCACGCGCTCGAGATGTTCACGTATGCGCAGGCGCTCGGAGAAGACCGTCTCGCCAACCCGCGCGACGACCTCACCAGCGTGATGATGCACGCCGAGGTCGACGGCGAGCGCCTGTCGGCACAGGAGTTCGGCTCGTTCTTCATCCTCCTCGCCGTGGCCGGCAACGAGACCACGCGCAACGCGATCAGCCACGGCATGCGCGCGCTCACGCTGTACCCCGATCAACGCAAGATCTGGTTCGACGACTTCGACGCGCACTCCAAGACCGCTGTCGAGGAGATCGTGCGTTGGGCCACGCCGGTCATCCACTTCCGCCGCACCGCCACCGAGGACGTCGTCATCAACAACACCAAGGTCGCTGCTGGTCAGAAGGTCGTGCTGTGGTACTGCTCGGCCAACCGCGACGAGACGGTGTGGGCCAACCCGTACGAGTTCGACGTGCGCCGCCCGCTGCAGCCGCAGCAGACCGGCTTCGGCGCAGGTGGCCCGCACTTCTGCCTCGGCGCCAACCTCGCCCGCCGCGAGATCACGGTCGCCTTCGACGAGATCCGCCGGCGCCTGCCGAACCTGCAGATCACCGGCGAGCCAGCGTGGCTGCAGAGCAACTTCATCAACGGCATCAAGCGCCTGCCCTGCGCGTGGAAGTGAGCGTGCGCGTTCGCTGACCGATCAGTCGTAGCGCTCGACGTGCTCGGTGGCCTCGGCCAGTCCGAGCGCGAAGCGGAACGCGCCGCTCGACCAGACCGGGCACGGGTTCTGCCCGGCGACCGGGCAGAAGTGCACGCCGTCGCCTCGCACGACCGTGCTCCCGTCGGCCGCGCAGTCGGTGTCGTACGGCGAGCACGGCAACCGTTCGGTGTACGTCCCGTCCGGCGCTTCGACCGCGGCCCCGGCGTCGAAGTACGACACGCCGTCGAGCCCTGCCGCGAGCGATCGGTACAGCGCGTTGATGCCCGCGACCTCGAGGTCCGCATCGAAGCTGGCCGCCCGTACGGGTTGGCCGATCAGCACGACCGGCGCACCGTCCGCCCGCGCTCGTTCCACGAGCGTCGTGACGTCGCGCCGATACGCATCGACGAGCTCCTCGTCGGCGAGCTGACGGCCCGAGCCGTCCTCCATGCACGCCGTGAGCGAGTTGCCGGTGAAGGAGATGACGACGGTCGTGTCCGGGTCGGCCTCGAGGTCGTCGTCGAGCCAGTCGCAGGGCGCGGTGCCACCCCAGTACTTGGGCACGACCTCGGTGGGCGCGATCAGGAACTGCAGGACGGGCGCGGCCTCCTGCGCGAGTGAGTCACCGACGAGCACCAACCGGGCGGCCGGCGACCGGTCCTCGTCGTCGAAGCCGGTGTGGTCGGTGCCGGAAGCGATGCGCGCCCTCGCGTCCTCGCCCGTCGCGAGCGCGGCCGACGCGACCTCGACGTCGCCCGACGCCGTCGCAGCCCGCGGCTCGGCGGTGGATCCGTCGTGTGCGCTCCAGACCATCGCCCCGGCGATCAGCGCCGCGCAGGCGAGGGACGGCGCGCACCATCCAACCACGCTGAGCGTCCGCCATCTCACACCATGCACGGTACGGGTGGGGTCCATCGACGCACAGGGGCTTTCGTCAAGACTTGGTCCAACTGGCCACGCAGCGCACCCGTACTGGTAGCTTCCGCCCGGTGACCAGCAGCGGGGGGCCGGCGACACCTTCGTCCGACCACCGGCCCGCGCTCGACGGGTTGCGCGCGCTGGCCGTGGCCGCCGTGTTGCTCTTCCACGTCGATCGGCTGCCGGGCGGCAACCTCGGCGTCGACGCGTTCTTCGTGCTGTCCGGGTGGCTCATCACGTGGCGGCTGCTCGCCGAAGCCGACCGTGCCCCGTCCGGTCGCATCGACCTGCGACGGTTCTGGGGTGCGCGGGCCCGGCGGCTGATGCCGGCGAGCCTCGCCGTCGTCGTTGCCGTCGCCGCGGTCTGGTCGATGGCGGGCATCGACGTGCCCTCGCTCCGCCGCGATCTCGTCTTCGCGATCGGCTGGTCGTCGAACTGGGGCACGATCAGTGCCGGCGGCGACTACTGGTCTCGGTTCGGCGAACCGTCGCCGATCGCCCACTTCTGGTCGCTCGCGATCGAGGAGCAGTTCTACCTCGTCTGGCCGGTCGTCATCGTCCTGCTGATCGCGGCGTTCGGCCGTCGGCGCCGCGCCGCGGTCGGGGTCGTCAGCGCGCTGCTGTCACTCGGGTCGATTGCGTTCATGGTGGCGCACTTCGATCCCTCCGACGCCACGGCCACCTACATGCACACGGTGGCTCGCGCACACAGCCTGCTGATCGGGGCGACGGCGGCCGCGATGACCGCGTCGATCGGCCCAGCACTGCGCGGCGCGCAGCTGGCGCGCCGAGCGGCACCGATCGCAGGGCTCGTCGCCATCGCGATCGTGCTCGGCAGCTCAAGCGACTCGACCTGGCTCTTCTCGTGGGGGTTCCCGCTGTTCGCCGTCGCGATGGCCGTCGTCGTCGTTGCTGCAGCCGACGGGGCGGGAGCGCGCATCCTCGCAGCACCAGCGATGCGGTGGATCGGCGACCGGAGCTACGGCATCTACCTGTGGCACTGGCCGGTCATCCTGTTCCTGTCGGGCTCGAGGACACCGCTCGACGGCATCATGCTCGACGCCTTACGCATCGCATTGTCGGTCGGCCTCGCGGCAGCGTCGTACCGATGGCTCGAGATGCCCATCCGGAGACGGCAACCGTTGGGCGCGTGGTGGTCGCCGGGCATCGCGGTCGGCGCACTTGCCGGTTCGGCGGCGATCGTCCTCTTCACGCTGCCGGCCAGCCCGAGCGCGGCCGCGCCATCGACGGTCACCCTGGCGCCGGCCACGTCGCCCGAGCCGGCACCCACCACCCCGACGGTGCCGGCGGCATCGAGCTCCACCGCTGCGACCACCACGCCGGCCGTCGCCGCACCCGTCGACGGCGAGGGCGCGACGTCGGCGGTGGTGGCGGTCAGAACCGATGCCCCGTCGACCACCGCCGACGACGGTGCGCACCGCCCCGTGCGAGTGCTCGTCGCCGGCGACAGCACCGCCCTGCACCTGTCGGAGGCACTGCTGCCGTACGCATCTGCTCACCCCGGCGAGATCGTCGCCGGCAACGCCTCGTATCCCGGGTGTGGCCTCACGGCATCGGCGGACGGGCGGATGCACGAGTTCTCGCAGAGCGACGGCAGTCGCGAGCTCATCGACCTCAGCGGCTGCACCGGCGAGTGGGCGTCGGTCCTCGATCGTGTCGGCGGCACGGAGCAGATCGACGTGGTGCTCGTCGAGATCGGCGCGTGGGACGCCGTCGACATCCACCTCGCCGACGGACAGGTGGTGTCGGTGGCCGACCCGGTCGGCCGCGCCCTCGTCGCCGAGGCCTACTCGGCCTTCGTCGATCGCGTCGAGGAGGCCGGAGCCCGAGTCGTGTGGGTCCGACCGGCGGACGCGCACATGGGATGGCGTGCGATCGATGCACCGGTCAACGATCCGGCACGCTGGAGCGCGATGCGAGAGATCATCGACGGGCTGGGTGTCGAGCAGATCGACCTGCCGTCATGGCTGGCCCTCAACGGTCTCGACGGACCGGATGGCCGACCCGACGGCATCCATCTCACACCCCAGCTGAACGAACGCTTCGTCCAGGAGGTGGTCGCACCGACGCTGGTCGCCCTGGCCGAGTAGCCAGGGCGACCAGCGAACGGTTCGATCAGGCGGCGAAGAAGCCGTTGATGTCGACGACGAGGTCGGTGTCGAGGTTGCTGAAGAAGCAGAGATCACCGTTGGCCGCGAGCGGCACGATCACTGCGTTGGCAACCGTCTGACCGGCCACGAAGTTGACGCTCGAGACCAGCTGGCGGTTCGAGCACGGATAGACCGTGACGAACCCTGGTCCGATCGGGTTGGTGACCGTGACGTTCAGCGACACCGCCGTGACACCCTGCGGGGGCGTGACGTCGGTGAGGTTGAGCATGTTCACCCGCAGCTCGTTGGTGCCACCGATCTTGGCCTTCGGCACCGAACGGAGCGCCTCGGGGCTCTGACCCGCACGCGTGTCGAACACGCGGGCCGGCGGCGTGGCCGGGGCGTAGCCCGACGCAGTCGGGAACCAACCGCTGATGTCGGCGATGACGTCGGTGTTCACGTTGCTGAAGAAGCACAGGCTGCCGTTCGCGGCGAGCGGCGCGATGACCGCGTTCGCCACCGTCTGACCGGCGACGAAGTTGACGCTCGACACGAACGGGATCTCGGTGCCACAGGGGTAGACGGTCACGAAGCCCGACGCGACGGGGTTGGTGACTGTGACGTTGATCGACACGGCGCTGACACCGCTCGCCGGCGTGACTGCACCGCCGCCGAGGTTCGTCATCGGGGCCACCAGCTGCACCGAACCACCGATCTGGTTCTTCACGCCGCCGAGCAGCGCGTCGGGGCTCTGACCGACCCGCGTGTCGAAGACACGCTTCGGGCTGACCGTCGTGAAGCCGCTGTTCTCCGGGAAGTACCCGTTGAGGTCGGCGAGGATGTGCGTCGGCGTGTTGCTGAAGAAGCAGACCCGACCGTCGGCCGACACCGGTGCGATGACCGCGTTGGCCACGGTCTGGCCGGCGAGGAAGTTGACGTTCGACACCTCGGACTTGGTGTCGCACGGGAAGACGGTGACGAAGCCGGCCTGATCGGGCTGGTCGACGGTGACGTTCATCGAGACCGCGCTGAGCCCGGTCGCCGGGGTGATCGCACCCGGCAGATCGGAGAACTGCACGCTCAGCTCATACGTGCCACCAACCTTCTGCTTCAGCACGCTGCGCAGTGCGTTGGGGCTCTCGCCGGGGCGCGTGTCGAACACGCGAACCGGTGTGACCGGGATGAAGCCGGGGATGTTCGTCGAGGTGCTCGACTGGATGACCGAGAAGCCGGAGTCGTTGATCCGAGCCCACACCACGATGACGTTGCCGTTGGCATCGACGTCGGTCGACGGGCTGGTCGCGTCCTGGCCGGGTGCGGACAGGTCACGGGCGGCGCTCCAGCTGTTCGTCGCCGGCGTGAACCGCGACGACTGGATGATCGACTCCTGCTGGGCGTTGTTGCGACGCCAGACCGCGGTCACGTTGCCGGCAGCATCGACCGCGAGGCGCTGGCCCTGCGACTGGCGGCCACCGGTCGACAGATCGACGACCGAGCCCCACGTGCTCGACATCGCCGAGTAGCGGGCCGTCTGGATGATCGCGAACCCGCCGCTGTCGAAGCGGCGCCACAGTGCGGTGACGTTGCCGGCCGCGTCGGCGTCGACGCGCGGGTTGAGGGCGTTGCCGTCGGCTGCCGACAGGATGGCCGGCGCGCTCCAGGTGACGCCGTTCGACGAGCGGCTGGTCATGATCCGCGTGCTGCCGCCGTCGGTCTGCTGCCACACAGCGGTGGCGTTGCCGGCGGGATCGACAGCGAGCTGCGGCGCGAGGGTCTCGAACGGACCGACCGTGTTCGCATCGCCGTCGTCGACGAGTGCGACGCCGGTGGGCGTCACGTCGGCCGGCGTGCTCCACGTGGTGCCGTTGAAGCGGCTGGCGCGCACCTTGGTGGTGCCACCGATCGTGCCCTGCCACAGGGCGGTGACGTTGCCGGCGGTGTCGGCGACGACGCGGGACAGCTCGGCGTTCTCGTTGGTCGAGAGAGGCAACTCGCTGGGGTTACTCGCGAGTGGTGGGGTGTAGACCCCCGCCGTGGCCTGGCGGGACTCGACTTGGTTCGTCGTCGCGTTGAGGCTGCGGTACCACACGATGGTGAACTCACCGGCGGGGCTGACCGAGATCTGCGGGCCGCGCGGGCTACCGCTGTTGGTCGACAGCGTGTCTGCGGTGAGGTCCCAGTTCGTGCCGTCGAAGAGGCTGGCCTGGATGACGGTGCCGCTCGGGCTGGCGGTGCTGCGCCAGATGGCCATCGCCTCGCCGCTGCCGTTGATGAGCACGTCGGCCTGCGTCGCGTTCTGCGCGGGGTCGGACAGCGTGACCGGTGTGGACCAGCTGTCCGTGTTCGGGTCGAACTGCGCGGCGCGTACGACGCACTGATCGGCCGCGTCGCAGAGCACGTCGTTGGTGTCGGGCACGCTCGCGCGCAGCCAGACCGCGACGGCGTTGCCGTTCGAGTCCGACGACACCTGTGGGAGCGTCGAGTCGGCGTTGGCCTCGCTGAGGTCGACCGGCGTGGACCACACGTCGGAGGCCGAAGCCGTCGACGAGGCGAGCGGGGTGATCGCAACCACCCCCGTCAGCAGTCCGGCTGTCAATGCGATGCGCAGCGGCCTTCGGCCAGTGCGCGCGGGGGCGGGATCACGGTGCTTCATTGGACGGGAAGCTTAGAACCCTGGTACGTGGGAGTGTCACCACCCCACGGGGTTTCGTCAAGATGAATCAGGCCGACGACCACGCGTCGTCAGAGTGTTGAGAAAGTCCTCAGGAACCGATCTCCCCACTTGAATAATGGCGGCGGCACAGGAGCTCGTAACGAACGGCGTCGCCGAAGAGTGGCTGATCAGGGTGCTCCTCGGTGTCGCCGACGACGATGGTTTCGCCCGTATAGGTGATGTCGCCGTTCACGATTCGAGCATTGTGGGTCGCCCTCGAGCCGCACCAGCAGCGCGCCTCCACCTGCATCGGCACCCGCTCGTCGGCGACCTCGAGCATTCGCTTGGTTCCCTCGAAGAGCTCGCCCCGGAAATCGGTGATGAGACCGAACGCGAACACGTCGATGCCGAGCTCGTCCACCGCTCGGGCGAGCTGGTCGCACTGAGCTCTCGTGTAGAACTGCGCCTCGTCGCAGACGAAGTAGTGGAGCGGCCAGTTGTCGAGCGCAAGCTGGAAGAGGTCGAGCTCGGGGTGGACGTCGATGGCCTCGGCGGCCACGCCCAGGCGGCTCGTCACCTGTGCGCCTTCCCGGTCGAGCGTCGTGAGCAGCAGGCCGTACAGCTCGCGACTCGCCAGGTTGTGGTGGATCTGGAGCGCCATGGTGCTCTTCCCCGAACCCATGGTCCCGAAGCTGAACCGCAAGATGGCCATGCGACCTGGACCCTAACGGTTCGCCCGATAGGGTCGACGAATGCGGCACTGGCGCTGGGCAGTGGTCATCGGTGGCGTCGCCGCGCTGATCTCGATCCCTGTCGTCTCGGCGCGATGGCCGGTCGACGAGCCCGACATCACCGCCGCTGAGCTGCAACAACGCGTCCTCAGCTCGGACAGTTCCGCCTACTCGGGCATGTTCGAATCGCGTGGCGGCCTGCGCATCCCCGACCTCGGCCGCTTCGAGGACGAGGTCACGCCCTTCAAGACGACCAGCCGCGTGCGTGTGTGGTACGCCGCGCCCGATCGATGGCGAGCCGACGAGCTGCTCATCGGGGCGGAGCGGGGCACGTACCGCGAACCCGACGTCCTCTGGCTGTGGGACTCGGGCACACGCCGGATCGTCCGCTCCCCGCGCGCGTCGACGGAGCCACTGCGCATCCCCCGGCTCATGGACCTCTCCCCGCCCGAGCTCGGCCGGCGGTTGCTCGCGAGCGCCATCGGCGAGACGATCACGTCCCGCCCGGCCAAGCGTGTCGCCGGTCAGGTGGCCGCGGGCCTGCGGATCACCCCGATCTCACCTGCCGCAACGATCGAGCACGTCGATCTGTGGGCCGACCCCGACACCGGTGTGGTGCTGCGCGTCGAGATCAACACGGGCGAGACGGCGGCGGCCTTCGAGTCGGCGTTCGTCGAGGTGTCCTTCGGCTCCCCCGACCCCGACGTCGTGCAGTTCGACCCCGACGAGGCCGCCGCACCCATGCGGCAGTCGCCCACGGTCGATGTGATCGAGGCACTCGGCCAGGCACCGTTCCTGCCGCTGCCCGACGAGCTGGCCGGGTTGCCGCGTCGCGGCGAGGACACCGGCGCGCTTGCGACGTACGGCACCGGCCTCTCCGTCGTCACGCTCGCCGTCGTCCCGCAGGGCGCGCTCGGACGCAGCGGGCGGGGCGTGTACGCGCTGCCGTCGTCCGACCGTGCCTGGGGCGGGCAGGCGATCGTGGTCGAGACCGAGCTCTTCAACGCCGAGCTCGTCCGCTTGGGGGCGATCGACGTCGTTCTCGCCGGCACGGTGAGCGTCGCCGAGCTCGATCGCATCGCGGGCGAGGTCGTCGCCCGAGGAGGCTTCCTGTGAGCTCGTCCACCAGCGTCGTCCGCACGCATGGGCTGACCAAGCGGTTCCCGGGCGGGCTGCTCGCCGTCGACGAGATCGACCTCGACGTGCGCGAGGGCGACCTGTTCGGCTTCCTCGGTCCGAACGGCGCCGGCAAGACGACGACCATCCGCCTGCTGCTGTCCCTCATGCGCCCGACGTCCGGGTTGATCGAGGTGCTCGGCCACGACCCGGTGCGCGATCCGCTGCACGCCCTGCAGGGCGTCGGCACCCTCGTCGAAGGACCGGCGTTCTACCCGTACCTGTCGGGAACCCGGAACCTCATGATCTTCGACGCCGCCGGGGCGGGAGGTGCCAAGCGCACGCGTCGGGCCCGGGTGCGTGAGGTCATCGAGCGCGTCGGGTTGGGCGATGTCGGCAACCGACCAGTGAAGGCCTACTCGCTCGGCATGCGCCAGCGCCTCGGCCTCGCCGGCGCGTTGCTGCGCGCCCCGCGCATGTTGATCCTCGACGAACCGACCAACGGGCTCGACGCCCAGGGCATCCACGAGCTGCGCACCATGTTCGTCGACCTCGTCCGTGAAGGGACGACGATCATGCTCTCGTCGCACCTCCTCGCCGAGGTCGAGCTCATCTGCACGCGCGCGGCGATGATGTCGGCGGGGCGCATCGTCGCCCAGGACTCCGTGGCCGATCTGCTCGCCCCCACGGGCTGGGTGCGAGTCACCACGCCAGACCTCGACCGGGCGCTGCGCGCGCTGCAGGACGGTCCGTTCCGCTACGAGCGCGCCGGCGACACCGCCGTGCGCGTCCACATCGGCGACCGTCCGCCCGAGCTGCTGAACCGGGCGTTCGTGAAAGAGGACATCCGCGTGCGCGAGCTGATCGTCGAGCGCCCGACGCTCGAGGACGTGTTCCTCGCCCGCACAGGCCGCGGAGACATCCATTGATCCGCGTCGAGCTCGCCAAGCTGGTCCGCCGCCCCCGCACGTGGGTGACGATCGCACTGCTCTCGGGCCTGCCCGTCGTCGTCGGCATCTTCGTCAAGACGAGCGGCCTGGCACCTGCGCCGGGCCAGGGTCCCGCGCTGCTCAGCGAGGTGCTGAACAACGGCCTGCTGTTCCCGGCGGCAGCCCTCGCGATCATCCTGCCGCTCTTCCTCCCCATCGCGGTGTCCGTCATCGGTGGCGACACGATCGCCGGCGAGGCCTCGAACGGCACGCTGCGCTACTTGCTCACCCGGCCCGTCGGCCGCACGCACCTGCTCAGCGCCAAGCTCGTCACGGTCACCACGTTCATCTTCCTGTCCGTGATCGTGGTCGCGGTGGTGGCGCTCGCTGCCGGCGTGGTGCTGTTCGGCATCCGCCCGCTGTCGTCGATCTCGGCCACCGACCTGTCGCCGTGGGAGACGTTCGTGCGGACGGTGATGGCGATCCTCTACATCGGCTGGTCGATGCTCGGCCTCGGGGCGATCGCCCTGTTCGCCTCCACCCGCACCGACTCACCCTTGGCCGCGTCGCTGGCGACGCTCGCGACGTTCGTCGCATCACAGGTGCTCGACCTGATCGATGCGACCCGATCGATCAAGCCGTACCTGCCGACGCACTACTGGCTGAAGTTCGTCGACTTCTACCGCGACCCCATCCTGTGGCGCGACGTCCGGTCGGGGCTCATCCTCCAACTCGTCTACGTCGTGGTGTTCCTCGGCGCGGCGTGGGCGAACTTCACGCAGAAGGACATCACGTCGTAGCGGTCGGTGGCGGTGGCGGCTCGTCCACGAGATCGACCACCACCCCCGCGTGGTCGCTGGGCACGATGCCGCCCACGGGTTCGACGCCCACCAGCTCTGCCCTCGTCGGGTTGCCGAGCGGCTTGGGTCGTGGCCAGCTGACGAACACGTAGTCGAGCCGGCGGTTCGGCCACGTCGAGCCCTCCTGGTACGGGTTGTCCGCGCGCCACGTGGGGCCCGGTCCGTCACCGACGTGCTCCCAGCAATCGCTCAGCACGACGCCGCGCACGGAGGCCTTACGCCGCCCGGTCAGCATGCGGATCTCGTCGGAATCGGGGGTTGCGTTGAAGTCGCCCCCGACGATCACCGGTGGGCTCTGCTCGGGGTCGCCGCGGATGCCGGCCACGATGCGCAGCAGCTCGTCGCACTGCCGCTGGCGCAACGCCGAGGCGTCGAACTGGTAGTCGAGATGCAGGCTGACGAACCGCCAACGGAGACCCGACCCGGTGGTGACGGCGGCGCTGAGCGCGCGGCGCACACCCACCGGGCCGTCCTGCTCCGGCAGCGGATGTGTGGTCACCTCGTCGAGCGGCCAGCGACTGGCGATCGCGTTGTGGAACCCGGGCCGACCGTTGCGGCGTTCGGCCGTCGGGTCGTCGGTCAGCGCGTGGTCGAAGCCGAGCAGCGCGGCGATGCGTGCCGCCGACGAGTCGCTCCCCTCGCTCCACACCTCCTGCAGCAGCACGACGTCGGGCTGCACCGCGACGATCGTGTCGAGGATCGCCGGCTCGCGCGCCTCCCACGGCCCGAACTGCCACCAGAGGTTCCACGTGAGCACGCGCATCACGGACAACCTCTCACAACGCGCGTCACAGCAGGGCCTGCACGCGCTCGATCGTGTCGGCCTCGCTCGCCGGCTTGTCCGGTCGGTAGCGCCTGACCCGTGCGAAGCGGAGGGCGACGCCACCCGGGTAGCGGCGCGACACCTGCACGCCGTCGAGCGCGATCTCGACCACCAGCTCGGGGCGGACGTGCACGGTGATGCCCTCGGTCGCGAGCGCGCGTGCCTGCAGCTCGGTGGTCTGCCACCGGAGGAGCTCGTCGGTGAGGCCCTTGAAGGTCTTGCCCACCATGAGATACGAGCCGTCCTCCCCTCGTGCTCCGAGATGGAGATTGCTCAACCAACCGGTGCGCCGGCCGTGGCCCCATTCGGCGGCGATGACGACGAGGTCGAGGGTGTGCACGGGCTTGACCTTCCGCCACGTCGCCCCGCGCCGGCCGGCTTGATAGGGCGAGTCGAGCGCCTTCACCACGACGCCCTCGTGGCCCGCCGCGAGCGCTCCGGTGGCGAACTGATCGGCCACCTCCGCGTCGTCGGTGTCGACGGACGGCATGATCAACCCCGACGGCAACGCATCGTTCAACAACCGCTTCCGCGCCGACAACGGCTCGTCGATCAACGATCGCCCGTCGACGTGGAGCACGTCGAAGAAGAACGCATCCGTCGTGCCGAGACCGCTCATCGTGTCCTGGAACCGGTGCGGCCGTCCGTCCTCCGAGAAGGCGAGCGACTCACCGTCGAGCACGATCTCGTCCGCGTCGAGGCCGCGCACGGCGGCCACCACCGTCGGCAACGACACGGTGAGCTCGTTGAGCCCGCGCGAGAAGAGGCGCACCTGGTCGCCTCGCTTGTGGGCCTGGACCCGGATGCCGTCGAGCTTCCACTCGACGCTCGCTCGTCCCGTCGAGCGCAAGGCGTCGCCTGCGCTCGGCGAGGTCGTCGCGAGCATCGGCTGCACCGCCACGAGTGGGGTGAGACCGACATC
Organism: Ilumatobacteraceae bacterium; assembly: GCA_050248155.1. GTDB lineage: Bacteria > Actinomycetota > Acidimicrobiia > Acidimicrobiales > Ilumatobacteraceae > VFMC01. Next base: position 17,964 of record JBFWSW010000005.1, read on the forward strand.
GAGCGACTCGCCGCCGAGGGCTCGCGCGGCCGCGGCACCGAGGTCGCCGAGCAGCATCGTTGCCCGCCGAACGTCGGCGAGAGGTGCACCTGCCGCCTTGGCCACGGCATCGGTGACGACACCCTCGTTCGCGCCCTGGCGCATCTCGCCGAGCAACGTGCGGACGAAGTGATCCTGCTCGTCGGAGGACAGCCGGGACATGAGTGCGACGAGCGCCTGCTCACGGTCGCGCTGCGAGCCGGCTCCGATCGTCGTCGCGACGAGGCCGATCACACGGTCGATCTCGGCGACGTCCACGGACGGCTCGGACGCCGGATCGACACGCGCGTCACGCAGCGTCGCCCACCCGACGCCGATCCGGCCCTGGCGTGGCGAGCCGGTGAGCAGCCCGACGACGATCGGTGCCTCGTCCCGCGACGCCATCCGCAACAGGTCGGCGAAGATGGCGACCTTCTCGCTCCGCTTGGACGTCGCCGCGACACGGGTCGCAGCGATCACGACGTCGGAGTAGCGCACACCATCATTCAAGCCGCTCGCGACCACACCGTTCGGAAGGTGGCGTCACTGATCTCCGACGCGGCGAACGGGTCAGATCAACTCGATGGTGACGTCGTGGGCGTGAGCGGCAAGTGCTTCGAGGTCCGCGCGGTCGCCGGTCAACACGGTGCCGCCTGGCTCGGCGAGCACGACGACGAGAGCGTCGAAGGCCGATCCGGCCCGTGCCCGACGTCGAAGCTCCGCCGCTCTGCGCGCGACGGCCGGAGTGACCTCACTGTGCACGATGCATGTCTTCACGAAGCGGATTGCGTTGGCATCGCGGGCTGCGTGCCCGTGCAGTGATTCGACCAGCACCATCGTCGGCACGACCGGAGGCCACAGACCGGCGCTGTGCAGCGATCTGATGAGCGAGAGCGCCGACTTGCTCCTCGACGACAGCCGCGTGAAGCCGCCGCTGTCGAGGACGAGCACGTCAGCCCGCCTGCCCGAGCCGGCGGTCGCGGATCCGGCGAGCGATCGCGTCCGCGTGAGTCTGCTGACGACGAGTGGGCTCGCCGACCTCTGCGGCGAGGTCGTCGAGGTACTCCGATGTCGCGTCGAGCGCGTCCTGCCGTTCGAGTTCGGCGCGCAGCGCGACCTGGAGGAGCTCGGATGCGGGCAGACCTCGTCGCTTCAGCTCGTCGTGGAGGTCCTCGGGAAGGTACACCTGAAGGCGCGGCATACGCCCAAGTATACGCCTATTCGAGCTGGCAGCGGATCAGCGCGTGAAGTCGAAGATGTTGCCCGCTCGGAGTCGCTCGACGAACGAGTCGTCGTACGCCTCGCCGGGGATCTCGCGGACCAGCGCGTCGAGCGCCTTCGCGTCCTCGCCGACGAGGATGCGCCACTCCCCCGCTCGGACGCCGTCGAGGATGACCGTCGCCGCCTGCGCGGCCGTCATCGGTGCGTTGTCGCGGAACATCTCGGCCTGCATCTGCATGCCGTTGCGGATGTCCTCGTCGCTCGCGCCGGCGAGGTCGAGACCCCGGCTGCCCATCCGCTCGCGGATCTGCGCCAACTGCAGGTCGGTGAGCTCCTTCGGGTCGCGGCCCATGAACTTGAACGAGTTCAGCACGATCGACGTGCCGATGTGGCCGGGCATGACCACCGACGCCTTCACGTGTGGCGCGTGCATGCGAAGATCGGTGATGAGCGCCTCGGTGAAGCCCTTCACCGCGAACTTCGCCGCGCAGTACGCGGTGTGGGCGATCCCCGGGCCGAGCGATGCCCAGAACCCGTTGACGCTGCTGGTGTTCACGATGTGCCCCTCGGTGCCGGCCAGCAGCATGGGCAGGAACACACGCGTACCGCTGTAGACGCCACCCCAGCACACCGCGAACGTCTTGTCCCACTCTGCTCGATCGTCGAGCACGAAGCTCCCGCCGCCGGACACCCCCGCGTTGTTGAAGAGCAGGTTGATGTGATCGGACCGATGCGCCTGGGCGACGTGCTGTTGGAACGCGACGAGCTCGTCCTCGAGGGACACGTCGGCGACGAACCCCGAGACACGTGTGCCGGCGGGAGCCTCGGCCAAGGCCAGCCCCTCCGTCTCGGCCATGTTCTCGGCCGACACGTCGCACATCGATACGTGGCAGCCCTCCGCGGCGAGCTGCCGCACGAGCTCGCGACCCATCCCGGTACCGCCGCCGGTGACCACCGCGATGCGTCCGTCGAAGCGATCCATCATGTCCCCCGTTCTGCTGTCGCGAACCGCGGCGACGCTATCGAAGGACCACCGACCCGGCAGACTCGGAGCACAACTTGATGAGGGGGTCGTCAGGTGGTTGGCTGTCTCGATGACCAACCCTTCGTCGATCGTCACCGACGTGCTCGACGAGCTCGACGCGTGGCTCGCCGAGAACTGGGATCCCGACCTGACGGTCGCGGAGTGGTGGAACCGGCTCGGTCTCAGCGGCTGGGCCGCTCCCTCGCTGCCCTCGTCGGCCTACGGCAAGGACCTGTCGCGCAACGACGCCATCGCGGTCGCGCGGCGCATCGTCGAGCGGGGCGCGCTGGCCGCACCCGGGGGACTCGGCATGCTGCTCGCCGCGCCGACGATCGCGACTCACGGCACACCCGAGCAGATCGAGCGCTTCGTCCGACCGATCGTCACCGGCGCACACGCCTGGTGCCAGCTGTTCAGCGAGCCCGGTGCCGGGTCCGATCTCGCCGGCCTCGGCACACGTGCGACGCGCGACGGCGACGAGTGGGTGGTGAACGGCCAGAAGGTCTGGACGTCAGGTGGGCAGATCGCCGACATGGGGATGCTCATCGCGCGCACCGCGCCCGAGGTGCCCAAGCACCAGGGCATCAGCTGGTTCGCCTTCGACATGCACCAGCCGGCCGCGGTCGACGTCCGACCGCTGCGCGAGATGACCGGACGCTCGCTCTTCAACGAGGTGTTCCTCAGCGACGCGCGAGTGGACGACGACGCGCTCGTCGGAGGGCTCCACAACGGCTGGTCGGTCGCCAACACGACGCTCGCCTTCGAGCGGAGCGGCCTGGGCGCGGGTGCAGGCGCCGCTGCTGCGCTCGCCAACCCCGGCACGATCGCAGGCGACCTCCCCAAGCGAGCCGGCGACTTCGCGGCGAAGGCACGAACCCCCGGATCGGGCGGCAGCGGCGCTGCGATCACGGCGGGCTCGCAGCGGATGTTCACCGAGCTCGCCAAGGCCAACGGCAAGATCGCCGACCCGACGATCCGTCAGGCGCTGATGCGCCTGCACACGTTGAGCGAGATCGGCCGCTTCACGATGCTGCGCCTGAAGGCCGAGAAGGCCGCGGGGCGCGACATCCCCGGCGCGGGGAACATCGCCAAGCTCTCGATGAGCGAGATCGTGCGACAGTCACGCGATCTCGGGCTCGCCGTCACCGGCGCGTACGGCACGTTGCACGGCTACGATCGCGCGTCGGCGACCGCGCTCGAGCATGCGACCGGCAACCCCTACCTCGGCTTCGTCACCGAGATGGCGCTGTTCGCCCAGGCACCTCCCATCTACGGCGGCACCGACCAGGTGCAGCGCAACATCCTCGGCGAGCGGGTGCTCGGTCTCCCGAAGGAGCCGAACAACGATCGAGTGGTGCCCTGGAGCGAGCTACCGAAGAACGGTTGATTCCGTCGGCGGTGCCGTCATCTCCGGGGCGACGGCCACCCCGTCACCGCCCGTGCGCTTCGCGGTGTACATCGCATGGTCGGCGGCCATCAGCAGCGCGTCCGGGTCGGCCGTCCCACCCCGCTGGTGGGCGACGCCCACGCTGGCGCCGAGGTGCACGGTCACCTCGGCGACCGACAGCGGCACACCGATGCTCTCGACGATGCGTCGTGCGATCGAGAGCGCTCCGGCCCTGTCGGTCTCGGGGCAGAGCACGACGAACTCGTCACCGCCCGTGCGCGCGACGGTGTCGGAAGGACGCGCGAGCGATCGGAGGCGGGAGGCGACGACCTGCAGCACCTCGTCACCGACCGCATGACCCCAGGTGTCGTTCACCTCCTTGAACCCGTCGAGGTCGATCAGCAGCACCGACACGTCGTTCGTCGCTCCCCGTCGAGCGGTCGCGACCTCGAGGCGTGAGTGCAGCAGGATCCGGTTGGCCAGACCGGTGAGCGGATCGTGGAGCGCCTGCCGCTCGAGCTCGGCCTCGAGACGCTTCCGTTCGGAGATGTCGCGCACGCTCGTGCGGTACTCCATCGCTCGGCCGGTCGCCGGGTCGAGCACCTTCGACGTGGAGTTCACCACCCACACCGCACTGCCGTCGGCGCGGAGCAAGCGCATCTCCGAGCTGAACGACCCGGTCGCCTCGACCTGCACGCCCGCGGCCACGACGGCAGCTCGATCGGCCGGATGGACGAGGTCGCGCCAGTGCGAACCGATCAGCTCGTCCGGGCTCCGGCCGACGAGGAAGGTCGACGAGGGCGACACGTAGGTGATCACACCGTCGCCGTCGAAGAGCACCACCACATCGGCGGCGGTCTCGGAGAGCAGGCGGAACCGGGCCTCGCTCGAACGCAGGGCGGCGTCGAGGAGCGACCGCTCGAGCACGTGGCTGATCGTCTCGGCAACGATGCGCAAGAACGCCACGTCGTCGTCGGTCCAGCTCCGTGCGCGACCGGCCATCGAGACGCCGACCACGCCGAACAGCTCACCGTTCGAGACCATCGGCACCGCCATCATGCCGCCCTCGACCCCCATCGAGTCGCGCTTCTCGACCACCCAGGCCTCGTCGCACCCACGCGCGTCCGATACGACGATCTGCCCGGGCTGTCGCAGGCGCTCGATCCAGTGAGGGATGGAGTCGAAGGTGACCGCTTGGCCCCGCTCGAGGCCGGGCGGGACGCCCGCACGGATCCACCCGGCGAGGTTGACGAGTCGCTGCTGGTGCTCGTCCAACCGGTCGACGTACACGTAGTCGACCTCGAGCAGGTCGCCCACCTGTGCGCCGATCTCGGGGAGGTGTTCGATGAACTGCCCGGCATCGCGGTCGAGCGCGAGCTGGGCCACGTCGAGCAGCACACCGAGGCGCGCCTCGCTCGATCGTAGCGACGTCTCCACCTGTCGACGCGCGAGCAGCGCCGAGACGGTGGCCGACGCGCGTTGCACGATCGCGATCTCCGGTCGGGTCCACTCGCGGACCTCGGTCGCCATCGCGACGCCGAGGTTCCCGAGGCATCGGCCTTCTGACACGAGGGGCACGTTCAGGCCGGCGCGATCGGGTACCGGGAAGGAACGCCACTCGTCGGCCCACGGTTCGTCGTGCTCCTCGATGTCGCTGACGACGAGCGGTTCGAGCGTCCGGTAGCGAGCCACGATGGCAGGCATGGTCGGCCCGTCGTCAGGGAAGACGTAGGCCCGCTCGTCGCCGCTCGCCGACCAACCTGCCACGTTGCGTACGGAGTCCCCGTCGAACAGCGCGGCAAAAGCGACGTCGGCCCGCATCGCGCGGCCGAGGTGCTCGAGGTGGACGTGCAGCCCGTTGATGATGTCGTCCGGTTCGACCTCGAGCGCCCACTGCGACAGATCGAGGACCACACGCTCCAACTCGGCCTGGCGATCCGCGTCGGCCATCGACGCGTGGATGAGCGACATGTTGCGCATCGAGACGAGGTAGCCGCCGAGCAGCTCGTCGTACTCGCCCGACGTGTCGGCGTCGAACCAGACGTAGGAACCGTCCGCATGGCGCACTCGGAGCTCGGTCACCGGCAGCTCGCCTCCGGCCAGCGTCTGGGCGAAGCTGTCGATCGCGACGGAGTGGTCGTCGGGGTGGACGAGCTCGAGGAAGTGACGATCGACCACGTCGGTGGGCCGATGACCCAAGATGACCTGGGCCTGATCGTTCACGTACTTGATCGTGCCGGAGGCGTCGAGCACCAGCAGGACATCGCTCAAGTTGGCCAGCATCGCCGTGAGGCGCCGTTCGCTCAAGGCGAGCGCATCGGCCGCGCGCTGGCGAACCAGCAAGTTGGCGAGGGTGTCGGCGACCTGGGAGATCGTGTCCAGCTCGTCGTCGGTCCAGCGGTGCTCGGGGTCGACGGTGCCGACGACCAGCACACCGAGCAGCTCGCCCTCGACGCGCAGGGACGCGAAGATGCGACCAGCGCTCTCGATCCCGGGATAGGTCTGGCGCAGCTCGACGGCCCAGTCGTCGGTCGACGACGCGTCGAAGAACGCCATGCCACCCTCGGCCAACCGCGCCACCCACCTGGGGAGCAGATCGACCGACACCTCGTCGGGCAACGCAACCGGCGGGTACCTCGGGCTCGACCAGTGCGCGATCGATCGCACCCGGCGGGTGTCCATGTCGATGCTGTTCACGTTCAGCCGATCGGCGCGGATCAGCGCGCCGAACCGGGCCAGCACCTCGTCGAGGTCGTGGAGGAACTCGTTGCTGCTGCGATGCATCGCACCGTGCGCCACGTCGGCGGCGAACGTACCGAGCTCACGCCGTCGCTGCTCGACGCGCGTGCGCTCGTTCTCGTCGGTCACGTCCCGGCTGACAGCCGCGAAGATGCGAGTGCCCGGCCGCAGCGGATCCTCCACGACCTGGACGTCCATCACCACCTCGGTCCGGCGGCCCGAGCCCGGATCGACGAAGACAGCGGTGCCCGACCACTGCCCGGTCGAGCGCAGCGCAGGGAACACCTCGGCTTCCAGCCGGGCGGCCTGGTCGGCCGAGAAGAGCGTGAAGGTGTTGACCCCATGGAGCGGATCGTCGGGCGCCAGGCCGATCGCGCGACGCTGCGCTGCGTTCGCGTACACCCACTGCCCGCCGGTCTCGGCGAGGAAGACGAGGGAGGTGGTCTGTTCGATCAGGCCCTGGAACCGTGCCCGCGCCCCCTCGGCGGCCCGCCGCTGGGTGAGGTCGCGGCGCACGTGCAGCCAGTGCGTGTGTACCCCGCGCTCGTCGGAGATCGGGCTGATCGTGAGCTCGCACAGGTACGTCGAGCCGTCGGCACGGCGGCTCGCGAGCTCGCGCGTCGCCGGACCTGCCCCTACCTGCACGTGTTCGAACCAGGCGAGGTCGGCCGGATCGGCCGGATCGAGCAGCAGCATGTCGATCGACTCGCCGATCACCTGCTCGCGCCGGAACCCGGTCTCGGCCTCGAACGCGTCGTTGACGTACACGATCGGGGGTCGGCGGCCGCCGCCGACCGCGGCCGTCACCATCACCGAGTCGTGGGCGGTGTCGAACGCGCTGAGCAGCAACCGCGTGCGCGGCGACAGGATCTGCGGCAGCTCGTCCGCACGCGTCGACGTGGTACCCGAGGTGGGAGCCGCCGCGCCGCACCAGGGAAGGTCGATCAGCGGGTCGAGCAGGTCGGGATCCATGGGACGCCCGAAGTGGAAGCCCTGGGCGCTGTCGGCGCCCATGCGCACCAGCGCGTCCGCCTGGCCCACGTGTTCCACGCCCTCGGCGACGACGCGCAGCCCCAGCGCGTGAGCGAGATCGATCACGGCCTCGACGATGACCTCGTCGGCGAGCGACCCGCCGATGCCGGCGACGAACTGCTGGTCGATCTTCACCGTGGTGACCGGCAACTGGCGAAGGTACGACAACGGGGAGTAGCCCGTGCCGAAGTCATCGAGTGCCAGCTCGACCCCGAGGTCGCGCAACGCCGACAGGACGCCCACGGCGCTCGGCAGGTCCTCGAGCAGGCTCGACTCGGTGACCTCGAAGCCGATGCTCTGCGGCGTGATCCGCCCCGACGAGATCGCATCGTGGACTCGGTCGCGCACGTGCTCGCCCGCAGCGAGCTGCTGCGCGGCGAGGTTGACCCACACCCTGATCGGTGCGCCGTCCCGTCGGGTCCGCCAGCGTGCCGCGAGCTCGATCGCCTCGTCGAGCACCCAGTCGCCGATCACCACCATCAGCCCCACCGACTCCGCAGCCGGCAGGAACGCTGCAGGCACGAGCAGACCATCGGTCGGGTGCTGCCACCGCAGCAGAGCCTCGACCCCGACCACCGCGCCGGTGGACAGGTCGACCTTCGGCTGGGCCAACAGCCGGAGCTCTCGATCGACGAGCGCCCGCCGCAGTCCGTCCTCGATGCGCTGTCGGCGATCGGCTTCGGCACCGAGCGCGCCCTCGTAGCCGACGACGGTGCCAGGAGCCGTGGCCTTGGCCTTTCGGCAGGCCACGAAGGCTCGCTCGACGAGATCGACGCGGCGGTCGCCCGCTGCTCGGCACGCGAGACCGGCGCTCGCGTGCACGACGACGACCTGGTCGTCGACGGTGATCGGCTGACGGATCACGGCCAGCAGATGCTCGGCCGTCGTCCGGGTGGCGTCGGGATCCGCGCCGAGGACGCCGACGACGAACGCATCGCGGTCGACGTTCGCCACGAGCGCTTGGTCCGGCACGCCCGTGAGCACTCGGCGAGCGACCTCGGCGAGCACCAGATCGCCGACCTCGTGCCCGAACCGGGTGTTGACCTGGTGGAACCTGTCGAGATCGAGGTGGATCACCCCCGCGCGAAGTCCGGACCGCTGCGCGCGTTCGAGGCGCGCGAGCAACTGGACGCGCTCGACGCGCTCAGCAGGACACCCGCTCGCGCGCGGCGCCACGGGGTCGTCGGTGACGGACATGGTGAACGGTTATCGGCAGATCGGAGCGGGCGGGTGAGCGCCTGTTCCGGTTGTCACCCTGCGTCCGCTGACCGTCTCAGCGGCGCGTGTCCCCGTCGGTCTCGAGCAGCGCGGCCCGGCCGGGTTCGACGAGCAGTTCGGTCGTACGAGATCGATGCCATTCCCGGCTCGCCGCGACGATCACGGCGGTCAGCGGGACGGCGAGGAACGCGCCGGCGATGCCTCCCACCACGCCACCGGCGGCGAGCACCAGCAGGATGACGAGCGGATGCAGGTTGACCGCGCCGCTCATCACCACCGGTTGCAGGAAGTCCCCGTCGAGCTGCTGCATGACGAGGAGCACCACCGCGACGATCACTGCCTGCGTGGTGCCGACGGTGACGAAGGTGGCCAGGACCGCCGTCGCGCTGGCGACGACGGCACCGATGAGTGGGAAGAACGCGGCGAGCCAGGTGAGCAGCGCGAGCGGCACGGCCATCGGGACGCCCATGATCAACAGCATCACGAGCACGATGACCGCCTCGACGAGACCGATGATCATCGTCCCTCGCAGGTAGCCGCGCAGCGCTCGCCACGCGGCATGCCCGAGGCGGCGCACCTCGCTCTGCCGGCCATCGGGGAACCGGCTGATGCACCAGTCGCGGATGCGCCGGCCGTCGTGGAGCGTGAAGAAGAACACCACCAGCGTCAGCAGGATGCCGGAGACGACGGCCACGACGGTCCGCCCGTAGCTCCGCGCCTGTGGCCCTTCGACGAAGCGTCGCGCCTGGGCATGGACACGATCGCTGATGCCCTGGACCTGATCGGCGGACAGGTTGAGAGGTGATCCCTGTGCCCATTCCCGCGCGTCGTCCAGGCCTTGGTTGATCGTCGTGTCGAGGTCGTCGAACTGGCTGCGTGCCCCGAGGACCGTTGCGGTGGCCACACCTCCCACGATGAGGAGCGGGAGGAGGAACGCGAGCCACGTCGCCAGCAGTGGCCGCACGTGATGGCGCTCACACCACGCCTTCACCGGCCACACGGCGACCACGAGCAGCAGGGCGACCAGCACAGGCAGCACCACGACCCAGACCCGGCCGACGATCTTCGAGGCGATCCAGAGCGCGACGGCGACGAGGATGAGCCGCCAGCTGGCGGCGGCGCACGTGTCGAGTGCGCGCCAGCCGATCGAACGCCGAGGGATCGGCGACGCCGCCAGCGGGGTGCTCGCCGGCGAGGAGGCCTCGTTGTCGACCAACGGTCGCGACAGGTCGGTCACCCCGCCCGGGTTCCCGAACCCTCCGTCACTCAAACGAGTGTGATGAGGACGCGGTCAGCGCGATGCGCCCGGAGTGTCAGGCGGGAGGGCGCCGGGCGCCTCTCCGGCCGACCGCGCCGCGCAGCCCGACGCAACCGACACAGCCCACGCAATCGACGCAGTCGATGCAGCCGACGCAGGCGACGCATCGGCGGCATCGGATGCAGCCGAGCGTCGCCACGCACATCGTGATGCCGACGCCGAAGGCCGTGAGCACGCTGGCCACCACGCCCACGCTGCCGGACGTCGCCGCGCTGCCCGCGACCGCGACGCTGCCCGACGTAGCTGCGCAGCCCGCGACGGCGACGCTGCCGGCTGTCGCCACGCTCCCCGCGATCGCCACGCTGCCGGCGGTGGCGACGCTGCCCGCGACCGCCAGGCTGCCGGCCGTCGTCAACCCGCCGGCGCGTCTCGGTGGTCGACCTCGCATCGCGCCAGCATGGCACGTCAGTCCGCAGTCGCAGACGTCTCGACCGGCGGAGGCGAGAACGTCGCCCCACCGGTTCGTCCGTCGAAGCTTCCGATCAGGAGCACGCCGTCGCCGATCCACACCGGCGTCGCCCCCGGCGCACCGCCGCAGCAGCTGTCGACCCACCGGTCGGTCGCGACGTCGTAGACCGCTGCCGCGCCCTTGGCGAACATGACGACCTGCGTCCCCGTCCACACCGGCACGAAGCCGGGATGGGCGAAGCCCGACGTGATCGACCGCCAGCTGTCGGTCGCCGGGTCGTACGCGGCCCCGTCCGACAAGGCCATCGCCCCGTCGAAGGTGTCGGCCGCCCCACCCGTCGACCCGGCGTCGACGATCATCTCGGTCCCGGTCCACACCGCCCACACCCGGCGCGCCGACAACGGCGAGTCGGCGAGCACTCGCCATGTCGCCGTGACCGGGTCGTAGGCCGCGCCGTCGTCGATCTCGACACCGCCGGCCGTGCCACCCCAGATCAACCACTCCGTCCCCGTCCACACCGAGGCTGCGTGCGTCCGAGGCACGATCGGGGCTGCTCCGAGCGACTTCCACGAATCGGAGGACGGGTCGTAGGCCATCGGCCCAGGGGCCGCTGCGGACCAGACGAGCAGCTCGCCACCCGTCCACGCCCACGGCGAGCTGCTGTCGATCGCCCCGAACGGCGGCGCCGTCGCGCGCCACGAGTCCGACGCGGGATCGAACGCGTGACCCGCCGATGCGGGGGCCGAGGCCGGACCCGACATCGAGCCGGCGGTCCCGCCGATCACCAGCATCTCGCCCCCGGTCCACAGGACCAGCGGATCGACCGTCGTCACCGGCGGGTCGGCCAGCCGGCGCCACGAGCGAGCGGCCGGGTCGTAGGACACCGCGTCGGGCCGGAGAGTGCCGTCCTCGTCGGTCCCACCCACGACGAGGGCTTCCGATCCCGTCCAGACGACCGACGGGACCACGCGCACGCCATCCGGATCGGCGGGGATGGGCGTCCATTCGCCGGGGAGGCCAGACGAGTCCACGGCGGTCGAGTCGGGTGCGGGCGCCGACGGAACGACTGGCTCGTTCACCTGGCTCGCCGACGGGAACGGCGGCGCAGCGCTCGTCGGAACCCCATCGCTCGCCGGCACCACCGACGGATCGGACCGGAGCGCCCACAGCGCCCCGCCCCCCACAGCGACGAGCACGACGCAACCGATCCCCGCCATGGCTCGATTCCTGGCACGGTGGCGTCGCTCCCATCGCACCGCCCGACTCTGCACCTCGTCGATGGAGGTCACCGACGCGTGGTCGATCGATGCCAGGTGATCGCGGAGGTGTCGTTCGATCCGATCGCTCATGCCTGGTCCAGAGCCTCGATGTCGGCGCGAAGTTGCTCGAGCGCGCGCGACAGCTGCGACTTGACGGTGCCCACGCCGATGCCGAGGATCTGTGCGATGGCCGCCTCGGGCAGGTCGTCGTAGAAGCGCAGCACCACCACCGCTCGGCGCCGAGGCGGAAGCCGCAGCACCGCGCGCAGGGTGCGATCGCGTTCGGCGGTCACGGTGTCGAACGGCGCCGGCTGCTGCATCCAGTCGAGGGTGGCGTGATCGCGCCGATGCGCGAGCGCCAGGCGCCGCCATCGCCGCGACGCGAGGTTCACGACGACGCGCCGCACGTACGCGGGGGCGTCGTCGACCGTGCCGCTGCGCCACTTCGGCAACGTCCGGGCGATGGCCTCGGCGACCAGGTCGTCGGCACCGTCGGCGGTGCCGACCAGCAGCCTCGCGACCCGCTGGATCCGTGGCAGGGCATCAGCGAGCGCCGCGATGAACAGGGCATCGATCGGCGAGACGTCCACCCCGTCGCGCGGGCGCGACGAGAGGGCCCCGTGATCCATGCCAGATCTGAGCACACACGGGCGGCGAAGGTTGCTCCGAGCCCGAGCGTCCCTCATCACCACATCGGGTGATGAGGTGACCACGTGCAGGGGGCTACGGTGAGCGCCAACACACACAGACCGGGTGGGGACGAACAGCGGGCCGAACTGGAGGAGTTCATGAGAGCCAGCAAGTCCATCGCCCTCCTGGGCGTGCTCTCGTTGCTGCCCGTGCTGGCAGCGACGAACACGCCAGTGAGTGCTGAGGAAGAACGCGAGGCGACCTTCGTCGTGCTCGCCGCCGACGCCGCAACGACCGACGCGGCGGTGGCCTCGGTCGAGGCGGCCGGCGGCCAGGTGACGGCGGTCAACCGCGACATCGGCCTGCTGTCGGTGACAGCCCCGGCAACCGAGTTCGCCGGCGCCATGGCCGGCGACCCGGCCATCACCGGCGTCGCCCGAGACGTGTCGATCGGTTCGGCGCCGGTCGACACCGTCACGCGAACGAAGGCGGTCGAGCAGGAGGGCCGCCTCGCCGGCCCATCCGCGCCCAACACGCAGGCATACCCGAAGCCGCGCGGCCACGGCCACGCGGTGACGCCCGAGCCGCTCGCGCCGTTGCAGTGGGACATGGCGATGATCGGGGCGACAGCCGACGGGTCGTACCGCAAGCAACCGGGTCGCCGCGACGTGCTGGTCGGGGTGATCGACACGGGCATCGACGCGTCGCATCCCGACATCGCACCCAACTTCAACTCGTGGTTGAGCCGCAACTTCACGACCGACATCGAGCTCATCGACGGGCCGTGCGCGGAGGAACCCGATCAGTCGTGCGAAGACCCGGCCGACGTCGACGAGGGCGGTCACGGCACGCACGTCGCGTCGACGATCGCCGCGCCGATCAACGGCCTCGGCATCGCGGGCGTCGCACCGAACGTCACGCTCGTCAACCTGCGCGCCGGCCAGGACTCGGGCTACTTCTTCCTGCAGCCGACGGTGGACGCGCTGACCTTCGCGGCGAACCACGGCATCGACGTCGTGAACATGAGCTTCTACATCGATCCCTGGCTGTTCAACTGCACGGCGAACCCCGCCGACACACCCGAGCAGCAGGCCGAGCAGCAGCTCATCATCACTGCGACGCAGCGAGCACTCGATTACGCGCGCCGCCGCGGCGTCACCCTCGTCGCTGCACTCGGCAACGACCACACCGACCTCGGCAACCCGACCGTCGACGAGACCAGCCCCGACTACCCGCCGGACACCGCGTACCCGCGTGTGGTGGACAACACCTGTCTCGACATGCCGACCGAGGGTCGGGGCGTCATCAGCGTGTCGTCGGTCGGTCCGAGCGGGGCCAAGAGCGACTTCTCGAACCACGGGCTCGAGCAGAACGACGTCGCGGCCCCCGGTGGCTGGTTCCGCGACTTCTTCGGCACGCCGCAGTTCCGGACGAACGAGAACCTCGTCCTCGGCGCGATGCCGAAGGATCTCGCCATCGCCTCCGGGCTCGTCGACCCGACCACAGGCCAGTCGCTCGACGGCTCGATCGTCGCGCAGTGCTCGGGCGCGACGATCGACACGTGCGCGTACTACGAGTACCTGCAGGGCACGTCGATGGCATCGCCGCACGCGGCGGGTGTCGCCGCGCTCATCGTCAGCACGTACGGCCACCGCACCTGGTGGGGCGGGCGCGCGATGAACCCGCGCGTCGTCGAGAAGATCCTCCTGAGGACCGCGACCGACACGCCTTGCCCGGCGCCCGTGATCACCTACGTGAACGAGGGTCGCGACGCCACGTGGGACGCGCCGTGCGTGGGAACCCCGGAGCGGAACTCCATCTACGGCGAGGGCATCGTGAACGCGCTCGCAGCCGTGAGCTGACAGCACCGGCACCGGAGCGCCGGCGACAGGTTCACGCCTTCGTGAACTTGTCGTTGGCGCTCCGCCAGTGCGCCAGTGACGCTTCGCCGCGCACCATCCACGAATGGCCGTCGTCGAGCACCGACTTGCGCCCCTCCGTCACCATGACGACGTCGGGATGGCAGTACCGGGCGAAGAGCGCGGCGCGCTCGCGTTGCGTCGTGTTGTCGCCCGAGCCGTGCAGGAGCATCCCGCTGAACGCAACCGCTTCACCGGCACGCATCGGGAGCGGAACCAGATCGGTCGCCTGGGCCTCGCGGAAGGCGGGGTTGTGCGCCGACGGCCGGTGCTCGACCAGGCCGGTGACGTGCGAACCGGGAGCCACCTGGAGGCAACCGTTGGTCAGGTCGGTGTCGTGCAGTGCGACCCAGACGGTGACGTCCACGGGCGGATCGAGCTCGCCGTACCCGTTGTCCTGGTGGAGCGGGATCTCGCTCGCCTGCGCGCTCTCGCTCGGGAGCTTGGTGACGAACTGGTTGTGCGTCAGCACGAGGTCGGGACCGAGCAGCCGCTCGACGGCGTCGAGGTGCGAGCCCTCGCAGCAGAACCGGCGGACCTCGCGGCTGACGTGGGCGAGCTGATCCATCACGATCAGGCCGGCCGACGACCCGTAGGCCTCGTCAGGCCTGAGCCGGCGCTCGTCGGCGATGAGCGCCTCGCACACTGCCGAGTCGAGAACGGGTCCGAGCAGGACGTACCCGTCTCGTGAATAGGCGGCCAGTTGGTTCTCGTCGAGATGCACGATCATCAACGTATTCGCTCCGACCGCTTCGGGGGGAGCCGATCCCGACGAGAACCAACTCGACGTGATGTTCAGACGGTGACGGCCGCCAGCTGCTCGGCGTAGGCGGCGGCCAGCTTGCGCAGCTGCCCGGCACCGTCACCGTGGAACGACGATCCGTGCATCAGGGCAAGGGTCGTCGGCTCGAGGGCCGCCAGGCGCTCGAGCGTGGGGACGAGGTCCGGGCCCATCGAGGTCGCGTGGAAGATCGATTCGGCGACCAGCGCCGGCTCGATGATGTCGTCCTCGGTGAGGGCCGGCAGGTCGCCGTCCGCGGTGAACAGGTCGCCGGCGAGCAGCGTGCCGGTCGTCTCCTCGAACCACAGGCCGCTCTCCCAGTTGTGTGGTACGTGCGGGGTGGCGATGAAGCGCATGCGCTTTGCTCCGATGTCGAGCGGTTCGTCACCCGCGACGTGCGGTGGCCGGTCGGCGAGGTCGTTGAGCGACACCATGCAGGCGAGCGGCCCGTGCACGACCTGTGCTCGGGGGGCGGCGGCGAGGAACTCGTTCATCGAGCCGCACTCGTCCGCCTCGACGTGGCTGAACGAGACCCAGCGGAGCTCGTCGAGCGGGATGAGCGTCGCAACGGCCTCCGACACGAGCGGGAAGAGCGCTCGCATCCCGGTGTGGAACAGCATCGGCTCGGCGTCGCGGATGAGGAACTGGTTGAAGGCGAAGCCGGACGGGCCGACCTCCGGGATGAAGGTGGACAGACGGAAGATGTCGGGTGCGATCTCGTCGACGGTGGTGCTGAACATGGCGAATGGTCTCCTCGTGCTGTAGTGGTGATCGGTGTGTGAGTTGCGACGGCTCGTGCCGGCGCCGTCAGACTGTGCAGCGCGAGGGCGGGGCGACGCATCGGGGAAGTCCCCCTTCCCACCCCCTATTCCCGGGCCCGGGCAGTCGCGGCCAACGCCGCTGCCTCGGTGCGGGTGCGCACCCCCAGCTTGGCGAGCAGCCGGCCGACGTGGTGCTCGGCGGTCTTCGCCGAGATGTACAGGCGGCGGCCGATCTCGGCGTTGGTGAGCCCTTGGCGGATGAGGTCGAGGACCTCCGCCTCGCGGGCCGTGAGATCGGCGACAGCAGCGGCGATCTCCGACCGCGCCCGCGCTCTGCCGCCGAGCGGCCGCAGCAGGTGCAGCGCGCGATCGACCAACGGCGTGGCCCCAAGTCGTTCGAAGACCGCGAGCGCGCCTCGAGCCTCGGCTGCGGCGCTCGCCGTGTCGCCGGCCGATGCGAAGACCCGGGCCAGCTCGAGCCGAGCGATCCCAGCGTGCAGCGGGCGAGCCGACGAGTCGAACCCATGCGCAGCAGCCGTGAACGCTTCGACGGCTGCAGGCGTATCGCCTCGTGCGGCCGCGACCCGGCCGCGCGCACAGTCGGCGTCGGCGTGCAGTGCCGACGCCTCGGACGACTCGGTCAGCGTGGCGAGGCGGTCGGCCGCGCGTTCCGCGGCGTCCACGTCGCCGCGGAGCAGCTCGGCCTGGACCATCACGTCGAGCAGGGGCGCCCCGCGGAACCGGTCGGCCACCATCTCGCGCAGGCCCAGCTCTGCGACGGCGACGGCGTCACCGGGTTCGTCACGCAGCAGGTGGAGCCGTGCGAGTGGCGCCCGCATCGTGACCGCGTCGCGATGCGGCGAGATCAACGCTTCGGCGTCCTCCAGCTGACCACGCTGCAGGTGGAGGTCGGCGAGGCGGGACATCGCCTCGACCCGGTGCGGACCCGACGTGCTCATGCCGGCCAGCAACGTGGTGAGCGCGTGCTCGGCCTCGTCCCATCGGCCCGCCGCCGTCATGATGCCCGACTGCACCATCCGGCAGTGCTCGGCGAGCACCGTCGGGCCTCCGTCCCGGTGGAGCAAGCCGCCGACGAGACGGCTCCACTCGTCGGCCCGGCGGACGTCGCCCGCACGGTCGCACGACGACAGGAGCGAGCAGAGGCTCTTGCCTGCGGTCTCCACACGGCGACACTCGCCTGCCGTGAGGGTCGCGAGCGACTCGTCGAGCATGGCGAACCCTTCGCGCAACCGTCCCTGGCACACCATCGCGAGCCCGCCGTCGGCGAGCGCGCGCACCTCGAGATCGACGTCGCCGAATCGACGCGCGATCGTGAGCGCGCGCTCCGCACTCGATGCGAGTTCGGGGAGGTCGGGGCGATCGCACGCCATGATCGCGAGCTCGAGGTAGCCCCATTCGACGACGTCGCCGAGTGGGTCGAGCAGGCGGCGGGCGCGAGCGAGCCAGCCGTTCGCCGCAGACGGGTTGCCCAGGCCGACATGCATCTCGGCGAGCTCCATCGCCACCCGCGCCGCCCTCGCAGCCCGTCCGCCGTCGCGGTGCGCGCGGAACGCGGCTTCGAGCTGGGTGCGCGCTCCGGCGTAATCGGCCGAGAAGTACGCGAGGCCGGCGGCGAGCTCGAGCCGGTCGGCATCGTCGTCGAACGTGGGCCCGGCGTCGGTCACGCGGCCGATCGTAGAGCCGCCACGCGACGTGGGCGACGCCCCGTCAGCCGATCGCGAGCGTGCGGTGCTCGGCGGGGAACGCCGGGGCGTGCGATCGAGCGATGATCGCCCGCCGACCCAGCTCGACGAGCGCCTCCCGGCCGAGCTCGCGCCGCATCCGTTCGAACACGGTCTGCTCCTCGGACTGGAAGTGCCCCTGCAGCTCGAGCAGCAACGCGCTCCCCCGCTTCAAGAACGCGAACCCGTCGGGCGCGAGCCCGCGCATCTCGTCCAGCAGCTCGTTGAGCTCCTCGTGCTCGGCCACCCGATGGGCGAGGATGCCGTCGGCGTCGGCGACCGCTGCGTGGAACGCCGGGTAGAGCACCTCGTGCTCGACGGTCTCGTGCGCCGACAGCTCGTCGACGATGCGCAGGAAGATCCGACGGATCGCCGCCGCGTCGGTTGCCTCGTCGAGCTCGGCGACCAGGCCGTCGATCACCCGGTGATCGCGCTCGAGGAGCTCGATGATGTCGATCGGTTCCATGGTCGCGACCTCCTGCACCCTCCGGCGGCGGCACCGTGCCGTCGTCGACTCGATGGTCGCGTCTCCCCCGTGGACGGCAACAGTGCCAAAGGTCCATAGCGGCGGGAATCGCTGCTACGTACATTCGCATCACGGCACATCCCGGAGGAGCGACATGCAGCCCACGAGCGCGATCCACCACGACGTGCTCGACCGCGTCGAGCTCGCGCCGAACGTCCACCGATTGACCGTCCGCGCGCCACGGGTGGCGGCGGCCCGCCGCCCGGGCCAGTTCGTCATCGTGCACCTCGACGCCGGGGCAGAGCGCATTCCCCTGACCATCGTCGAGAGCGATCCGGTCGAAGGTTCGATCGTGCTCGTCGTACAGGCCGTCGGGAAGAGCACGTCCGATCTCGCAGCGCTGCAAGTCGGTGATCGGATCGCCGACGTCGTCGGACCGTTGGGACGTCCGAGCGACCTGATCACGTCGGGTCACGCGGTGTGCGTCGCTGGTGGCGTCGGCGCAGCGGTGATCTTCCCGATCGCGCAGAGCCTGGCGGACCGAGGGGTGGCTGTCACCACCGTGCTCGGGGCGCGCACCGCGACGTCGGTGCTGTACGCCGACCGCTTCGCCGCGTGTTCCGACGTCGTCCTCTGCACCGATGACGGCAGCGCCGGGCGTCATGGCGTCGTCACCGACGCCCTCGGCGAGCTGCTCGTCACCGCGCGGGCTCAGCGAGATATCGACATCGTCTACGCGGCCGGCCCGGTTCCGATGATGCGTGCCGTCGCCCGTGTGACGGAGCCGTTCGGGGTACGGACGATCGTGTCCTTGAACCCGATCATGGTCGACGGCACCGGGATGTGCGGAGGCTGTCGCGTCACGGTCGGCGGGACGATGAGGTTCGCATGTGTCGACGGTCCGGAGTTCGACGCCCACGGAGTGGACTTCGACGAGCTGGCCGATCGTCTCGTGACGTACCGCGAGGCCGAGCACGAGGCTGTCGCGCATGCCTGCGGCAGGGTCGGCTGATGACTCCGACAGCCGGAGTGCGCATGACCCAGCGCGAGCGTCTCGCGATCGAGCGTCAAGCGATGCCGGCGCGCGACGCCGGCGATCGGTCGTCGAGCTTCGACGAGGTGAACCTCGGCTTCACCGAACAGCTGGCGCTCGCCGAGGCACGGCGATGCCTCGCGTGCAAGCACCCGACGTGTGTCGACGGCTGCCCCGTGGCAGTCGACATCCCGACCTTCGTGCGTCAGATCGAGGAAGGCGACCTGCAAGCCGCTGCGCGCACGCTGTTCCGCGACAACGCCCTGCCTGCGGTCACGGGACGGGTGTGCCCGCAGGAGCAGCAGTGCGAGGCCGACTGCGTCCGCGGCCGCAAGGGCGCTCCTGTGGCGATCGGCCACCTCGAGCGGTTCGTCGCCGACTGGGCCCGCAGCCACGCCGAGAGCGGACACCTGCAGGACGAGCCGGCCGTCGCGTCGCCTTCCGGCAAACGGGTCGCGATCATCGGTGCCGGGCCGGGCGGTCTGACCGCGGCGGGAGAGCTCGCCCGCAGGGGCCATGACGTCACGGTGTACGAAGCGCTGCACGTCGCAGGTGGCGTGCTGTCATACGGCATCCCCGAATTCCGTCTGCCGAACGACATCGTCCAACACGAGGTCCGTCGGCTCGAGTCGATGGGCGTCAGCTTCGAGTGCAACGTCCTCGTCGGGAGCACCTACACCCTCGACGAGCTGCGCAGCGCCTTCGACGCGGTGTTCGTGTCGGTCGGTGCGGGGCTGCCGACGTTCCTCGGGATCCCCGGCGAGAACCTGAAGGGCGTGTACTCGGCCAACGAGTACCTCACCCGCGTCAACCTGATGCAAGCGCACACGTTTCCCCGCGCCGACACCCCTGTGCTGCACGGTGAGCGAGTGGTGGTGATCGGCGGCGGCAACGTCGCGCTCGATGCGGTGCGGACGGCGCGGCGCCTGGGCGCGCGCAGCGCGACCATCGCGTACCGCCGCAGCCGGGACGACATGCCGGCCCGCGACGAGGAGATCGACCACGCCGAGCAGGAAGGCGTCGACTTCGAGCTCCAGGTCAACCCGATCGCGATCGAGGGCGATGCCGATCGCTGGGTGACGGGGCTGCGATGCGTCGACACCGTGCTGGGCGAGCCGGACTCGTCGGGCCGGCGGGCACCGGTGCCGATCGAGGGGTCCGAACGGGTCATCCCCTGCGACACGGTGGTGGTCGCGGTCGGTACCCGCGCCAATCCCGTGCTCACCGCCTCCTCGCCCGATCTCGCGCTCACCGATCGCGGGTACCTGCGAGCCGATGCGAACGGCATGACCAACCTCCCCGGCGTGTTCGCCGGCGGCGACATCGTCCGTGGCTCGGCCACGGTCATCCTGGCGATGGGCGACGGCAAGCGAGTCGCAGCGGCCATCGACGGCTACCTCCACGGCACCGCGGTGGAGGTACGCGGCCGAGACGGCTGCTGACGGATGGTGCCTCGCACCGGCGCGTGCAACGATCTCGGCCATGCGTCTCGGCATCGCGCACCACTTCGGTTGGGCGGTCGCCGTCACGGCGTCGGACGATCACCGGGTCGTCGACCGTCGCCGGATCGAGCTGATCGGACCGGACCTGCCACCGGCTCCGGTCCATCACGTGGGCGGCCCACACGAGCTCCACCGGTCGGGTCCGCCGCTCGACGACGACGCGCTCGCGACGCTCGTGGCGCAGGTGCGCGCATCGGTGCAGCAGGCCACCGCGCTCGCGCTCGACGAGATCGCCGCGGCGGTCGCTCACCCCATCCGGTCGCTGTCGCTGCGGGCCTGGCCCGACGACTTTCCCACCGACATCGCCGTCGTGCGCACGGCGCCGTACGAGAGCCGGGCCGACTCGGTGATGTACCTGCAGGCACTGGCCGACGCCGCCCGCGAACGTGGCTGGATGGTGCACACCTACGACGCCGGTCGCGTCGAGGGCGAGGCCACGCACATCCTGGGTCCACGTGCCGCCGACGTGTTGACCGGACCGCGCGCGACGCTCGGACCGCCCTGGACCAAGGACCACCGCATCGCCCTGGCGGCGACGGTGGTCGCCGGACATCGCGCGCCTGGGGTGCCGGAGACCTGACGGGTCGCGCCGCGCGAGATCAGTGCAGGCTCAGGGCCGTACGCCTCTAGTCGCGACGAGCGACCCGAGGCACGCTCGTGGAGTGGACGATCTCGATCCGGCGCGGCTGCAACGGCTTTCCGGGCGCAGCCTGCTCACGACCCACGACTGGTCGACGGACGATCTGGACACCCTGCTCACGATCGCTCGCCGGCTCGAGCAGCTCGATCGGGCTGCGGCCTGTCCCGAACTGCTGCGCGGTGAGCTCGCCTACGCGATGTTCTTCGACAACTCGACACGCACGAAGTCGGCCTGGGCCGGAGCAGCGGCGCGTCTCGGCATGCACCCGCTGATCGTCGACGGCTCGTCGACGCAAGTCGCACACGGCGAGACGGCCGAGGAGACCGGGGCGATGCTCGGCATGAACGCACACGCGCTCGGTGTCCGCCACGACCTCATCCTCGGCGAAGGCAACATCTTCATGCGCGACGTGCAACGCGGCATCGACACGTACCTGACAGCCACCGGCGATCAGCGACACGTGCCGGTCGTGAACCTGCAGTGCGACGTCGATCATCCGACGCAATCGCTGGCCGACCTGCTGTGGTTGCGGCAGCACTTCGGCGGTTCGATCGAAGGCCGGCGGATCACGATGTCGTGGGGCTACTCGCCGAGCTACGCGAAGCCGTTGTCGGTGCCGCAAGGGATCGTGTCGCTCCTGACTCGCTTCGGTGCCCACGTCACCCTCGCTCATCCACCCGGCTACGAGCTGCTGGCCGAACCGATGGCGTGGGCGGCCGAGGGCGCAGCGGCCTCGGGCGGCTCGTTCCGCGTCACGGACGACATGGACGACGCGTTCGTCGGAGCAGAGGCCGTCTATCCGAAGAGCTGGGGCCCGCAGGGCCTGATGCTCGAGCGAGTGGCGGCCAACCGAGCCGGCGACAGCGCCGCCATGCACGACATCGAGGTGCGGGCACTGGCCCAGAACGCCGAGCACCGCTCGTGGATCTGCGACGAGCGGCGGATGGCGATGACCGCGGATGCGCTGTACCTGCACTGCCTGCCGGCCGACATCGGCGCAGAGGTGACGCCGGCCGTGATGGACCGGTTCCGCGTGGCCGTCGGCCGCGAGGCGAACAAGAAGGTGTACGTGATCATGGCGCTGCTCGCGGCTGCGAAGGTGCACGACCTCGCCGGTGCACTCGCCGGACCGCAGATGGCCGACACGAACGGAGGTACGTGATGACGGAGACGAAGGAGCTCGACGCGACCGCGGGAGAGACCGAGCTCGACCTCGATCGGCGAGTCGTCGAGCTGGCCGAGCGCTACCTGCCACTGGCGGTCGGCATCCTTCGCGAGGCGATCCGCATCCCGGCCGACGACGTCGACCGACCGATCGACGAGGGCGGAGATCCCCGAGCCGGGCTGTCGAACCACGAGGGTCGCCGGCTCAGGTTCCTGCGCGACACCATCGTCGACATCGAGGCCGTGCGTCACGCGGACGACGTGTGGTTCGACGACTTCGGCAACCTCGTGTGGGTCGTGCGCGACCCGTTCGACGGTGTGCCGCCAGAACATCAGCGCGTCATCTACTTCGACGGGCACTGCGACACCGTGCAAGCCTTGCGCGCGCAGTGGCACGACAAGTTCGGCGACGCCCTCGATCCCTACGACGGGCTGCTGGACCGGTCACTGCTCGACCTCGACGTACTGCGCGGCGAGCTCGGCCACATCCCACCGGTCGACGAGTGGGATCACCTCGTGTTCGGACGAGGCGCGGCGGACCAACTCGCTGGTGTGGTGGCCCAGATCATCGCGACCAAGATCATGCTCGAGCTCATCGACGCCGGCGCGCTGCGCGGATGCATCGTGCGCGCGTACGCGACCGCCGCCGAGGAGGACAACGACGGCGGTGGCCCGCGTCACGTGATGGCCGACGAGCTGCCGGGTGCCGGCGCCGAGCTCGTCCCCGACGTCGTGGTTCTGACCGAGGGCACCGGCGACGCCGTCAAGGGTGCCCTCGGCATCTACCGCGGCCAGCGCGGACGCATGCAGATCGAGGTCACCGTCGTCGGCCGGTCGTGCCACGGTTCGATGCCGTTCGAGGGACTCAACCCGCTCGAGCACGGTGCGGCGATCATCGCCGAGGCGGCACGGCGCCACGTCGAGGGCAATGACTTCGCCGATCACGCGGTCCTCGGTCGCGGCACACGGACTGCGTCGTGGGCAGTGCTCGACACGCCCAGCGACTGCGCAGTGCCAGACCGCTTCGTCTTCCGGTTCGACCGCCGCCTCACGATCGGCGAGACTCCCGAGCAGGCGCTTGCCGACATCGAGTCGCTCGACGCGGTGGCCGCAGCACGAGCCGCCGGCCTGTCCGTCTCGGTCGCCGCACCTCGGTACACGCAACCGACCTGGCGCGGCCATCCCGTCGACAACGCGCAGATCTACCCGACGTGGATCACCCCCGAGGACCACCCGGCCATCCGAGCAGCGGTCGACGCGTATCGCCGCGTCGTGACACCACAGGTGACCGAACCGACCGGCGGTGCGAGCGGTGGTGCTCTCCGGAGGGAGCCGCGGGTCGACACGTGGATCTTCTCGACCGACGGCGTCGGGTTCCCCATCGCGATCGACGACGAGACCATCGAGATCGGCCCCGAGAAGCACTGGGTGACCTCCGGCGCCCTGCGGCACCCCGCGATGTTCGGCATCGGCGCCGGCATCGAGCAGAACACGCACCGCATCGGTGAGTGCGTCGACGCGCGCGAGCTGCAGCACGCCATCGCCGTGCTCGCCCGCTTCCCGCGCTCGTTCGTGACGGCCGCCGGAGGCTGATCCGTGCGCCTGGTCGTCGCGCTCGGGGGCAACGCACTGCTCCGCAGAGGTCAGCGGCCCGACGCCGAGCCCCAACGCCGGAACGTGGCCTGTGCCGTGGCGGCCTTGGCACCGCTCGCCGCCGAGCACGAGCTGGTCGTCACGCACGGCAACGGGCCCCAGGTCGGCGTGCTGGCGATGGAGTCGGAGACCGACCCGGCGCTCAGCCGCCCGTTCCCGCTCGACCATCTTGGCGCCGAGACGCAAGGGCTCATCGGCTACTGGCTGACCCAGGGCCTGGGCAACGCGTTGCCCGAGCGTCAGGTCGCCGCGGTGCTCACACGATGCGTCGTCGATGCGAACGATCCGGCGTTCGGCCGGCCCACCAAGTTCGTCGGTCCGACCTATGACGAGACGACGGCGTACCGCCTCGCCACCGAGCGCGCCTGGGTGGTCGCCCCGGACGGCGGATCGTGGCGTCGCGTCGTGGCGTCTCCCGAACCGGTGCGTGTGGTCGAGGTGGAGGTCCTGCGACGCCTCGTGGACGCGGGCGTGCTCGTGATCTGCGGAGGAGGTGGTGGCGTGCCGGTCGTCGAGACCGCGAGCGGCACGCTCGACGGGGTCGAGGCGGTGATCGACAAGGACCTCACCGCGGCCCTGCTCGCCGAAGCCATGGACGCCGACGCCTTGGTGCTGCTCACCGACGTGGAGGGTGTCGAGCGCGACTTCGGCCGCCCGGGCTCGGAGCTGATCCGCACCGCCCGGCCCGAGGATCTCCGCAGCCTGCAGTTTGCCGCCGGTTCGATGGGCCCGAAGGTCGACGCGGCGTGCCGGTTCGTGGAGCGGACGGGCAAGGTGGCGGCGATCGGATCGCTGACCGACGCCGAAGCCGTGGTGGCCGGCAGGTCGGGCACCCGCATCGCCGAGCGGTGATGGGGGTTGGTGAGGCCGAGCGGTGATGCGGAATAGCGCGTCGCTCTGGGGCGTTCGACGCTCATCGTGACACTGACCGCTGATCTTCCCGACGATCGCCGCGCCCACGTCGACGGTCGCCTGCGGACCAACTTGATGGCGTGGCTCACGACCGTCAGGCCGTCCGGTCGCCCCGACACCGTCCCCGTCTGGTTCCTGCTCCGCGACGACGACACGATCATCGTCTTCAGCCAGCCCGGCAAGGCCAAGCTGCGCAACATCGAGACCAACCCGCATGTCGCGCTCGGCCTCGACGTCACCGACATCGGACGCGACATCATCCGCGTCGAGGGCACCGCGGCGCACGTGCCCAGCCATCCCCGCGCCGACGAGATCCCCGAGTACGTGTCGAAGTACACCGAGCGCATCGGAGCGATCTTCGGCACCGCCGAGCGATTCGGCCAGTTGTTCTCGGAGGCGATCGTCATCACGCCGGACCGCCTGCACGCGTGACGAAGCCACCTGGCACCCGGTTCGGCTGACTCCTCGATCAGCTCGGCTGGCTGACTCGGCAGCCATGCCGACTGATGCCGCGGCCAGTCGCATCACCCGCAACGGTGTTTGTACGGTCGCTTCCGTGCCCGATCTCACCCCCGCACTCGACGCGTTCCTGTCCCGCTCCGACGTGACCACCCCCTACGTCGTCGTCGACCTCGACGTCGTGCAGCAGCGCTACGAGCAGCTGGCTGCCGCCGTCCCTGCAGCGACGATCTTCTACGCGGTGAAGGCCAACCCGGCGCTCCCGATTCTGGAGCGGCTCGTGTCGGCCGGTTCGTCGTTCGACGTGGCGAGCCCCGCCGAGATCGATCGTTGCCTCGAAGCCGGAGCGTCCCCGGGGCAGATCTCGTACGGCAACACGATCAAGAAGCGCCGCGATGTCGCCTATGCGGCCTCGTGCGGCGTGCAGCGCTTCACGGTCGATGCCGAGCCCGAGCTCGACAAGCTGATCGACGTCGCGCCGGGGTCCGAGGTGTGCATCCGGTTGCGGCACGACTGCGGTGGGGCCGACTGGCCACTGTCGCGCAAGTTCGGCTGCGAACCCGCCGACGTCGTTCGGCTGATGCGCCTCGCTCACGAGGCCGGCATGCGGCTCGGCGTCTCGTTCCACGTCGGATCGCAGCAACGCGACCTGTCGGCCTGGGACAGCGCGCTCGAGGTGGTGGCGATGATCGCCGCCCGTGCCGCGGCACACGGTGCACATCTCACCTTCCTCAACCTGGGCGGCGGGTTCCCGGGCGGCTATGCCGAGCCGACACCGGCGATCGCCGCGTACGGCACGGCGGTGCGGGACGCGCTGGCGCGATGGTTCCCCGACGGCGCGCCCGAGCTGATGATCGAGCCGGGGCGCTACCTCGTCGCCGATGCAGGGGTGCTGCGCACCGAGGTCGTGCTCGTCTCGCGCCGTTCGCCCGACGACGACGACCGCTGGGTGTATCTCGACTGCGGCAAGTTCCACGGGCTCGCCGAGACGATGGACGAGGCGATCCGCTACCGAATCCGCACGTCGCACGACGGCACGCCGACGGGTCCTGCGGCGATCGCCGGCCCGACGTGCGACTCGGCCGACGTGCTGTACGAGAAGAACCCGTACCAGCTGCCGCTCGCGCTCGCCGAGGGCGACCAGGTCGACTTCCTCGCCGCAGGCGCCTACACGACGACCTACAGCAGCGTCGGGTTCAACGGGTTCGCGCCGCTCGCCGAGCACTGCGTCTCGGCCTCGATGTCGTGATCGGCGGCGCGGCGCCGCGTTCGCAGCTGGCTGGCCCGACCCCGGCGTCCTGCGGCAGGATGGTGGCGTGATCGCACGCGTGCCTCGAACCACCGAGCAACCCGTGGTCGTGGTCGGCGAGTTCGACGGGTTCCACATCGGCCATCGCCAGCTGGTCCACCAGGCGGGGGTTCTGGCCCAGCGTCTCCGGCGACCTCTCGTCGCGACGATCCTCGTGGCCGAACTGCCCGACGGCATGTTGACGACCGTGGAAGAGCGGTGCTGGGCGCTGCTCGCGTCGGGCGCCTCCCAAGTGCAGGCGATGTCGGTCACGACGACCGGTGAGGCCGACGCAGGCTCATCCGTCGCCGACGAGCTGATCGCGCGCCTCGATCCGGCATGCGTCGTGATGGCGTGCCTCCCGTTCGACGCTCCGTCAGCCCGGCATCCCTCGCTCCGTGCCGGGTTCGCCCGGCACGCGGTCGAGATGGTCGAGATGCCGAGGTGGAACGATCCCGACGGCCAGTACGTCACGAGCGCGCGCATTCGCGATGCGCTGCGTCGCGGCGACATCGTCGCCGCGAACGACTGGATGGGCCGCACGTTCACCCTCACCGGGACCGTCGTGCACGGCAGTGCGCTCGGACGAACGATCGGGTTCGCCACTGCCAACCTCGATCTGCCTCCGCACCGAGTGGTCCCGATGAACGGGGTGTACGCCGGGATCGTCGGTCTGCCCAACGGGGCACGGCACCGGGCCGCGATCAACATCGGTGTGCGACCGACGGTCGAGACGGACGGGGCCGTACTGGTCGAAGCGCATCTGCTCGACTTCGACGACGACCTCTATGGCGCCACCATCGACGTGAGCTTCACCCGCTGGTTGCGCCACGAGCAGCGCTTCGATTCCCTCGACGCGCTGGTGGCGCAGCTCGCCCTCGACGTCGACCGGACCCGCCTGCTGCTGCGCGGTTCGATCGAGTAATCGCGCTCCGCCACGATCACGGTGGCCGTCGCGTCAGCCGAGCGGCGCGAGCGTGTCGTCCAGGAACCCGACGACGCGTCGCTCCCACTCGTCGGGATACCGTCGCGAGGCGTCGGTGTGGGACGCGTCCGGGGCGATCCACACGTCGACCCGATCTGGTGCCGACGCGCGGAACACGTCGGTTGCCGCGATCTCCGATTCTGACCTCCCGGCGGCGATCAAAAGGGCGCGCTGTCCGTCGAACGCAGCCAATGAGTCACGCAGCGGCGTGGGTGGGTCGGCTGCGGTCATGAGCGCTGCTGCGTTCCTGGAGACCCAATCGACGTAGCGGACGACGAGCCCACCGACGCCTCGGGCGGGATCGCCCTCGTCGCGGGCGCCTCGAGCCGTCGCACCCTCGCTGACGACGGCGCGCAGGCGTCGGTCGACGCCGGCCGCGGCGATCGCCTGCTCGCCACCGACCGACATCCCGATCGCAGCGATTCGGCCATCGACGACGTCGGCGCGGGCGGCCAGGTAGTCGAGCCCGGCCGCCACGTCGATCTCGCCCCACCAACCCCACAACATCGCGTCACCGTCACTGTCGCCCTGGCCGCGGGCGTTCAGCAGGAGCACCCCGTACCCATGCCGGGCGAGCACGGCCGCGATGTCGACCTCGTGTTCGCCGATGCCCGAGATCCCGCCGAGCACGATGATCGCCGCACCGTTCGTCGACGGGATGTACCGACCTTCGAGCCGAACGTGATCGGCGGTGAGCATGCTGACATCGCTGGAGCGCAGTCCTCGATCAGCCGGGGTCACGGTGACGGGATCGAACGGTGGGGCGTTGGTGACGAACACGGCGAGGGTGACCGGGGCGAACACCAGGACCAGGATCGCCAGCCCGATCGGGACCGCCGACAACTTCCACCACCGGTGAGCGGCTCTGATCAGGCCCCAGGAACTGACCGACGCGAGCACGACGCCGCCCACCAAGGTGAGCGAACCGGCGATGGCCTCCGCCGACCAGGGTTTCTCGACGAGGTGGCTGACACCGATGCCGAGACCAGCGATCATCCCGGCCAGACCGAACGAGAGGGTCGGGACCATCTTCCCCCGGATTCCGAGACGCCGTCGGGCGACGAGGCAGCCGGCGCCGGCGACGAGCACGACCACGGCGCGCACGACCGGCCACGGCGCCGGGCCGTCGACGCCCACGAGCACGGCGAACAGGAGGCTCGTCGACGCCACCACGACGTCCGTCGCCGTCGTTGGCAGCTGCGTCAGTTCGGGATGATGACGTCCACGTGTCGACGGGTCGCTCGGAGCGGGCTCGTCGACGACGTGTGGCATGTCCCCATCATCGTCTGCCCAGGGATGCCGGACATCAGGGTGCAACCCTGATGTCCGATGCGCGTGTCGGCGTCGTCGCCGGCGGCGCGACTCAGCTGCAGCCGCTGGTGCTGCCGCAGCTCGGGCAGGCGTGGCACGAGCCGGCGCGGATCATCTGCACGCCGCACTGCATGCACATCGGCGCGTCGGACTGGCGCGGGCGGGTCGCCCCACTCGGGTTGGTGACGTCGTTGTTCGGAGCGTCGGGCGCGACACCGAGGTCGAGCTGGGTCTGCAGCTCGGACACGGACGGCACCGACTTCGGATCGGGCGCCAGCTCGGATCCGTTCGAGGTCTCGACCACGCTCTCCTCGACGCCGGGCAGCGTGGGCTGCAGGCGCTCGTTCACCGAGAAGATGCCGAGCTCGGCGCGCTCGTCGTAGGTCATGTACTCGAGCGCCAGGCGCCGGAACAGGTAGTCCATGATCGACGAGGCGAAGCGGATGTCGGGATCGTCGGTCATGCCGGCCGGTTCGAAGCGCATGTTGGTGAACGCCTCGACGAACGCTCGCAGCGGCACGCCGTACTGGAGGCCGTAGCTGATGCTCTTGGCGAAGGCGTCCATGATGCCGCTGAGCGTCGAGCCCTGCTTCGACACGGTGAGGAAGATCTCGCCCGGTCGCCCGTCGGCGTACTCGCCGATGTTGGCGAAGCCCTTGCAGTCGGCCACCCGGAACTCGAAGGTGCGCGCCCGCCGGGTGCGCGGCAGCTTCTGACGCACCGGCTGGTGGACGATCTTCTCGACGATCTTCTCGATCACCTGCGTCGCGGCCTGCTCGGGCGCGTCGGCCGCGCCGTCCTTCTTGGCCGTGCTGAGCGGCTGGGCGACCTTGCAGTTGTCGCGGTAGATCGCCACGGCCTTCAGGCCGAGCTCCCAGCTCAGCTGGTGCAGTGCCTCGACGTCTTCGACCGAGGCCTCTTCGGGCATGTTGACCGTCTTGGAGATCGCACCCGACAGGAACGGCTGCGTCGCGCCCATCATGCGCACGTGGCCCTCGTAGTGGATGGTGTTGTCGCCCATCGAGCAGGCGAACACCGCGATGTGCTCGGGCGCGAGGTGCGGCGCGCCGAGGATGGACTTCTCGGCGTCGATGTAGGCGACGATCTCGTCGACCTGCTGGGGCGTGTAGCCCAATCGGCGCAGCGCCCTCGGGATGGTCTGGTTGACGATGACCATCGTGCCTCCGCCCACCAGCTTCTTCATCTTGCACAGCCCGAGGTCGGGCTCGATGCCGGTGGTGTCACAGTCCATCATCAGGCCGATGGTGTTGTGGCTGACGAAGCCGTTGGCGACATAGGTGACGTTGGCCGGAACGGACAGGTCGTAGGTGAGCTCCTCGTCCCCCAGCTCGGCGGTGGCCACTTCGTCGACGAAGAACCCCATCAGGTGGGCGAGCTCTGCATCGGCCGAGGCGGCGAGCAACTGCTCGGCGAGCCGGCGCGTGATCGTGCCTGAGCGGCGGTGCTCCATGAGGGCGACCGTGCGGTCGCGACCAGCGAGCGGCGCCACCCGATCGATGAGCTCGCGGCTGACCGGGATGTGATCGTGCCGAGCCGACTGCGCGATGTCGCGCACGTCGACCTTGGCCCACTTGCGTTGCGAGATGAAGCCGATGTCGTCGAGCCACGCCTGGTTGCACGCACGGTTCAACAGCCGGACGACGTGGAGCTGAGACCCGCGACCGCTCGTGCCCTGCGACCGGGTCGTGACGAAGCCGAGCGCGAGCAGCAGCGTCTGGACCTCGGCCGCGAACCCCTTCAACGTGGTGGTCCACGACGGGTAGCCGCTGACCACCGTACCGTCCGCCTCGAACAGGCCGCGAACGAAGGCTCGGTACACACCGGCGTCGTTGGTGTGCAGCACGGCGTCGGGGATGTGCGGCACGTACCCCTTGCCACTGTGACCCTCACGCGGCAGTCGCTTGGCGAAGCCCGACGCGGCCCACCACTCGGCCAACCGAACGGAGTGGAAGGCGACCTCGATGTAGCCGCCCTTGGCCGCCACCGCTGCGGTCAGACCGAACAGCTCCTTGCCGAGCCACTCGAGGTGGGCGACGACGTCGAGATCGTTCGCGTCGACGCAGAACCGCAGCCCGCGAGCGTGCAGCGAACCGTCGCCCATGAAGTAGCCGATCAGCTCGGCGAGGTCGGCGTCCATGGTGCGCGGCACGCTGACGTGGTGCTCGCCTGCCCACGCCATCTGCTCGGCGAGTGGCGGGAGCACGACCTCGTTCGGTGAGCCGACGAGGCCGCCGAGCCGCATCGGCACCCGATCGCCGGCGCGGAGGTCGGCGAAGCGGCGCCACACCCACTGGCCCGACTCGTCGATGACCTTGATGCGGTGCTTCGTGGTGCCCTGGATCTGGTACCCACGAGCCGTCGTGACATCGACGACCTGCTCGAGACCGTTGACGTAGAACTTGGTGGCATCCCGCTCGCCCTCGTCGGTCTGGACCTTGAACGAGACGTCCTGCCACTGCGCACCGTCGGGATCGCCGAGCGTCGCCAGCCGGACCAATCCCTTCGACGTCATGACGAGCGAGCCACCGACGAGGCAGCCCGTGGGAGCCAACACCGAAGCCTGGCTGTTGCGCACGCCGTACTCCTCGCCGTCGCGCACCGCGGCTTCCCACGCCTCCTGCCCTGCCCGAACCAGGGCCTCGGGAACGGCGTCGGCGCCCTCGATCGCATATGACGCGTCGCGGTGCATGCGCAGCACGTTGAGCATGTGCACCTCGTTGTCGGCGAAGCCGGCGAAGGGACCCATGCGGCTGGCGGTGCGCGCGCTGGTGGCGTACGCATGCCCGGTCATGAGCGACGTGAGCGCTGCTGCCCATGCACGCCCCTCGACCGAGTCGTAGGGCAGACCGAGCGCCATGAGCAGCGCGCCGAGGTTCGCGTAGCCGATGCCGAGCTGACGGAACTTGCGGCTGGTCGCGGCGATCGGCTCGGTCGGGTAGTCGGCCCGGCCGACGAGGATCTCCTGCGCGGTGAAGATCGTCTCGACGGTGTGCATGTAGGCCTCGATGTCGAAGCTGTCCTCGCCGACCGAGTCGAGGTCGAGGAACTTCAACAGGTTGATCGACGCGAGGTTGCACGCCGAGTTGTCGAGGTGCATGTACTCGCTGCAGTTGCGCACCACGACGCCGTTCGCGACGTAGCTGTGGTTGCGCGGCTCGCTGAGGTTGTAGGTGAGCTCGACGCCGTCGTCGGTACGTGAGACCAGCCGGGTGGTGCTCTGGTGCTTGGCGTAGAACCGATGCTCGGCGAGGAGGTTTGCCAGCTTGTCGCGCTTGGAGCCGACGGTGAAGCCGACGACATCGGCGAACCGCCGGATCGAGCCGGCGGAGATGCGCAGGTCGAACATCGGGCCGGCGCTGTACGTCTGCTCGTCGCCCGCCACCGTCGTGTACGGGAACACGCCGCCGACCGAGGACGTGCGGGTGGCGTAGATCGAGCTGGAGATGCCGAGCGTGGTGAGCAGTCGCTGTGCGCCCTGCAGGAGCCGCTTGGAGGCCGAGCCGAGACCGACGTATCGGCTCTTGACACCGTCGTACACACAGCCGTCGGCGTCGAACAACCCGCGCAGGAACGCTGCGACGACCTCGCTCGGCGCCTCGTTGATCGCCCACGGGACGACCTTCTCGGCAGCCCGCGAGTCGCTGACCCCGAGCGCACAGAGCTGGGCAGCGAAGGCCCGACGCCCGGATCGCAGCTGCACCGTGCCGTTGGCTTGCACCGACGGCTTGGGCACCGAGCCGCCGATGTCGGTCAGCAGGAGGCGATGCGCCGGCATCACGTCGTCGCGGTCGTCGGCGTTGCCGTACACGGTCGTCACCATGTCGCCGCTGATCGCTCCGTCACCGACGAGCCAGCCGAGATAGTGCCCCAGCTCCTCGGTCCACTTCTCCGGCAAGGCCAATGATGTCGCGAGGCGGCGGTCGCCGGCGACGAGCGACGCTGCATCGGAGGCCACCGGGAGCGCCCACGACGCGTGGACGGCCGGCGTCGCGTGGTTCAAGATGCGGACGTCGTCGTCCGGCGTCAGGTTCTCGGCCTCGACGTACCCACGATTCGCGGTGAAGATGCGGTGGCCGGCGGTGCAGCGCAGCTCCATCCCGTTGGAGAACTCCAACCGGACGATCTCGTTCACGCCGGTGACCATGATCGCCTCGGGGCTGGTGACCTCGACTCGGTCGGCTGGCGCGTCGGGGCTCGTGACGTCGTGGGTGTACACGCCGAAGGACTCGCCCTGGCGCGCCCGATCGAGCAGGTCGACGAACGACACGAGGCCCTTGTCGGTGTGGACGAGGGTGTCACCGGTGAAGCATGGGTTGGATCCGTTGATGCGACCGGTCGTGTGCGCGGTGTGCCACTTGTTGATGGTGGTGTCGAACTGGAGGCCCGGGTCGGCGCACTCCCACGAAGCCTGGGCGATCTGGCGCCACAGATCGCGAGCGCGCACGGTGCGGATGACCGAGCCGTCGAGCACGGCTCGGTAGTGCCAGTCGGCGTCGTCGACCACCGCTTGCATGAACTCGTCGGTGACGCGGACCGAGTTGTTCGCGTTCTGGTACTGGATGCTGAAGCTGTCGGCGCCGTCGAGGTCCATGTCGAACCCGGCGTCGCGCAGCACGCGAGCCTTGCGCTCCTCTTTCACCTTGCACCAGATGAACTCTTCGATGTCGGGGTGGTCGGCGTTGAGGATGACCATCTTGGCGGCGCGACGCGTCTTGCCGCCGCTCTTGATCGTGCCGGCCGACGCGTCGGCGCCGCGCATGAAGCTGACCGGCCCGCTGGCCGTGCCACCGCCGTTCAACAGCTCGTAGCTGGAGCGGATCTTCGACAGGTTGATGCCCGAGCCCGACCCGCCCTTGAAGATGACGCCCTCTTCCCGGTACCAGTTGAGGATGCCGTCCATCGTGTCGTCGACGGAGAGGATGAAGCACGCGCTCGCCTGCTGCGGCACGCCCTTCACGCCGATGTTGAACCACACCGGGCTGTTGAACGCGGCGCGCTGGGTGATGAGGATGTACTTGAGCTCGTCGCTGAAGGTTTCGGCCTCGGCCTCGTCGACGAAGTAGCCGCCCTCGCGACCCCACTCGGTGATCGTGTCGACCACGCGATCGACGACCTGGCGCAACGACGACTCGCGCTCGGGTGTGCCCTGCGTGCCGCGGAAGTACTTCTGCGCCACGATGTTGGTGGCGTTCAGCGACCAGCCGACCGGGAACTCGACCCCGAGCTGCTCGAAGGCGACCGAACCGTCCTTCCAGTTCGTGATCCTGGCGTCGCGCCGCTCCCATGCCACCTGGTCGTACGGGTGTTGGCCCGGCGTCGTGAAGTGCCGCTCGAGGCCGATGGAGAGACGTTCGGGCGCCAGGGACATGAGGACTCCTAGAGTGGTTCGGCGAGTGATGCGGGCGGCTTGCGAGGTGTGCGGCCAGGCTCTCGACCGCGGAATCAGAACCACAAGATGTGGTGGCAGGCCGACCCCCGAACCGGCGAGCACCACAACATGTGAGGTGTTGAGGGCTATGAAAATTACAGCAATGTAATTACACCTGTCAACGATCGGCGCGGGCTTTTTGTTCCTGGGCGCTCCGTGCTTCGGAGCGCCCGACAGCGGGCGAGCGGCTGCCCGGTCGCAGGTAGGAGGACCTTGCCCCACAACGTGTCCGATCCTTGGCCCGATCACCCGATCGACGTTGACCATCCGCGCCGTGCACCGCTGCCCGCTGCAGCCGCCGACAGTAGGACCACCGTCCTGTGGGGAGAAAGAGGGACAAGGCTGTGAATTTCGCTGTGGAGGACCGCCACAACCTGTGGGCGACGCGCGGCGCACCGGCGATGACATGATCGTCGGTCATGCGCCGGCTGCATCCCCACCCAGTGGAGCGAATCGGGGTCCTCGAGGCCTACGACGTCGATCGGCCGCGCCCGACGAGCCGTCCCTGGCTCGAGCTGTGCATGGTCGCGAGCGTCGACGGGTCGACCGTCATCGACCACCGATCGGGTGCACTGTCGAGCGACGCCGATCGAGAGGTGCTCTCCACCCTGCGCTCGCTCGCCGATGTCATCATCGTCGGCGCCGGCACCGTCCGCGCCGAAGGATACGGACCTCCACGCAAGGCCGGTCAACGCATCGGCGTCGTGTCCCGGCGCGGCGACGTCGACCTCACGACCCCACTGTTCACGAGCGGTGCAGGGTTTCTGATCGTCCCTCGTTCGGCACCCCCGCTGGCAGTCGACACCGTGCGTGCAGGCGAGCACGACGTCGACCTCGTCGAAGCCCTCGCCCAACTCGACGCCGACTTCGTGCACGCCGAGGGAGGCCCGTCGCTCAACGCGGCGCTCGCCGAGGCCGACGTGATCGACGAGCTCAACCTCACGATCAGCCCGCTGCTCGCAGGAGGGACCGGGCCGCGCGTCACGGCGGGGGCCGCCCAGTTCGTCCGCTCGCTCGAGCTCGCCCACGTGCTCGAGGACGCGAGCTTCTTGTTCACGCGCTACGTGCGTCGTCGCTAGCGAGCCTCGACGTCGGTGCTCTCTCCAGTCGCGCCCTCGCGACGGCGGTGGCGTACCACATCGGGCCGATCGGCCGACCACGACAACGTGTCCCAGGCGTCGTCACGAACCTGCTGCCACGCAGCCTCGGCGACCAGCAGCTCGAACATCGGCGACCCGGCGAGCGGTTCCGGATCGAGGTCGTGCGCCGCGCAGAACGCGCGCAGCGTCCGGTCGGCCGACTCGGGATCGAGCTGATCGAGGCGACCCACCAGCTTGCCCTCCCCCGCCAGATCGTTCCGGTCGGCGATCGGCGCCAGCAACGAGACTCGCGGGTCGCGCAGCACGTCGGCGTGCTTGCGCGATCCGGGCATCATGCCCATGTACAGCCGACCCTCCACGAACGACACCTCGATCGGGCTGACCCGGGGCCACCCGTCGAGCCGGGTCGTGCCGAGGATCCCCAACCCGGCAGCGGTCAGCCGCTCGGAGATGGGTCCGGCGACGGCGGGAGCAGCGGCGAGGAACTGATCAAAGGTCAACATGCCACCATCGTGCCGATCGGTCACTGACACCTTCTGTCAGCCACCTCGGATACCGTTCCGGAGGTGCGTGCCGGTCGCCTCGTCCAGCTCGTGTTGCTGCTCCAACGCAGCGGGCACGTCACGGCGGCGTGGCTCGCTCACGAGCTCGAGGTGTCGGTGCGCACCGTGTACCGCGACATCGAGGCGCTGAGCGGCATCGGAATCCCGGTGCTCACGTCGAGCGGACCCGGTGGCGGGGTCAGCTTGCTCGACGGCTACCAGACGCGACTCACGGGGCTGACCGGCGCCGAAGCCGGCGCGCTGGGACTCGCGGGAGTGCCCGAGGTGGCCGCGCAACTCGGCATGCGGTCACTCCTCATGGCCGCGCAGGCAAAGGTGGATGCCGCGCTGCCCCCGGAGCTCCGGCAGCGGTCGATGCGGCTGCGCGAGCGGTTCCTCGTCGACGCCCCGGGCTGGTTCGAGCAAGCCGACCCGCCGACCTTCCTCGAGCCGATCAGCGCTGCGGTGTGGGACGGCCGGCAGCTCGAGATCCGCTACGAGCGATCGGGCACGGTCGTGCGGCGCCGCGTCGATCCGCTCGGCCTGGTCCTGAAAGGTGCGCGTTGGTACGTGGTCGCGGTCGGCCGGCGTCCGGCGGGGCTGCGGCTCTACCGCGTCGACCGCGTCCGGGGCGTGCGCACGCTCGCCGACGCAGTCGTCCGGCCCGATGGCTTCGACCTCGCGATCGCCTGGGGTGAGCTCGGTCGCGACTTCGACCGGCACCTCCGACGTGTCGCCGTGCGCATCGCGATGCCGGCCGACGAGCTCTGGCGGCTCCGCCACGCGTTGACCGGGCCCGCCGCAGAGGAGGCCGCGTCCACGGCGAGCGACCATCCCGATGGGCGGCGGGTCATGACCGTTCACTCCGAGTCGGTGGAGGTGGCCCACGACGAGCTCGTGCGTCTGGGTCGGCACGTGGAGGTGCTCGAACCACCCGAGCTTCGTGCGATGCTCGCCGAGACTGCGACGGTGATGGCTGAACGCCACCGAGGCCAGGTGACCGCCGCGGTCAGGCGGGCGCCGACTGCAGCTTCTTGAGCAGCACCAGTTCGCGCTGGAAATCGGCCGCCGCGTCGAACCCCTTGTAGACAGAGGCGAACCGGAGGTACACGACCTCGTCGAGCGAGCGCAGCCGTTCGAGCACCGCGAGGCCGATCATCTGACTGCTGACCTCGCCGGTGACGAGGCGCATCTCGTCCTCGACCTGCTCGGCCACCTGCTCGATCTGCTCGGCCGAGATCGGACGGCCCTTGCCGGCTGCGGCGACACCGGCCACGATCTTCGAGCGGTCGAAGGGCTCGCGGCCACCGTTCGACTTCGAGATGACGAGCGGAGTGGTCTCGAGTCGCTCGTAGGTCGTGAAGCGATGGCCGCACTGCGTGCACGAGCGGCGACGCCGGATGGCCGCGCCCTCCTCGGACTCGCGCGAATCGATCACCTTGGTGTCGTCGGCGCGGCAACGGGGACATCGCATGGGCCGTCAATGTAGCTCGCCCGACTGGGCGATGACCGGGCGGTTCGTCAGGGCAGCGAGAGCCGCTGGCCGACGTCGATCCGGGTACCACCGTTCAGCGTGACGAGCGCATCGACGACCTCGGCCGTGTCAGCGTCGGGGTATTGGTGCTCGGCGATCGACCAGAGCGTGTCACCCGATTGGACGACATAGGTCACGGATCGGCCGATCGTGGGGACGGAGGCAGGGTCGTCCCCCCGATCGGCCAGACCGTGTTGGGTCACCGACACGAGCGACACCACGAACGTCACGACGAACGCCAGCGCGCCGACGCGCCGGCGGACGTAGGTGGCCCGTGAGCGCCGATGGCCGGCGAGCCCTGCCGGGAGGCGAACCTGGAAGTGGTCGTGCTGGCGACCCGACGTGGGGGCAAAGGTGATGGCCATGTCGTTCCGGGTCCTTCCTCGATCGGCGGGCCCGTTCGGCCGGGGAGGACCGAACGGATGTTCGCCAGTATGCCGAACGCATGTTCGTCCGTCAAGCCCACGATCGAACGCGCGTTGCACGAACGAATGTTTGACCTGGCGAGCGAACACGCGTACGCTGACCCACATGGCTGAATCGACGTCCCGCAGCTCGTCCGCACTCACCACCCGGCAGCGAGGCATCCTCGACGTCATCGAGACCTCGATGCGCGAGCGCGGGTACCCGCCGAGCGTCCGCGAGATCGGCGAGTCGGTCGGGCTCACCTCGCCCTCCACCGTGCACAGCCACCTCGCATCGCTCGAGCGGATGGGCTACCTGCGGCGCGACCCCACCAAGCCCCGCGCGCTCGAGGTGCGCTTCGACCCATCGTCGGGGGCGGCGATCGAGCGGCGACACGTGCGCCACGTCCCCCTCGTCGGCGACGTCGCCGCCGGCACCGACGTGCTCGCCCAGGAGAACGTCGAGGAGCTCTATCCCCTGCCCGAGGACTTCACCGGCACGGGCGAGCTCTTCATGCTCCGGGTGCGTGGCGACTCGATGATCGGCGCAGGCATCATGGATGGCGACTTCGTCGTGTGCCGCGCCCAGCCCACGGCCGACAACGGACAGATCGTGGTCGCGGGCATCCCCGGCGACGAGGCGACCGTGAAGACCTACCAGCGCAGCGGCGCGACCGTCACCCTGGTCCCGGCGAACGATCGTCTCGACCCGATGGTGTTCGGCGCCGACGACGTCACGATCTACGGCCGCGTCGTCACCGTCATGCGTCGCCTCTGACGGCGGAACGACGCGATCAGCTGGTGGGCGGCGCCGGCCAGCTCGGAGGTCCGGGTGGCGGCGACGGGGGCTGCCCCGTCGGTGGCCGCGGAGGAGCGGGCTGCGCCGGCGGCCACGCGACCGTGGGAGGCGGCGGGGCCACCGGAGCCTGCGGTGCGGGCGCGTACGCCGTCGGAGGGACGCCGTATGGCGACGTGGGCGCAAGTGGCGCTGCCGGCGGCCGGCGGCGGCGCAGCCCGAGGATCAGCATCAGGCCACCGATCACGATGCCTGCCGCCAGGGCACCGATGCCCGAGGTGCGCAGGCTGTCGGCGTCCTTCTTGGGGTTCTTGCCGATCGCGATCGCGAAGTCCGACTCGCTCGACGTGACCGTCACCTCGTAGTCGCCGGCGCGGTCGATCTCGACCGACGCGATCGATTGCCCGACGAAGCCACCCGCGTCGTAGTCCTTGCCGGTGTCGTCGGTGAGGTCGATCTCGTCGCCGTCCTCGGTGCGCAAGCTGACATCGACTGCGGGCAGCACGTCTCCCTCGAACCGGTAGTCGGTGTCGGTGTTCGGGCAGTTGCCGCGCACGTCGCCGATCGAACCCTCGGTCTCGACGTAGACGGTGAACGTGCCGGTCTCGTCGAACTCGAGCGCGGTGGTGCAGCCGATCGGCGCTCGCGCCAGGTTCTCGACCGCTTCGTCGTAGTTGGTGCCGCTGGCCAGGATCATGACGATGCCGGCAGCCACGCCTGCGGCGAGCACGAGGGCTCCCGCGGCGATCAGCCCCGTCCGACGTCCGCCGGGGGCACTGGGCGCGAACGGAGCCGCCGGCTGTTGCACCATCGGGGGTGCGGTGCCGTAGTACGGATTCGGGTCACCTGACGGCGGGAACTGCTGAGATGTCATTCACTGCACCCCCAGTCGCTGGGCGACCTGTTCGATTCGATCATCTGGTTGTACCACGGCGACCCGGACGTTGTTGGCACCACCCGCACCGTAGAAGTCACCTGGGCTGACGAGCGCACCGCCTTCGCGGGCCAGACGCTCGGCGAACTCCCACCCGTCACCCGCGTCGAACCACAGGTAGAAGCCACCGGCAGGAAGCGGGATGTCGAGCCCCGACCACGCTCCGAGGATGCC
Organism: Ilumatobacteraceae bacterium; assembly: GCA_050248155.1. Classification (GTDB taxonomy): domain Bacteria; phylum Actinomycetota; class Acidimicrobiia; order Acidimicrobiales; family Ilumatobacteraceae; genus VFMC01. The sequence goes on from JBFWSW010000005.1 coordinate 57,768, forward strand.
GGCCACACGCTCGAGCCGACGGTGATACCGGTCGCGCTGCACCTGCACGTGCGCGTCGTCGGCGAGCGCTGCCTCGCCCGCCGCCTGCGCGGGACCGGGCACCATCATCCCTGCGTGCTTGCGCACCTCCTTCAGGTACGTCACGAGCTCGACGTCGCCCGCGTAGAACCCGACGCGCACTCCGGCGAGGTTCGATCGCTTCGACAGCGAGTGCACGGCGACGACGCCATCGGTGCCTTGCTCGAGCACCGTCCGCCCGCGGCCGTCCCACGTGAACTCGACGTAGCACTCGTCGCTGAAGACCGGCACGTCGTGCGCACGTCCCCAAGCAGCCGCCGCGTCGAGGTCGCTCAGTGCGCCCGTGGGATTGGACGGGCTGTTCACCCACAGCATCAGCGCGCGCGCTGCGTCGGCGGGCTCGATCGCATCGAGGTCGATGCCTCCGTCGGGGGCCGCCGGCACCGCGACCGGGCGGCATCCGCCGAGGATCGCGCCCATCTCGTAGGTGGGATACGACACCGCGGGATAGAGCACGGTGTCGCGGCCAGGGCTGCGCAGCTTGAGGTACTGCGGGGTCGACGACACGAACTCCTTCGTCCCGATGCACGTCGCGATCTGGTCGAGCGACACGTCGACGTCGAAGCGAGACGAGATCCACGTGCGAATGGCGCCTCGCAGCCGAGGGGTGCCGATGCTCGGTGGATAGCCGCGCTCGCTGTCGGACGACGCGAGCGCGGCGACCACTGCCGGAGGAGGCGGGTCGCAGGGCGTACCCACGGACAGATCGACGAGGCCTCCGTCGTGCTCGGTGCACAGCTTGGCGAGCCGATCGAGGCGGTCGTAGGGGTACGGCGGGGGGACGAAGCCCTCGACGGGCGAGTCAACGTGCGACATGCGCGACCCATTGTGTCATCGTCGCCGGCGTTCGCATCTGCCGATGGTCAGTCGTGCGCGTCGACGAGGAACTCGGCGAGCCGTCCGGCGGACGCGTCGCCGAGGCGGGCACGGATGCGCACGCCGCCCTCCTCGTTCGAGGTGGACACCACCTCACCCTCACGGTGCACCGACGCCAGCACGTCGCCCCGGTCGTAGGGCACGAGCAGCTCGACGGGAGCCGTGATCGCCCGCAGGCGATCGCCGAGCGTCGCGAGGAAGACGTCGATCCCCTCCCCCGTCGCTGCGCTGATCGCCACCGACCCCTCGTGTTCGGACATCAGCTGCTTCGCCACGTCGCCGGCCACGTCGCACTTGTTGAACACGATCAGCTCGGGGATCCGGTCGGCACCGATCTCGGCCAACACCCCGCGGACCGCGGTGATCTGACCCTCTGGGTCGGGGGCGGAGCTGTCGACGACGTGCACGAGGAAGTCGGCCTCCGTCGCCACCTCGAGTGTGCCCTTGAACGCCTCGATCAGCCCATGGGGCAGCCGGCGCACGAAACCGACTGTGTCGGTGAGCAGCACGGGCTCGCCGCCCGGGAGCGAGAGGCGACGCGTGGTGGGATCGAGCGTGGCGAAGAGCCGGTCCTCGACGAGGACGCCCGCATGGGTGAGCCGGTTGAGCAACGTGCTCTTGCCGGCGTTGGTGTACCCGACGATCGTGACTGCTGCCAGCCCGCTGCGCGCCCGGCTCTTGCGTTGCAGGTGACGCGTCTCTCGCAGGTGCTGCAGATCCTGCTCGAGCCGGGTGATGCGGCGCATCAGCGTGCGGCGGTCGGTCTCGAGCTTGGTCTCGCCCTTGCCACGGGTGCGGGTGCCGATGCCACCGCTCTGCTGGGACAGGTTGCCCTTCGTGCCGCGGCGCAACCGCGGCAGGCGGTAGCGCAGCAGGGCGAGCTCGACCTGGGCGCGCCCCTCGAGGGTGTGCGCGTTCTGGCCGAAGATGTCGAGGATGACCGCGGTGCGATCGATCGCTGTGCGACCGAGCAGCTTCTCGAGGTTGAACTGCTGGGCCGGGCTGAGCTCGTTGTCGAACACCACCGTGTCGGCGTCGACATCGAGGCACAGCTGGCGCAGCTCCTCCACCTTGCCCTTGCCGATGAACCACGCCGGGTCGGGCGCGTCTCGGCGTTGCACGATGCGGGCGACCTCGTCGGCCCCTGCGGTGTCGACGAGCAGCGCGAGCTCGTCGAGCCCGGCGTCGGTGTCGTCGTCGGAGTGGCCCGGGAACGTGACGCCGACGAGCACGATGCGTTCACGCTTCGTTCGCTCGATGAGCGTCTGGCCGAGTGCTTCGTTGTACGGGTTGCTCATGCGACTGCCTGGGCGAGCTCGACGGTGATGGTGCCCACGAACACGCTCGGACCGATCAGGGTGACGTGACCGCTCGTGGGATGGTCGAGACGAACCCTTGCACGTCCTCCGTCCATGTGCACGGTGATTTCAGCGGTGCGGGCCGGCACGAGGCCCCATGCGACGGCGGCGACGGCGCTGGCGCAGGCGCCGGTGCCGCACGCCTCGGTGATGCCTGCACCGCGCTCGTGGACACGCATGCGGATGGACGTGGGGTCGGCGCACGGTTCGACGATCTCGAGGTTGACGTCGGGCACCTGCCTGCCGAGCGTCAGCAGGTCGACGACCTCGACGTCGTCGACCGCGACGACGGCGTGCGGGTTGCCGACGCTGAGGTGCAGCACCGGACGTGCGTCGTCGCAGCCGATCGCGTCCCAGCCCGCGGGCTTGTCGATCGGCAGCACCTCGCCCATGTCGACGCTCGCTTCGATGGTGTCGGGCCGGTTGGTCGCGAACAGCTCGACGGCACGCGGACCGGAATCGGTGAGGATGTCGAGCGTGCCCGCGACGCCGGTCCGCGCGGCGACCGCTTGCGCGAAGCAGCGAATGCCGTTGCCGCTCATCGCCGCCCGGCTGCCGTCGGCGTTGTAGAGCACCATCTGCGCGACGAACCCGTCCGCCGGATGGGCCACGAGCAGGCCATCGGCACCGATGCCCCTCCGGCGATCGCAGAGGTCGATGGCGAGCGCCTCGAAGCCGGGGGCATCGGACGGCACGTCGTCGGCGAACGCGACGAGGAAGTCGTTGCCGAGTCCGTGGTGCTTGGTGAGCTCGAGCTTCATCGTGCCAGCAGTTCCTCGATGACCGGGACGGCTTCGGCCACGGGGTCGTCCTCGATCGAGACCCACTGTACGCGTGGGTCGCGGCGGAACCACCGGAGTTGTCGCACCGCGAACTGCCGGGTGCGCACGACGATCTGCTCGGTCGCCTGGTCGAGCGACGTCGAACCTTCGAGATGTTCCACGATCTCCTTGTACCCGAGCGCCTGCATCGCAGTCCGCGACAGCCGGTGCGCGGAGATGAGTCGGGCGACCTCGTCGACCAGACCTGACGCGATCATGCGGTGCACCCGCTCCTCGATCCGCTTGGCGAGGACATCACGCGGCCACAGCAGGCCGACCTGCAGGAACGCCACGAGCGGATACGAGTCGATGCCGGGCCCGAACGAGCTGAACCGCCGTCCACTGCCGAGGCACACCTCGAGCGCACGAACCGTGCGCCGAGCGTTGCCGGGCTCGATCTTGGCCGCTGCCGCCGGATCGATCGCGGCCAACTCGGCGTGCAGGAGCTCGGGCGGTTCGGCACCGAGGCGCGCTTCTAGGCGGGCCCGCACGTCGGGCCAGGTGCCGGGGATCTCCATCGGGTCGGTCACCGACCGCAGGTACAGCCCGGTCCCGCCGACGATCAGCGGTGTGGCTCCCCGTTCTTCGATGTCGGTGATCGCCGATCTGGCGATGCCGGCGAACTCGGCGACGGTGAAGTCGTGGTCGGGTTCGACCAGGTCGAGGCAGTGATGCGGCACCGCGGCGCGATCGGCCGCAGTGGGCTTGGCGGTGCCGATGTCCATGCCGCGATAGACCTGCATCGCGTCGACGGCGACGATCTCGAAACGGCGCCCGCCCGAGGCGCGGACGGCCACTGCCATGGCGACGTCGCTCTTCCCGCTGGCCGTCGGCCCGAGGACGACGAGCGAAGCCATCACAGCTGGCAGGTCAACCGGCCAGCACCTCGATGCGACGCTTGTGCGTGGGCTCGCCGATCACATCGCGCAGCTCGCCGGTGAGGTGGTGCGGTGCCGCCGAGGTGACCTCGACCGTCGCGAACGAGCCGGTGCGCACAGGCCGGGGCGCGGCGAAGTGCACGAGCTTGTTCTGCCGGGTGCGGCCGGTGATGACCGAAGGATCCTTGCGGCTCGGGCCTTCGACGAGCACTTCCTCGACACGGCCGACCCGGTCGCGGTGCTTCGCGAGCGCGCTGCGCTCGACCACCACGCGCAGGCGCTCGAATCGCTCGGCGACCACGGCGGGCTCGACGAAGCGATCGGTCATCGTCGCCGCCTCGGTGCCGTCGCGCGGCGAGAAGACGAACGTGTAGGCGTAGTCGTACTCGGCGGCCGCGGCGACCTCGAGCGTGCGCTCGAAGTCGGCGTCGGTCTCGCCGGGGAAGCCGACGATGATGTCGGTCGACACGGCGAGATCGGCGACCGTCGCGCGCGCGAGCGAGAGGCGCTCGAGGTATCGGGCTGCGGTGTACCCACGATGCATGAGCGACAGGACGCGGTCGGAGCCGCTCTGCAACGGGTAGTGCAGGTGCTCGCACACGGCCGGAGTCGCCGCCATCGCGGCGAAGGTCTCGGGCCGCATGTCCTTCGGATGCGGGCTGGTGAAGCGCACGCGCCGGATCCCGTCGATCTGACCGACGGCTGCCAGCAGGTCGGCGAACAGCGGGCGCAGCCGCGCGTCGGTGTCGCCGTCGCGTCGCGATGCGACCTGCAGGTCGCGGCCGTAGCTGTTGACGTTCTGCCCGAGCAGAGTGACCTCGGTGACTCCTTGCGCGGCCAGCAGCCGCACCTCGTCGATGATGTCGCCGAACGGACGGCTGATCTCGGCGCCGCGCACGCTGGGTACGATGCAGAACGCGCAGGAGTTGTCGCAGCCGATCTGGATCGTGACCCACGCGTTGTAGGACGTCTCGCGCCGGACCGGCAGCGCCGACGGGAAGAGCGCGTGCTCGTCGACGACGGCCTCGTCGAAGATCTCGGTGATCGCACCGTGGATCGTCGCGTGGTGCAGCAGCTCGGCCGCGCGGTGCACGTTGTGCGTGCCGAGCACGACGTCGGTCCATGGTGCACGCTGGCGCACCACGTCGCGGTCCTTCTGGGCGAGGCAGCCCGACACGACGATCTGGCGGCCCTCCTTCTTGTCCTTCCAGGACTTCAGGTGACCGAGGTTGCCGTACAGCTTGTTGTCGGCGTTCTCACGGATGCAGCAGGTGTTGAGCACGACGACGTCGGCGTCGGCCTCGTCGTCGACCGGGACGAAGCCGTCGGCGTCGAGCAACCCGGCGATGCGCTCGGAGTCGTGTTCGTTCATCTGGCACCCGTAGGTGCGCACCACATAGCTGCGGGCCACGGCCGACCAGGCTACCGGTGCCGCTGCGGGCTCAGCCCGAGCCCGGTGCCGCCCACTCCGGGCTCATCGGGTTGTACGCGACCTCCCACAGGTGGCCGTCGGGGTCGGCCACGTAGCCCAAGTAGCCGCCCCAGTCGGTGGACCGGGGCGGCTTCAAGGACGTGGCTCCCGCGGACAGGAAGGCGTCGTACATGCGGTCGACGCCGGCGGTCGATTCGGCGTTGATCGCGATCGAGACGCCGCGGAACTCGTCGGACGTGCGCGGTGTGACCTCGGCATCGGCAGCGAGGTCGTCGACGCCCCAGAGCGCGATGGCAACGTTGCCGAGCTGGAAGAAGGCCACCTCGCCCTCGACGCCACCCGACTGCTCCCATCCGATCGCCTGGTAGAACGCGATCGAACGAGCGAGGTCGCGCACGCCGAGGGTGACGAGGCTGAGGTGTGCCGGCACGCCCATGCCGTCACTCCGTCAGGTCGATGGGAGCGTCGTCCGCCGCGGTGAACCCGTCGACCGGCTCGTCGCCGATGCCGGCCTCGCGACGCACCCGATCGGAGATCTCCATCATCACCTCGGGGTTGGACGACAGGTAGCCCTTGGCGTTCTCACGACCCTGGCCGAGCTGCTCGCCTTCGTAGGTGAACCACGCGCCCGACTTCTTGACGATGCCCATGTCGACGGCCATGTCGAGCAGCGAGCCCTCGCGGCTGATGCCCTTGCCGTACATGATGTCGAACTCGGCCTGCCGGAACGGCGGGGCCACCTTGTTCTTCACGACCTTGACCCGCGTGCGCGAACCGGTGACCTCGGTGCCGTCCTTGATGCTCTCGATGCGACGGATGTCGAGCCGCACCGACGAGTAGAACTTCAGCGCCCGGCCACCAGGGGTGGTCTCGGGCGAGTTGTGCACCATGACGCCGTCGACGAAGTAGTTGTGGGTGCCGCCGACCTCGATGTCGAAGCGATGCATGCTGCGCGTCGGCGGCTTGATCGTGATGCGGCTGATCTTCATCGGCATCAGCACCGATCGAGGTGCGGTGAACACGGGCTCGACGGCGAACCGCCCCTGGTACTTGGGCAGCAGCTTGTACGACATCGAGGGATGCACGAACGGCGCGATCAGCGCATGCAGCTTGGCCGTCTCGGCGGTCGGGAACTGGAGGACCGCCTTCTGGCGTGCACCGACGCTGAGCAGCTTGGCCTCGATGCCCCACACGTCGGCGAGGTAGCGCTGCAGCCGGACCCGGCTGTCGGGCGACATGGCGTCGACGCAGATCTCGGAGCGTCCGCTGCCACCTTCGGTGCGCTGCTGCACACCCTTCGAGCGCAACGTGAACCCGCCGTCGTCCATGTACCAGATGGCGAGCGACAGCGGGGTCAGCCGCTTGAGGTAGTCGTCGCTGAGCACCTTCTTGCCGGCGACGTACACCGCATCGCGCAGTTCGGCGAGCTCGGGCAGCGGTTGCACGTCGTGGAAGACGGCCCCCTTCGCGTTCGTCGACCGGCTGACGTGGACGTTCGCGAACAGCGAGGCCTTCCAGTCTGCGTACTCGGCCTGCTTGGCCCCGTGACCCCAGCGGAATCGCGCTCCGTTGCCCGAGCGCGTCGGTGACAGCGCGCCGTCACCCATGAGCCCACCGAGCAGCACCTCCCACTGGAAGTCGCTCAGGTGCTCGGTGGCGGCCTGCATGATGCGGTCACCCACGAGCAGCTCGCCGGCTGGCCGCCAGCCCCCCGGGGTGGAGATGAGGTGGTTCTCGGTGGCCGCGAACTGCGACCTGCCGTTGCCGCTCCCCCGCTCGACCGTGAACTGGAGGAAGCGCTCGGCGATGCCGTTGTCGAACCAGTTGGTGACCGGCTTGGCCACGAGCTCGCCACGGTCGAAGTCGTACGTGAGCACCTCGACCGGTAGCTGCTGGTTGACGATCTTGCCGATCTTCTCCTGGGTGCCGTCGGCGAGCGTGACCCGAGTGTCATACGAGAAGCACCCGAACATGACACCGATCTTCTCGCGCAGCTGGTTGATGAAGATCATGATCGTGTTGGTCTTGTTGAGGTTGGCGGTGAGCTTGCGCAGTGCCTGGCTCATGAGCCGGGCCTGCAAGCCCACGTGCGAGTCGCCCATCTCACCCTCGATCTCGGCGCGGGGCGTGAGCGCGGCGACCGAGTCGATCACCACCACGTCGAGCGCACCGGAGCGGACGAGCATGTCGGCGATCTCGAGCGCCTGCTCGCCCGTGTCGGGCTGGCTGATGAGCAGCTGGTCGACGTCGACCCCGATGGCCCGGGCGTAGATCGGGTCCATCGCGTGCTCGGCGTCGATGTAGGCGCAGATGCCGCCGTTGCGCTGCGCCTCGGCCACGACGTGCATGGCGAGCGTGGACTTGCCCGACGACTCGGGACCGTAGACCTCGACCACGCGACCGCGGGGCAGACCGCCCACGCCGAGCGCCAGGTCGAGCGACAACGCTCCGGTGGGCACGACGTCGATCGCCATCGACCCCTTCTCGCCCATCCTCATGATCGAGCCCTTGCCGTACTGCTTGTCGATCTGGGCGAGTGCCATCTCGAGCGCCTTGTCGCGATCGTTGCTCATCTGCTGCTCCGTTCCTGCCTGATGTTGAGGGTGAGGACCGAGTCGCACGGCCCCGATTGCTGTGAGCGGCACCATACGGAGCGGGTGTGACAGGGTTTCGCTGACCCTGCTGGCCCTGACCGCCGATCGAGTTGATCGGCAGTGCTTCGAATGATCCACGATGACGTCGTTCGAACGACAGCAGTGTAGTTACGAACAACTGTTCGATCAAGCATCGGTGCTCGTTGCGACGAAGAGCGCCGGATGCGGACCAGACGAGCGCCGAACTTGCGGGCTCTCGACCAGGGCGGGACGATTCGCCCGAAAGTGATCCGAACGACCCATACGGCCGACGGCGTGGTCCGCCTAGGGTCGGATTCGGTGAAAGTCGGCGGCAGCGGAGCTCGTCGGCGCCGTCCACTGCTGCTGAGCCTTGCGACCGTCGGTCTCGTCGCGGGCGCAGCCGCGCTCGTGCCCGATGCTCGGCCGCAGATCGCGACGGCGACCGGTGTCGATCTGTCTCGCATCGTCAACCCCGTGCCCGCGTCGTGGACGCCCGGCATGGTCGACGGGCGAGTCTTCGCCGTCGCGCAGGTCGGTGACCAGATGGTGGTCGGGGGCTCGTTCAGCGCGGTGGAGCGAAACGGCCAGCAGGTCTCACGAAGCGGCATCGTCGCCTTCGACGCCACGACCGGAGTGATCAACACCGGCTTCCACCCACAGCTGAACGGTGACGTCGAGGCGCTGCTGCCCGGCCCGGTCGACGGGACGGTGTACGTCGGCGGGTCGTTCACCACCGTCGACGGAGCGGCGCGCCCTCGGCTCGTCCTGCTCCGGGTCGCCGACGGCAGCCGGGTCACCACCTTCGACGGCGCGACGATCCCGACCGGCACGGTGAAGGACATCGAGCGTGTCGGTGGGCGGCTGTTCGTCGCGGGCACCTTCACCCAGGTCTCCGGCATCTCGCACCGAGGACTCGTCGCCCTCGATGCGACGACCGGCGACGTCGATCCGTACGTCGGGCTCTCGTTCACCGGACACCACAACTACGACGGCACCGGCGCGATCGGGGGTGTCGGACCAGCCGAGCTGGCGATCTCGCCGGACGGTTCGACGATGGTCGCGATCGGCAACTTCACCGACGTGTCCGGCGCGTCGCGAGACCAGGTCGCCATGATCGACCTCGGGGCGAGCGCCTCGACCGTTCGGGCGAACTGGAACACCAACCGGTACACCCCGCCGTGCGATGCCGAGCTGTACGACAGCTACATCCGCGACGTCGACTTCTCCCCCGACGGCAGCTACTTCGCGATCGTCGCGGTCGGTGACCGGTCGGAGGGAACCCTCTGCGACACGCTGACGCGCTGGGAGACCACGGCGACCGGTGCCGACGTCCAACCGACCTGGATCCTCGACTCGGGCGGCGACACCCTCTCGGCGGTCGCCGTCACCACCGGTGCGATCTACGTCGGCGGCCATCAGCGATGGCTGAACAACCCCGACGGTGCCGACTTCGCCGGGCCTGGCGCCGTGCCACGACCCGGACTCGGCGCGGTCGACCCGGTCGCCGGACTGCCCCTCGAGTGGAACCCCGGCCGCAACCCTCGCGGCATCGGTGTCTCGGCGCTCCACGTCACGCCGGAGGGGCTGTGGGTCGGCTCCGACACCGACTGGATCGGCGATCGCCAGTACGAGCGACCGAAGCTCGCGTTCTTCCCGATCGAAGGTGGCGAGGTTGCGCCGACCGGCCAGTCGCCCGAGCTACCGGGCAGCGTCTACGTCGCGACCGATCAGCTCCGCCGCAGCGGGTCGAACGGCACCGTCTTCACCACACCGTCGACCGTCACCACGAGCGGCGGCATGTCGTGGTCGACGGTGACCGCTGCCGTGCAGATCGACGACGTCCTCTACTACACCCGGTCGGACCGGATGCTGTACCGCCGCACCTTCGACGGCACCACCTTCGGCCCACAACAGTCGATCGATCCGTACAACGACCCGATCTGGTCGAACGTCAACACCGGATCGGGCAACCTCTATCGCGGCGCACGACCCGACTGGTACGACGAGCTGCCGTCCCTCACCGGGATGGCCTACCGCAACGGCAGGCTCTACTACACCCTCGCCGGCAGCTCACGCCTCTACTACCGGCGCTTCTCGCCGGAGAGCGGCATCGTCAGCGCGGAGCGATTCGAGGCGCCGGGCGTGACCCTCAGCGGCACGACGGGCATGTTCCTCGACGGCGATCTGCTCTACACCGTGGCCGCGTCCACCGGTGCGTTGTCGGTGAGATCGTGGAACGGCGGGCTTCCCGGCGCGGCGAGCTCGGCGGTCAGCGGTCCGGCGATCGACGGCATCGACTGGCGAGGGCGTGCGCTCTTCGTGGGACCGGCCGGGCCCGACGTACCGCCCGACGACCCCAACGGCCCGACGCTGCCGACCACGCCGGTGACTCCGCCCGCGACCCCAGCGCGCCAGATCGAGGCAGCGGCACGCTCCGACGACCTCGCGCCTGCCGTGCGGCTCGGCGCACCCTGACGGTCCGGACCGGAGGGACCTCAACCGCGATGTGCGGCCGCGTCGGCCAGCTCGGCCGCCTCGGGTGGGTGCACCCGGAGATCGAAGGCGAACCACAGGGTGTACGTGAACGGGTAGATCACCACGGGCACGACGGCTGCGACCGCCGCGAGCGCCAGCACGAACGGCAGCACCGGGATGTCGGGCGCAGTCATGACGAAGCCGACGACCATCGCGATGGTGAGCGCCCCGAAGGTGACGATGGTGTTCATCGTGAGCGCGCCCAGCTCGAAGCCCTCCTCTCGTCGCCACCGCAACCCGCACGTGCGGCACCGGTCGTAGCGCCGGAACCATCCGCGGATGAACGTGCGGCGGCTGGCGCACCACGGGCATCGCAGCGTGATCGCGCGCCATGCCATGCGCGGGAAGGTGTGTCGAGGGACATCCACCCCGACACCCTAGGCGTGGACGTCTGAATCCCGCCCTGTGCGCGCCATCGGCCACAATGGCCATGTGCAGCGCTCGTTCGCAGGTCTGTTGTTCGCGCTCGCGTTCGCGTGCGCATCACTCGCGGTGAGCGGCTTCCTGTTGCAGCGCACGCTGTTCTCGCCCAGCAGCAGCACCGACAACGCCGAAGCGGTGCTCGGCGACCAGCAGATCCGGGACACGCTCGTCAACACGATCGCCACGGCGACGGCATTGCAGATGTACCCCGACGACGCCGTGGCCCGAGCCAACGTCGCCGTCGTCGTCGGCCAGGTCGCCGACGCGAAGCCGGGCGCTCCCCTGTTCGCCGACATCATCCGCGACGCGCACGCGCGGCTCATCGGCGAGCGCCGAACGGCCGTGCAGATCTCGCCGCAGCAACTGGTCGAGATCACGCGCGACCAGAGAGCATCGGTGCTCCCCGCGGTCATCCTCCCGGTCCCTGAGGTTGGTGCGCTGGAGAGAACCGACACTGTCCTCGGCTGGCTGGTGCCGATCAGCGCGATCGCCGCGCTGGCGCTGTTCGTGCTCTGCCTCCTGGCCCGTCCCGAGAAGGCGGCGCTCATCCGCACCCTCGGCATCGGGCTCGTCGTGCTCGCGGTGTTGACCTTCACCTTCGCCTGGATCGTGCCCCGGTTCGTGCCGCCCGCGCTCACCGGCAGCGTGTGGGGCCGCCTTCCGAGCCGCCTCGCGGATGGCGCCCTGCCGTTGACGGTCGGAGCGACGCTGCTCCTCCTGTCAGCCGGCCTGGCGATGTTCGTCGGTTCGGCGCGCATGGGTCGCACGCGCCGGTGGAGCCAGCCCGTGAGCACCTACCGCTACCGCGAAGAGCGTCGCTGGAGCTGACCGCCGTCGGCCTCGATTCAGTGACGAGTCGAGTTGAGGAGCGATCGCACCGAGCCCGCATCGTCGACCGCAGCCACGGCCCCGTCGGGCATCAGCAGCACCAGTCCACGACGGATGCTCGTCGCAGCCGATGCCAGCGCCGAGATCCCGTCCTCGTCGACCATCGGGACGTGGGCGAGATCGACCACGAGACGGCGGATGCCGAGTCTCCGCGCGTCGTCGACGGAGCGTTGCAGCGCGGGAGCTTCGGCGCAATCGAGCGGTCCGTCGATGGAGATGAACGCCTCGTCGTCGAGCACGATCATGGGTGTCCGCCCTTCTCGGTCGGCGACTCCGCGCACCGATCCGTCCGGGGAACCTTACTTGCCCTCGCCGGGACGGCCGGTCAACACCGACCGCCGGGCACTACCGCACCAACTCGTCGACGAACTCCTGGAAGACCTCGGCGTACCGCAGGGCGTCGGCCTCGCTGTGCATCACCGAGACGAGCCACTGCTCGTCGAGACCGGGCGGCAGCAGCACGCCACGGTTGATCCCGTGCATCCACTGTGCGAAGGCGAGGTCGAAGTCGGTGGCCTTGTAGTCGCGATAGTTCTTGATGGGGTCGGGCGACCAGGTGACGCAACCCTTGGCCCCGAACTGCACCGTGTGTGCAGGCAGGCGCGCGGCATCGATCGTGCCTTGGCACAGCGCGACGAGCCGGGTGTTGAGATCGATGACGTCACGAGTGGCATCGGGTGTGCACACCTCGGCGAGGACCGCCTTGGCGGCAGCCATGCACAGCGGGTTGCCGTTGTAGGTGCCGAGATGGAGCACCTTGCCCAGCGTGATCTGGTCCATGCACTCGGCCGTGCCGCCGAAGGCGCCGAGCGGAAGACCGCCGCCGATGCTCTTGGCGAGGGTGACGAGATCGGGTTGCACCCCGAACACCCCGGTGGCCCCACCCCAACCGGCCGTGATGCCGGTCTTGACCTCGTCGAAGATGAGCATCGTGCCGTACCTGCGCGTGAGCTCGCGGACGCCCTTCAGGTAACCGGACTGCGGCATGCAGATGCCGATGTTCTCCATCACCGGCTCGACGATGAACGCGGCGACGTCGCCGCCGGACAACACACGCTCGAGCGCGGCCAGGTTGTTGTACGGCACGATCTTGGTGTCGGCGAGCACAGCTCGCGTGATGCCGGCGGTCGCCGGGATCGCGCGGGGCTCGTCGGCCGGGCCGGCCTCCGAGACGGGAGGCTTCATCGAGATCATCACCTCGTCGTGGTGACCGTGGTAGCCGCCCTCGACCTTGACGATCTTCTCTCGACCGGTCACACCGCGAGCGACGCGGATGGCGTCCATCGTCGCTTCGGTGCCCGAGTTCGTGAAGCGCCACATGGGCAGGCCGTAGCGCTGCCCGAGCAGTTCGGCGACCTCGGCGTTGAGCTCGCACGGGGTGACGAACAGAGTGCCGTTGTCCAGCTGGCGCTCGACGGCGTCGCGCACCAGCGGATGGCAGTGACCAGCGAACAACGCGCCGAACCCCATGTCGTAGTCGGTGTAGTGGTTGCCGTCGACGTCTTCCATCCACGACCCCTGCGCCCGGTCGACGACGATCGGGTGGGGGTCGTAGGCCTGGAAGCTGGACGGCACGCCGAGGGGGAGCACCTTGCGAGCCCGGTCGGTCGCGCGCTGCGAGCCGCGGGTGCGGTCGACGTAGACCTGCAGCTCACGAGCGGTGATCGCCTTGGCGCGTGTCACGAGCTCTTCGTGGCGGATGGATTCCGTTGCACTCATGGGATCGCCTTTACGGATCGCGTTTGCACAAGCCTAGTCAACGACGGATTTCGTGGTGAACGGCCTGCGGCACAACGCATCGTAATCGCCATTGGAACTCCTGGGGTGGTCTGGCACAATGTGCACCCCTTCATGGTGGCCGTAGCTCAGTTGGTAGAGCTCCAGTTTGTGGTACTGGCTGTCGCGGGTTCGAGTCCCGTCGGTCACCCTGGGCCCCCGGGCCTTGCGTTGTCGAGCGACAGTGGCACTCCATACACTGCCGCTCCGCAACTGCGCCTCTAGCTCAATGGCAGAGCAACGGACTCTTAATCCGCAGGTTCTGGGTTCGAGTCCCAGGGGGCGCACACGTTGGTACTGGTCAGGGGTGCTTTTTCGTCGCACCGAACCCGCCGGGCCGAGTAGTCGTGGTGCCATAGACCCTCCGATAGATCGGAGAACATCTCCACGACGTCCTCCGATGTGGCGGCGACGAGCTCAATCCCAGCGGCCGCGCGCCCGAGAGCCCACCTCGCGTTGCGCGGGATGGTCGACAACACGCCCGATGGCGCGGTGATCGCCTCAAGATGCGTTCGGTGATGCGCGCTCGATGCGAGGACATGCCGGTGCTCCTCGCGAGTTCGGCGGACCGGCGTTCTGCGCTGTCGTTCAGCTGAGTTCGAGGCGTTCCACTGGTTGGCCGGTGAGTTCGGCGATGAGTTCGAAGTCCTTGTCGAGGTGGAGCACGGTGAGGTCCGCGAGTTCGGCGGTGGCCGCGATCAGGAGATCGGGAATCGACGGCGCTCTGTGCTGACCGCGTTCGGCGAGGGTCGACTGCACCTCGAGTGCTCGGTCTTCGATCCGGGGTGTGAGGTACTCGACGGGCATCGACGAGATCGGCGGCTCGGCCAGCAGCATGCGATGGTCGGCGGCTGCGCGGGCGGAGTAACCGACCTCCAAACGGGTCACCGTGGAGATCCGGACGAGGCCGCGTTCGATCCGACTCACCCACTCGACCGCGTTGGTGGCCGCCGTCAGACGTACGAGTGCGGACTTGTCGACGAGCCAGGTCGTCACGACCAGGCACCGGACATCACGTCCGGGTCGTCGAGATCACCGGCGAGGCTGGCCAAGCGGTCGAGATGGTCGACTGTGACGGGGCCCGAACCGCCGACCCGCTCGCGCTCGAGCGTCCGGCGGAGGTACTCGGTTCGCGACAGACCGACCCGCTTGGCACGGGCATCGATCGCTGCAACGACCTCGTCGGGGATGTCTCGAATGAGGATGTCGGTCACGACGTCACCTCCTTCTGATATCTCATGATATCAAGCGAGCGCTCGACCTGGCAACCGCACGTCGCCCTCGAACGCACCGAACGCTCACCTCCGCCCGGACAGAACACCCGTCTCGCCGGTGACAACAACGCCGAGAACCGGCAGATCTGCACCCTCGCGCGTCATCGCGCGTCGTGACATTCCCGACGTCCTGCCGAACCTCTGTCAGAACGCTGGGAACGCGGCTTCGGCGAGGTTGCTCACGACGACCGGCAGCACCGCGGCGAGGGCCTCGACAGCATCCTGCTCGGCGATCGGCCCGTCGCCGCGCAGGATGGTTGCCACGAACAATCCCTCACCCTGCCACGTCGCCACGCACTCGTCGTCCGACAAGCACCCCAGATGTGTCTCGCCCCCGGGAATGTCGTCGGACGGTGCGAGGTCTTCCTCGTCGGCGCCCAGTTCCTCGTCGAGGTACGCGGCGAGGCTCGGTGTGCCGGGCGCGACGTCGATGCGGACCTCGTTGATCGTGCCGGACGAGTACGGGTCGGGCGTGAGGTAGCAGTAGGTGATGTCGGCATCACCCCCGCTGAAGACCTGGCCGTCGTCTTCGATCCCTTCTGCGTAGCCTGCCGCCAGCTCGAGGTCGGCCGGGAGTGCGGCGAAGACCGCCTCGACCGGGCCGAGCGGGCACGGCCCGAGGTCGTCGCCGAGATCGATCGCCTGCTGGGCCTTGGCAGCGGCCGCCTCGAGCGGGAGGTCGAATGATGCCGAGGTGGTCTCCGGTGCCGAGGTGGTCTCCGGTGCCGCAGTGGTGTCCGGCGCTGCGGTGGTCTCCGGCGCTGCGGTGGTGTCCGGCGCTGCGGTGGTCACCGGTGCGGCAGTCGTGCTCGCTTCGCCCACCGGATCTGCTCCGTTGTCGCCGCATGCCACGAGAACACACGACAGTGCGACGAGCCACGGGCGGAAGCGGAGCGTGTCAGAGCGCATGACGTCGACCGTAGCGAAGCTGGCGGGTGGTCGACCAAGGACCCAGGCATCCGCGGTCACTGCGCTGGTTCGTCGCGGTCACTCCTCGTCACGATCGATCACGGGCTCGCATCCCAGCCGAACCGCTCGCGCCCGCAGTGCTCGCCGCTCGGCAGGGTTCTGGCTGAGCTCGATGGCGGTGCGGAAGGCGACGGCGGCCTCGGCGAGGTTGCCCGACCGGGCGAGGAGCTCGGCTCGGGTCGCGTGCAGCGGCTGGTAGCGGTCGAGCCGCGGGTCGTCGTCGAGCGTCGCGAGCATCGCCAGCCCGACGTGCGGGCCGTCGGCGAACGAGAGAGCCGCTGCCCGGTTCAGCGTCACGACCGGGGACGGTGAGAGCCGTTCGAGCTCGCCGTAGAGCGCGGCGATCTGGGGCCAGTCGGTGGCCTCCCACGTCGGCGCCTCGGCGTGGAGAGCCGCCACGGCAGCCTGCACCTGGAAGGGCCCCGGGGATGCCAGACCGAGGGCGTGGTCGAGCACCGCCGTGCCCTCGACGATCGCGTCGCGATCCCAACGAGATCGGTCCTGCTTGTCCAGGCCGACCGGTACACCGTCGACGTCGGTGCGCGCCGGCCGGCGAGCATCGGTGAGCAGCAGGAAGGCGAGCAGACCGTGCGCCTCCGCCTGCCCGGGGACGAGCTCCACGACGAGCCGGGCGAGCCGGATTGCCTCCTCGCACAGATCGGCTCGCACGAGCGAGTCACCGCTCGTCGCGACGTGACCCTCGGTGTAGACGAGGTGGACCACGTGGAGCACACCGTTCAGCCGCTCGGGCAGTTCGTCGTCGGGCGGCACCCGGTACGGGATGCCGGCGGCCTTGATCTTGCGCTTGGCGCGAACGAGCCGCTGGTACATCGTCGTCTCGGTGGTCAGAAAGGCGCGGGCCACCTCGCGCACCTCGAGGCCGCCGACAGCTCGGAGCGTGAGCGCCACCCGCGCGTCGAGCGCGAGCGCCGGGTGGCAGCACGTGAACAGCAAACGCAGCCGGTCGTCGGTGACGCCACTGCGATCGTGACCATGGTCGTCGGCAGGCACCGACTCGTTCTCGTCGCGCACGAGGGCTTCCAGATGGTCGAGAGCAGCTTGATGGGCGGTGCGGGTGCGGTCGCGCCGAAGGGCGTCGATCGCTCGGCGCCGGGCGACGGTCGTCAGCCAGCCGCCCGGCCGGGACGGCACGCCACGTGCGGGCCACTCGACCGTCGCCGCGGCGAACGCCTCGGCGACGGCTTCTTCCGCGAGCCCGATGTCACCGCCCACCTGGCCGGCGAGCGTCGCGAGCAGTGCTGTCCACTCCTCGCGATATGCGCGCTCGATGGCCAAGTGGGCGGCGGCCCGTTCGGACGCATCAGGTGCCAACGGCTCAGCCCTGGCTGTGCGGCGACAGCGGCCTCACCTCGACGGACCCGTAGGTCACGTTCGGCATCCGGTTCGCCCATGCGAGGGCCGTGTCGAGGTCGGCGACATCGATCACGATGAAGCTGAAGAACAGCTCCTTCGTCTCGGCGAAGGGCCCGTCGGTGACGAGGACCTCACCGTCGCGATTGCGGACGGTCGTGGCGGTGGCCTCGGTGTCGAGGCCCAGGGCGCTGACCAGGGCGCCCGATGCGCCGAGCTCACCCATCAGCTGGCCCCACGTGGCCATCTCGGCGTCGAACTCGGGTGTTCCCTCGGCAGGGCCGGCGTCGGCAGCTTGGCGGAGCAAGAGCATGTACTTCATCTGAGCCTCCTCAGGCGTCGTGTCGGGTGTACGACGTTCGCCGTACACCGTGACGTCGTGCGGCCCCGCCCGATTCGACAACCACGACGAAGATTCTTGCCGAGAAATCTGATGGGCAGCTGGAGGCCAGCGCGGGTCGGGCGGCGGCGCCCCTGCCCACGCGGCGCGTCCATCAGGAGCGGGCAGCTTCGACGATCACCCGCACCACGGCGTCGGGCTTCGACATCATCACGACGTGCGAGGCCCGCAGCTCGACGGTGCGCACCGCTCCGGCACGCTCGGCCATGAACCGGTGCAGCTCCGGCGGGATGGTGTTGTCATCCGTGCCGATGACGAACCACGACGGGATCGTCGCCCACGCCGGCGGGCCCGACGGACCTTCCAGCGCGGCGAGTTCGAGCGGCCGCTGCATCACCGCCATCGCCGCGGTCGTCCGGCGATCGAGGTCGGCCGCGAAGGCCTCACGGAACACGTCGGCGTTGATGTACGCCTCGAGTCCCGACTCGTTCGGATCGGTCGTCGGGTACGGGCGGATCGTGAGGTTCTCCGGGACGAGCATGCTGCCGGAGTACTTGTAGGCCAGATCGTTCACGGTCTCGCCCTCGGCCGGCGCGAACGCGTTGATGTAGACGAGCGCCTTCACGTCCGGATCGCCGGTCGCTGCATTGGTGATCACCATGCCGCCGTAGGAGTGGGCGACGAGGACGATCGGCCCCTCGATGGTGTCGAGCACGCTGCGGATGTACGCGGCATCACCGGCGACACCTCGAAGCGGGTTGGACGGAGCGATCGTCGTGTAGCCACGTGCCTGCAGGCGCCGGATGACGGCGTCGAAGCCGGACGCGTCGGCGAAGGAACCGTGTACGAGCACGATCGTCGGGCGGTCACGGTGATGCCGCGCGAGAGGAGTGGACGCGGGAGACGATCTGGCAGCGCCACCGGCAGACGTGATCGAGGCGGGACCGACGCTGACGAGTCCGAGCACGCCGATCAGGACGGCTGCGAGGACGAGGCGTACGGAACGGGAACGGCGGGTGGTGGGGGTTGGATGCATGGGGGGCTCCTTGGCTGAACCTCGGGCACCGGCGACCGTGCCGCCGGCCGGGTGCAGTGGAGACCGGCGAGCGATGCGATGTGTGACGGCTACCCGGCCGAGGGGCCGCAGCCGTGCAACCGATCGGCGACGCCGGCGAGGTCGAACACGCGCGTGCACACGTCGGACTCGGCGACCACCGTGAGGCTCGAACCGCACGTCGTCGCCCGCTCATGCGCAGCCAGCAACGCGCGCAGACCCGACGAACCGAAGAACTCGACGTCGGACATGTCGACCTCGACCCGGGCTCCTGGCTGCTCGACGAGCGGCAACAGGGCTGCCTCCAGCTCGGCGGATTCGACGATGTCGAACTCGCCGTGGAGCAGCACGCACACCACGCCGCGCTCGATCTTGACCTGGTACCACCCCGGCTCGTCCATGTGGGACGAAAGCTACCGAGCCGCCGGATACGCCCGCTCGACGTTCACCCGAAGGGATGAGCGGGTGGCGGAGCACCTGGGCCGACTAGCCTCGACCGGAAACCGAGGTGTGCCGGGAAGTCTGGTCGGCGTGGACGAAGGAGTTTTCGTGGACCGCCGCCAACGACGCCCTCTGGTGCGCCTGCTCTCACCTCTGCGCGACTTCCTCGCGACCGAGGCATCGGGCGCGATCCTGCTCGCTGGCGCTGCCGTCGCCGCCCTCGTCTGGGCGAACTCCCCGTGGTCCGGCTCGTACACCGATCTCTGGGAGAGCCACGCCGCGATCACCATCGCCGGCCACACGCTCGAGCTCAGCCTGCAGCACTGGATCAACGACGGGCTGATGACCATCTTCTTCCTCGTCGTCGGACTCGAGATCAAGCGCGAGCTCACCGACGGCCACCTCGCCTCGCGCCGGGCTGCCCTGCTACCAGGCGTCGCCGCGCTCGGCGGCATGGTGGTGCCCGCGTTGATCTACCTCGCGATCGCCGGCGGCACCGCCCCACGAGGTTGGGCCGTTCCGGTGGCAACTGACATCGCGCTCGCGGTCGGCATCCTCGCGGTCGCCGGCTCGCGCATCCCCTCGTCGCTGCGCGCCTTCCTGCTCGGGCTCGCGATCGTCGACGACATCGGCGCAATCGTCATCATCGCCGCCGTGTACTCCACCGGTCTCGCGTGGGGATGGCTCGCTGCAGGCGTCGCCGGCATCCTCGCGACGTTGGCCGTGAGGACGATGGGCGTCCACTGGACCTGGGTGTACGCGGTGATCGGCGGCTTCGTGTGGTTCGCGCTGCACGAGGCGGGCGTCCACCCCACCATCGCCGGGGTCGCGATGGGCCTGCTCGCCCCGACGACCCCGCGGCTGCGCCCCGACCTGATCGACGTCGACGAGCTCATCGATCTGTCCGACGCCGATGCGGCGAGGTCCACCAGCGCGCTCGCGAAGGGCTCGGTGTCGGTCGTCGAGTGGTTGCAGCACGTGTTGCACCCGTGGACGAGCTACGCCATCGTGCCGCTGTTCGCGCTTGCCAACAGCGGCATCGAGATCTCGAGTGATGGCCTGCGGGACGCGTTCGGTTCGCCGCTCACCTGGGGCATCATCGGCGGCCTCGTCATCGGCAAGCCCCTCGGTGTGGTGCTCGCGACTCGCGGCGCCGTCGCACTCCGGCTCGCCGACGATCCCGATGGGGCACAGCCGCGGCAGGTGCTGGGCATCGGCGCCGCAGCGGGGATCGGGTTCACGGTCGCGCTGTTCATCACCGAGCTCGCGTTCGACGACCCCGCCGATCGGGCCGACGCCAAGCTCGCGATCCTGGTCGCCTCGGTGCTCGCCGCAGCTCTGTCGAGCGTCGTGCTGACGACGAGTGGTCGCCGCCGCGCGGACGCGCCGTCTTGACATCGGCCGTTCACACGATCGCGCCGGTGCCCGAAATCTGACCTCTCTACCTTGGCGCCCGGTGTGCCGGGAAGTCTGGTCGGCGAATGAGTGGATCGCGCTCGTACGTCGGCCTCACCCCTCACCGGAGAGGGTCTGAACCGCCGCACGTCGAGCGCTCTGAACGGGAGCGAGACGGTGAGGGCGAAGTCGACGAAACGAACACGGATCGAAGGGCGCTCCGTCGTCCTCCGGTCCGGCATCGTGACGCCTTCCTCCGATGCCGCGCGCCTGCCTCACGCTCGCCGACCTGATGCCTGTGGCTTTCACCGGCGAGCGTGCAACGAATCGGGACATCGACCCAGTTGCCTCCCAACTCGGCTCGGTGAGAGGGCGGCCGGCGACCACGTCGTCCGCACGAGGAGGGCGGTCCGGCCCGGGCCAAGCGGGCCGGACCGCCCTCCCCCGACGACGCGACTCGGCCGCGGCGCGGCACGCACCAATCCACTTACCCAACCACATGGAGGACACGTGCTCAAACCTCGAGCGCTCAGATATCTACTCGCCGGCGGCGCCGGGATCGCGACCGCGACGTGTGTCGCGACCGGGACCGCATTCGCCGACCAAGAGGGCCTCGACGCTGCGGCCAACGTACAAGCGATCCTCGACAACGTCTGGATCCTGGTTGCGGCTGTGCTCGTGATCTTCATGCAGGCCGGCTTCGCGCTCGTCGAGGCCGGCCTCACGAGAGCGAAGAGCGTCGCCAACATCTTCATGAAGAACCTCATGGACTTCTGCGTCGGCGCGCTGCTGTTCTTCGCCGTCGGGTACGCGATCGCCTTCGGCGGCGACTTCACCGGCTTCGGCAAGGTGCTCGGCGGCGACGGCTGGTTCCTCGCCGGCGACGGGGTCTTCACCTACGGCAACCTCGACAAGTTCACCTTCTTCATGTTCCAGGTCGCCTTCGCCGCGACCGCGGCGACGATCGTGTCCGGCGCCATGGCGGAGCGAACGAAGTTCAAGGCGTATGTGATCTACAGCGCGGTCATCTCGGCCGTCATCTACCCGATCGTCGTGCGTTGGCAATGGGGCGGCGGCTGGCTGTTCCAGGGCAAGTGGAACGACACGCCATTCCATGACTTCGCCGGCAGCTCGATCGTGCACATGACGGGCGGGTGCGCAGCGCTGATGGGGGCCAAGATCCTCGGCCCGCGCATCGGCAAGTACGGCCCCGACGGCAAGCCGCGCGGCATCCCCGGCCACAGCATCCCGTTCGCCATCCTCGGCTGCTTCGTGCTGCTGGTGGGCTGGTACGGCTTCAACCCGGGCTCGTGGCTCGGCGCCGACGCGGTGATCGGCAAGATCGCCGTCAACACCACCCTCGCCGGCGCCGCTGGTGCCCTCATCGCGATGGTGGTCACGTGGGTGATGAACGGCAAGCCCGACGTCAGCATGACCGGCAACGGGTTGCTGGCCGGCCTCGTCGGCATCACCGCCGGGTGCTGGGCCGTCGACCAGGCCGGCGCGCTCATCATCGGTGCGATCGCCGGTGCGATCGTCGTGTTCTCCGTGGCCTTCTTCGACCGGATCCGCATCGACGATCCCGTCGGCGCGGTCAGCGTCCACGGCGTGTGCGGTGCGTTCGGCACGATCGCGGTCGGGCTCTTCTCGACGCTCGACGCCGAGGAGTCGGGCGGGCTGCTGAAGGAGGGCCTGTTCTACGGTGGCGGCGCCGACCAGCTGGTCAGCCAGATCATCGGTGTCGTCTCGATCGCCGCCTTCGTGCTGGTCGCATCGGGCATCTTGTTCATCGTGCTGAAGAAGACCATCGGGTTGCGCGTGAGCGAGGAAGAAGAGCTCGAGGGCCTCGACGTCCACGAGCACGGTGCCCCCGGGTACGCCAGCGAAACGCCGATCGGCTGAGGGAGAACGGATCATGAAGCTCATCACTGCCATCATCAAGCCGTTCAAGCTCGACGACGTGAAAGACGCGTTGACAGGGGCCGGCGTCGTCGGCATGACGGTCACCGAGGTCCGCGGGTTCGGGCGCCAGTCCGGGCACACCGAGACCTACCGGGGGAACGAGTACAAGATCGACTTCGTCCCGAAGGTGAAGATCGAGGTCGTCGTCGACGACGGGATCGTCGATCGCGTGGTCGAGGCGGTCACCTCCACCGCAGCGACCGGCAAGATCGGCGACGGCAAGATCTGGGTCACCGCGGTCGACCGGGTCATCCGTGTCCGCACGGCCGAGGAAGGGGTCGACGCGCTCTGACGTGATCACGAACGTCGGCGACGGTGCACGTCACCGTCGCCGACGTCTCACGTCGAAGGAGAGGCCGACGACGGATCCTTCGGCTCGAAGGTCTTCGCGATCAGCACGTCGGTCGAGGAGTGGGCGATGATCGACGCCCCGACGACGATCGCGGCCAGATGGAAGATCTTCTCGGAGTCTGCGAGGCCGGCCTCGAGGACCATCAACGCGTACAGCACCGACGCGAAGCCCTTCGGACCGAACCAGTACGCGGTGAGGCGTTCCGCCCGCGAGAGGTCGAGCCCGACGAAGGCGCAGACGAGCGCGACCGGGCGGGCGAGCAACAGTGCCAGCGCGACGAAGGCGCCGTCGGCCAGGGAGAAGTCGACGAAGAACGAAGGTGACAGCACCGCAGCGAACGTCACGACCGCGAGCAGCTTGACGAGCTCGGCGAGCGTGTCGTCGAAGTCGGAGTCGACATCGGATTCCCTGCCGACGCTCATCACCGCCCCGGCGGCGAACGCGGCGAGGAACTCGTTGCCTCCGGTCAGTCCCGCAGCACCGAACACGACGACTCCGACCGCGAAGGTCTCCAGCCGTCCGTACTTCGGGGACGCATCGAACATCGTGAAGCGGATGGCGAAGCGGTAGATCGCCCCGATGGCCGCCCCGAGCGCGACCCCGCCCAACGTCTCGGCGACGAGCGTTCCGATGTGCAAGGGTTCGTCCGAGAGCACCTCGATGAGCACGACGACGACCGGCAGCGCCAAGCCGTCGTTCAACCCGCTCTCGATGTTCAACAGGCTCCGCACCCTCATCGGGATGTGGTGCCGGCCGATGATTGCTTGGGCGAACACCGGATCGGTCGGGCCCAGCACCACGCCCAGCAACAGCGCGGGGACGAAGTCCAAGTCGCTGAGCAGCCAGGCGCACGCCGCGATCACGAGCGACGTGAGCGGAAGGCCGACAGCCAGCGCGCGGGTCGGCAGTCGCCACGACGGCCGCGCATCGTGGATCCGGAGGTGCATTCCGTCGGTGAACAGCACGAGGAACAGCGCGATCTCCGCGACGCTGTGCAGCTGGTCCTCGCCCGGACGCACGATGTCGAACCCGGTGCGTCCGAAGATCAGCCCCGTGGCGAGGAACATCACCGCGGTGGAGAGCACGCTCCGCCGAGCCATCGCCGAGAAGGCCACTGCGGCCAGGAGCGTCACTCCGAAGACGAGCACGGTGGCCATGGACATGACTGCTACCCGGATCGCGTGTCCTCCTGAACACGCCGGTTGAGACGACAGCGCGACGGGTAGGCGCGACGTCGTGGACGACGGCCAGGCGCGAGCGGGCGCGAAGAGCACCACCGCCGCCCTGCTCGCCAACCTCGGCATCGCCATCGCCAAGTTCGTGGCCTGGTTGTTCACCGGCTCGGCGTCGCTGCTCGCGGAGGCGGTCCATTCCGTGGCGGACACGACCAACCAGGCGCTGCTGTGGTTCGGCCGACGCCGGTCGAGGCACGCAGCGACCGGACGGCACCCGTTCGGCTTCGGACGCGAACGGTACTTCTGGGCCTTCGTCGTCGCGGTCGTGCTCTTCAGCGCAGGTGGCCTGTTCGCTCTGGTCGAGGGCGAGGAGAAGCTGCGCCGCCCACATGAGCTGACGTCGTATCCGTGGTCGCTCGGCGTGCTCCTCCTCGGCCTCTGCCTGGAGGGCTACTCGTTCAGGACCGCCGTGAAGGAATCGCGGTCGCGCAAGGACCCATCCGAGTCGTGGCCTCACTTCGTGCGCAGGACCTCGGTCCCCGAACTGGCGGTGGTGCTCCTCGAGGACGCCGGCGCGTTGACCGGACTGGTGCTGGCGCTGACCGGCACCACCCTCGCCGAGGTGACCGGCAACGCCCGATTCGACGCGGTCGGCAGCGTCGGCATCGGCATCCTGCTCGCGCTCATCGCGTTCACGCTCGCCGCCGAGATGAAGAGCATGCTGATCGGCGAGGCCGCCGATCGCCGGGACGTCGAAGCGATCCACGACGCGATGACCTCCGATCCGGCCCTGCTCGAGGTGCGCGATCTCCGCACGGAACTGCTCGGGCCCGACGATCTCCTCGTCGTCGGGACCGTGTCGCTCCGCGCGTCGAGCGCTCTGGATCTCGAGGGCAGCAGGCGGCGGATCGAGGACGCGATCAGGGACCGGGTGAGCGCGGCGCGACTCGTCTACCTCCGCGCCGACGTCGCCGAGCCCGCACCGTCATCGACGAGCGGCCGCTGACCCGCCGCCCGAACGCCGGGCGCTGGACCCTCCGACGCCGTGGGTGAAGCGATACGCGAGCTGACCGAGCGCGGTCTCGTCCGGCACGTGGTGACGCACCATCACGTCGAAGATCAGCGCGGCGGCCAGATCGTTCAGGGCCTGCCTCCCGTCGATGGAAGCGTCGGCCTCGCCGCGTGCGACGGCCCGATCCCAGAGTCGACTCACCTGGTCGAGCGCAGGGCCCGCGTACTCGTCCTGCACACGTCGAGCAAAGGCCGGATCGTTGATCGCTGCGGCGATCTGATCCGCATAGACGGCGCGTGGCAGGGCGAGCAGTGACTCGACGAGTGCGCGCAGGACGGGGACGAGGTCGGCGGCGAGGCTGCCGTGGTCGTCGAAGTGATCAGGGACAGAGCCGACCACGCCAGCGGCGAACGCGAGGTGCGCCTTCGTCGGGAAGCGCCGGTACAGAGCCGGCTTGCCGACGCCCGCACGATGCGCGATCGCTTCCATCGTGATCCGCTCGTACGGAGCGTCGGCACTGAGCTCGCGCCAGGCGTCGACCAGACGTTGGTCGATGTCAGCCTGTCGCGGACGAGCCATCGACGTGATCGTGCCTCATCCGGAGATCGCAGCGACCGCGAGACGGGCGATCTCGACCCCACCCGTGGTCGCGGTCGCCCCGGACGTGAAGACCTGCAGCTGGATCATCGCCTCACCGGCACGCACGGCGACCTCGGCGTCCTGGTACACGAACGCCTCGTCCCCGAGGCCGTCCACCGGCTCGATGCCACCGTTGGCCTCGGCCTGATCCCGGTAGCTGTCGAAGAACGACGCCCCGGTCGGGGAGAGCGAGAGCGAGACGGTCCCGGAGTCGCCGGTGTACGAGCAGGTCGCCCCGGGCAGACCGTCGCCGACGTTCACCAACGACGACGTCATCGGCGCGCCGACGATCTCGGACACGGCACTCGCAGGAACGAGCTCGCACGGGTCGCCCAGTGCGAGCTCGTCGGCGTCCGCGCCGGCAGCGCCCTGGTCGGCCTCATCGTTCGCCGCGTCGGCGACGGTGTCGACGTTCGCGATCGTGTCGGCAGTATCGTCGTCACCCCCGCAGCCGGACATGCACATCGCCCAGATCGTCGCGACGGTCGCCACACCCCATCTCCTGACCCGCATCGTCCTCCTCCATCCCCGCAGTGGCCTCGAAGGCCCAACGTTTCGTACGATCGTACCGAACAGAGCGACGCCGGGTGTCACGGACACCGACTCGACACTGCGTCGCCACATCACCGACACATGGCACGCTGCCCGGCTTCGACGCAGGAGGAGTAGGTTCGACGAGATGACCGACACCGTGATGGTGGTCGAAGACGATCATTCGGTCCGCGCCCTCGTCCGCATGCTGCTGGAGGACGAGGGACTGGGCGTCGTCGAGGCATCGACCGGTAGCCAGGCCGTCGAACGGTTCGGCGCCGAGCCGATCGACCTCGTGCTGCTCGACCTGCGCCTGCCGGGCCTGAGCGGCTTCGACGTCTGCCGCCAGCTCCGGCGCACGAGCGAGGTGCCGATCATCATCGTGACGGCCCAGCAGGACAGCCACGACGTCGTCGCCGGCCTCGAGATGGGCGCTGACGACTACGTCACCAAGCCGTTCAACGACCGTGAGCTGATGGCGCGAGTGAGGGTGCAGCTCCGTCGCAAGCACGCGCCGATCTCGGTCGGAACCGTCATCACGGTGGGCGACGTCGAGGTGCGCGTCGACGAAGGGCGCGCGCTGAAGGGCGGCGAGCCGGTCGCGCTCACGAAGTCGGAGTTCCACCTCTTGCAGCACCTCGCCCAGAACCCGAACCGAGTGTGGTCGCGCGACCAGCTGCTCGAGCACGTGTGGGGGTACGCGTACAACGGGGACGGACGCCTGGTCGACACCCACATCGCCCGGCTCCGGGCCAAGATCGAGGACAACCCCTCCCTCCCGACCCTCATCCACACCGTGCGCGGGCTCGGCTACCGGTTGTCCACGAGCGGCACGTGACGTTCGCGCCGCGAGGCCTCCGGGCCCGCTCGGCGACAGCCTTCGCGCTGCTCGCACTCGTCCTCTCGGTCAGCCTCAGCGTGACCACGTACCAGCTGACGCGCTGGTACCTGCTCGACAAGCGCCAGGACCTCGCCGTCCGCCAGGCAGCGGTGAACGCGCTCGTGACCAAGGGGTTCGTCGCGGCGAGCGACCCCGCCGACATCGACGTGCTCGAGTCGCTCCGCTCGGTCTCGAACGCCCGAGCCGTCCTGCGGATCGGGGACACGTGGTACGCCTCGGTGGTCGAGCTCAGCAACTCGACGATCCCGCCCGATCTCATCCGATCCGTCGAGACCGATGGCGCGGCCCGGCAGCGCATCCAGGTGAACGGAACCTCGTACATCGTCGTCGGCACCCAGCTGCCGGGCCTGGACGCCGCCTATTTCGAGTTCGTCCCGGTTGACGAGTATCAGCGAACGCTCGACACGCTCGCGACCGTGCTGATCGCTGCCGCGTCCGTGACCACCCTGGTTGGGGCGATCGCCGGCTGGCTCGCATCACGTCGCCTCATGCGACCGCTCGGAGCAGTCGCCAGCGCGGCGCAGGCGATGAGCGCGGGCGACCTGACGCGCCGGCTCGACGTCGGCCACGATCCGGACCTCCAGCCGGTCGCCGACTCGTTCAACGACATGGCGGAATCGCTCGAGCAGCGCATCGAGCGCGAGCTGAGGTTCACCGCCGACGTCAGCCACGAGCTCCGCACCCCGCTCACCGCGATGGCCTCGGCGGTCAGCCTCGCGCGCCGGTCGGAGCTGACGCCTCGCGCGCGGTTCGCCGTCGACGTGCTCGACGAGCAGGTCGACCACCTGCGCCGCCTCACGCTCGAGCTCCTCGAGATCTCGCGCATCGACGCGGGCGTCTCCGAGCTGCGACTCGACGATGTCGACATCGAGAAGGTCACCTGCCAGGCCATGGTCTCGTGCAACGTCGATCTGGCACGATTCCGCTCCTTGCTCGACGGCGTCCCGACGTTCCGGATCGATCGCACCCGCTACGAACGCGTCCTCGCCAACCTGCTCGAGAACGCCGACCGGTACGGGGGTGGCGCGACCTGCGTCGAGGTCGCCCGTGTGGACGGCAACCTCGTGCTGACCGTCGACGACGCCGGACCCGGGGTCGCACCGGAGGAGCGACTCGCGATCTTCGGGCGCTTCCACCGGGGAGCCGATGCGCAGCCGCCCGACCGGCCCAAGGGCACCGGCCTCGGCCTCGCGCTCGTCGATGAGCACGCACGGATGCACGGTGGCTCGGCCTGGGTGACCGACTCACCCCACGGTGGCGCGCGGTTCGTCGTCACGTTCGCGAGGCAGCCGTGAGAACACCCAGCGTCCTCGGCGCTCGCCGCCGGGTGGCCGTCGGGGCGACGGTGCTCATCGGGGTCGTCGCGACGGTGGCGGGGTGTGGCGCACCCACGGAGTCGAGCCCGCACGTCATCGCCCAGGGCGACCTGCCGTCGGGCCTGCAGGTCGACGGCTCGGTCACGCCTCGCGAGCCGCAGACGCAGGAGCGGATCGCCATCTGGTTCGTGCGCGAGGACGGGCTCGGTCGCGCCGTGCACGCCGTGCCCGGGCCGGCGACACCGCAGGCGGTCGTCGACGAGCTCCTGCTGGGGCCCGACGACCGCGAGCAGGGGCTCGCGCTTCGCTCCGCGATCCCCGACCCCGAGGCGGTGCCGGCGGTGTCGGTCGAGCGGGGCATCGCGACGGTGCAGCTCACCTCGGCGTTCTCCGAGATCCCGGCCGCCGACCAGGTGCTCGCCGTCGGTCAGTTGGTCATGACGCTGACCGGCCTGCCCGGCATCGGCAGGGTCCGGTTCGTCGTCGACGAGTCTCAGGTCGCGATCCCCCTGCCCAACGGGGAGGTCGCCGAGGACGCGGTGTCGCGCGAGGACTACGCCGAGCTCGCCGCCCCCTGAGCGTGCAGGTCGTCGCCCGCGGACGGCCACCCGAAATGCGCGAAGTCGGCACCCCGGCGTCACACGACCGCGACATTGGGCGGGCACGATTCGACCCATGCTCGACATCGACATGGCCCGCCGTCGCCGGTTCGCGCTCGTCAGAGCCTCGGGATCGATCGTCGCCGACAGCGAGGTCGACACCATCGCCGGGGCGATCGAGTTCATCCCGTCCGATGACGACCTGGTGATCGACCTCAGCGAGCTCACCGAGCTGAGCCAGGGTTGTGCGCGCACCCTGCGGCTGCTCGTGCAATCACGCGTCGCCTGGTCGGGGCTGGTCGTGGTCGCGTCGACACCGGGAGTCGTCGCCCAGCTGCAGAACTGCGGGATCGACCGGATCGCGCCCGTGGTCGCGACGTTGCACGAGGCCGCCCGCGAGCTCGGTCGGAGCGCCGTTCGCGATGCACGGGTGGGGGTGTGACATGTCGTGGCTCTTCGATCGCCTCTGTGAGATCGCAGCCGCCGACCGGGTCGAGATCGTGGTCCTCGCCGACACGTCCAGCGCCTGCGAACCGGGCAGTTCGTGCGACACCGATCTGGCCGAGATCCTCCTGCGTGCTGCTCGGGTTCCCCAGCTGACCACCTGGGTGCTCCCCCGCCGTTCACAAGCGCGGCTGCCTGCCCTTCCCGCACCTCGGTCGATCGACCTCGACGAGCTCGATCCGGAGCGACGACTCGACGCGATGCAGCGTCTGCTCGCCGGCCAGCGCGCGTGGGCCGACGCGGCGCTCATGGTGCTGGGCGACGAGGCCGTGCTGGCGAACGACCGGCCGTCGACGTGCGAGGTCGCCCGGCGCACCGAGGGCCTCGGCGAGCTGCGGCGAGTGTTCGCGACCGACGAAGCCGGCTACGGCGAGCAGCTTCGAGCGCTCGTCGACCGCGGGCTCGGCGTGTCGATCGGCGGCGTCGACCCCGACGCACCCGTTCAGGTGGCGGACCTGATCGGGTTGGCGTCGATCCTCGACGCGCTCGTCGCGCTGCGCCACTTCGCGTTCGGCGCCAGCCCGGACGAGTCGGGCGCGCCTCGGGCACTGCACGACTCACGCGTCGCCACGGGGTAGGACAGAGGGGCGGCGGTCAGGTCGCGCGTGGGCGGCGCAGCGACACTGCCAGGAGCGCGAACGCGACGCTGCACACGATCGCGAACGCGATCCGCAGGTCCTGCCACGCCGCCAAGCCGCCGACCGACGCAGCAGTGAGCATCCCGCCAAGCCGCTGACCGAGCAGCATCGAACCGAGTCCCGCGCCCGCCGAGGTCCCGGGCAGTCGCGCGGCCGTCGCGTACAGCTGCGGGAACACGACGGACAGGCCGAGACCCCAGATGGCGAGACCGAGGAGCGCGACGGCGACGAACGGCGCGGTGACCGTGACGGCGGCACCGACCGCGACGACACCGAGGGCGAGCAGCAGCAGCCGGTGGCCCCCGATGCGATCGAGCACGTGGTCGCCGCCCAACCGGCCGAGCAGCATCGCGCCTGCGCAGGCGACCGTCCCGAAGCCGCTCGCTCGGCCGGCGTCGAACACGTCACGCATCAGGACCGCCGCCCAGTCGTTGGGTGTCACCTCGAGCATCGCTGCGGCCAGCGCCGAGAGGGCCATCATCGCCACGACCGGCGACACCCGGCGTGCACGGGGCGCGGGCTCTCCGGCCGCGGGCGTGTCGCCGGCCGCGTCATCAGCGTCCGAAAACGTGTCCGTCTCGATCAACCAACGCCGCACGATCCACACCGTCGCGAGCAGCACCGACCCGACGATCACGAGGTGCAGTCGGACGTCGATTCCTGCCGCGGCGGCGCCCGACCCGACGACGGCGCCACCGGTGAAGCCGAGGCTCCACATCCCGTGCAGCCGGTTCATGATCGAACGACCGACCCGCTCCTGGACCATCACACCCTGTGCGTTCATGGCGACGTCGTTGCAGACGTCGAGGGTCCCGAGCAGGGTGAGCACCAGCAGCAAGAGGGCGGCGGCGGGGACGAGAGCGATGAACGGCAGCCCGATCGAGAGCAGCGACGCAGCAACTACGAGCAGCCGCCGGCTGCCGACGCGCCCCGCGATCCGGCCGACGAGCAGCGACCCGATGATCCCGCCGAGCCCGCCGCCGAGCAAGGTGGCGCCGAGCCCGGCGTTGCCGAGCCCGAGGCGATCACGGATCTCGGGGACCCTCGGCAACCAGTTCGAGAAGGTGGCGCCGTTCACGAAGAAGAGCACGCCGACGGCCGCTGCCGCGCGCCTTGGACGATAGGTCTCAGCTATCAAGACGATCCGATCGTTCGATGAACATAATCAGTAAAGCACCCTTATCATGTGCTGGTCGGTTCGTCCGATCTCGCCCAACCCCCACAAGGAGCTCTCACCGATGTCGCTCATCAACACCCAAGTCAAGCCGTTCACCGCGACCGCCTACCACCAGGGCGAGTTCGTCACCGTCAGCGAGGCCGACCTGCAGGGGCGTTGGTCGGTGTTCTTCTTCTATCCCGCGGACTTCACCTTCGTCTGCCCGACCGAGCTCGGTGACCTGGCCGACCACTACGACGAGTTCCGGCGCCTCGGCGTCGAGATCTACTCGGTCTCGACCGACACCCACTTCACCCACAAGGCGTGGCACGACACCTCCGACACGATCGGCAGGCTGCAGTACCCGATGGTCGGCGATCCCACCGGCACGGTCACCCGCAACTTCGAGGTGATGATCGAGTCGGATGGCCTGGCCGATCGCGGCACGTTCGTGGTCGACCCGTCTGGCACCATCCAGGTGGTCGAGATCACAGCCGGGGGCATCGGCCGCAGCGCGACCGAGCTGCTCCGCAAGATCAAGGCGGCGCAATACGTCGCATCGCACCCGAACGAGGTGTGCCCGGCCAAGTGGGACGAGGGAGAGGCCACGCTCGCGCCGTCGCTCGACCTCGTCGGCAAGATCTGAACGCAACATCTGAACGAAGGACCGACCGTGCTCGACAGCAATCTCACCGCACAGCTGGGGACGTACCTCCAGAACCTCACCCGGCCGATCGAGCTCGTCGCCGTGCTCGATGCCGGCGCGACGTCCGACGAGCTCCGTGCTCTGCTCGACGAGATCGCGGCACTGTCGGAGCTGATCACCGTGCGCGACGGGTCCGGCGACGCGCCAGTGGGCGCGCGCCGGCCGTCGTTCACGATCCGCCGAGTGGGCGCCGACGTGAGCGTCGGATTTGCGGGGATCCCGCTCGGTCACGAGCTCACCTCGTTGGTGCTCGCCCTCCTGCACGTCGGCGGTCACCCCTCGAAAGCCGCACCGGCCATCATCAAACAGGTGCAGGCCCTCGAGGGCGACCACGCCTTCGAGACGTACTTCTCCCTGTCGTGCCAGAACTGCCCCGACGTCGTGCAGGCGCTCAACCTGATGGCCGTCCTCAACCCGCGCGTCAGCCACGTCGCGATCGATGGCGCGCTCTTCCAGGACGAGGTCGAGGCGCGGCAGGTGATGGCCGTGCCGACGATCTTCCTGAACGGCGAGCTGTTCGACCAGGGGCGAATGACGCTCGAGGAGATCGTCGCGAAGCTCGACCACGGAAGCACCGAACGCGCCGCCCGCGAGCTCGACGCCAAGGAGCCCTTCGACGTGCTCGTCGTCGGCGGAGGACCGGCGGGAGCGACAGCGGCCGTGTACGCCGCCCGCAAGGGCATCCGCACCGGAATCGTCGCCGAGCGCTTCGGCGGCCAGGTGCTCGACACGATGGGGATCGAGAACTTCATCTCCGTCCCGTACACCGAGGGGCCGAAGCTCGCGACGGCCCTCGAGCAGCACGTGCTCGAGTACGACGTCGATCTCATGAACCTGCAGCGCGCCCGCGCGCTCGTGCCGGCAGCCGAAACCGGAGGGTTGATCGGAGTCGAGCTCGAGAGCGGCGCGACGCTGCGCGCTCGATCGGTGGTCGTGTCGACGGGTGCACGCTGGCGGCAGATGGACGTGCCGGGCGAGGCCGACTACCGGAACAAGGGCGTCACCTACTGCCCTCACTGCGACGGGCCGCTGTTCCGCGGCAAGCACGTCGCTGTGATCGGTGGCGGTAACTCGGGCGTGGAAGCCGCGATCGACCTCGCCGGCCTCGTGCACCACGTGACCCTCATCGAGTTCGATCCGGCCCTGCGCTCCGACGAGGTGCTGCAGCGGAAGCTCCGGAGCCTGACGAACGTGAAGATCATCACCGGCGCGCAGACCACGGAGGTGTTCGGCGACGGATCTCGGGTGCAGGGACTCGTCTACCGGGACCGGGCGTCCGGGGACGAGCATCGCATCGAGCTCGACGGCGTGTTCGTCCAGATCGGCCTCGTGCCGAACACCGACTGGCTGCGCGGCGCGGTCGCGCTGTCGCCCCGCGGCGAGGTCGTCATCGACGATCGGGGCGCGACGTCGGTCCCCGGCGTGTTCGCCGCCGGCGATTGCACGACGGTGCCGTACAAGCAGATCGTCATCGCCATGGGTGCCGGATCGACAGCGGCGCTGAGCGCCTTCGATCACCTCATCCGCACGACCGCGCCGGCCGAGGCAGTCGCGGCGTGAACCTGCGCGACCTCGAGTACCTCGTCGCCATCGCCGATCACCGGCACTTCGGCCGCGCGGCCGAGGCCTGCTTCGTCAGCCAGCCCACCCTGTCGACCCAGGTGAAGAAGCTCGAGGCAGAGCTCGGCGTGCAGCTCGTCGAGCGGAACCCTCGGCAGGTGATGCTCACCTCGGCGGGTTCGGCGGTGGTCGAGCGCGCCCGCGTCGTGCTGCGCGAAGCCGCGGGCATCCGCGACGTCGCCCGGCAGATGAGCGACCCCGAGACGGGCAGCCTCCGACTCGGGATGTTCCCGACGCTCGGCCCCTACCTCCTCCCCCACGTCGTCGGCTCGATCCGCGAGCGGTTCCCGAAGCTCGAGCTGTTGCTCGTCGAGGACAAGACCGAGGCGCTGCTCGACGGCGTGCGGGCGGGCGCGCTCGACGCGGCGCTGGTCGCGCTGCCGATCGGCGACGACGATCTCCACCACGACGTCCTCTTCGACGAGGACTTCGTGCTCGCCGTCCCCCAGGATCACCCGTTGGCGTCGAACCCCGGTCCAGTCGCCTCCGCGGCTCTCGGCGGCGAACGGCTGCTGCTCCTCGACGACGGGCACTGCTTGCGCGATCACGCGCTCGACGTCTGCCGCCTCACCGGCGCGTCCGAACGGTCGGGGTTCCGGGCCACCAGCCTCGAGACGTTGCGGCAGATGGTCGTGGCCGGCGTCGGCGTGACGCTGCTCCCCCGGCTCTCCGTCCAGCCGCCGGTCCCGGCGTCCGACGGCGTCATCCTCGTCGCGTTCGACGAGCCGGTCCCCCACCGGACGATCGCGATGGTGTGGCGAGCCACCAGCCCGGCCGGTTCCTTCCTGCCTCGGCTCGCAGCGATCTTCCGTGCATTGCCCGCCGGGCTCACGACCGGGTCGCGAGCTCCCTCGCCCGTCGCAGATCGCTGACCAGCGCGGCACGGATCTCGGCCGCGCGATCGTCGGCACGCAGGACCGCCGACGGGTGGTAGGTGACGACCAGCGTGCGAGGTTCGCGCCCGTCGGTGTCGAGCTGCAGGTCTCGCTCGCGGTTCGCTGCGATCGCCAGGCTCTTCCCCGTCAACGATCGTGCGGCGACCGCGCCCATCGCGACGACCACCGGTGCGTCGACGACGCGGAGCTCGGCGGCGAGCCACGGGTGGCACGCATCGATCTCGGCGGCGTTGGGCTTCTTGTGGATCCGGCGCTTGCCGCGATCTTCGTGCTTGAAGTGCTTCACCGCGTTGGTGACGTAGATGCGATCTCGTTCGATCCCTGCCTCCGCGAGGCACTTCCACAACACAGCACCCGCCGGCCCGACGAAGACGTGGCCCCGTCGATCCTCGACGTCGCCCGGTTGCTCACCCACCAGGATCATGTCTGCTCGGCGACGGCCCTCTCCGAACACCGTCTGGGTCGTGTCAAGGAACAGCGGGCATCCACGACACTCCGTGGCGGCGGCCGCGAGCGTCTCGATCTTTTTCGCGCGGGGCACCCACGGCTCGGCGGTCATCGGAGTGTCGAGCGCCGGCTCACGTTCCATCGCGCCGATCAATGCCCTGAGCAGCCGATGCGCAAACGCGACTCGACGCGCCGACCGAGCACGGTGCTGGCGGCGTGCTCACCCAGGCGAGTCGTTGGAGATCCGCGAGCGCCAGGGAGCGTGGTTTCGGCCGCAGGGCGAGGGGTAGACGGCCGAGCGCGGGCAGCAGAGCGGACGGGAACCAGATCCTGGAACCTGACCCCCGAAACGTGATGGAGGAACCCCCGATGAGCCGAATGAACTTCGTTCGGAACGTGGTCGTGGCGACCGGCGGAGTCGTCGTGGCAGCACTGCCCCAGTCGATGGCGTGGGCGGATTCGAGCGCTCCGGCCGAGCCGGCTCCGACGCCCGACACCGCCGCGCCGGCAGAGACGCCGGCGCCGGTGACCGCGACCTCGAACGTCACGCTGCCGCTGTTCGGTGCACCGTTGACGGTCGATGTCTCGACCGGCCCCGGCGGCGCGCTCGCCTCGGTCAACATCACGCCGGCCGACACGTTGACGGCAGCGACCGACCGTCCGCAGAAGGTGGCGTTCGTGAACACCGACGGCACGGCCAAGGTGGTCGTCCGCGCCCGCGACGGCGGCCAGCGAGTCGAGGCGAAGGCGGGAACGCTCGCCGAGGTCTCGGGCCCGGGCTCGTGGAGCGGTGACGTGTTCGGCACCGGGGCGACCACCACCGTCACCTTCGACGTGGTGGCCGACGCGAACGGTGCGCCGACGCTGGCCAATCTCGCCTCCACGGACCCGACCGCGGTGATCGGTGCGCCGGCTCAGGGCCAGTGGCACGACGACGAGGTCGCGCACGCGCTCGTCACGTTCACGAACGGGACGCAGCAGCGCTTCCTGTGGATCGCCGTCCGGTCCGACACCGTCGGCGGCCGCCAGTACGCGACCGTGTCGGTCTCACTGTCGGAGCTGAAGGGCGTGCGCACCGAGCTCGCTGCGCTGGTCGGCCCGCAGCAGTGGAACGGCGCGCTGTGCGACGGCGCGCCGGCACAGATCAACTACACGATCAACGAGGACGGCACGATCTCGGACGCGACGTCGGTCCCCGCGGCTGACGTGCGGGTCGAGCGAGGCAGGCTGAAGGTGCGCTTCTCGGAGCGTGAGGCCGTGAAGATCTCGGTGCGCGGTGACGAGGCCGAGAGCCGCATCGCGGTCGACGAGCGCATGCGCTGCGACTTCGGACCTCCCGCCGTGAACACGCCGGTCGAGCCCGGAGCGACCGACCCCGGACGCCATGGCCCGCGGCCGGGCTGGGGCGATCACGGTTCGTGGGGCGACCGCGGTGACCATGACAAGGGCTGGGGCGATCGCGGTGACCATGACAAGCACAGCGACCGCGACGGCACTCGTCACGATCGCCATGGCTGATCGATCGACGCGTCGGTTCCGCGGGCTTCTCGGCACGATCGGGGGCCTGATCGGAGCCGGCGCGCTGGTCGTCGCTGCATCGGCGTGCGACTCGTCGTCCGCCGACACGCCCGGCACGACGAACGCGTCACCCGCGTCCGCAATGTCGTCGGCCGGTCCGTCGACCTCACCGACGGCCGACACCACAGCCGGCTCCGCGCCGTCGGGCGCGCCCTCCACCGCCGTGGGGAGCAGCCCGGCATCGACCGCACCGGCCGACGGTGCAGCGATGCTGTCGTCGGCGCTCGCAGCGCTCGGCGACACGTACCACTTCCATCAGACGATCACCGTCGACGGCGCACCCGCTCTCGAGGCCGACGGTGATCGCGTGGGGGACGGCGTGCGGTTGGCACTCACCGGCCCGGGCGGGATCGTGAACTACATCATCACGCCGGACGGCAGCTGGGTGATGCCTGACGGAGGCGAGTGGGAGCAGCTCGACTCGCCCGCTGCGACCTCCGATCCCATCACCGCGCTCGCCACGCCGACGAGCGTGACGGTCGGGGCGGCCGACGGCGCGAACACGACGCTCGAGGTGACCGCCGCATCGACGACGCTCGGGCTTCCGGCCGGGCCGGACGTCTCGCTGCAGTGCGATCTCGTCGGCGGCGTCCTGCAGCGGGTCCGGTTCGATTCCACCGTGAACGGCCGACCGGCGCTCGTGGTGGCAGAGCTCGGTCCGGTGGTCGACGGCTCGGCGGTCGTCGCGCCCATCTGACGGCGCGCGTCAGGCCGACTGGCCGAGGTCCACCGGCGACGGTTCAGGATCGGGCGGCGTGCCATCGCCGAACGGAGGCCCGCCGAGCTCGTCACGGTGGTGCGGGGCCAGCCATCCACTGGTGTTCGGTCCGAGCGGCACGATGCCGGTCGGATTGATCTGCCGGTGCACCACGTAGTAGTGCTGCTTGATCTGCCCGAAGTCGATGGTGTCACCGAACCCCGGCGTCTGGAACAGGTCACGTGCGTACGCCCACAGCACCGGCATCTCGGTCAGCTTGTTGCGATTGCACTTGAAGTGGCCGTGGTAGACGGCATCGAACCGGGCGAGCGTCGTGAACAAGCGCACGTCGGCTTCCGTGATCGACTGACCGACGAGGTACCGCTGGTGAGTCAATCGCTCGCTCAACCAGTCGAGTCGGGCGAACAGCGGGCGGAAGGCCGCGTCGTACGCCGACTGCGTCGTCGCGAACCCGCAGCGGTACACCCCGTCGTTCACGTCGTCGAACACGAGCTGCATCACCTCGTCGATCTCGTCGCGCAGTGACTCCGGATACAGGTCGGGCGCGCCCGCACGATGGTGGTCCACCCACTCCGTCGAGAGGTCGAGTGTCAGCTGAGGGACGTCGTTGGTCACGACGCGACCGCTGGCGATCTCGACGATCGCAGGGACGGTGATGCCTCGCTCGTAGTCGGGGAACCGCGCGAGGTACGCCTCCTCGAGCCGGTGGATGCCGAGCACGGGATCGACGCCACCCGGGTCGAGGTCGAAGGTCCAGCTGCGCTCGTCGTGCACAGGCGCAGCGAGCCCCATCGAGATGGCGTGCTCGAGCCCGAGCAGGCGCCGGACGATGATGGCCCGGTTCGCCCACGGGCAGGCGCGTGCTGCGATCAACCGGTATCGCCCCGCCTCCACCGGGTATCCGTCGCCACCGGCACGGTCGCTCGCATCCACACGGTCGGCGCGGGTGATCCGATCGGTGATGTACGTGGTGTCGCGGCGGAACGCGCCGTCGCCGCCCTCGGCATGACCGGCCACGTCGTCAGTTGTTCGGCGGCGACGAGCTGATGCTCCCGAGCGCGGAATCGCCGTCGATCGCGCTCGCAAGATCGCCGAGCGTGACGATGCCGACCGGACGACCAGTCGAGTCGATCACCGGGAGCCGGCGGATGGCCCCGAGCTCCATCCGGCGCGCGGCCTCGTTCACGTCGGCCTCGGTCTCGACGCACTCGACAGGACCGCTGGCCACGTCCCCGACGGTCAGCGCGCCCGGGTCACGTCCCTCCGCCAGACCGCGGACGACGATGTCGCGATCGGTGACGATGGCGACGAGGCGGCCGTCGAGCTCGACCAGCAGATCTCCGATGTCGCGGTCACGCATGATCGTGGCCGCCGCGGAGAGCGGCGTGTCGGGGCGGCACACCACCGGGTTTCGGGTCATGACGTCTGCGACTCGCATCGAGCGCTCCTTTCGACGCGCGGCACACGCACCGCGC
Source organism: Ilumatobacteraceae bacterium (assembly GCA_050248155.1). Classification (GTDB taxonomy): domain Bacteria; phylum Actinomycetota; class Acidimicrobiia; order Acidimicrobiales; family Ilumatobacteraceae; genus VFMC01. Next base: position 96,517 of record JBFWSW010000005.1, read on the forward strand.
CACCGCCGCGAGTACCCGTTCGGCGAGCCGATCAATCGCGGGCCGCGAACTTGGCGACCTGGGCCCGCAGGGTGCGCGCGTCGGCGATCGCGTTGCCCTCGTAGTCGTTGTTGAAGTACGCCCAGACGTCGATGCCGGAACGCACCCAGTCGCCCATCCGCCGCGACCAGGACGAGAGACGCCTCGGGCCGTACCGGAACCGGTACGGATGGTTCGTGGCATCTGGTCCGTGGAAGCGAACGTAGGTCCAGTCGGTGGTCAGCACGATCGGGTGATCGGCGATGAGATCGTGCAGGCACAGCGCCGCACGGTGACGACGGAGCACCTCGAACACGTCGTCGTGCAGCCACGACGGGTCGCGCATCTCGACCGCCCATCGCAGATCGGTGGGCGCGACGGAGAGCATCTCGTCGAGGCGGGCCGCGTTCCGCTTCCAGCGCGGCGGCAGTTGCACGAGGTTCGGACCGAGGTGCTCGCCCAGCAGGCGGACCCGATCGACGTGGTTCGGCAGCCACGTCGCGGCGTCGATCAGCTTCTTCCGGTGGGTGCCGAACGCGCCGACCTTCAGCGCGAAGGTGAAGCCTTCGGGCGCGGCTGCCGCCCACCCCTCGAACGTGCTGTGAGGGGGCATGCGGTAGAAGGTGGTGTTCAGCTCGACGGTGTCGAACCACGTCGCGTAGAGCGCGAACCAACGCGACATCGGCAGGTCGGCCGGATACACCAGGCCTCGCCAGTCGCGGTAGTTCCATCCACTGCACCCGATCGTCGCACGTGCCACGGCGAGGCCCTACCCGCCCCCGGCGACGTTGACACCGGGCTCGGTGCGGGGCCCAGCGCTGGGCCGAGTACCGGGCGTGCGTCCGTGCTTGACAGCCCCGGGTCGTCCGCATACGTTCGCCGGGCCATGCCGGCGACGCGGGCAGCCCCGGGGGCGGGCGGCCCGGTGCGAGTGGGGAGCCCATCGACCATGCCCGATCACGAGCCCGATCACGTGCCGACGTTGCCCTCCTCGCTCGAGGCCGATGTCATCGGGCGGGTGGCCGTCTTGCGGCTGCGCCGCGAGCACAAGCGCAACGCGATCGACGACGTCACCGTCGCCGGGATCGACCAGTTCTTCTCGCACATCCCCGCGGGCGTGGGCGCAGTCGTGCTCGATGCTGCCGGCGACCACTTCTCGGCCGGGCTCGACCTGTCGGCGCTCGGCGAGCTGTCCACCTTCGAGGGCGTGGCGCACTCGGCGAGCTGGCACCGCATCTTCCAGAAGATCGAGTTCGGGCCGGTGCCGGTGGTCGCCGCGCTGAAGGGCGCGGTCATCGGCGGCGGCCTCGAGCTCGCGGCAGCTGCTCATCTCCGCGTCGCCGACAGCACCGCCTTCTACGCGCTGCCCGAGGGCCAGCGCGGCATCTTCGTCGGGGGCGGCGCGTCGGTGCGCGTGCCGCGCCTGATCGGCACCCATCGAGTTGCCGACATGATGCTGACCGGCCGGGTGCTGACCGCCGACGAGGGTCACGCGTTCGGCATCTCCGACTACCTCACCGAGCCCGGCGGGAGCTTCGCGCGGGCGATGGAGCTGGCCGAGAAGATCTGTTCCAACGCACCCGTCACCAACTACGCCGTCGTCCACGTGCTGCCTCGCATCGCGCAGTCGAACCCGACCGAAGGGTATGTCATGGAGTCACTGATCGCCGCCATCGCGCAGGGCACCGACGAGGCGAAGCATCGGATGCGGACGTTCCTCGAAGGCCGGGCGCCGCGGGTGACGGAACCGGGTTCGCAGGAGGCGTCGTCGTGAGCGACCGACCGGACGCGGACCCCGACCTCGAAGGCACCCTGCTCTGGGAACCGCCCGCCGACACCAGCCGCACCCGCCAGGGCCAGTACATGGCCTGGCTGGCCGAGCACAAGGGGCTCCACTTCGAGGACTACCACGCGCTGTGGACCTGGTCGGTCACCGAGATCGAGGCGTTCTGGGAGTCGCTGTGGCAGTTCTTCGGGATCCGCTCGTCGGCGCCGTACGAGACCGTGCTCGTCGAGCGCACGATGCCCTTCGCCCGGTGGTTCCCCGGGGCGCGCCTGAACTTCGCCGAGCACATCGTCGGGGGCATGTGGCCCGACGACGACGTCGCCGTGCTGGCCCGGTCGCAGACGCGGGACCCGATGACCTTGACGTTCGGACAGCTCACCGATCAGGTGGCCCGCGCTCGTGTCGGTCTGCAGCGCCTGGGCGTCGGACGCGGCGACCGAGTCGCCGCATACCTGCCGAACATCCCCGAGACGCTGATCGCCTGCCTGGCGACGGCGAGCTTGGGCGCGATCTGGTCGTCGTGCGCGTCCGAGTTCGGCGAACGCAGCGTGATCGACCGCTTCTCGCAGACCGAACCGAAGGTGCTGCTCGCGGTGAGCGGCTACACGTACGGCAATCGCCCGATCGATCGGCGCCGCGAAGTCGCCGCAGTCCGGGCCGCGCTCTCGTCGGTCGAACACCTCGTGCACGTGCCCTACGGGCCGCACGTGCTCGGCGACACGTCGCCCGCCGACGACGGTCGTGACGCGATCGAGGCGATCGAGTGGAGCGAGCTGCTCGCCGAGCACCGTCCGCTCGAGTTCGAGCAGGTGCCCTTCGACCATCCGCTGTACGTGCTGTTCTCGTCGGGCACCACGGGGTTGCCCAAGGCGATCACGCACTGCCACGGTGGCATCCTCATCGAGCACATGAAGAACCACGGCCTGTCGTGGGACCTGCAGCAGGGCGACCGGCTGATGTGGTTCTCGACCACGGCGTGGATGATGTGGAACGCGCTCATCTCGTCGCTGACGCTCGGCGCATCGATCGTCATGCTCGACGGCAGCCCCGTGCATCCGGATCTGCACGAGCAGTGGCGGATCGCGGCCGACACCAAGTCGACCATGCTCGGGCTGAACCCGGTCTACATCACCAGTTGCCGCAAGGCGGGCATCCGTCCGGCCGACGAGAACGACCTGTCGCACCTGCGCCAGTTGGGGTCGGCCGGCTCGCCGCTGCCGCCCGAGGCCGCGGCGTGGATCGTCGAGCAGCTCGGGCCCGACGTCATGCTGAACAACGGCAGTGGCGGAACCGACGTGTGCACCGGCATCGTGCAGGGCAACCCCATGCTGCCCGTGTGGGCGGGCGAGATCTCGGGCGGGTGCCTGGGCGTGAAGGCAGAGTGCTTCGACGAGAACGGCCACCCGGTGGTCGGCGAGCTCGGTGAGCTCGTCATCACCGAGCCGATGCCGTCGATGCCCGTCGGCTATTGGAACGACCCCGACGGCGACCGGTTCCTCGGCACGTACTTCGACGTGTTCCCGGGGGTGTGGCGACAGGCGGACTGGATCCGGTTCACCGAGCGCGGCAGTTGCGTGATCACCGGTCGATCCGACGCGACGCTGAATCGTGGCGGTGTGCGGCTCGGCACCGGCGAGTTCTATCGAGTGGTCGAGGAGCTCGACGAGGTCGTCGACAGCCTGGTCGTCCATCTGGAGGATCCGTCAGGTGGTGTCGGCGAGCTCCTGCTGTTCGTGGTCCTCGCTCCGGGGGTCGAGCTCGACGAGGCGCTGCGAGCGAGGATCACCGAACGTCTCCGCAGCCAGTTGTCGCCGCGGCACGTCCCCGATGTCGTCGCGCAGATGCCCGCCGTGCCTCGCAACCTGACCGGCAAGAAGCTCGAACTGCCCGTGAAGAAGGTGCTTCGCGGTGCAGCGATCGAGTCGGTCGCCAGCCGCGGCGCACTCGCCGACCCCGACGCGCTCGACGCGTACGTCCAGTTCGCGGCGCACCGCTCGTGAGCGTCCAGCGCGTCGCGGTGATCGGCACGGGTGTCATCGGCGCGAGCTGGGCCGCCAAGTTCCTCGCCGCCGGCCTCGACGTCGTCGCGTGGGACCCCGGTGCCGACGCCGAAGCCCGCCTGCGCTCCGCGATCGACACGTATTGGCCCGTGCTCGAGCGGATCGGCCTCGCCGACGGGGCATCGCCCGAGCGCGTCGCGCTCGTCGGCGATCCGGCGGCCGCCGTCGCCGACGCCGACTTCGTGCAGGAGAGCGGGCCCGAGGTCGAGGATCTGAAGGTCGAGCTGTTCGAGCGCCTCGACGCGTCGGCGCGTGACGACGTCGTCATCGCGTCGAGCTCGTCGGGGTTGCTGCCGTCGGTGATCCAGTCGGAGTGCCGCCGCCGGCCCGAGCGGGTGCTGGTCGGCCACCCGTTCCATCCCGCGCACCTGGTGCCGCTGGTCGAGGTGGTCGGGGGACAGCAGACGTCGGAGGACGCGATCGAGTCGGCCCTCGCGTTCTACGCGGCGATCGGCAAGCGGCCCATCCGCGTCAACGCCGAGTTGCCCGGTCACGTGACGAACCGGATGCAGGCTGCGCTGTGGCGAGAGGCCTACTGGCTCGTCGCGAGCGGCGCCGCCACGGTCGCCGACATCGACACGGCGCTGAGCAACGGCCCCGGCCTTCGCTGGGCGCTGCTCGGCCCGTTCGCCACCCAGCACCTCTCGGGTGGGGCGGGCGGCATCGCCCATGTGCTCGAGCACCTCGGCCCGCCGATGGTTGAGTGGTGGCACACGTTCGAGACCCCGGAGTGGACCGACGAGCTGAAGGCAGCAGTCGCCGCCGGCGTCGACGCCGAGCTGGCGCACGTCGACCAAGCGGCGATGGCGCGCGAGCGCGACATCCTGCTCGAACAGCTCATCGTCGCCAAGGCGCGCGCCAGCCACCTGCCCGGCTGAGCTCTCCTCCGCCGCTCACGATCTCCTACCCGCTCGTGTCATTCGCTGACGACACATCGCGTCGTTGGCCCATGACACGGAGGCCACCGGAGGCTCGATAGTGTGCGCCGCTGCGTGGTCAGGGGGTGATCGCGACTCGGGGAGGATGCGTCATGGCGACTGGTCAGATCGACGTGGACGGCCACGGTGTCGTCGTCACGGGCGGCGCGAGCGGGCTGGGACTCGCGTTCGTCGAGGCACTCGCCGAGCACGGCGCTCGGGTGACGATGCTCGACGTCGACCCTCAGCGCACGAGCGACGAGACGGCTCGCCTGCAAGCCGCCGGCTTCGACGTTCGCGGCGAGGTCGTCGACGTCACCGATCACGCGGCGCTCGACGCAGCAGTCGACGCGGCCGCCGCCGAGTACGGCCGTTTGGACGTCGTCTTCGCCAACGCCGGCATCGACCCCGGCCCCGGCTTCGTGGGCGCCTGGGCCGGGACGTCCCGCCCACGCGTCGAGGAGGGCGCGCTCGAGCACTACACCGACGAGCGCTGGAACCGCGTCATCGACATCAACCTCAACGGCATCTTCGCGACGATGCGGGCTGCGGCTCGGCACATGCGCCCCCGCCGCTCCGGCAAGATCATCGTCACGACGTCACTCGCGGCGACCAAGTCCGAAGCTGTGATCGGTGCGGCGTACATGGCGGCCAAGGCCGGCGCCGCGCACCTCATGCGCAACGTCGCCCTCGAGCTCGCGGCCTACGGCATCAACGTCAACGCGATCGCCCCCGGCTTCTTCGTCACCAACATCGGCGGCGGCCACGCGCACAACCCCGACCTGCAGGCCGCGATCGCGAAGGACATCCCCATGCACCGCGTCGGCCAGCCCGACGACATCAAGGGCCTCGCCCTGTTCCTGTCGTCGTCGGCCAGCGACTACATCACCGGGCAGGAGATCATCATCGACGGCGGCTGGGGCCTCGGCGTCGCCGACTGACGGCGGTCACCTCACGACTCAGCCGAGCGATCCGATCACCAGCGGTCGCGCGATCGTGCCCACCACTCCCCCGATGTCGTTGGTCCACGCGAGCCGAATGGTGCGATCGTTCGACGAGGCCCGCACCACCCACCAGAGGTAGCCGTCGTGCACCGTGCTCGACACGGGCAGAGCGGTGCCGGCCGCCGTGACGAACTGGTCGTCGCTGACGTCGGGTACGAGCCCATCCTCGCCGATCTCGCTGTACCCGTACATGACCCATTGGTCGCCGACGGTCGCATCCATCGCTCCGGCGAGCGGTTGGCTGTCGACCGACGCCTGCTCGTCGACGGCGCACTGCTCGTCCGACCCGGTCCCGACGCACGAGACGACGTGGTCGCGCGTGCCGCGCAGCGTGATCCGGAGACCGTCGATGTCGACGGCGGTCATCGCCGGCTCGGTGGCCAGGCGTCGGGACAGCTCGCCGGCGATCACCTGCAGCTCGCGTGACGACACGAGCAACAGCTCCGACACGATCGAGTCGTCGACAGCAGACGAGTAGCCCCAGACCGACAGCTGCACCCCGCTCGGATCGATCCACGTCATCGACCGACGTGTGTCGTCAACCTGCTGCTCGAGCACCTCCCGACCGCCCACCGAACGCAGCTCGCCAAGGCTCCAGCTGGCTGCGAGCTCCAACGTCCCCCGCGTCGGGGTCATCTCGTTCGCGCTCACCCAGATCTCGCCGAACCCTGCCCCGTAACCGACCTGGGCGTACCAGCCGTTCGGCTCTGCTGCAGAACCTGCGTCGGCGTGCTCGACGAGATCGAACGCACCGGAGGGCGCGAGCACGCCGTCCACCTCGACCATGGACTCGACCAGTGCCGACGCCGACGCCCGGTCGGCGCCGCGCACGATGACGTGATCGCCCCGCACGCCGTCGCCGGACAGGTAGAGCACCCATTGTCCCTCCCCGATCTCCTCGATCTGCCCCGACCGAGACACTGGCTCGAGCTCGGCCGCCGTCGTGGGCGGCGGTTCGTCCGAGAGGGTGTCGTCTGTCGCCCCTGATGTCGCTCGGGAGAACGTGCGTACCACGATCCGAGTGGTTCCGTCCGACCAGACGTCAACTGCCGGCAGAGGTGCACCGCGCGGGTTGCCTCCACCCGTCGCGTACACCGAGACCGGGTCGCCGTACGATGCGGGCAGCACCGCCGCGGCACCGATCGTCGGAGTGACGACAGCTGTGTCGGCGGGCGGTTGGTCGACCGGTCCGTCGGAGCCGCGGCGAGCGAGCACGGTCACCGAGCCCGCGACCAGCGCGAGCACGGCGACCCCTAGAGCCGTGCGGTGGCGAGCCCGCCGACGTCGCGCGCCGTCGCGCACCTCGTCGAGCCCGAGTGACAGGCGGGCACCCCTCCGCCGTCCGAGCATGGCCCCGACACGGGCACCCAGTCGCTCGTCCTCGGATGTGATCGTGTTGGTCATGGCTGGTGCCACCTCCTGAGATCGGCCAACCCACGGCTGATGAGCGACTTCACGGTGCCGACGCGGACACCCATCGTCTCGGCGATGTCGGCCTCGGTGAGGTCGGCGTAGTAGCGCAACGTGATCGCGATTCGTCGCTGCGGCGTGAGCCGAGCGACAGCGGCCATCAGCGCACCGTCGGGTTCACCGAGCTCGGTGGACCCCGGCGCCACGACCGGATGTCGCCGGATCACCCGGCGCCGCCGCAGCTCGCTGCGACAGCCGTTCACCACCGCTGTGCGGAGGAACGCGCCCGGCTGCCGCAGGCGGTTCCACGCGAGCAGGGTCCTCTCGAACGCGTCCTGCACGATCTCCTCGGCGCGCTCGGGCAGGTCGACGAGGCCGACGGCCAGGCGGAGCATCGGGCCGGACTCCGACGCGAACAGCTCGTCGAACGACAGCGCAGCCGCGTCGACATCGAGCTGCGCCCCATCAGCGCCGAGCGAGACGGCCATCGGATCCATCACATGCTCCGACGCCATGGGTGCCCAGAAGGTTGCACCCCCGTCGGCGAGAGCTCAGCCCTCGGGTAGCGGCGTCGCGTCGGCCGGCAGCGGCACCTCGGCGGTGTTCAGCACCAGCGACACGAGGCAGTAGTAGCCGACCGTCGCGACGATCTCGATGACAGCTCGCTCACCGAGCAACGTCGTGGCCCGCGCGTGCAGCTCCTCGGGCACCCGGCCGGTCGTGATCAACGACCGCGCCACCTCGCGCGCCGTCTGCAGGACCGCGTCGCCGAACGGTGTCGCGTCCTCGTCACGCACCGCATCGATCACCGCCTGGTCGAGCCCTTCGCCGAGGCCGAGCCGACTGTGCGCCCACCACTCGTACTGCGCCCGCCAGTGTCGCGCCGTCACCAGGATCACCAGCTCGCGCACTGCTCCGGGCAACGTGCTCTCGAAACGGATGACCCGGCCGAGGTCCTGCACCCGATCACACACCTCGGGGCTGCGCAACAGCGCGGGGAAGGGGCCCCCGATCGAGCCGCGAGGGCCCGACACGATCGCGTCGAACACGCGCCGCTGATCGGCGTCCATCTCGTCGGGGCGGAGGTCGGGGTAGCGGGCCATGGGGTCACCGTAGGCCAACCCCACGCATGGGCGCTCTCCGCACACTCGTGCGGACTTCGTCTAGCCTGCCGCCGTGAACCTCAGCGAGATCACTGCGATCGACGTGCACACGCACGTGCACGGGTCGGTCTGCGGCGACACCGACTCCGAGCGCATGCGGGCGATGAACGCGTACTTCGGCCAGCAGGGCGACACTGCGACCAACGTGCACCAGATGGCCGAGTACTACGGCGAGCGCAAGATGCTCGCGGTCGTCTTCACCGTCGACACCTACACGGTCTCGGGCGACGATCCACTGCCCGGCAACGAGGAGATCGCCGAGCTCGCCGCCGAGCACCGTGAAGTGATCATCCCGTTCGCGAGCGTCGATCCAGGCCGTCGCAAGGCCGGCGTGAAGATGCTCCACCGACTCGTCACCGAGCTCGGCATGCGCGGCCTGAAGCTGCACCCGAGCGCGCAGGAGTTCGAGCCGAACGACCGCCGCGTCTACCCGCTCTACGAGGCGGCGCAGGAGCTGCAGATCCCGATCCTCGTCCACACCGGCCACACCGGCGTCGGCGCAGGCGAGCCCGGCGGCGGCGGCATCCGGCTCAAGTACTCGAACCCGATGTTGCTCGACGACGTCGCAGTCGACTTCCCCGACCTCACGATCATCATGGCCCATCCCTCGTTCCCGTGGCAGGACGAGGCGCTCTCGGTCGCGCGCCACAAGCCGAACGTGTACATCGACCTCTCGGGTTGGTCGCCGAAGTACTTCCCCGACTCGCTGGTGCAGCACGCGAACTCGATCCTGCAGGACAAGGTGCTGTTCGGCTCGGACTACCCGCTCATCACCCCCGACCGCTGGCTCGCCGACTTCGACAAGCTCGACATGAAGCCGGGGGTGCGACCGAAGATCCTGAAGGACAACGCTGTGCGCGTGCTCGGCCTCGATCGCGCGGCAGCGGCATGACCGCGTTCAACTTCGGCCAGCCGGACGACGGCGTCATCCAGATGGCCTACATCGTCCCCGACATCGACGCGGCGATGCGGTCGTGGTCGGAGAACCTGAGGGTCGGCCCGTGGTTCCTGCTCGACAGCTTCACCGGCGTCGACCCCGTGTACCGGGGCGCACCGTCGCAGGCCGACGTCAAGCTCGCGATGGGCTTCGCCGGCCACATGCAGATCGAGCTCATCCAACCGAAGGACGAACACCCGTCGGTGTACCGGGAGGTGCGCGACAACCGCGGCTGGGGCTTCCACCACTACGGCATGGCCACCCGCACGTTCGACGCCGACCTCGATCGCTACGTCGGCAAGGGCTACGAGCTCGCGTTCCGGTGCGGCGTGCCGACCGGCGGCTCGGTCGGCTACCTCGACACGAAGGGCGAGCTGCCCGGCATGCTCGAGCTGATCGAGGTGGGTGCGACGATGGAGTCGCTGTTCACCTCGTTCTACCTCGCGTCCGTCGGCTGGGACGGCAGCGACCCCGTCCGTCCCTTCGGCTGACGGCAGGCGTCAGCGCACCAGCGCGTCGAGCTCGGGCTTCACCTCGAGCAGGACGCGCAGGTGGAACTCGAGGCCGAGGCCCGGATGCGCGAGCCGGTTCACGCCGACGGAGAGGTCGCTGAAGCCGAGCTCGATCGCCTGCTCGACCTCGCGCTGCCACCCATTGCCCTTCTCACCGGGCGAGAGATAGACGCGGCCGTGGATCGGCAACGTCTCCGGGTCGCGGCCCATCTCTTCGCACAGCTCGCGCACCCGGCGCACACCGCTCTCGAGGTCGACCTCGTCGATGCCCGGCAGGAGCAACGGCATCCAGCCATCTGCCAGCCGCACCACTCGGCGCAACGCGGGGGTCGAGCCCTTGGTCCCCATCCAGATCGGGATCGGACGTGACGGCAGCGGGTTGATGCCGACGCGGTCGAGCACGTGGTGCGCGCCGCGATACGTGACGAGCGGCTGGGTCCACAAGGCACGCATCACCTCGATCTGCTCCTCGAGGATCGCTGTGCGCGCGCCGAAGTCGACGCCGAGCGCCTCGTACTCGGCCCAGTTCCAGCCGACGCCCACGGCGAGCCGCAACCGACCGCCGCTCAGCAGCTCGATCGTCGCCACCTGCTTCGCGACGGCTGCGGCCTGCCGCTGTGGCAGCACCAGCACGCTCGTCACGAACCCGAGATCGGTGGTCACCGCGGCGAGGTGGCCGAACAGGACGAGGATCTCCTCGAACGTGTGCTGATCGGTGTAGGGCGGGGTGCCGAACCCACCGAACTCGCCGCCCGCGAGTCGCTCGGCGGACGCGCCGAGCATGTGGTCGTACGCCATGAGGTGGGCGAAGCCTGCCGCCTCGAGGTCGACCGCGTACCGGCGCATCATCGCCGGATCGGTCCCACCGTCCGCCTGCGAGAAGATCGCGCCGACCCTCATGACTCCCTCCCCACTCGCGACCGCAGTTCGTCGAGATGTGCGCTGTGCACACGCGTGTGCGCTCACCGAACCCGAGTAACGTAGCCGCGTCCGACCAGCCCGAGGAGCCTCCAGTGCGCGCAGTCCGCTACCACGGCAACCGCGACGTCCGCGTCGACGAGATCCCCGAGCCGGAGGTGCTGCCGGGCTCGGTGAAGATCGCGCCCGAGTGGTGCGGCATCTGCGGGAGCGACCTGCACGAGTACCTGATCGGGCCCGAGACCATCCCCGCTCCCGGCAACCCGCACCCGATCACCGGTGAGGTCGTCCCGATCGTGCTCGGCCACGAGTTCGCCGGACGAGTGGTCGAGGTGGGCGATGGCGTCGACGACATCTCGGTCGGCGATCCCGTCGCGGTCGAGCCGATCATCCGTGACAACACGTGCCCGGCCTGCCGCGCCGGCGACTACAACCTGTGCCCACAGATCGGTTTCCACGGCATCAGCGGCGGTGGCGGCGGTCTGGCCGAGCTCACCGTCGTACCGCGCTACATGGTGCACCGTCTGCCCGACGCCATCCCCACCGACATCGGCGCGCTCATCGAGCCGCTCGCCGTCGGCTGGCACGCCGTGCGCAAGTCGGGGTTCCGCATCGGGGACACCGCCGTCGTCCTGGGCGCCGGCCCGATCGGCCTGGTCACGATGCTCGCCCTGCGCGCCGGCGGAGCCGGTCTGGTGGCGATGGTCGAGCTCTCGGCAGCGCGCAAGGAGAAGGCGCTCGCGCTGGGGGCCGACGTCGTGCTCGACCCCACCACCGACAACGTCGCCGGCACGTTGAAGACGCTGACCGGCGGTGGTGTCGACGTCGCCTTCGATGCGTCGGGGCACAACGAGACGATGGCCATGGCGATCGGCTGCATCCGTCCCAAGGGGACGATCGTCAACATCGCGCTGTGGGAGCACCCGGCGGAGATCGACATGTTCCAGTTCCTGTTCACCGAGGCGTTCCTCACGTCGAGCGTCGCCTACGCGAACGACCACACCGCGGTGATCGCTGCGCTCGCCTCGGGACGCATCGACGCGGCGCCGCTGATCAGCAAGCGCATCCCCCTCGAAGAGATCGTCGGCGGCGGCCTCGAGGAGCTCATCCACAACAAGGATCAGAACGTCAAGATCCTCGTCCACCCCTGACTCGCGATGAGAGATGAGTGGCGATCCGCCACTCATCTCTCATCGCACGGAGACAGCGGGGCGTCAGATGCCGGCGAGCGAGCCGGCGTCGACCTGCATCGCCGTCCCCGTCACGAACGAGGCTCTGTCGGACAGCAGCCACACGACCGCTTCGGCCACCTCCGACGGCTCGCCGAGCCGCTTGATCGCCTGCGGCGAGGCGAGCTCGGCCTGGCGTTCCGGTGGCAGGATCTCGATCATCGCCGTGCGGATGGCCGCGGGGCATACGGCGTTGACGCGGATGTTCCGGTCGGCGAACTCCACCGCGGCGGTCTTGGTGAGTCCGAGCACGGCGTGCTTGGACGCCGTGTAGGCGCCGAGCGCCGGCGCGCAGACGAGGCCGGCGAGCGACGAGGTGTTCACGATCGAGCCGCCGCCCTGCTCGACCATCACGGGGAGCTGCGCCTTCATGCCCAGCCACACGCCCTTGGTGTTGACCGCCATGATCTGGTCGAACTGCTCCTCGGTGGTCTCGAGCAGCGTGGCCTGCAGCTCGATGCCGGCGTTGTTGTGGGCGAAGTCGAGCGAGCCGAACGCCTCGACGGTCTCGATCACGAGACGTTGCTGGTCGGCCCAGCTGACGACGTCGCCGGGTGAGTAGACCGCCCGCCCACCGGCTTCGACGATCGACCGCACGGTCTCGGCACCGTCGGGTGCACGCGAGGGCAGGTCGGTCACGAGGACGGCGGCCCCTTCGCGGGCCAGCGCCTGCGCCGTCGCCCGCCCGATGCCACCGGCGGCGCCGGTCACCAGACCTGCCTTGCCGGCCATCAGGCCGGCCGTCGATGTCGCCATCCGAACCCCTCTCGATCTGCCCCGGGCGCGCCCGTGCGGCCCGAACGCGTTTGCGGCGCTGTCGCGGGACGGCTAATGTACACCTTGCGCGCAGGTGTGCGCTGAGTGAACACTTTGTGGGAGGAAGTGTCACCCGGCCACCCCGCTCGCGGGGGAAGTTCGGTCGCAGACCGTCGGATCGAGTGGGGATGGCGTTGGGGATCGCTGACGAGCTGAAGTTCTACTACTGCCAGCACAGCCGCTCGTCCGGGTGCTCGGCATCCCGGGACAACACCTGGTTCTGAGGCAAACCATGCAGTTCGACGAGCGTCACCTCGACATCAACGGCATCGACACGGCCGTGTTCACGGCCGGTGAGGGTGACGCGGTCGTGCTGTTCCACGGCGCCGGGACGGCCACCGGCTTCGACTGCCTGCTCCCGATCGCCGAGCACAACCAGCTCGTCGTCGCCCATCACCCCGGCTTCGGAGCATCGGGCGACTCGCCGTACACCAACGTCGCCGACCTCGCCCGCCACCAGCTCGACGTCCTCGACGCGCTCGGCATCGAGCGGTTCGCCCTCGTCGGCCACTCGATGGGCGGCTGGACGGCTGTCACGTTGGCCTCGTTCTCGACGGCTCGCCTCACCAAGCTCGTCCTCGTCGCACCGGCCGGGCTCGACAGCGCCGCACATCCCATCACCGATCTCCTCGCCGTCCCAGCCGACGAGCTGCTCTCGTACCTCGCGGCGGACCTGTCCATCTTCGGCCCGATGGACGGCCCGCCGCCCCCGGAGTTCCTCGCCGCACGAGCCCGCGAGGCCGACACGTGGGCCACGATCTCGCGCAACGGGGTGTCCGACCCGAACCTCGGCCGCTGGCTGCACCGCATCGATGTTCCCACCCTGCTCCTGTGGGGCGATGCCGATCGCATCGTGCCCGTCGGGCAGTCGACCGAGTGGTTGGCAGCGTTGCCGAACGCCACGATCACCACCTTCGCCGGCGCAGGACACCTGTTGTTCGACGAGCGCACCGACGCCGTCACCGCGGTCGCGGAGTTCGTGCGTGCCTGACCGACTGACGAGCCGTCCGCCAGGTCGGCCCGCTCGTCACGACGACACCCAGCTATCCCAGCAATGCCAACCAACGCCAGTGTGAATCACCAATCAGGAGGGGGCGCTATGCGAAACAAGCCAAGGACCGTCACACGACGGCTGACCAGATCGCTCGCCGTCGTCGCGGCGTTGTCGATCGTGGCCGCAGCATGCGGCGGCGACGACGATGACGACGGCGGGGCCGCGACCACCGCGGCAGAGAGCCCGGACACCACGGCCGCAGCGCCCGACACCACGGCCGGCGGCGAGTCGCCCGACACCACGGCCGGCGGCGAGTCGCCCGACACCACAGCGGGCGGCGAGTCGCCCGACACCACGGCCGGCGGCGGCGAGGGCTCGGGCATGATCCAGAAGCCCGGCGAGTGCGGGCTCGGCACCGGCGAGGAAGCGACGGGCGAGCCGATCAAGCTCGGCGGCCTGGCCACCAACATCCCCGGCGTCGACTTCACGTGGATCCCGAAGATGGCCGGCATCTACTTCGACTGCGTGAACGCGAACGGCGGCATCAACGGCCGTCCCATCGAGTACTCGTACGAGGACGCCGCTCCCGATCCGGCCGCGCTCTCCGCGATCGCGACCAAGCTCGTCGAGGACGACAAGGTCCTGGCCATCGTCGGCAACACCGAACTGCTCGAGTGCGACGTCAACGGCGACTACTACGATCAGCACGGGTACCACCCGATCATCGCCGGCGTCGCCCCGGGCTGCTTCACGAGCCCGCAGTGGTCGGCCGTCAACATGGGCCCGTACTACTCGAACCTCGGCGGCGCGCAGGCCGCCGTGCGGGCCGGCGCCACGGGCAAGATCGTCGTCGCCTCGCCCAACCAGCCGGGCATGGACTTCAACAACTCGAGCGTCATCGACTTCGCCGAGTCGCAGGGCATGGAAGGTGTCGGCATCCTCGAAGACGTGCCGATCGCCGACCCCGCCGGATTCGCCCAGCGTCTGGTGCAAGAAGCAGGTGAGGGCGCTGCGGTGGTGTTGAACTTCACCGGTCCGACCGTCACCCCGCTGCTGCAGGCGATCGACGATCAGGGCCTGATCGACTCGGTCATCTGGGCCAGCTCGACGCCGCCGAACGACCCGAGCGTCGCCGAGGCGCTGAGCTCGGACTGGAACGGCAAGTTCCTCATCAACGCCGAGTTCAACGTGCTCGACTCGGGTCTGCCCGACAACGACCTGATGCTGAAGCTGCACGAGGACGCGAACGCCGACTTCCCGGTCTCGTCGTTCGCGCAGATGGGCTTCCTCATCGGCAAGGCCACGACGGAGGCGTTGCTCCACGTCGAGGGCGACTTCACCGTCGAGAGCGTCAACGAGGCGATCCTCAACCTGAAGGGCATCGAGAGCGACATGTGGTGCAAGCCGTGGTACTACACCAACGGCTCGAGCGCCAACGTCTCGAACAACACGGACCGCACCGTGGCCCCGATGGACGGGAAGATGGTGCAGGTCGAGGACTGCTTCGACATCGCCGCCCTGCCGAGCAACCCGCTCGAGGAGATCCGTTCCAACGAGGGCTGACCTCGCCACGACGTCATGGACGAGCCCTCCCCGTGGGGAGGGCTCGTCCATCTCGACACACCAACGACACGGTGCAGACACACGGTTCAGACACGGTTCAGAAAGGACATGACGACGACCATGACCACGGAACGAAGGCGACTCGATGCCTGACTTCGCACCGTACCTCGTCATCGGCCTCGCCCTCGGCGGCGTGTACGCCATGTCCGGCGTCGCGCTCGTGGTGCTCTTCCGCACCACCGGCGTGTTGAACCTCTCCTACGGTGCGGTCGGCGCGCTCGGCTCGCTGATCGCATGGACGCTCATCGATCACGACTGGAACCAGTGGCTGGCGTTCGCGGTCGCGATCCTCCTCGGCGGCGTGCTCACCTTGCTGTACGGCTGGTTCCTCGGTCCGCCGCTCGCCGATCGCGACCCGCTCGTGAAGGCGAGCGCCACCCTCGGGTTCGCCCTCGCGCTGCTCGGCATCATGCAGTGGCGATGGACCGCAGACGTGCGCCAGCTGCGCCTGCCGACGAGCGATTGGCGCTACACGTGGCGGTGGCTGCGCATCAGCTGGACGCAGGGCATCGCGATGGCGTTCCCGATCCTGGTGGTCATCGTGACGGTGATCTTCCTCAACCGCAGCAAGCTCGGCACCGCGATGCGTGCGCTCGCCGACCATCGCGAGAACACCGCCCTCCTCGGCGTGCCCGTGCGACGCGTGGAGGCCGCCGCGTGGTTCGGCTCCGGCCTGCTGTTCGGCTTCGCCGGACTGCTGCTGGCCGATCTCGTCTCGATGGAGATCGCCGCACTCACGTTCAGCCTGCCCATCGCGGCCCTCGCCGCGGCGCTCATCGGGCGGGTCGAGTCGTTGACCGCCACGCTCGTGTCGGCATTCGTCATCGGGCTCGTCCAGTCCGAGCTCAACGCGTTCAAGAGCCTGGCCGAGTACCGCAACACCACCCCGTTCGTCTGCGCGATCATCGTGTTGCTCTGGTTCGGGTGGCGCCGACAAGTCGGGGGACGGATCGCCTGATGGCAGCAGACATCTCGCTCAGCGCACCGGCACCCACCCGCGCCGACACGCGCCTCCCGTCCATCTGGACCGCCAACTCCGTCCAGCGCACGCTCACCATGCTCGTCGTGCTCGCGGCGATGCTCTTCCTCCTGCCGTCGATCCTCGGTGCGTTCTGGTTGCAGATCACGTTCCAGGCCGTCGTGTACTCGGCCGTCGCGCTCGGGCTCGGCCTCCTCGTCGGCCGAGCCGGCATGTTCTCCCTCTGCCAGGTGCCCCTCGTCGCCGCGGGTGCGTGGTTCTCGCTGCGGGTCGCTGCCATCTGGTCCGTGCCGTTCCCGCTGCTCCTCATCGTCGCCGGCATCCTCACCGGTCTGGTCGGCGCGTTCATCGGCATCCCGGCGATCCGCCTGAGCGGGCTCTACCTCGCGCTCATCACGCTGATGGCGGCGGGCGCGATCACGTTGCTGCTGAAGGTCTACAAGTTCCCCAACGGCGGCAGCGGCTTCTGGGGCTTCGACAAGTCCGTGGCGTCGGGAGCAGTCGCGCTCGACCGGCCGTCGTGGGCCGACGGCGACACCGCCTACTACCGCTACGCCGTGATCGTCGTCGCTCTGCTCTTCCTCCTCGTCGCCTGGCACATCAAGGGCAAGCCCGGTCGAGCCTGGGCCTCGATCCGCCAGAGCCAGGTGACGGCCGTGGCCGCCGGCGTCGACACGACGCTGTACAAGCTCTGGGCCTTCGCCCTCTCGGCCTTCGTCACCGGGGTGGCGGGTGCGCTGCTCGCTGCCGGACCCGGCGGGGTGAGCGTCAACCAGTTCCCCGTCGAGCAGTCCATCGTGCTGCTGGCGGTGGTGCTGATGGGCGGCGTCTACAACATCTGGGGCGCGGTCGTCGCAGGCTTCCTCCTCCGCGTCCTGCCCCAGCTGCTCGATCAGAAGCTCGGGCTGGCGCCCGAGATCCTCACGATCCTGTTCGGCATCGGTGTGATGCAAGTGCTGCTCACCGCGCCGGGCGGCATCGTCAGCGACCTCACCAAGCTCGGGCGCAAGGTCGGCGGGCTGTTCTCGCGAAACGCACCGACGACCGAAGGGGCAGCGTCGTGATCGAGATCCACGACCTGACGGTCCGCTTCGGTGGTGTCGTGCCGCTCGACCGGATGAGCGTCACGATCGGCACCGGCACCAACGGCCTCATCGGCCCCAACGGCGCGGGCAAGACGACCTTCTTCAACGTCCTCAGCGGGTTCGTCCGCCCGGCCACGGGCACCGTCACCGCGTTCGGCACCGACCTCTTGGCGATGCCCGACTACAAGCGGGTCAGGTGGGGTCTCCGGCGCACCTTCCAGACCGAGCAGGCGATCGCCAACCTCTCGGTGTACGAGAACGTCCTGCTCGTCCACGAGCACTCCGGCGCGCCCACCTCGTCACGGCGAACCGATGTGGTCGACGCGATCGAGTTCGTCGGGCTCGGCCACGCGATCCACCGAGCCGTCGACACCCTCGGCGCGGCCGAGCGGCGGCTGGTGGAGGTCGCCCGGGCCGTCGTCGGCTCGCCCAAGCTCATCCTGCTCGACGAACCGGCGGCGGGCCTGCCCGACGACGAGACGGCGGCCCTCGGCGAGGTCATCCGTCAGATCCCCCAACGCACGGGTGCCTCGGTCATCCTCGTCGACCACGACATGGGCCTCGTCGGCATCACCTGCGACCACCTCACCGTGCTCGACTTCGGCATCGTCATCGCCGACGGGCCCACCAAGGACGTGCTGAACGACCCGAAGGTGATGCAGGCCTACCTCGGCACCGAGGAGGTCACCGCATGAGCGGCCAGACGCTGCGGGTCGTCGACCTCGAGGTGCCCCGCGGCGGCCGGCCCGTGCTGCACGGCGTCTCGCTCGAGGTGCCCCCCGGCGAGATCACCACGCTGCTCGGCCCGAACGGTGTGGGCAAGAGCACGCTCGTGCTCACGATCGGAGGGGTCCTCCGGTCCACGGCCGGTTCGGTGTCGCTCGGCGATCGCGACCTGTCGAAGCTCAAGCCCGAGCGGGTGCGCGCCGCCGGTGTCGCCGTCGTCCCCGAGGGTCGTCGCCTGCTCCCGAGCCTCACCGTCGCCGACAACCTGCGCGTGGCCACCTATGGCCTCCCTCGGGACGAGGCGGCCGGCGGCGTCGAATCCGCGCTCGATCTGTTCCCCGAGCTCCGGCGGCGGCTCGAGTCGACCGCGCGGTCGTTGTCGGGCGGCGAGCAGCAGATGGTGGTGCTCGCCCAGGCGATGGCATCACGACCACAGGTGCTGGTCGTCGACGAGCTGTCGCTCGGCCTCGCGCCGGTGATCGTCAAGCGGCTGATGCCCGTGCTCGAGGGCATCGCCGCGAGCGGTGTCGCCGTGCTCCTCATCGAGCAGTTCGCCCACGTCGCGCTGGCGCTGGCCAAGGGCGCCTACGTGCTCGAGGGTGGCCGGATCCAGTACGCCGGCACCGCCGAGGAGCTGCAGCACGACCCCGATCTCCTGAAGAAGACGTACCTGTTGGGGGCTTGACCTGACCACGAGTCTCGACGTCCACTGAACCTCACGATCCACACACAACCACCACCACGGGGGTAGCAATGTCCGCGAGCACGGCGATCCGTCGCCACCACCACATCACACTCTGCACCGGCACGGCGCAGGAGGACTACGACTTCCACACCCAAGTCCTCGGCCTGAAGAGCGTCAAGAAGACCGCGCTGTACGACGGCACGGTCCCCATCTACCACCTCTACTACGGCAACGATCTCGGCCAGGAGAGCACCCTCATCACCTCGTTCCCGATGCGGCAGTCCGGCCGCATGGGCCGCAAGGGGCACGGCCAGATCAGCGCGCTGGCGCTGTCGGTGCCCGAGTCGAGCCTCGGCTACTGGCGCAACCGCCTCGCCGAGCACGGCGTCGAGACCCACGACGACGAGCGCTTCGGCGAGAAGATGGTGTGCCTCACCAACCCGGGTGGGATCGACTACGAGCTCGTCGGCATCGCCGACGACGACCGCACCCCGTGGACCGGGGGCGGCGTGCCGGCCGAGTACGGCATCCGAGGCACCCACGGCATCACCGTGTCGGTCAGCGCGCTCGAGACGTCGCACGAGTTCATGGACCTCGCGTGGAACGGCACACGCACGGCCGACGACGGGAGCTCGACGCGATTCGAGGTCGGCGCGGGCGGATCGGGCACGATCGTCGACTTCCACGTCGACCCGTCCCTGCCGCAGGGCACGTGGACGTTCGGAGAAGGCACCGTTCACCACTGCGCCTTCCAGGTCGACGACCTCGACGTGCAGAGCGACGTGAAGGCGCACATCGAGGGCCTCGGCTTCACCGACGTGTCCGACCGCAAGGATCGCGGCTACTTCGAATCGGTGTACGTCCGCACGCCGGGCGGCGCGCTGTTCGAGGCGACGGTCAGCAAGCCCGAGGGCTTCCTCATCGACGAGACCTACGAGAACCTGGGTCATGACTTCCAGGTGCCACCGGTGTTCGCCGACAAGGCGCAGTGGATCAAGGAGTACCTCGAGCCGCTGAACTACTGATGCGTCGCGGTGGGCGCTCGCCCGCCGCGACCCGCTGAGCGGCGCTTCCTGGTGTCGGCTTGACACCAGACTCGTCGCATCCATAACCTGTTCGCATAGCGACGATGTGTACACATAGCGCACACTACACACATCGCCGGGGATCGAGTTCCGGGGGGACTGTTCGATGACCACGTACACCACCAAGTTCGGCTCGCTGACCGACTACGTCAAAGGCAGCATCGACGTCATCCACGACAACCCGAAGCACTACGCGTTCTCGAACATCTTCGAGGTCGCTTCGAACGCCCGTCCGTGGGAGAAGATCGCGGTCGGGAAGAACATGGAGTACGTCCTCGAGGTCATCCGGGCCGAGGGCACGAGCGAGTGGCGGACCTGCGCCCACGACGAGTTCCCGCTCTGCATGGACGGCTCGGTGACCGTCGAGCTCCGCGAGCTCGACGCCCCGCGCGTCGCCGCCGACAAGCAGGGCTCGGTCGCCATCGACGGCGACCCAGGCGGCCGAGCGATGGGTCGCATCCAGCTCGGCCTCGGTCACATGGCGCTGCTGCCGGCCAACGCCGCGTACCGGTTCCACGCCGAGCGTCCGAGCGTCATCTTGCTCCAGACCATCGTCGGCGACGACACCGTCGAGAAGTGGGGCGAGATCTGCCTGCGCTGATCTCGCGCCGCGCGACCCATCCGTCCGATTCACCTGCCAGCTGCGAAGGACCCCGATGAGCACCACCGAATCCACCGCCGTGACGGCGTCCGAACCCAACCGGGAGGGCTACCGCGAGTTCACCCTCGGCCACTTCCACTTCCGGCGTGACGAGTACTTCGCGTACGTCACGTGGCCGACCGGCGACCACGTGATGAGCATCGACGACTTCCTGCGCGCGATGCAGCGAGACGTGGCGTGGGACTTCTTCTACGGGACGGTGAACTTCGATGCCGTGGTCGGCACCATCAACCACTACGGCACGGTCGACCTGTTCGCCGGCAAGTTCAACGAGGTGTACCGCACCGCCGAGCGCGACTACGAGGAGAACTTCCCCACACCCGACATCCGCGAGACGTTCAAGGCGATGCTCGACGACTGGACCATCGGCGGTTTCGACCCCTTCGCCAGCCCTGCCGAGACCGACAAGCCGTTCGGGGTGAAGGCAGGTTCGAACACCGAGGCCGTCACCCGCCGGCGCGTCGCCGCAGCCCGCATGGTGGGTGTCGCCGGCGACGAGCAGATCCGCACCGACGAGACCCATCCGATCAACCGGATGTTCGCCGACGTCCCGCAGGACGAGCCGGTCATCGACGCAGAGCTGGGCTTCGAGGATCAGCTCGCCGCGTTCAACCTCTTCGCCTACCTCAGCCGCAGCAACGTCACGTGGAACCCGTCGGTCGTCAGCGTGTGCAAGGACAGCCTCTACTGCCCGACGACCGAGGAGTACATCCTCCCGATCATCCACGGCAACGACCGGGTCGAGTGGTTCGTGCAGTTGAGCGACGAGATCCAATGGGTGGTCGAGGACGGCAAGACAGGGGTCCTCCGCTCGAAGGTGACGATGCGCCCCGGCGACGTCGCGGCCATGCCGGCCGACATCCGCCACCAGGGCTACAGCCCCAAGCGATCGATGCTGCTGGTGTGGGAGAACGCCTCGGCCGCGCTGCCCGAGCTCATCCGGACCGGCAAGGCGCCGCAGCACCCGGTGGACTTCTGACCACCCCATGGCGGAGCTGCTGAGCCTGGAATCGGCGATCTCGTCGCTCGTGCGCGACGGCGTGACCGTGTCGATGGAGGGCTTCACCCACCTCATCCCTCACGCTGCCGGGCACGAGATCATCCGGCAGGGGCGCCGCGACCTGCACCTCGTGCGCATGACACCCGACATCGTGTACGACCAGCTCATCGGTGCGGGCTGCGCGACGCACCTCACGTTCTCGTGGGGCGGGAACCCGGGAGTCGGCTCGCTCCATCGTTTCCGCGACGCGGTCGAGAACCAGTGGCCGCACCACCTCGAGATCGAGGAGCACAGCCACGCCGGCATGGCCACCCGCTACGCGGCCGGTGCCTCGGGGCTGCCGTTCGGGGTGCTGCGCGGCTACGTCGGCACCGATCTGCCCGATCACACCACCACCATCGTCCCCATCCAGTGCCCGTTCACCGGCGAGCAGCTCACCGCAGTCCCCGCGCTGCGACCTGATGTCGCCGTCATCCACGCGCAGCGCGCCGACCGCCGCGGCAACGTCCAGATCTGGGGCCTCGTCGGCATCCAGAAAGAAGCAGTCCTCTCGGCGCGCGCCAGCATCGTCACCGTCGAAGAGGTCGTCGACGAGCTCGAGCCCCGACCCGGCGCGCTGGTGCTCCCCACGTGGGCGCTCGACGCCGTGTGCCTCGTCCCGCACGGCGCCCACCCCAGCTTCGCGATGGGATACAGCGAGCGCGACAACGACTTCTACCAAGCCTGGGACCACATCGCGAAAGACCGCGACACGTTCACCACGTGGATCGACGAGCACATCCTCTCGACGTCGGACCATGCCGAGTTCCTGCGGTCGGCGGGCCTCGATCGCGAGCGCACCAGTGTCTGACGGCCCTGGCGCTGCACGGTCGGAGAACGGCCCGCGCACCGACGTCCAGGACGTGTCGTCCGACGACGTCATGATCGTCAACGCAGCGCGCGCGCTCGGCGCGTGGGCGGCGGCAGGCCACCCGGTGTGCTTCGTCGGCATCGGGCTGCCGTCGACGGCGGCCAACCTCGCGCGTCGCCTCTACGACCCGGCCCCCATCCTGGTGTACGAGAGCGGGTGCATCGGCTCGAAGCCGACCCGACTGCCCCTCTCGATCGGCGACGGCGAGCTCGGCGCGACAGCCGACGCCGTCGTCAGCGTCCCCGAGATCTTCGCCTACTGGTTGCAGGCAGGACGCATCGACGTGGGGTTCCTCGGTGGAGCCCAGGTCGACCGCTTCGCCAACATCAACTCGACGGTCATCGGCGGGTACGACACGCCGCGCACGCGGCTCCCAGGCGCCGGCGGGGCGCCGGAGATCGCGGCATCGGCCGGCAAGGTGATGGTCATCATGCGTCAGTCGGCTCGCGCGTTCGTCGACCGCTGCGACTTCCGCTCGTCGATGGGATTCGGTGACGGGCCGGGCCACCGCGAACGGCTGGGCCTCCGCGGCGGGGGACCGCGGCTCGTCGTCACCGATCTCGGCCTGCTCGAACCCGACCCCGAGTCCTGCGAGCTCGTCATGACGGCCCTCCACCCGGGCATCACGCGAGAGCAGTGCAGCGCGGCCACCGGGTGGCCGTTGCGGTTCGCAGCCGACCTGCGCGAGACCCCGCGTCCGACGCTCGGCGAGATCGACACGCTGCGGGAGATCCAGGCCGCGTGAGCGAGGCGTCCGCCCTGCACGGCATGGAGTTCGTGTACGACGCGCTGCCTCAGCGGGTGCGGTTCGGCGCAGGTCAACGCCACCATCTCGCCGACGAGGTCCGGCACCTCGGCGTCACCCGCATCTTCTTCATCGGGGACACGCCCGACGCGCAGCAGGTGAGCGCCGAGCTCGCGCGCCAGGACGGCATCACCATCGCAGCAGACTGGAACGAGGCCGTCCAGCACGTACCCGACGAGCTCGCCGAGCGGGCGCGCTCGGCGTACGCCGACTCGGGCGCCGACGCGATCGTCACCGTCGGCGGGGGTTCGTCGACGGGCCTGGCCAAGGCGATCGCCCTGTCGCACGGCGCGCCCATCGTCGCCGTGCCCACCACCTACGCGGGGAGCGAGCAGACCGCCATCTACGGCATCACCGGTGGGCGGCACAAGCAGACCGGCAAGAACCCCGCGGTGCAGCCGAGATCGGTCGTGTACGACGCCGAGTTGACGCTCGGGCTCCCGCCGAACGTCACCGGACCCTCGGCGTTCAACGCCCTCGCGCACAGCGTGGAGGCGCTGTACGCGCCCGGCCACAACCCGGTCACGAGTGTCCTCGCGATGGAGGGCGTCCGCGCCATCCATCGCGCTCTCCCGACCGTCATGGCGTCACCGCGAGACGTCGACGCGCGGTCGGTGCTGCAGTACGGCGCCTACCTGTCCGGCGTCGCCCTCGGGCAGACCGCCGCAGCGTTCCACCACAAGATCTGTCATGTGCTCGGCGGTGCGTTCAACCTCGTGCACGCCGACTCGCACTCGGTGATCCTCCCGCACGCGATCGCGTTCAACGCTCCCGCGATCCCCTCCGAGATGCGCACCCTTGCGCAGGCCCTGGGCTGCGACCCGCGGGACGCGCCCGGTGTGTTGTGGGACCTCGCGGTGGCGAGCAACGTACCGACATCACTGCGCCAGCTGGGCCTCTCGTCGGGCGACCTGCCCGAGGTGGCGTCGCTTGCCGCGCGCGAGATCACCGCCAACCCGCGTCCGTTCACCGAAGCCGACCTGCTCGATCTCCTCGAGCGGGCGTACGCGGGCGAACGACCCGCAGCGAGCTGAGCGAGGAGCACCGCCATGACCACCGCGACACCGACCTTCGTCCTCGACGCAGTGCGCACACCGGTCGGCCGCATCGGCGGCGCGCTCGCGGCAGTGCGTCCCGACGATCTCGCCGCCGGCACCGTCCGCGCCTTGCTCGATCGTTGGCCCGCGCTCGATCCCGCGACCATCGACGAGGTGTACGTCGGCGACGCCAATCAAGCCGGCGAGGACAACCGCAACGTCGGTCGCATGGCCTGTTTGCTGGCCGGTCTGCCCACGTCGGTTCCCGGCGCCACGGTGAACCGGCTCTGCGGATCGGGGCTCGACGCGATCGCATGCGCCAGCCGCGCGGTCGCGGTGGGCGACGCCGACGTGGCACTCGCAGGAGGCGTCGAGAGCATGTCGCGCGCCCCCTGGGTCTTGCAGAAGCCGGCCAAGGGCTACCCGACCGGCCACGAGCAGTTGTGGAGCACCACGCTCGGATGGCGGATGACCAACCCGGCGATGCCGAAGGAGTGGACCGTCGCTCTCGGCGAAGGTGCCGAGCTGCTCGCCGATCGGCACTCGATCGGCCGTGACGAGCAGGACGAGTTCGCCCTCAGATCGCACCAGCAGGCCGACGCAGCCTGGACCTCCGGCTGGTTCGACGCCGAGGTCGTGCCCGTCGCGGCAGCCGCCCTCGATCGCGACGAGTGCATCCGTGCCGACACGACCCTCGCGAAGCTCGCGTCGCTCAAGCCCGTGTTCCGACCCGACGGCACCGTCACAGCCGGCAACTCGTCGCCGATGAACGACGGTGCGTCGATGCTGCTGCTCGCGTCGGAGACCGGACTGGCGCGCATCGGCGCCGAGCCGCTCGCGCGCATCGTGTCGCGCGCGAGCAGCGGCGTCGAGCCCCACCTCTACGGCATCGGTCCCGTCGAGTCCGTCCGAGTCGCGTTGAAGCGCGCGGGTATCACGTGGAGCGATCTCGACGCGGTCGAGCTGAACGAGGCGTTCGCCGCGCAGAGCCTCGCCTGCCTGCGCGAGATGCCCGAGCTCGACCCCTCGATCGTCAACGCGCAGGGAGGAGCGATCGCGCTCGGCCACGCCCTCGGCGGCTCGGGCGCGCGCATCGTCACGACGCTCGTCCACCGACTGCGCCGCACGGGCGGACGCTTCGGCTTGGCGACGATGTGCATCGGCGTCGGCCAGGGCATCGCGATGGTCGTCGAGAACGTCGGCGCGGCCCGATGACCCCTCGCCCGCATCCCGACCCCGGCAGTCTCGCGCCGCTCACCGACGGCGGACCGCCGAAGTTCGTGTCGGCCGCCGATCTCGGGCAGTCCGGCGTCGCTGAGCGACCTGTGACTGCCGAAGTTGGGGGGTGGTCAGCGGCGGCGGCTGAGGTCGTCGTTGATGCGCGCCGTCGTCTCGAGCAGCGCCGGCAGGAACTGCTTGCGCAGCGCGTCGAGGTTGGTGCGAGTCGCGTGCGCCGACACGTTCACGGCACCGAGCACGCGTCCGTTGGCATCGCACAGCGGTGCCGCCACGCTGCGCACCCCGTCCTCGAGCTCTTGGTCGACCAGCGCCCACCCCTGGTCACGGGTCTCCGAGACGATGGTGCGCAGCTGCGCCGGGTCGACGACGGTGCGGCTGGTCAGCGCGCGCAGCTCGACCCGGCCGAGGTATGCGTCGACCGCGTCGTCGTCCATGCCTGCCAGCAGCACGCGACCCATCGACGTCGGGTACAGCGGCAGCCGGCTGCCGACGGCGAGCGAGATGGTCATGATCCGCTTGGTGGGCACCCGCGCGACGTAGACGATCTCGTCGCGGTCGAGCACGCTGATCGACGACGACTCGTGCACGCGGTGCACGAGATCCTCGATGTGGCTCTGGGCGAGATCCCAGAACGGCGTCGAGGACAGGTACGTGTAGCCGAGACGCAAGATGCGCGGCGTCAGGAAGAACTCCCGCTCGTCGCTGTCGACGAAGCCCAGTTGCTGCAACGTGAGCAGGAACCGGCGACTGGCCGCGCGCGTGAGCCCGGTCGCACGAGCCACGTCGCTGAGCGTCAGCCTCGGGTTCTGCGCCGAGAACGCCTGGATGACGGCGAGCCCTCGTTCGAGCGACTGGACGAAGTCGCTCCCCGCCTCGCTCGGTTGGGAGCCGGTCGAGGCGCCTGTTCGCATGACGAACACATTACCGCATCCCGACCACGACCTCACAAGGCGCTCTAGAAAGGTAGTCCCGACATGACCATGGGTTCCACGTTCCGGACCAGTTCGCCGCTCGCCGAGCGGGCGAAGGACCTCTTGCCGTTGATCGACGCCAACGCCGAGTACGCCGACGAGGAGGGCGAGCTCGCGCCGGCCGTCGTCGAGGCCTTCCACCGTGACGGCATGTTCACGATGTGGGTTCCGAAGGATCTGGGTGGGTCCGAGCTCAGCCCGCTCGAATCGCTCGACGTGCTCGCCATCACCTCCTACGGCGATGCGTCGGCCGGTTGGGTGCAGATGGCCGCGTGCCTGTCGATCGGCACCGGCGCCGCGTACCTCGGGGACAGCGCGGTCAAGGAGATGTTCACCGAGGACGGCTACCCGGTGATCGCCGGGCAGGGCACGCGCCCCGGTACCGCCAAGCCCACCGAGGGCGGCTATCTCGTCAGCGGCTCGTGGAGCTTCGCGTCCGGCCTCAAGCACGGCAGCCACATCCACACGCTCGCGATCATCGAGACGACGGGCGAGCCACGCATCTTCGTCGTGCCGGTCGAGAAGGCCGAGCTGCTGTGGGACAGCTGGGACGTGATGGGCCTGCGGGGCACGGGCAGCATCGACTATCACATCCACGACGCGTTCGTGCCCGAGGAGTACAGCCACTTCGCGTTCACGACCGAGCCCAAGCGCGGCGGCGACCTCTACCGCATCGGCATCATCGCCTTCGCCGAGATCTGCCATTCCGGCTGGGCGATCGGCGTCGGCCGGCGACTGCTCGACGAGCTCGCCGAGCTGGTCCGCAGCAAGACGGGGCGCGCCGGCGCGGAGGTGGACAGCGACGCGTTCCAGCAGCGATATGCCGAGGTCGAGGCCAAGTTCCGAGCAGCGCGCGCCCTCGTCTACGAGGCGTGGACCGACGCATCGGCCACCATCGCCGAGGGCAAGCCGCTCTCACTGCGTCAGAACACGCTCATCCGGCTCGCGCTCGGCCACATCACGGCGACGCTGCTCGAGGTCGCGAACTACGTCTACCTCGCGTCGGGTACGACGGGCCTGCGCCGCGGCACGATCCAACGGCTGGTGCGCGACGTGCATGCCGGCACCCAGCACGTCACCTCCGGCCCCGGCATGTGGCGCGCGTGTGGCCGGGAGCTGCTCGGTCTCGGCGAGGGCAAGCAGTGGATCCTGCTCGACCTCGTCGACGTCTGACGCCGGTGCGCCGACCGGTTGAGCGTCAGCGACTGGCGTCGGCGGGCTCGCGGCTGATGTCGGCGCCATCGGCCGCGGCACCCGGACCCGGCGCGCCGAAGCGCAGCACCATCACGACGGTGTCGTCCGCGCTCCCCTGCGGGCGCCGGCGGCGCTTGAGCACCCGGATCGAATCGGCGAGCGGTTCGACGGCCATGGCTCCATCGGCACGCAGCAGGTCGACCAACTCCTCGACGGGTACCGCCTGCGAGCCGGGTGCGTCGGTGAGCCCGTCGGTGTAGAGCACCAACGTGTCGCCCGGCGCGACCTCGACGACCGTGTCGTGCAACGTCGGCTCGACCATGCCGAGCAGCGTGCCGGGCTGCCCGACCTCGCTGACCGTCGAGTCGGCCCGGCGCAGGAACGGCCGTGGGTGCCCTCCGAGGGACATCTCCACTCGCGCACCCCCGCTCGGCTGGGGATCGATGAAGAGGAAGCACACGGTGCAGAACGTCGACGGCAGATGGTCGGCCATCGCCAGGTGCAGCGCGGACAGGACCTCACTGGGACTCCCCAGATGGCGCGCCGCGGCCCGGATCGTGTGCCGCGCGAGCCCGGTGATCGCCGCTGCTTCGATGCCCTTGCCACACACGTCTCCGATCGTCACGGCCCAGCGATCGTCGTCGACGCGAAAGGCGTCGTAGAAGTCCCCACCGATCAGGCTGGCGGTGCCTGCCGGCCAGTACCGGGCGGCTAGCTCGCCACCGGGCGGCGGCTCGAGCACCTGCGGCAGCAGGCTGAGCTGCAGTGTCTCGGCGATCTCGCGCTGCTCGGCGTACAGCCGCTCGTTGTCAGTGGCGAGCGCGAGTGCCTCGTCGTGCTGCACGATCAACCGGCGACTCAACCACCCCGCCGCGGTCGAGGTGCCGATGCCGATGAGGGCGATGATCCACCACAGGTGCGCGAAGAGGCCGCTGGTGAGGTGACCGATCGGCGTCATGACGAGCAGCAGCTGCGTGTCACCGAATGGTGCTGTCACCGCGGCGCGGCGGCCCTCGATGGGTAGGTCGGACAGGCTCGATCCGAGCAGCGCGGATCCGACTTCCTCCGTCCCGACGTAGATCGCGTAGTCGAGGTCGGCGAACGGTTCGTCGGTCCTCCGGCGAACGTTCGGGTCGGGGCTCAGGGTTCGCTCCCCGTAGACGAGGAAGCGCGGGTTCGTTGCCGAATCGACCACCCCGTAGCCCAGCCGGCGTCCGCTGCTCAGCAGGTTGACGATCACGAACGGCTCGGCCTCGGCTGCGGTGAACAGCTCGGCCAGTCGTCGCTCCTCGTCCTCGCCCAGGCCGATCGAGCCGAGCGTCGTGATCGGCGTCGTCGAGTCGATGGCGAACAGGCCGGCTCCGGTGAAGGACTGCTCGGGGCCGACATACGCGCTCATCGCGTCCTCGAACGCTGCCGGGTTGCCGTCGGTCACCTCGGCCAACGTCGCCGCAGCGTTGAGCGGGATCCTCACCTGCCCGACGGCCACCGTCAGCACCGCCGCCGCTTCGTCCGCTCGCTCCTCGAGCAGGCGCTGCTCGGTCTGGTCGTACAGCACCCAACACGCGATCGAGAACGCGGCGAACACGAGCAATCCTGTGATGAGGATGGTCAGCGGGATCACCCTGCCGCGCTGGCGCCGCGCGACCGTGCTGGTCACGGTCTCGGTCACGCGTGCTGCCGATGGAGCCCGGCGACCGCGCACGGGTCCGCCATTCCCGGCTCGACCTCGCGCGGTCGAGCAGTCAGCGGTGCCATGCGGGTGAGCGTATTCGCTCCCGGCGCGCCCCACGAGCGTCTGCCGACATCTGCCGGCCTTGGTCCGGTCGATTCCCGCCGCATCGGAGGTTTGGGACCGACCACCGCGGGGAAACGACGGCGCCGGGACGAGCCTCCGCCTCGATCGAGTCGGGGCGGAGGTGACGTCGTCCGCGACGTGTGGACGCCGTGTTGCACGACGGGCATTGAAGCAGGCGCCGAGCGCGGTGGAGATCACCTCAACGGGCGGATCGTCCGGGGGGTTGATCGCCAGGGCGAGGGTTCGGCCTCGACCGTTCGGGGTAACGACGCCGCCATGGGACGACCCGTCTGGAGCGGCTCGGTGAGCTTCGGTCTCGTCAACGTGCCCGTGAAGGCGTACACGGCGGTCAGGGACCATGACGTGCACTTCCATCGCCTCGACAAGAAGTCGGGGTCGAGGGTGCGGAACAAGAGGGTGTCGGAGAAGTCGGGTCGGGAGGTCGACGACGACGACATCGAGATGGGGTTCGAGATCTCGAAGGGGCGCTACGTCACCTTCGACCCCGACGAGCTGCGCGACCTCAGACCCGAATCGACGCGCGCGATCGAGGTGACCGACTTCGTCGCCCTCGACGAGATCGACCCGATCTACTACGAACGCACCTACTGGCTCGCTCCCGATGGCGACGCGGCGAAGCAGGCCTACCAGCTGCTGCTCGCCGCCATGGAGGACCGCCAGCTCGTCGCGATCGGCACCGTGGTGATGCGCAACAAGCAGTACCTCACGGCGGTTCGCCCGCTCGACGGTGTCCTCGCGATGTCGACGATGCGCTTCGCCGACGAGGTCGTGCCCCGTTCGGAGGTCGACGGCTTGCCGCGCCGGGGGTCGAAGGTCGACACCAAGCTCCTGCGGATGGCGACGCAGATCGTCGACAGCCTGACCGGGGAGTGGCGGCCGCAGTCGTACCACGACACCTTCACCGAGGAGCTGCGCGACCGGATCAAGGCGAAGGATCG
>JBFWSW010000006.1:0-125027 GCA_050248155.1 Ilumatobacteraceae bacterium
GGGAGGTCGAGGCCGGGGATGCCGCAGTCGAAGCGTGTGTTCGGGTGTTCGCCGAACAGCCAGGTGGTCGCGTCGAGCACGATCGACAGATCCACCCGCCCCCCACACGAACACCGACCCGCACGGGCCGTGTCACCGTCGCACTCACCGTCGTCGTTGGTGGTGGTGGTGTCGGGGTGGGGGATGCCGAGCAGGTCCAACAGGGCGTGGGCGCGGAGGAACCCGGTCCGCTCCAACGGGTCGGAGGGTGCCAGGGGTGGGGTGGGTTGGTGGTGGAGCCGGTCGAGTTGCTGGTCGAGCCGGTTGATCAGCATCCCGCCGGTGATCGGGTCGAGGCGTCCGTTGATGCGGACCATCCCGGTCGCCGGATCAACCCAGGCGCTCATGCGCACATCACGCTGCTGACACTCGAGGCGGCTCATGCCGCCATCGGCGCGGATCTTGCGTGCGGTCTTGGCGATCTCGCGGCGGAACTGGTCGGGGTTCATCGTCTCCGCCAACCCGGCGAGCCGTTCCCCTTGGGCCGCGAGTGCGGCCCGTTCCGCGGGTTCGAGCGAGCGCAGCCCGGCGGTCATCGCGTCGAGGTGCTCCCCGGACACCTTGCCGTCGGCGAGGGCGTCGGCCAGGGCGGGGACGCTGTCGGCGGTCGTGGCGCGTTCCGCGGTGCGGTTGCCGTGGTGCAGGCTGGTCCCGGTCGCCTCGGCGACTTCGGCTTCAGGGAACACCGACGGCGACACATCAGCCAGTGCCCGCAGCCCGTTGGTGAACGCGACCTCGCGGCCGTCGAGCCAGCGACGCACCCGCGTCACCTCACGCAACGCCGCCTGCAACTGTGCGAGATCGGCGGTCACCGGATCGAGCCCGTGCACGCCCCGGACCGCGCGCAGCACCACATCCAGGTCCACACCCACCACCCCTCACCACGCGCGACGAACCAACATCGAGGGCCGACATGCGGCCGATCACGCCCGGGGGAAGACGGGCACCGATCACCCTACGCCGAGGGTGTGACAGAGTTCCGGCGGCGCGCGTGGGGCGGCTCAGTTCTGGCCGTGCACCGTCCACGTGCCGTTCGACCGCAGCAACGCGGCCAGGTCGCCCGGGCCCTTCGCGGCCGACGACGCAGCGAGCTGGTTGCCCACCGCCGCGCCGTAGTCGGGCCGCTCGACCGAACGGAACACGCCGAACGGGGTCGGCGAGTGCGCGTCGGTGGCGAGCCGCGCGAGCGCGAACGCCAGGCTCGGATCGGCGCGGTGCGCGTCGTGCACGAGGATCGCGTCCTCGCCGACGTCGGCGACCTCGACGAGCCGGAGCTGTCCGTCCGACCCCATCACGACGCCGCGACTGCCGTCGGGACCGAATCGGATGGGCTGGCCGTGATGGAGGTCGATCATGTTGTCGACCCGCTTCTCGCGTCCGGTGACGTCGTCGAAGGCGCCGTCGTTGAAGACGTTGCAGTTCTGGAAGATCTCGACGAAGGACGCACCGCGGTGATCGTGCGCGGCGCGGAAGATCTCCATCATGTGCTTGCGGTCGAGGTCGTGCGTCCGGGCGACGAAGCTCGCCTCGGCGCCGAGCGCGACGGCGAGCGGGTTGAACGGCGGGTCGATGCTGCCGGCCGGGGTGCTCTTGGTGACCTTGCCGAGCTCGGACGTCGGCGAGTACTGCCCCTTGGTCAGCCCGTAGATCCGGTTGTTGAACATGAGGATCGTCAGGTTGACGTTGCGCCGCAGCGCGTGGATGAGGTGGTTGCCGCCGATCGACAACCCGTCGCCGTCACCGGTGATGACCCACACGTCGAGATCGGGTCGAGCGACGGCGACACCGGTCGCGATGGCCGGCGCCCGACCGTGGATGCCGTGCACCCCGTAGGTGTTCATGTAGTACGGGAAGCGGCTCGAGCACCCGATGCCGCTGACGAACACGGTGTTCTCGGGCTTGACGCCGAGCTCGGGCATCAAGGTCTGCACGGCGAGCAAGATGCCGTAGTCGCCGCACCCGGGACACCAGCGCACCTCCTGGTCGCTGGTCCAGTCCTTCTTGGTCGTGATCTGCACATCGGTCATGACAATCCCTCCACGCTCGCGACCGAACCGTTGCCAGAGCCGTGGGACGACCCGCCGGCCAGGTCCTCGACTGCCTCGTGGATCGCCGCTTCGATCTCGACCGCGGTGAACGGCAGTCCCTGCACCTTGGTGAGCGGCCGTGCGTCGATGAGGAAGTCGGCCCGCACCAGCCGGCACAGCTGGCCGAGGTTGAGCTCGGGGACGATGACGCGACGGAACCCGCGCAGCACCTCGCCCAGGTTGGCGGGGAACGGGTTGAGGTGGGTGAGGTGCACCCACCCGACCTTCGTGCCCAATCGGCGTGTGCGTTGCACAGCGGCGTCGATCGCGGCCCACGTGGAGCCCCACCCGAGCACGCAGACATCGGCGTCGGCGTCGCCGATCACCGTGGCAGGCGGGATGTCGTGGGCGATGCCCGCGATCTTGGCGGCACGGAGGTGCACCATGCGCTCGTGGTTCTCGGGCGTGTAGTTGATGTTGCCCGTGCCGTCTTCCTTCTCGAGCCCGCCGACGCGGTGCATGAGGCCTGGGGTGCCGGGGATGGCCCACGGCCGGGCCAGCGTCTCGGGATCGCGGAGGTACGGCCAGAACTCGGTCGTGCCGTCGTCGTTCACGTGGTTGTGCTCGGTGGCGAACGGAACCGAGATGTCGGGCAGTGCGTCGACGTCGGGCAGCCGCCACGGCTCGGATCCGTTGGCGAGGTACCCGTCGCTCAGCAGGATGACCGGTGTGCGGTACTTCAGCGCGATGCGCGCGGCCTCGATGGCTGCGAAGAAGCACTGCGCCGGGCTGTAGCTCGCCACGATCGGGAGGGGTGCCTCACCGTGGCGTCCGAACATGGCGATGTTGAGGTCGGCCGCCTCTGTCTTGGTGGGCAGACCGGTGGAGGGGCCGCCGCGCTGGATGTCGATGAGGATGAGCGGCAGCTCGAGCGACACGGCGAGACTCGTGGTCTCGCTCTTCAACGCGACGCCGGGGCCGGAGGTGGTGGTGATCCCGAGATGGCCCGAGAACGCCGCGCCCACCGCGATCGCCGCGGCCGCGATCTCGTCCTCGGCCTGCACGGTGCGGACGCCGAACTGCTTGTGCTTGGAGAGCTCGTGGAGGATGTCGGAGGCCGGCGTGATCGGGTACGAACCGAGCGTCAGCGGCAGCTTGGCGAGTTGGCTCGCGGCGACCAATCCCCAGGACAACGCGACGTTGCCGGTGATGTTGGTGTACTCCCCGGCGGGCATCTGCGCGGGCTTGACCTCGTAGCGATGACCGAACTCCTCGGTCGTCTCGCCGTAGTGCATTCCGGCGAGGAACGCGGCGCGGTTCGAGGCTTGCACCATCGGCGTCTTCGCGAACCGCTGGTCGATCCAGTCGAGCGTCGTCTCGGGCGGGCGCGAGTACATGAAGCTCACGAGGCCGAGGGCGAAGAAGTTCTTCGACCGATCGGCATCACGCGGCTTCACGCCGAGCGGCACTGTGGCGTCCTTCGTGAGCGAGGTCATCGGCACGGTGATGAGGCGGTAGTTCGCGAGCGAGCCGTCCTCGAGCGGGTTCGAGCGATAGTTGGCCTTGGCGAGGTTGCGCTCGTCGAAGGTGTCGGAGTTGACGATGAGCGTGCCTCCGACGGACAGGCGGTGCAGGTCGGCCTTCAGCGCCGCAGGGTTCATCGCGACGAGCACGCTCGGCGCATCGCCGGGCGTCGTGATGTCGTGATCGGAGATGTGCACCTGGAAGCTCGACACGCCGTGCACCGTGCCGGCCGGTGCGCGGATCTCGGCGGGGAACTCGGGCAACGTCGACAGGTCGTTGCCGAACACCGCGCTCGCGGAGGTGAACCGGTCGCCCGTGAGCTGCATGCCGTCGCCGGAGTCACCCGCGAAGCGGATGACGATGCGGTCGATCTGCTCGACCTCGCCGTGCGGACGGTGCCCCTGGACTTGGGGCGTAGCCGAACCCGGCGTGGAATCGGCCTCGTGGGATGGACCCACATCGAGACTCGTCATGACCTGCCTCCCCCTCGAGAGCTGGTGCGAGGGCCGTTCCTGGCGGCCCGGGGACGAGCCTATGTGTCGTTGTGCTCGTCGACCGAAACGTACCATCACGTTTCGCGCACAAGGGGGCATGGGGCACGACGCTCGCGGCGCCGAGCGACCGCCCGACCCGGTGGTGGATCAGGTGCGCCCGGAACCGAACGCCCTGCTCGCGAGCTCGGTCGCCTGCCGGCGCAGGTCGGCCCACACCGCCGTCGGATCGGCCGCCGTCGCTGTCGCGACGAGCACACGGCGCCCCGTCCGGCCACTCGGGCGTCCCCCGAGGTCGAGCTCGGCCTCGCCGGTCCAGCGCGGCCGGATGGCGACCAGCCTCCCGTCCTCGCTGCGCACGTGGTTCTCGCGGTACTCGAGCAGCGTCCGCCATCCTGCGCCCTCGAGCGCACGGCGATCAGCGTGTTCGACGGCGACCGGATCGCGACCGTACGCCCGACGGCGGTGGCGTCTCGGTCGGGGAGCGACCTCGGAGGCGATGCGGGCGATGGACACGCAGTGATCGTGCGCCTCCTGCCCTGTGGATCGCCAGTGCCGACTACCTGTGATCTCGGTGGGGAGAACGGGTGCGAAACGGTGGACGACGCGCGAGGGTGGAGCCGATGAGCACCGCCGCGGCCCACCCCGCCGTCGACGACCTGCGCCGATCCGGCGTGCGCACCGGCGATCACGTCGGATTGGCTGTGGACGACCGGGAGGGCGGGGCCATCGCGCTCGCCTACGGAGCCGACGGCGATCACGTCCGGCTGCTGGACGCCCCCGCAGCCCCCGCCGTCCTCGGTGACGTCGATTCGGTGCTCCGACCTCGGTGGGTCGTGTGGTCCGGACACTCGGCAACGACCCTCGCGTCGGTGGGCATCCGGCTGTCGACCTGCTGGGACCTCGCCGCCGTCCACCGCCTGCTCGTCGGCGGCTGGCGCGCGGATGCCGGCCGGGTGTGGGCGCACGCCCACGGTTTGGCGCTCGACGACGTCCCCGCCAGCGCACCGCCCGACCTCTTCTCGTCGCTGGTCGGCGACACCGATCTCGACGTGCCGGTGCGCCCCGACGGGCACGTGCGGCCGGAGTGGTACGGGGACGGCTGGCAGTGGACCGACGGCCGGCTCGAGCAGTGGGCGCGCCTCGCGCTCGTCGTCGCTCGCCGGCAGCACCATCTCGTGGAATCCGTCGGCGGGCCCCGCATGCTCTCGACCGCGCGATCCGAGTCCACCGCCGAGCTGTTGTGCGCGGAGCTGTCCGTCGACGGCCTGCCGATGGATCGGGCGGCGGCCGAGCGGATCATCGCCGAGCACGTCGGTCCGCGGCCTGCCGACGACACCGACGCGGCAGCACAGCGCCGGCAGCGCGATCAACGGGTGTTGCGGCTGGCACCTCCGGGCACGGAACCGGACCTGCGCAATCCGGCACACGTCAAGTCGCTGCTCCGGCGCGTCGGCATCGAGCTGCCCGACACCCGGGCGTGGCGGCTCGAGTCGCTGCGTGACGTCCACCCGATCGTCGATGCACTGCTCGTGTGGCGCAAGGCGGAGCGGATCGCGACGACGTTCGGCTACCAGTGGCTCGACGAGCACCTCGGCGTCGATGGCCGCTTGCGCGGTGAGTGGAGCGGGTCGGACGGCGCGGCGGGGAGGATGACTGCGTCGGCCGGGCTGCACAACATGCCGGCGGTGATGCGACCGGCCGTCGCGGCCGAGCCGGGCCACGTGTTCGTCCGCGCCGACCTGGGTCAGATCGAACCACGAGTGCTGGCGGCCATCTCGGGCGATCGCCTCCTCGCCGCTGCCACCGCGTCCGACGACCTCTACGCGCCGGTCGCCGCGGAGCTGGGAGTCGATCGGCCGACCGCCAAGGTCGCGGTGCTCGGTGCGATGTACGGCCAGACGACCGGTCGCGGCGCGCAGGTGCTGCGCCGCCTGGAGTCGGCCTACCCGGTGTCGATGCAGTACCTCCTCGACGCCGACCTCGCCGGCCAGGCCGGCCGCGAGCTGCGCACCTACGGCGGTCGGCTGATCCCGATGTGGCCGGGCTCCGGTGCGGGTTCGGGTGGCGAGTCCGACCGAGAGGCGCGCAGCCGCGCAGCGGCGCGCGGGCGCTACGCGCGCAACGCTGTGGTGCAGGGGGCAGCGGCCGAGCTGTTCAAGGTGTGGGCCGTCACGGTCCGTGCGAGGTCGGCCGCGCTCGCGGCGCGGGTCGTGCTCTGCCTGCACGACGAGCTGCTCGTGCACACGCCGATCGGGCGCGCCGACGAGGTCGCCGGGCTCGTGGTCGACTGCCTCGGCGAGGCCGCGCATCGTTGGGCGCCGGATCGGTCCGTGCGGTTCGTCGCCGACGTCGCCGTCGTCCCCCGGTGGTCGGACGCGAAGGGCTGACCATCACGACTCGCGACCGGTTCACTGCCGAGCGATCGTCGGTCAGACGGCGGTGAAGAAGCTGACGTCGTGCACCCGGTCGAGCCAGCAGGCCTCGATCTCGCCGATGGCGCGGGCCGGCGAGCCCGTGCCGTCGGCGGCGAAGTCGAGCGGCACCGTCGTCCGCGGCGGCACGGAGACGAGCAACGCAGCGACGGTCGCCCGCCGGCCGTGGGTGTCGAGCAGCTGCACGTTCACCGACCCGCGGTCGATCGCCGAGCCTCCGAAGTAGCTCAGCTCGGCCGTGATCGTCGCCGTACCGTCGGCGCCGTTGCCCCGGCAGGCGGAGATGTCGATGGTGAGGTTGACCCCGTTCTGCACGATGGTGACCGACCCGGGGAAGGTGACGATCGTGTCGCCGTCGGGCACGCCCGCCGACCCACCCGCATCGGTGTCGGCAGGTGCAGCGTCGTCGGGACGCGTCGACGCCGGCGACGATTCGTCCGGCGGCGACGCGTCGGCTGGTTGTGTCGCTGCCGTCGACGTCGGCGGTGCGGCCTCGACGCCGACGGTCGCACGGGTCGGCACCGACACCTGGCTCTCGCTGCTGCACGCGCCGGCCAGCATCAGCACCATCCCCACCACGAACACGGGCGCGCTCGCGCGTGCACCACGACCACCAGCCCGGCCCCGCCGCCACATGTCGCCATCGTCGCGCGCGAACGAAACCCCGCGCGACACCCGTGCGGTCCCGGCCGTGCTCAGCCGTTGGGGAAGTCGGCCGAGCTCTCGATTCTGCCGGCGGCGTGGCTCAGCAGCACGGCGGTCGCGCCACCGGTCGCGTCCACGGCACCGCCGAGACCGGCGCCCGTCGCGCGGTCCCAGTTCGCGACGACAGGCGGGGACGGCGGCGAGTGCCGACGAGGATCACCGACCGCATCCTTCCTCCTTCGACGCGGGGAGGACGTCCGACGCATCCGTCACGTGCTCGTCACGTGCTCGTCACTGGCTCATCAACGGATCGACATCGGTCGACTGGTGTCACTCGATCGTACGACGGTCGGGCAACGGCAGGGCCGAAGGTCCCGATCGCACGGTCCACGCGGGCTCGCCCGGTCGCCTCTACGCTCGCAGCACTGGGAGGACGTGTCCGTGGGCCTCGCGTTGGTGACCGATCTCTACGAGCTGACGATGGCGGCCAGCTACCTGCGGCGCGGGATGACCGCTCCGGCCACCTTCAGCCTCTTCGTCCGCAAGCTGCCACCCCACCGTGGCTTCGTCGTCGCCGCGGGGCTCGACGACGTCCTCACGGTGCTCGAGCACCTGGCCTTCGACGAATCCGACGCGGCGTGGTTGCGCGAGCACGGCTTCGCCGACCGCGACGTGGACGCGCTCTGCGACCTGCGATTCACGGGCGACGTCCGGGCCATGCCCGAGGGCAGGGTGCTCTTCGCCAACGAACCGCTCCTCGAGATCACCGCACCGCTGCCGGTCGCCCAGCTCGTCGAGACGATCGTGCTGAACCAGATCACCTACCAGACGACGATCGCCAGCAAGGCCGCTCGGTGCACGATCGCCGCCGCCGGACGAGCGTCGTTGGTCGACTTCGGGCTGCGCCGGACGTTCGGCATCGAGGCCGGGATGGCCGCGACTCGCGCCACGGCGATCGCCGGTTTCGCCGGGACGAGCAACGTCGCCGCCGCGAAGGCGTACGGACTGCACGCGGTGGGCACGATGGCCCACGCCTACGTCGAGGCGTTCCCCACCGAACGCGAGGCCTTCACCGCTTTCGCCGAGGACTTCCCCGACCGCGCCACCTTCCTGGTCGACACCTACGACACGCTCACCGGTGTCGCGACCGCGGTGGAGGTGGCCGACCACCTCGGCCTGCACGGACGGACCGGCGTCCGCCTCGACAGCGGTGACCTGCTGTCGCTGTCGCTCGCCGCACGCGACCTGCTCGATCGCGCCGGCAGGTCCTCGGTGTCGATCTACGCGAGCGGCGGCCTCGACGAGCTCGACGTGCAGGACCTGCTCGATGCCGGCGCGCCGATCGACAGCTTCGGGCTCGGGACCCGGATCGGCATCTCGGCCGACGCCCCGTCGCTCGACTCGGTGTACAAGCTGGTCGAGTACGACGGCCGACCGGTGATGAAGCTCTCGCCCGGGAAGTCGACGCTTCCCGGACCGAAGCAGGTGTTCCGCGCCGATCCCGATCGCGGTGACGTCCTCGCGCTCTGCAGCGAACCGCCGCCGGGCGCCGCGACCCCACTGCTGGTCGAGGTGATGCGAGACGGGCGCCGGACCGAGCCGCCGGCCTCGCTGGCTGCCGCGGCGGCACGGCTGGCCGCCGATCTGGCCCGCCTACCGCCCCGGACCCTCGATCTGCGAGCACCGACTCCGATCGAGGTGCACGTGTCCGAGGCCCTGGAGTCGCTCGCGCACGAGGTCAGCGCGGCGCACCGTCGGCGCCCGAGCTGACCTCGACACCTGCCGCAGCCATCTCGACGATCGCAGCCGCGGTGGTGCTGTCCGCGACACCGGCGACGAGGTCGGTCAGCACGCGGACCTCGAGCCCGTCGCGGCGGGCGTCGAGGGCGGTCGCACGGACGCAGTGATCCGTCGCCAGGCCGACGACGTCGACCGCGCCGATCCCGGCACGGCGCAGGAGCTCGACCAAGGGCACGCCGGCTTCGTCCACGCCTTCGAAGCCCGAGTACGCAGCCGACGCCCGGCCCTTCTTCACCTCGATCGCGGTGGCCGGTACGTGCAGGTCGGGGTGCAGCTCGGCTCCGGCGGTGCCGGCGACGCAATGCGCGGGCCAGGTGGACACGAAGTCCGGGTGTTCGGCGAAGTGGTCGAACCCTGGGGTACCCGGCGAAGGATGCCAGTCGCGGGTGACCACGATCGCGGCGTACTCGGGCCCGTGGGCTCGCATCCACGCCGTGATGGCTCGCGCGACGTGTCCCCCTCCCGCGACGGCCAGGCTGCCGCCCTCGCAGAAGTCGTTCTGGACGTCGACCACGATGAGCGCTCGCTGCGCCGTCACCGAGGCCTCCACTGCGTCAGCGATGCCGGGTCAGCACTGACGGCGTCCATCTTCCGATGGTGCCACCCGGGCGAGCGCTGCCATGACCATGCCGACCCAGTCGGCCGGCCGTCGGACCGGCACCCGTGCGTGCGACGCCAACTCGAGCTCGAGGGGCACCAACGCCCGCCGTTGCAGCGTGAGCAGCGAGCCGGCGCGGCGGGCCGCGTCGAGCACCTCAGCGGCGAGATAGCCGCGGGCGTCGGCCCATGCCTGCGTCAACCGGTCCCTCGGCGCGGCATCGGATGCGGAGACCTGGACGAGGTCGGTGACGGTGCCGTGGGCGAGGACGTTCATCCAGGCCCACTGCGGGATCAACGCGTCGTTCCGCTCGAGCAGCTCCAGGTACCGTCCCGCGAGAAATGCATCACACTCGTCGGCCACCCCATGTCCTTCCACAGAGCCGTCGCGTCGCCACATCTCGTCACCTCCTCCTCGTGTCGTGCCGTCTGCTGGCCTGTTACCCATTTGACGCAGCATTCCGAACCTCGACATAGGGACGAAGCGCTCTCCGGGGCGGGCCGATGGTCAACATCGCGCCGGCGCGCTCGCGTCCGTGACGTGATCGGGCCCAACGGCCCTGGTCCGAGTGACGCGGCGCGCGTCACGCTGACAGCATGCAGACCGAACCGCACCCCGCCCCGGTCGTCCTGACGGCCGACGAGATCGAGCTCATCACCCCCCGGCCGCTCGGAACGCTCGCAGGCATCTCGAACCGGGTGCTCTGGCAGAGCGAGACGTCCATCGCCGGCGTCCTGCGCGTCGAGGGAGGCCATCGTCTCGGGGCGCACACGCACCGGGCCAACCACCACCACATGTGGGTGCTCGAGGGCACCGCGATCGTCCTCGGGTCGAGAGTCACACCCGGTTCGTACATCCACATCCCAGCCGGGATCGAGCACGACATCGACGCGACCTCGTCGGACGGATGCACCGTCTACTACCTCTACCTGCAGCCACCGGGGTGACACCCCGTTCCGGACGCGCTGAGTGATGGACGCAGTGGACGTGACGGCGCACGTCGCGGGCCACGCGCCGGGTACGCCGTGGACCCGACCGGCGGACGAGGTCGTGTCGGCGCTCGAGACGCATCCGACACGAGGGCTCAGCGAACACGACGCGGCGGCGAGGCAAGCGCGGGTCGGGCGCAACGAGCTCACCGAGGAGCCGCCGCCGGGTGCCTGGACGCTGCTGCTCCGCCAGTTCGCCAACACGATGACCGCGGTGCTCGCGGTCGCCGCGCTCGTCACCGTCGCCGTCGGCGACCTGAAGGACACCGTGGTGATCGCGGTGATCGTCGTCCTCAACGGCCTCGTCGGCTTCGTCCAGGAGCACCGCGCCGAGCAGGCGATGGCGGCACTGAAGCGCCTCGCGACGGGGACGGCGCGAGTCATCCGAGACGGGGCGATCGCCGACGTGCCGACGCCCGATCTCGTGCCCGGCGACGTGGTCGAGCTGATGGCCGGTGACGTCGTCCCGGCCGATCTGCGCCTGATCGCCGTGCACGGACTGCGCGTCGACGAGGCGACGCTGACCGGCGAGTCCGAACCCGTCGCCAAGGTCGACGACGCGCTGGAGGCATCCGCGTCGACCCTCGTCGCCGACCGACACAACATGACCTTCAAGGGGACGTCGGTCACCTACGGTCGGGCGCGCGGCGTCGTCGTCGCGACGGGCATGGCGACCGAGCTCGGCCGGATCGCCGCGCTCCTGGAGGCGCACGGGAGGGAGCGGACGCCGTTGCAGCGGCGTCTCGCCGTGCTCGGTCGGCGAATGGCCGCCGCGGCCCTGGTGGTGTGTGGCCTCGTGTTCGTCGCAGGTATCGCGCGCGGTGGTTCGGCTGAGGACATGTTCCTCACGGCTGTCAGCCTCGCGGTGGCGGCCATCCCGGAGGGTCTGCCCGCGATCGTCACGGTGGCACTCGCGCTCGGCGCCCGGCGCATGGCCGATCGCCACGCAGTGATCAGGCGACTGCCCGCTGTCGAGACGCTCGGCTCGGTGACGGTGATCTGCACCGACAAGACCGGGACCTTGACGCAGAACCGGATGATCGTCGAGCGGGCGTGGACTGCGGCCGGCTCGTACACGATCTCGGGGGACGGGTACTCGCCGACGGGAGAGGTTCGTCGCGACCGCGGCACGGGGCTCGACACGCGGCTCGATCGCCTGGCCCTGGTCGCCGCCGCGTGCAACGATGCCGCACTCCACCCACCCGCAGAGCCCGGCGGGGCGTGGTCGATCAGCGGCGACCCGACGGAGGGCGCGCTCGTCGCCTTCGCGGCGAAGTGCGGTGTGCAGCGAGACGTCGTCGAGCGGCAGCACCCGCGGACGGCGGAGCTCGCGTTCGATGCGGGGCGGCGCTCGATGACCACGATCCATCGCGACGGCGAGGGCTACTGGATCGCCGTCAAGGGGGCGATGGCCTCGATCGTCGACCTGCTCGACGACGCCGAGCGTGACGCCGTGGCCGAAGCCGGTCGCATCGCAGACGACCTGGCGGCAGCCGGCTACCGGGTGCTTGCCTTCGCCGAGCGGCACATGCCCACCTTGACCGAACCCCTCGACCGGATCGAGCAGCACGTGCACTTCCTGGGGCTCGTCGCGATGACCGACCCTCCACGACCGGAGGTCGCCGCCGCTGTCGAGTCGTGCCGCACCGCCGGCATCACACCCGTGATGATCACTGGCGACCACCCCGGCACCGCGACGGCGATCGCGACCCGCCTCGGCTTCGTCGATGCCGACGACGGCGCCGAGGTCCTGACCGGCGCGCAGCTGGACGATCTGAGCGACCACGATCTCGGCGAGCGCATCGAGCGCATCCGCGTGTTCGCGAGGACCAACCCCGAGCAGAAGCTGCGCATCGTCGACGCATGGAAATCACGAGGTGCCATCGTCGCGATGACCGGTGACGGCGTGAACGACGCCCCGGCCCTGCGTCGCGCCGACATCGGCGTGGCGATGGGCGTGATCGGGACCGACGTCAGCAAGGAAGCGGCCGACATGGTGCTCGCCGACGACGACTTCGCGACGATCGTGCACGCGGTCGAGGAGGGACGGCGCATCTACGACAGCATCCGCCGCTTCGTCCGCTATCTGCTCTCGACGAACTCCGGTGAGATCTGGGTGATGTTCCTCGCGGAGCTGCTCGGCATGCCGCTCCCCCTGCTCCCCATCCAGATCCTCTGGATCAACCTCGTCACCGACGGCCTGCCCGCGATCGCGCTCGGTCTCGAGCCGGCTGAACCGGGCACGATGCGCCGGCGCCCCCGGGCGCCCGATGAGTCGATCCTCGCCGGCGGGTTGTGGCAGCACGCGGTCTGGGTCGGGCTGTTGATGGCGGCGATCGTGCTGCCCCTCGAGGCGCTCGCACGCGCCGCGGACTGGCCCTGGCAGACCATGGTCTTCGCGACGGTGGCGTTCCTGCAGCTCGGACACGCGCTGGCCGTGAGGTCGGAGCGTCGCTCGTTGTGGCAGCTCGGCGTGCGCAGCAACCCCTGGATCGCGCTCGCCGTCCTCATCGGCGTCGGCCTCCAGCTGGCCGTCGTCTACGTGCCAGCGCTGCAGGAGGTGTTCGACGTGGATGCGCTCACGCTGGGCCAACTCGCCATCGTCCTCGTGCTGTCGACGATCGTGCTGGTCGCGGTGGAGGTCGAGAAGCTCGTCCGCCGCCGGCGCGCCTGACGGTGGCTCCTCCCCGAGGTGACGTGGTAGACCCGACCGGTGCGCAGGTCGCCGAACGACGTCCGCGATCGGGTCGTGATCGTCACCGGCGCGTCCCGTGGCATCGGTTCGGAGGTGTGTGCCCGATTCGCCGAACGCGGCGCCAGGATCGGCATGATCGCTCGCAGCGCCACGGCGCTCGAGTCGGCCGCAGCGATGCTCGATGCGAGGTTCGCCGCGTCGACGTGCGTGGCACCGGCCG
The DNA here is from genome assembly GCA_050248155.1 of Ilumatobacteraceae bacterium. Taxonomy (GTDB): domain Bacteria; phylum Actinomycetota; class Acidimicrobiia; order Acidimicrobiales; family Ilumatobacteraceae; genus VFMC01. The sequence continues at coordinate 13,464 of JBFWSW010000006.1, forward strand.
ATGTCGCCGATCCCGACGCGCTGGCCTCGGCCGTCGATCGCATCGTGCGCGCGCTCGGCCTTGCCGACATCCTGGTCAACAACGCGGGGCACGGCGACTGGGGGCCGGTGGTGGACACCGACCTGGCGGTGTTCCGACGATCGCTCGACGTGAACGTCCTCGGAGCCGTGCATGCGACGGCACTCGTCCTGCCGGGGATGGTGCAGCGCGGGTGGGGTCGCATCGTGAACATCGGTTCGATCGCGGGGAGGATCGGGGTGCCGTACGAGGCGCCGTACTCGGCCGGCAAGTTCGCCCTCGTCGGCTACACCGAGGCGCTCGCCGGCGAGCTGGCTGGCTCGGGCGTGCACGTCTCGTTGATCGAACCAGGGCCGGTCGCGACGTCGTTCGCCGACCGACGCGACCTGCGCGTCGGGCAGCCGCGACCGATCGAACCGGGGGTCGTCGCCGATGCGGTCCTCGCCGCCGTGCTGCGCCGCCGCGCCGAGCAGTTCCGGCCTCGATGGTTGCGGGCCGCGCACCTGGCGCGCGTGGCCTTTCCTCCGCTGCACCGAGCCGGCGTGCGGTGGATGTACCGGGGTGAACGGCGGCGCTGACCGCGCTGACCAGCTGAGACCCGATTGCAGCAGCGATTGCTCCGCTCACCAGCGCGCGGCGCTGTGCCATCATGGACCGGGGACCATCACTCAACTCTGAACGGGAGAACGTGCCGGCCGTCGAGAGGATCATCAGCGCCGATGGACGCGCCGCGATGCCGCCGGGGCTGCCCGGCATCGACTCGATCCGTCAGCAGCGCGCGCACGAGAACTTCCCGGTCGCGCTGCGAGCCCTCCCTCCGGGCGTCCGCGACGACCTCGTGGCCATCTACGGCTTCGCCCGATTGGTGGACGATGTCGGCGACCGGTACGACGGTGATCGCCTCGCCGCGCTCGACTGGCTCGAGGCCGATCTCGACCATGCGGTTCGTGGCACGGCGGTGCACCCACTCGTCGGCGCACTGACCCCGGTCATCCGCGCCCACCAGGTCGACGTGGGCCTGTGCCGGGACCTGATCGAGGCCAACCGACGAGACCAGCACCAGAACCGGTACGGCAGCTTCGACGACCTGCTCGGATACTGCCGGCTCTCGGCGAACCCCGTCGGCCGGCTCGTGCTCGCCGTCTTCGACTCGACCACACCCAGCAACGAGGCGCTGTCCGACGACGTGTGCACCGCCCTGCAGATCGTCGAACACCTCCAGGACGTGGGCGAGGACGCACGCGACGGCCGCATCTACCTGCCACTCGACGACCTCGCCACGAGCGGCTGCGACCCCGACGACGTCCTCGCGGCCACCGCCTCGCCGCCGCTGCGGCACGTGGTGTCGGTCGAGGCCACCCGAGCTGCGTCGCTGCTGTCGTCCGGACCGACGCTCGTGCGGCAGCTCCACGGGTGGGCGCGCCTCGCGGTGGCCGGATTCGTGGCGGGCGGGCTGGCCACGGTGGACGCCATCCGCGACGCCGACCACGACGTGCTCGGCCACGGGTGCCGCCCGTCGAAGCGCCGTGTGGCGATGCACGCCGCCCGCCTGTTGACCAACTCAGTCCGTGCGCCACGGCACGGGTCGCGATCGAGGACGGCGGCATGATCACGGTCGAGGCCGCCCTCGCGCGCTGTCAGGAGATCACCCGAACCGAGGCGAAGAACTTCTCGTACGGCATCCGGCTGCTCCCGGGCCCGAAGCGCGACGCGATGTCCGCGTTGTACGCCTTCGCCCGACGCATCGACGACATCGCCGACAGCGACCGCCCCACCCGCGACAAGCTGGAAGGGTTGGCCGAGGTCGACCTGCAGATCGCTGCGCTCGCCGCCGGAGAGCTGCCCGACGCCGACGACCCCGTCCTCGTCGGCGTGCACCATGCCGCGTCCGCCTTCGCGGTGCCGGTCGGCGCGTTCGCCGAGATCGTCGAGGGCTGCCGCGCCGATTCCAACGGCGCGGTGTATCGCACCCGCGACGAGACCGAGCGCTACTGCCGGCTCGTCGCCGGCTCGGTCGGCCGCCTGTCGCTCGGCGTGTTCGGGTCGACCAGCCCGGGCACCGCTCCGGCGCTCGCCGACGAGCTCGGCGTCGCCCTGCAGCTCACCAACATCCTCCGGGACATCGTCGAGGACCGATCCATGGGGCGCGTCTACCTGCCGCTCGAGGACATCGAACGGTTCGGTTGCCATCACGATCTCGACGGCCCCGAGGACGCGGTGCGCGACCTCGTGAGCCACTACGCGACGATCGCCGAGAGCTTCTTCGAACGAGGGTCGCGGCTGCTGCCGCTGCTCGACCGCCGCAGCCGGTCGTGCGTCGCCACGATGGCCGGCATCTACCGACAGCTGCTCGTGCGCATCACCGACGACCCGGCCTCGGTGCTGCGTGGACGGGTGTCGCTCAGCACGCGTGAGAAGGTGTGGGTGGCCGCGCGCAGCTTGGTCGGGGCCGCCCGGTGACCATCGATCCGGTGCCCGACGTCGTGGTGGTGGGAGGCGGCCTCGCCGGCATCGCTGCGGCCATCCGTGCCGCCGACGAGGGTGCCGCCGTGACGCTGTTCGAGCACGCCCCGCGCCTCGGTGGTGCGACCTGGTCGTTCGAGCACGACGGCCTCACCTACGACAACGGCCAGCACGTGTTCATGCGCTGCTGCACCGAGTACCGCGCCCTGCTCGATCGCATCGGCTCGTCGGGCGACGTCGAGCTGCAGGACCGGATGGAGGTCGTGGTGCGCAGCCCGGACGGCGTCGTCGACAGCCTCCACCGGGTGAAGCTCCCGGCCCCGCTGCACCTCGCGCCGTCGCTCGCGACGTATCGACACCTCAGGCTCGTCGATCGGTTGCGGGCGGCGCGGACCGCGTTCGCGCTCCGGCGCCTCGACCCGGCCGACCCGACCCTCGACGAGCGCTCGTTCGGCGAATGGCTCGGTGCACGGCACACGAGCGAGCAGGCGTTGTCGGCACTGTGGGACCTCGTCTGCCTGCCCACCGTCAACCTGCACGCTCGGGACGCGTCTCTGGCGCTCGCCACGAAGGTCTTCCGGACGGGCCTGCTCGATCGAGCCGACGGGGCCGACATCGGCTGGTCCCGCGTGCCGCTCCAACGGCTCCACGGTGACGCCGCGGCCCGCACGTTGCGTGACCTGCGCGTCGACGTGCGCACCCGCACACGGGTCGAGTCGGTCACGAGCGACGAGCGCGGCCCACGGCTCACGGTCTCGGGCGAGGAGGTCCACGCGCGAGCTGTCGTGGTCGCGCTCCCCCACGACGTCGTCGGGCGCGTGCTGCCGCGCGAGGCGTTCGACACCGCCGTCGACCTCGGCCGACTGGAAAGGTCGGCGATCGTCAACGTGCACCTCCTCTACGATCGCGTCGTCATGGAGGAGCCGTTCTTCGCGGGACTGCACTCACCGGTGCAGTTCGCATTCGATCGCACCAGCTCGTCGGGCGCGCCCGCGGGTCATCAGATGGTAGCCATCTCGTTGTCTGCTGCCGACGAGCACCTGCCGAGCTCGCGGCATGAGCTCACCACCCTGATGGGTGACGAGCTCTGCCGGCTGCTGCCCGCGGCGCGCACCGCCGAGGTGGTGTCGTCGATGGTGACGCGCGACCCCGTCGCCACGTTCCGCGGCGGGCCGCGAACGGCCGCGCACCGGCCGGGCACGGCGACACACCTTCCCGGCGTGTTCCTCGCCGGAGCCTGGACCGACACAGGCTGGCCCGCCACGATGGAGGGCGCGGTCCGCAGTGGTGTCGCTGCTGCACAGGCAGCCCGCCGCCACCTCGCAGCCGATCACACGCCGAGAGGAGCCGCGGCATGACCCAACCGACCGTCCTCGCCCGGGCCGGCGGGCTCGTCGAGCCCGCGCTGCGCAAGGCCATCGCGTCGCTCCACCCGCTCCTGCGCCTGCCCTCGGAGTACCACTTCGGCTGGGTCGAACCCGACGGGACGCCGAGCTCGGGCAATGCCGGCAAGGGGGTCAGGTCGGCCCTCGCCGTGCTCGGCGCCGAGGCCGCGGGCGGCGAGGCCGCGACGGCGATCCCCGGCGCGGTGGCGCTCGAGCTCGTCCACAACTTCTCGCTCGTGCACGACGACATCATCGACGACGACCGCACCAGGCGACATCGCCGCACGGTGTGGGACGTGTACGGGGTCGGTGACGCGATCATCGTCGGCGACGCCCTGCACACCCTGGCGTTCCACGTGCTGCTCGACGACGCCGGTCCGGCCGAGCTGGCCGCCGCCCGGCGGCTCGCCGCGGCCAGCACCGCCATCATCGGTGGGCAGGCGCAGGACACCGCGCTCGACCGTTCGCCTGAGGTCAACCTCGCTGCGTGCGTGCAGATGGAGGCGGACAAGACGGGTGCCCTGCTCGCCCAGTCCGTCGCCATCGGCGCGGTGCTCGCCGGGGCGACCGACGCCGCCGTGGCGGCGCTCGAGCGGTACGGCAGCGAGCTCGGCATCGCCTTCCAGGCGGTCGACGACGTGCTCGGCATCTGGGGCGACCCCGGCGTCACCGGCAAGCCGGTGGGCAGCGATCTGCGGCAGCGGAAGAAGTCGATGCCGGTTGCCGTCGCGATGGAGGCGGGCGGGCCGCTCGCCGCCGAGATCCGGCGCGCGTTCCAGGGCGAGATGACCGACGACGTCGTCGCCCGCCTGGCCGAGCAGCTCGACGGCGCAGGCGCACGTGCTCGGGTGTACGAGCTCGCCTCGTCACATCTCGCCGCAGCTCTCGATGCTCTGCACGGCGTCGGGCTCGTCGAGGCAGCGGTCGACGAGCTGTCGGAGTTGGCCCACTTCGTCGTGGAGCGGAACTTCTGACATGCGCTCGGCCCAGCCTGAGCTCGATCTCGTGGGTGTCGACGCCGTTCGCGACGCGCTCGAGCGCGCCGTCGAGGCGCTCTTCGCCGCGCAGGACGAGGCCGGCTGGTGGAAGGGTGAGCTCGAGACCAACGTCACGATGGACGCCGAGGACCTCTTCCTGCGCGAGTTCCTCGGCGTCCGCACACCCGATCTCACCGCCGCGGCCGCCAACTGGATCCGCAGCAACCAGCGCAACGACGGCACGTGGTCGAACTTCTACGGTGGCCCACCCAACCTCTCGACGACCGTCGAGGCGTACTGGGCGTTGCGGCTCGCCGGTGACCCGGCCGGTGCCCGCCACATGGCGCTCGCCGCCGAGTACGTCCGCGACGCGGGCGGGCTCGAGCGCACGCGCGTGTTCACCCGGATCTGGATGGCGCTGTTCGGCCTCTGGCACTGGGACGACCTCCCCGCGATGCCGCCCGAGGTGATCCTGCTCCCCCGGTGGGCACCGCTGAACATCTACGACTTCGCCTGCTGGGCCCGCCAGACCATCGTGCCGCTGACGATCGTGGGCGCACATCGGCCGGTCCACGACACCGCCGTCGATCTCGACGAGCTGCGCACGGGCCGCACGCGGCCCGAGCTCGAGCCGAGGCCGGCGGGCTCGACCGGCCGACGCTTCCAGCAGCTCGACCGGGTGCTGCACCGGTACGAGCGCCATCCGTTGCGGCCATTGCGTCGACTGGCGATGAGCCGAGCCGAGCGGTGGATCCTGGCTCGGCAGGAGGCCGACGGCAGCTGGGGCGGCATCCAACCGCCGTGGGTGTACTCGATGATGGCCCTCCACCTCCAGGGGTACCGGCTCGACCATCCGGTCATGCAGGCTGCGTTCGACGGTCTCGACCGCTTCTCCATCTGGGAGCCCGACCGCTCGATGCGCCGGCTCGAGGCGTGCCAGTCCCCCGTCTGGGACACGGCACTCGCGGCCGTGGCGCTGGTCGATGCCGGCGTCGACGCGGCCGACCCACGCCTCGCTCGGGCCGGTCGGTGGCTGGTCGACGAGGAGGTGCGCGTCCGCGGCGACTGGAGCGTGCAGCGTCCTCACCTCGCGCCGGGCGGTTGGGCCTTCGAGTTCGCCAACGACAACTACCCCGACATCGACGACACGGCCGAGGTGGTCCTCGCGCTCGACCGACTGCGTGACACCGATCGCGGCCGCATCGACGGTGCCGTCGAGCGCGGTGTGCGCTGGCTGAACGGGATGCAGAGCTCGTCGGGCGGGTATGGGGCGTTCGATGCCGACAACGACAGCCCCCTGCCGCCGCAGCTCCCGTTCTGCGACTTCGGGGCCGTCATCGACCCTCCCTCGGCCGACGTCACGGCGCACGTGGTCGAGATGATGGGCCACCTGATCGATGTCGACCGCGGCGACACGGTCGACCGGGCCGTGATGCACCGAGCGATCGAGTGGCTGTCGCGCGAGCAACGTCCCGATGGCTCGTGGTTCGGGCGCTGGGGCGCCAACCACCTGTACGGAACGGGTGCCGCGGTACCCGCCCTCATCGCGGCCGGCGTCAGTCGCGAGGACGACCGGGTCGAGCGCGCGGTGTCGTGGCTCGAGGCGGTGCAGAACGAGGACGGCGGCTGGGGCGAGGACCTCCGCTCGTACGCCGACGACTCGTGGATCGGCACGGGCGCCTCGACACCATCGCAGACCGCCTGGGCGCTGCTCGCGTTGATCGCTGCGCACCGCTTGGGTGACGCAGCGCGTCGAGGGGTGACGTGGCTGGTCGAGAACCAGCGCGCCGACGGATCGTGGGACGAGCCCTACTTCACCGGAACGGGGTTCCCGCGCGACTTCTACATCAACTACCACCTGTACCGACTGGTCTTCCCGGTCACCGCGTTGGGCCGATACCTGCGCGCGCTCGAAGGAGGTGACACCCGTGCCTGACGACGAACTGTGCGTCCTCGCACCGTTGCGAGTGGAAGCCGCGGCCGCGCGCCGCGGTGCCCGGCGAGCCGACGTGCACCGCACCGGCATGGGCCGGCGGCGATCCGAGCATGCCGCCCGGCGACTCGCGGCTCGGCTGGCGTGGCACGAGCCGGTGGCGATCGTCGGCGTGTGCGGCGCGATCGACCCGAACCTCCGACCGGGTGACGTCGTGGTTGCGTCCGAGTTGCGCTCGAGCGACGGGACGGTGCGCCTCCCCCTTCCCGCTGCACCGCTGCTCGCGCGTGAGGTCGCTGCGCTCGGCCTGCCCGTGCATTGCGGACCGTTGGTGACGAGCGAGCGCCTGGCGACGGGCACCACGCGCACCGACCTCGCTGCCGACGGCGCGGTCGCGGTCGACATGGAGTCGGCATGGCTCGCCGCCGGGGTGTCCACCGACGAGCGGCCACGACCGCTCGCCGTCGTGCGGATCGTGCTCGACACGCCGTCGCACCGGCTCGCGTCGCCCGGCACCCTTCGCCGCCTCCGGCTGGCGCGTCGCCGCATCTCGAGCGTGATGCCGGCGGTCGAGCGTTGGGGGCAGGTGACGGGCCCACGGCAGGTGCTGCTCGCCAGCCCACGCTCGTTCTGCGCGGGGGTCGAGCGAGCGATCGAGATCGTCGAGCGCGCCCTCGATCGCTTCCGACCGCCCGTCTACGTCCGCCGCCAGATCGTCCACAACACACACGTCGTGCGGGGCCTCGAAGCGCGAGGCGCCGTGTTCGTCCACGAGGTCGACGACGTGCCGCCCGGGTCGGTCGTCGTCCTGGCAGCCCACGGTGTCGCGCCGGAGGTGCGCGAGGCAGCCGAGCGGCGAGATCTCACCGTCATCGACGCAACCTGTCCCCTCGTGGCCAAGGTGCACTCCGAGGCACGGCGGTTCGTCGCTCGTGACTACGACGTCGTCCTCATCGGGCACGAGGGTCACGAAGAGGTCGAGGGCACCGTGGGTGAGGCCCCCGATCGCATCACGCTCGTCGGGTCGATCGACGAGATCGACCGGCTGCACGTGCGCGACCCCGAGCGGGTGGCCTACCTCACGCAGACCACGCTCGCCGTCGACGAGGCAGCCACGATCGTCGACCACCTCAGGTCTCGCTACCCATCGCTGGTCGGGCCACGCAGCGAGGACATCTGCTACGCCACGCAGAACCGGCAAGAGGCTGTCGCCGCCGTGGCTCCCGACGTCGACCTCATGCTCGTGGTCGGATCCCAGAACTCGTCGAACTCGCTCCGTCTGGCAGAGGTCGCCGCGCGCTCCGGTGCGACCGCCCATCTCGTCGACGGATGTGAGGACATCGCGCTCGAATGGCTCGACGGCGTCGCCGCAGTGGGGATCACCGCCGGCGCATCGGCGCCCGAGTGGAAGGTGCGCGAGGTCGTCGCGGCGATCGGTGGGCTGGGGCCGATCGCGGTCGAGGAGCGGATCGAGCACGTCGAATCGGTGGCGTTCGCGCTGCCGGCGGAGGTCAGACCATGAGCATCCCCACCCGACAAGCCGTTCGCATCGGCGCCTACCTCGTGAAGAACAAGGTTCTCCGCCGCAAGCACTACCCGCTGATCGTCGAGATGGAGCCGCTGTTCGCCTGCAACCTCGAGTGCCCGGGCTGCGGCAAGATCCAGCACCCGACCGAGGTGCTGCGTCAGCGAGTCAGCGTCGAGCAGGCCATCGCCGCGATGGAGGAGTGCGGCGCGCCGATGATCTCGATCGCGGGTGGCGAGCCGCTCCTGCACCCCGACATCGATCGCATGGTGCGCGAGCTCGTGGCGCGCCGCAAGTTCGTCTACCTGTGCACCAACGGTGTGTTGCTGAAGCGCAAGCTGCACCTCTTCGAACCGTCGCCCTACTTCTCGTTCGCGGTGCACATCGACGGGTTGCGTGAGCGTCACGACGAGGCAGTCGCGCGCGAGGGCGTGTTCGACCAGGCGATCGATGCCATCCGGGAGGCCAAGTCCCGCGGCTTCCGCGTCACCACGAACACCACGTTCTTCAACACCGACACGCCCGAGACGGTGCGCGGGGTGCTCGACTTCCTCAACGACGAGCTCGAGGTCGACGCGATGATGATCTCGCCCGGATACGCGTACGAGAAGGCTCCCGATCAGGAGCACTTCCTCCCCACCGAGCAGACCACCGAGCTGTTCCGTGCCGCGTTCGCGGACGGGCGTCGCAAGCGCTGGCGACTCAACCACTCCCCGCTGTTCCTCGACTTCCTCGAGGGCAAGGCCGACCTGCGCTGCACACCCTGGGGGATCCCGAGCTACTCGGTGTTCGGCTGGCAGCGCCCCTGCTACCTGCTGGGCGACGGCTACGTCGAGACGTATCGCGAGCTCGTCGAGACGACCGACTGGGACACGTACGGTCGTGGTCGCGACCCGCGCTGCGCCAACTGCATGGCGCACTGCGGCTACGAGCCGTCGGCCGTCATCGCCACCATGGGCTCGCTGCGACAGTCGATCCGGGCCGCTGTCTCGGGCTGACGTCCGAGCGGACGAGCGGCGTCACGGCGACCTGCCGAGTCACGCTCCCGCGAGCACGATGCTCCACATGTGCGCGCTCGACGCGTTGGCGGCACCGGTGGCGTTCAACCCGCCGTACGATCCGGTCGGCACCGGCCCACCGCTGTCGGCGACGAGCCCGACGACGCGACCCGATCCGGACTGGGTGCTGTTCGACCGGACCTGCACCCCGCTCGGCGCGGTGAGGGTCGTCGTGGAGGAGTCCTTGTGCGTCCAGTACGACACGACCCAGCTGCCGGCGCGGGAGATGGAGACCGTCGGCGTCGCGTGAGTGCGTCCAGACGTGGACGTGGCAGTGGCGAAGGCGGCGACGGGCGAGGAGGTGGACACGCCGCGGTAGGCGGCGACCACGAAGTTGGCCTTCGTCATCGACGAGATGGTCACGCGCACCGCCCGTCCTGCGTCGGCTGACGTCGCGGTCCTGCGCCAGACGGCCGATCGGCCCGACCCTGCGGCCAGCGACGACAGCTGGGTCCACCCGGTCACGCCGGTCGGAGAGCCGATCGTGCCCGTGGTGTTCGTCGCGATCAGCAGCAACATGGTGTCGCCGGCACGCACCGAGGACGGGATCGTGACGGTGTGCGTGCGGGCGTTGGCGTTGCTGACCGCCCGGTCGACGAAACTGATCGACGACGCCGGCGGCGTGGTCGTCGTCGTGGTCGTGCTGGTGGTGGTGGTCGTCGTCGTGGTCGACGTGCTGGTGGTCGTCGTCGACGGCGTCGTCGTGGTCGTCGTCGATGTGGTCGAGGTGCTCGTCGACGACGTGCTCGACGAGGTGGACGTGTCCTCGGGGACCTCGGTCGTCGAGGTCGTCGACGACTCGTCGGGAGGGTCGGTGGTGGTGGTCGTCGAGCTGGTCGGGGGCTGGGCGCCGGCCAGGCCGACGACACGCTCGAGGGGCACGAGCTTGAAGTTCTGGTTGCCCGGCGCCGGAGCCGTGTTCGCGTTGTCCTGGCAGACGAACACGCCGAACGGGAACGCCGGCCCGAGGTCGGCGGCCAGGGCATCGATGCCGTCCGTTCGGCCGCAGTTGTCGGTGAGCTCACCGGCTTCGACCTGGAAGCTGCGCACGAACGCGTTGCCGTCCTGGCGTTCGTACACCATCACCGAGTTGAGCTCGTCCGACGCTGCTTGCGAGGACGCCATGAGGTAGCCGGTGCCACCGGGCTGGTACACGATGGTCAGGCCCTCGACATCGGGGAGGATGTGCCCACCGCGCTCGACCGTGGTGTCGACCAGGGTGCGATCACCTGTTCCGACGGGCGCGTCGGGCTCGGCCGAGTACTTCCAGATGCCCGTGCCCTCCTCGCTGATGTAGAAGTGACCGAGCTCGTCGTCGGCGACGCACCCCTCCGTCTCCGAACCGATCGCCCAGTCGCGGCGCAGCGTGCCCTCGACGCGGCCGTCGCCGTCGTTGTCGGTGAGCTCGTACTGCGCGACGTGGCCGGCCCGCGAGTTGACGAAGGTGTACATGCGGCCCGTCGTCGGGCTGCGGTAGAGGCACAGCCCCTCACCCCCGGTCGGCACAGGGATCGAACCGGTCGACGTGTCGGTGATGTTCGTGAGCGTTCGCGTCCCCGGGTTGACGCGGAACACGCGGATGCCGCTGCGCCACACGACGGCGAGGTCGGCGGGACCCGTGCCCGTGACGAAGCCGCGTCGGACGTCGACGTTGCCGAAGAAGCCGCCGGTGATGCGCTGGATGCGGTGCCCGTCGAGGCCGTACACCTCGAGGGTGCCCTTCTTGTTGTTGCCGATCACGACCGAGCGTGACGGGTTCGCCTGGTCGTACCAGATCGCCGCGTCGTCGGCAGCGTCGCCGCTTTCGAGCACCGGATCGGTCTCGACGGTCGCCTGGGCGTTGCCGGTCGGCTGGTCGATCGCTGCGGCATGGGGTGGGCCGGGCACGGGCGTCAGCTGCAGGGTCACCGCGATCGTGGTGAGCACCACGATCAGGCCGACGGCGACGCGCGCACCCGAAGGCGCCGATGACGGTTCCGGCATGACTGATCTCGATCCGATCGAAGGCGGGATCGCCGATCAAGAGCCTAGTCGGCCGGCGACGGCCCGCCTCGTGACACGAGATGGGCCAGTGAGGTGGCGACCCGGTCGATGTCGGCGGCCCGGGGTTCGGGCAGGTGGCGGAGTGGGAACCACGACGCACGCTGCTCCGCTTCGGACCGGAGCGCAGCCGCTGACGGGACCACGCAGACGAACCCGAGGGTCCAGTGCCGAGCACCCGCAACCCTCGCGCAGCCGACCGAGGCGCTCAACGTCACCGGCTGCGCGCGGAGCGGCGCGTTCAACCCCGTCTCCTCGGCGAGCTCGCGCTGCGCCGCGTCGATCGGTGTCTCACCGGGATCGAGATGCCCGCCGGGGCACGACCATCCGTGCAACCGGTGGTGCACCAGGACGAGGCCCTCGACGGCTTCGTCGACTGCCCACACGATGGCCGTCACGTGGGCGTCGCCCCAGTCCACCGGACGAGCCAGCTGCGCCGCGATCTCGTGGCGCGCACCCCCGAGCACGATCGGCACGGACCCGACGAGGCGCGAGACGATCAGCTGCTCGGGCGCGATCATGGGGCGGGTCAGCGGCGGCGAGGTGAGTCGATGAGGCTCAGCGCCTCGGCACGCGCCCGCGGGTCGTCGCGGAAGTGACCGCGGACGGCGGACGTCATCGTCAGCGCGCCGGGCTTCTTGACGCCGCGGATCGACATGCAGAGGTGCTCGGCTTCGAGCACGACGATGACACCGGCCGGTTCGAGGACGGCTTCCATGGCGGTCGCGATCTCGTTCGTCAGCCGTTCCTGCACCTGCAGGCGGCTCGCATACCCGTCGACGAGGCGGGCGAGCTTCGACAGCCCGGTGATGCGACCGCTCTTGCCGGGCAGGTAGCCGACGTGCGCGTGGCCGAGGAACGGGACCATGTGGTGCTCGCACATCGACGAGAACGGGATGTCGCGCACCAGCACGATCTCGTCGTGGTTCGCGTCGAAGGTCGTGGTCAGGTGGGTGCGCGGATCCTCGTGCATCCCTCGCAGCACCTCGGCGTACATCCGCGCCACTCGCTGCGGCGTGTCGCGGAGGCCGTCGCGGTCGGGATCTTCACCGACGGCGGCGAGGATCTCGCGCACTGCTGACTCGAGCCGACCGTGGTCGACATCGGACACGTGTGAGGTGGGTGGCATCTGGCTGCTCCGGGGGCGGGAGGGCGACGCGGCGTCGTCGGGTCCCCTCCTTTCTAACCTCTGCGGCGGCGACGTCCCATTCGTCGGCACCGGGGTCAGGGGATGATCCGCCACACGTCGTGCGACCAGATGTTGATCATCCAGATGTTCATCCCGTCGAACAGGACGCCGCCGGGCCTGGTGCCGGCCGGATACGTGACCTTCGTGCCGTTCTTCGGGTCCATCTTCGAGTACGTGTCGGCGCCGTAGTTGGTGACCCACAGGTGGCGGCCGTCGAACGCGAGGCCGACCGGGTCGAGTCCGACGGCGTAGTCGACTCGCGTGCCCGTCGCGCGGTTCACCTTCGACACGGTGTCGTTGCCGTAGTTCGACGTCCAGATGTTCGTCCCGTCGAACATGACACCGATCGGGTTGACACCCACAGGATGGTCGGTCCGGTCGCCGGTGGCCGGATCCACCTTCGACACGGTGCTCGAGTGGTAGTTCACGACCCAGATGTTCGTGCCGTCCCACGTGACGTCCCACGGGGAGCTGCCCATCGGGTAATCGACCCTCGCACCGGTCGTCCGGTCCATCTTCGAGACCGTGTTGGAGTCGCGGTTGGTGACCCAGATGTTGGTGCCGTCGAAGGTGAGCCCGTGCGGGCGATCGCCCGTCGCGAAGTCGACCCTCGACCCGGTGGCGGGATCGAACCTCGAGACGGTGTCGTCGGAGGCGTTGGTCACCCAGATGCTCGTCCCGTCGAAGATCACGTCTCGAGGCTCGGCTCCGCTCGGGTAGTCGACCCTGGCTCCGGTCCGCGGGTTCATCTTCGACAACCGGTTGGCGAAGGTGTTGGTGATCCACAGGTTCGATCCGTCCCACGCGATGTCCCACGGGTTCGTGCCCGCCGGGTACGCGGCGGCACGGCCGGGATCCTGGTCCCATCGCAACAGCGCGATCTGGGTGAGGTTGATGCGATTCGCCGCACCGTCGGGTCCCTTCGGCCCGACCTGACCCGTCGCACCCGGCGACCCTGTGGGGCCCGACGGACCCCTCGTACCGGCTGGGCCCATGGCTCCGTCCGGTACGGCGGCGTAGTAGCCGTTGACGTCGATGACCACGTCGACGGCGCCGGCCGCGTTGAACAGGCTCACCGCACCGGTGGGCGACAGCGCGGTGATGACGGCGTTGGGCGTGGGTCGTTGCCCGGCGACCCAGTTGAGGCTCGACGCGGTCGGGATCGATCGATCGGCGGCCCACACGGTGAGGAAGCTGCTCGCGGTGGGGTCGACGATCGTCACGTTCAGCGAGACGGCCGTCGCCTCGATCGGGATGGAGCAGTCACCGGAGTGACCGGTGACCTGCACGGTGCGGACAGCACCCTCACCCATCGTCGAACCGTCGATCCGGCTGTCGAGCAGGCGGCAGGGCGCGATCGGGGAGAACAGCGATGAAGCCGTGGCGGTACTGTCGGATGCGGCGAGCGGCGCCCCCGCTCCGACGAGGAGCACCATGGCCGCACCACCGGCGGCGAACGTGGACCAACGCGTCATTCTGCTCATCACGGGATCAGCTTCGTGATCGTGCCGTCGGCGAAGTTCGTCACCCAGATGTTCACGCCGTCGTAGGCCACCCCGCGAGGGTTGCTGCCGACCGCGTAGTCGACGCGCGTCCCGAGCACCGGATCCATCTTCGACACGGTGTTGCTGTTCTGAGACGTGATCCAGATCCGGAAGCCGTCGAAAGCGATCGCCTGCGGGTTCGCCGCCGTGGCGTGGTCGACCTTGCTGCCGGTGGTCGGGTTCAGCTTCGACACGGTGCCTGCAGTGCTGTTCGCGACCCACAGGTTCGTCCCGTCGAAGGCGAGCCCGGTCGGACCGTCACCGGCCGGGAAGTCGACCTTCGTGCCGGTCGCCCTGTTCACCTTCGACACCGAGTCCGAACCCGAGTTCGCCACCCAGACGCTCGTCCCATCGAACGCGACCCCACTCGGCTGCGAACCCACCGGGTAGTCGACCTTGGTGCCGTCGGTCGGATCCAGCTTCGACATCGAGTCCGAACCCGAGTTCGCCACCCAGACGCTCGTCCCGTCGAACGCCACCCCACTCGGCTGCGAACCCACCGGGTAGTCGACCTTGGTGCCGTCGGTCGGATCCAGCTTCGACACCGAGTCCGAGCCCGAGTTGGTGATCCAGAGGTGCGAGCCGTCGAAGGCGATGCCCGTCGGCGCATCACCGGTCGGGAAGTCGCTCACCGCACCGGTGACCCGGTCGATCCTCGACACCGTGTCGGAGAGCGAGTTGACGACCCAGATGTCGACGGCATCGAAGGCGACCCCGATGGGTCCTGCGCCGACGAGGTGGATGCCCGCGCGGCCCGGGTCCTGTGCCCACTGCAGCCGGGCCAGCTGATCGTCGGAGAGGCGGTTCGAGTCGGCGTTCGCGCCGGCGGGGCCCATCGGCCCGGTCGCGCCCGCGGGTCCGGTGGCGCCCGTCGAGCCGATCGGCCCACGCGGCCCCTGCGGGCCGTCGGCGACGATGACCGCGGGCGCGTAGTAGCCGTTGACGTCGGCGACCAGGTCGACCGTGCCGGCCGCGTTGAAGAAGCTCACCGCACCGGCCGCGGAGAGCGCAGAGCTCACGGCGTTCGGGGTGGGAGCCTGACCGCCGACCCAGTTCAAGCTCGACGCGGTCGGGATCGACCGGTCGGCGGGCCACACCGTGAGGAAGCTGCTCGCCGTGGGGTTGACGATCGTGACGTTCAACGACACCCCGGTCGCTCCGGCCGGGATGTCGCACTCGCCGTTCGAACCCGTGACCTGCACGGTCCGCGTGCTCGTCTCGCCGAGCGTGCTGCCGTCGATGCGGGTGTCGATCAGGCGACACGGCACCACCGCGGTGAAGGTCGATCGGGTGGGCGGGCTCGATGCCGACGCCGACATCAGGCCGGAGCCTGCCAGCGCGGCGAGGAGGACGCCGCCCGAGAGGATGGCGATCGGCGCTCGAGTCGCGCCGCGCCACCGCACCGAGAGATCTGAGTGCATCATCCGCTCCTCGGGGCCCGCTCGAGGCATCCGCCGGGGCCCGCGGCGTCAGGGTGCGCTGTCCGGCAGCACTTCGTCAGAGACCCAAGTCCCGATGTCGGGCACGATTTCGGCTAGGCCGCACACACGCGTTCGCGCGACTCTCCATGCGCTCTCGCGCTGAGCACGCTCTCGAGGGCGGCGACATGGCCGTGCCGTGCCGCCGCGACGAGGGCGTGCATCAACCGTCGCTGCTCGCTGACGCCCACCTCGCGACGCGAGCCCGTGCCCATGCGCTTGCCCGCCCTGCTGACCAGCTGACGGACGTTCGCCTCGGTGAGGTGCACGACGGCGGCGATCTCCGCGTACTCGTAGTCGAAGGCCCGGCGCAGGACGAACACCGCTCGCTCGCGAGCCGACAGCCGCTCCAGGAGCATGACGACGCCGAGGTCGAGATCATCGCGGTGCTCGGTGTCGAGCTGGGGGTCGTCGCGTACGTCGACAGGGTCGTGCAGCCACCGGTCGACGCAAGTCTCGCGTCGGCGGCGGGCCGACTGTGCCGCATTGATCGCCAGCCGAGTGGTCGTCGTGACGAGGAACGCGGTGGGGCTCTGCACCGTGCTCCGGTCGTATGTCTGCCACCGCACCCACGCGTCCTGCACGATGTCCTCGGCCTCGGACCGGTTGCCGAGGATGCGATGGGCGATGCCGAGCAGGCGGGGTCGGAGCTGCGTGAAGTCGGCGGCGACCGCCTCGAGGGCGGATCCGCAGGTCGATCGGACAGGTCGAACGTTGGCAGGTCGGGTCGGCACGGGCGGTCCTCCAGTACTCGTTGTCGGTGCCGTCACCCCGCCACGTCGACGACCCTGCGACGATGACGCCGACGTGCCGCTCGTCGCCTCCGTGGACTGCCCAGTGCGTGTCCCTAGTCGTGCGCGCTGGGCACGGCATCGATCACGGGACGCTCAACGCTCGACGTGACCCATCGCGAGCGGCAGCTCCCGACGCGTCCGGACCCCGAGCTTCATGAAGACCTTGCTCAGGTGGTACTCGACGGTCCTGGGACTGATGAACAGCTCGCCGCCGATCTCGGGGTTCGTGCGACCCTCTGATGCGAGCCGTGCCACCTGGGCCTCCTGGGGCGTGAGTGCGTCGTGCACCGCCGGCACGCGCTTGCGGGCCGTCTCGCCTGTGGCGACGAGCTCACGCCTGGCTCGTTCGGCAAACGCCTCGGCTCCCATCCGGACGAACATGTCGTGCGCCGTGCGGAGCTGTTCACGCGCGTCGGCCCGACGGTTCCCTCGCCGCAGCCACTCGCCGTACAGGAGATGGCTCCGCGCGAGGTGCACCACGATTCGCGTGCGGTTCAGACGTGCGATCGCATCGCGGTACGCATCGTCGGCGGCGTCCCCCGTGCTGACGAGGGCTCGCGAGCACGCGAGCGTCCCGAGGGCCCACTCGGTGCCCGACGCGGTGGCGCGCTCCTCCAACTGCCGCAGAGCAGGCTCCGCGAGCGCAGGTCGACCGCTGCGCACGGCTGCCTCGACCGCCTCGGCGAGCGACCAGCCGAGGAGGCCGATGTCGTCGTGCTCGCACGCGGCCTCCGCCCCGCGCAATGCGTGCTCGTACCGGCCGAGACCGTTGTTGAGCACCGCCGTCGCGTAGCCGATCAGACCGATGGCTCGGCCCTCGCCCCGCGCTGTGGCGTCGCGCATCGCCGCCGAGATGCCCGTCGTGGCCCGTACCTCGTCACCTCGCCACGCGAGCAGGAGCAGTGACGTGTAGCGCATCGGGAGCCTGCCGGTCGATGCGGTGATCCGGTCGGCCTCGTCGATCAGCGACGCGGCTACAGAGAGCTCACCGTTGAACACGTGCACGGCTGCCCGTGTCGAGAGCGCGACCGGGAGGATGCCCAGCGCACCGGCCTCCCTCCCGAAGCGCACGGCGCGAGAGGCCAGGTCGTGCCACGCCTCGTCGTCCCACAGCTCCGGTGCGACCGGATCGGGCGCGACCGGGCAGGCCATCCAGAGCCAGCGCGCCACGTCCTCGTCCGGCCGCTCAGCGCTCGCTCTGAAGGCGTCGAGGGCTCGCCGAAGGGATGGGACCGCCGCGGCGTACCCGTCGGTGAGCCTGACCGAGATCGCCTCGAGCAACTGTGCGGTCGGATGTGCGGGGACCGGTCCGGTGACGGTGCGCCGCGCAGCCTCGGCGATGCCGCGCTCACCCGGGTCGGGGCACAGACGTCCGGCGAACATGGCGGCGCCGAGTGCCTCGAGGTACGCGTCGCGTGCGAGCCGGCCGTCCACGGATTCGAGCCGTCTCGCGGCCTCGAGGAACAGCGGCGGGGCGTCGCTGCTGCGGCTGCGGGCGAACACGATCTGGGCGCGCAACCGAGCGATCCGTGCATGCCCGAGACCCTCGAGCGGCCCGCGTTCAGCCGCTACGAGGAGTGCTTCCGCCGCGTCGAGGTCCGCGGCCTCGTACTTCGCCTGCGCCGCAGCGAGTGCCCTGCCAGCGCGTCGAGCCGGATCTGGTGTCAGCGCCGCCGCCCGCTCGAGGAACGCAGCGGCGGCGGCGACACCGCCACGGAGCAGTGCTCGGGCGGCCGAGCGCTCGAGGTCGGCGGCAACGTCCTCGTCCGGCTCACCGGTGGCATGGGCGCGATGCCATGCTCGACGGTCCGGATCCTGGTCGGGATCCGTGACGTCGGCCAGGGCGCGATGGACGCTTCGACGGTCGACGGTCGAACCCAGTCGGTACGCGGCAGACCTCACCAGTGGATGCCGGAATCGCACCCGGGCGCCGAGCTCGATCAGCTCATCGGCCTCGGCCGGCCGGCCCGCCTCGGGGTCGATCGCCAACCGAGCCGCGGCGCGCCGCACCAGCTCGACGTCACCCAGTGGCTCGGCCGCGGCGAGGAGCAACAACTGCCGAGTCTCCGTCGGAAGGGACCGCACGCGTCGGACGAAGCTCTCCTCGATGTGGTTCGCGAGCGACCCCACAGTGGGCATCGCGAACCCGCCGGCCAGCTCGGCAGCCGTGAACGCTCGCGGAAGCTCCAACAGAGCGAGCGGGTTGCCACGCGTCTCGGAGACGATTCGATCGCGGACGTCCTCGTCCAGCCGTCCGGGACTGGCCCGTTCGAGCACGGCACGAGCAGCATCGTTGCTCAGTCCACCGACGGTTCGACTCGGCAATCCGTCCAGCTCGGTCGCGTTGCTCGGCTCGCGAACGGCGAAGACGAGCGCGACCCGCTCGGCGAGAAGCCGGCGTGACACGAAGGCGAGGACTTGGGCCGAGGCGTGGTCGAGCCATTGTGCGTCGTCGACCAGGCAGACGAGTGGCTGCTCGTCGGCAGCGTGGGCGAGCAGGCTGAGCGTCGCCACGCCCACCAGGAACCGGTCGACGGCGTCCGTGGCGATCAGGCCGAGCACCGATCGAAGCGCGTCGCGTTGCGGTACCGGGAGGAGGGCGACGTGTTCGAGCATCGGCGCACTGATCTGGTGCAACCCGGCAAAGGCGAGCGGCAGCTCGGACTCGGCGCCCGTGGCCCGGAGAACTCGGCACCCCGACGCGCGGACGGCCACGTGATCGAGCAGTGCGGTCTTGCCGACTCCCGCTTCGCCGCGGAGCACCAACACGCGGCTGCGCCCGGCCCGTACGTCGTCGAGCAGGCGCTCGAACAGGTCGCGTTCCTGGTCTCGACCGAGCAAGCCGATCTCAGCGTCACTACCGAACACTCGCGTCTCCTCGGCTGAGAGAAGGCCGACGAGACGCTACTCGACGCACAGCAGAACGCTCGGCTGTCACAGATCCGTCGGCTGGCCGGTCTCCTGCCGGGGGACCAGGGAGGAGCCATGACCACCAGCGAGAGCGCCGGCAGCGGGATCAGCAGCCCGTTGGGGCGCGTGACCGATCTGGATGGGATGTTGATGCATCTGCAGTGTGCGATCGAGCTCGAGCACGCTGCCGTGCCCCCGTATCTCTGCGCGCTGTACTCGCTCGACCCGGCCCGCAATCCGGCTGCGACCGAGCTGCTCCTGAGCGTGCTCATGGAGGAGATGCTCCACGTCACCCTCGCCGCGAACCTGTTGAACGCGGTCGGTGGACGTCCCGAGTTCGATGTGCCCCGGATGCTGCCGGGCTACCCCCGCTCGCTCCCCCACGGTGACCCGTCTTTCCACCTGTCGCTGTGGCCCTACGGCGACGAAGCACTGGAGCAGTTCATGCACTTCGAGCGGCCGGCACCTCCCGGCGCGCTGCCGCAGGACGACGGGTACGAGACGATCGCACAGTTCTACGGAGCGATCCGCCGCGCCCTTCCCGACCTGTGCTCGGACCTCGGTGAGCGGGAGGTCTTCCGCGGGACGCCGGCCCGCCAGGTGACGGATCTGGCCTATGGCGGCAGCGGGCGGATCGTCACCGTCATCGATCTCGCCTCCGCGCTCGAGGCCGTGGACGAGATCGTCGAGCAAGGCGAGGGTGCGTCACTGAACGACGTCTGGGACGGCGACCACGAGATGTTCCACCCCGAGCGCGAGGAGGTCGGGCACTTCTACCGCATGAGGGAGCTGCACCTGGGCCGGCGGTATCGCCGCGGGGACACGCCGCGATCGGGTCCGACCGGCGACATCATCACGGTTGATCTCGGCGGCATCGCGCCGATGGCGCCCAATCCTCGTCGGGCAACCGGTGGGGACGTCCGGGCGCACGACGCGCAGCACATCTTCGACCGCACCTACAGCCAGCTGCTGGCCATGCTCGACCGCGCCTTCGACGGACATCCGCAGCTGCTCGGCGATGCGATCGGACTCATGTACCGGTTGAAGTCACAGGCCCAGGCGCTGATGCAGATGCCGACCGGCGATGGAGCGACGACGTGGGGGCCGACGTTCGAGTACGTGCCCCCGGAGGATCGGCTCTGAGGTGAGCGCCGACGCGTCAGAGGTGCGGTTGGTGGTCACATCGCTCGCACGACCGCGGATCTGCGTCCCCATGCGGGCGCGCTCGATCGACGAGCAGCACCGCGGGGCGAGCCAGCTCGAGCTCCTGTTCGACCTGACGTTCGTCATCGCCGTCGCCGGCGTCACCGAACAACTCGCGCGTCATCTCGCCGAGGGCGACTTCGCCGGCGGGCTCGCACCGTTCCTCCAGGTGTTCTTCGCGATCTGGTGGGCCTGGATGAACTTCACATGGTTCGCCTCGTCGTACGACACCGACGACGTCCCGTACCGACTGCTGACGCTGCTCCAGATGGCAGGCGTGCTGGTGCTCGCCGCCGGCGTCCGACGGGCCGTCGTCGACGACGACTACCTGGCCGTGACCGTCGGATACCTCGTCATGCGGATCGGTCTCGTGGCGCTCTGGCTGCGAGCGGGGCACGAGGATCCCGAGCGTGGATCGACGGCCCGCCGGTACGCGATCGGCATCTCGATCGCAGAGGTCGGCTGGCTCGTCCGGCTCGCGCTCGACGAGGCGGGCCTCCTGCCGCCCGGGTGGTCGAGGCCGATCTTCGTCGCCCTCGTCGTGGCCGAGCTGGCTGTCCCGCGGTGGGCGGAGCGGAAGCTGCCGACCACGTGGCATCCCCATCACATGGCCGAGCGGTATGGCCTGTTCACCATCATCCTGCTCGGAGAGAGCCTGGTGGCGACCTCCTCCGGCGTCGATGCCGTGCTGCGCGAAGGTCGTGTGAGCGTCGATCTGGTGGCAACTGCACTCGCCGGGCTGGTCCTGTTGTTCGCGCTGTGGTGGCTGTACTTCCTCGGACCCTTCGGTGAGGGCCTCGCGAACCGCCGCGATCGTTCGTTCCTCTGGGGCTACGGGCACTACGGGATCTTCGCTGCCCTCGCCGCGCTGGGCGCCGGGCTACACGTGGCCGTGGAGCACGCTGGGCACACGATCCCGACATCGCCGTTCGTGGCCGCATACGCCGTCGCGGTCCCCGTGAGCGTGTTCCTCGCGACGCTCTCCGTCCTGCACGCCGGCTGCCTGTCGCGCCGTGTCATCCGCCCCGGCGTCACCCTCGGCGCCGCTCTGCTGGTGCTGTGGGTGCCGCTTGCCGCATCGGTCACGAGCCCTGCGGTCGCCGTGGCGGCCATCGCGACGGTGTGCGCCGCCGCGGTGACCGCGGCGCTGCTCGAACACCGCCGAGCCGGGACGGTCGGAAGGATCGCTCGCGATCGATCTCGACACCTCACCAGGAAGGATCAGCCATGACCGACCCAGCCCAACCACCCGATCATCAGATGCAGTTCATCCGCGAGCTGCTGGACGAGAACGTGCCGATCGCCGGCGACGTGACCGAGATCGATCCGCACACGTGGGCGATCCACGGCCTCATCCCGATGGACGGCGACGTGATCGTCGCCGAGTACCACAGCTACCGGGAAGCACGAGTGGTGCTCGACGGCATCTCGACACGACCGCCGTCCGTGTGAGCGACGACGAGCGAGCGGTCACCGGCTGAGCTGTGCCAGTGCGTGGACGAGCTCGCGGCGCGTCCGCAGGCCCAGCTTCGTGAACACCTTGCTGAGGTGGTACTCGACGGTCCGCGGGCTGATGAAGAGCTCGCTGCCGATCTCGGGGTTGGTGTGCCCGTCGGCCGCGAGCCGCGCGATCTGTGCCTCCTGCGGGGTGAGCGCGTGCTGCACCCCGCTCACGCGCTCGCGAGCCGTCTCGCCGGTGGCGACCAGCTCGCGGCGGGCCCGCTCGGCGAAGGCGTCGACCCCGAACCGATGGAGCATCTCGTAGGCCGTCCGCAGGTGATCGCGGGCGTCGACCCGTCGTTGTTCGCGCCGCAACCACTCCCCGTACAACAGGTGAGCGCGTGCGAGGTGCACCGCGATCCGGCAGCGAGCCAACCGGTCGATCGACTCGCGATAGAGGGAGTCGGCTTCGTCACCGGTGCTGACCAGTGCCCGTGACCGAGCGAGCATCCCGAGCGCCCATTCGGTGCCGGCCGCACCAGCGCGCTGCTCGAGGCGTCGCAGCCCTTGGGCAGCGAGGTCGTCCGCACCCTCGCGCACGGCGGCCTCGACGAGCTCGACCAGACCGAACCCGGTGACGCCGACATCGTCGAACTCGCACGCCTCCTGCGCGGCGACGAGTGCATCGTGGTAGCGACCGAGCCCGTTGTACAGCAGGGCCTTGACGAAGCCCTGCAAACCGATCGCCCGTCCCTCTCCCCGTTCCAACGCATTGGGGACACCCGCGGCCAGGACGCTGGACAGGTGCTCCTCGTCGCCGCGCCAGGCGAGCAGGACGACGGCCGTCGCCCGCAGCGGCGCGCCCCCGATGGCATCGTTGATCGAGTCCGCTTCGTCGAGGAGGCTCGACGCCACCTGGAAGTCCCCGGCGTGGACGTGCACGCCGGCGAGATAGGTGAGGGCGATCGGCACCTGCCCGAGGCGTCCGGTGTCGCGCGCCAACCGGACGGCGCGCATCGCGAGCTGCTCCCACAGCTCGTCCGCCCACAGGTCGCCCGCGACGAGCCAGGCGAGCCACAGCCATCGAGCCGTTCCGTCGACCGAGTCGGACGTGTCGCGGCGCAGTTCGTCGAGCGCGCCGTGGAGCTCGGGAACGGACGAGACGTACCCTTCCGTGAACCTGGTGACCAGGCCGTCCAAGAGGTGGTCGATCGGGCGACGGGAAGACGAGCGCGGCCCCATCTGTCGCGCGGCTGCTGCGACGTCACGACGATCGGGCCGGCTGAGACGTCCCGAGAAGACCGCGGCCCCGAGCGCTTCGAGGTAGGTCTCACGGGACAGCGGCTCGTCGATGCCCTCGAGGCGCCGCGCGGCATCGAGCAGCAGGGGCACGGCATCGCTCCCGCGCCGCCGAGAGAAGACGATCTGTGCCCGCAACCTCGCACCGAGAGCTTGGTGGGCGGCATCGAGCCGAGTGACCTCGGCAGCTGCGAGGAGCGCGTCTGCCGCGTCGTGGTCGCCCGCCTCGAGCTTCGCCTGTGCCGCTGCGAGCGCGCGGCGCCCTCTGCGGGACGGGTCGGCGGTCAGCTGCGCCGATCGCTCCAGGAACGCTGCCGCCGCCGCGACGCCGCCGCGACGCTGCGCTCGCTCGGCCGACCGCTCCAGTTCGGCCGCCACCTCTTCGTCGAACTCGCGAGCGGCGTGCGCGAGGTGCCAGGCGCGGCGATCCGGATCGAGGACGGGGTCGGTCGACTCGGCCAACGCGCGATGGGCGCCCTGTCGCTCCGCGAGGCTGCCCGACCGGTACGCCGCCGAGCGCACGAGCGGGTGCCGGAAGCGCACGTGGGTGCCGAACTCGATGAGCCCGTCTGCCTCGGCCGGTGCCTCCGCTTCGGCGCCGATCCCGAGCCGGTCGGCGGCGCGCCGCAGCACGACGCCATCACCCACGGGATCGGCGGCCGCCACCAACAGCAGGCGGCGGGTATCAGTGGGAAGCGCTTGCACCCGGTTGAGGAAGCTCTGCTCGATCTGACCGGAGAGCGGTCTGGTCGCCGGGAGCGCGAAACCGCCGGCCAGCTCGGCGGCGGTCAGCCCGCGAGGCAGTTCCAGCAGTGCGAGCGGGTTGCCGTGCGTCTCGGCGACGATCCGATCCCGCACGCGTTCGTCCAGCGGACCGGGGCTGGCCGAGTCGAGCAGGCGACGCGCATCGTCGTTGCCGAGACCGCCGATCATCCGGTGCGGCAGACGATCCAGCTCCGTCGTGGCCATCGGATCGCGCACGGCGAACACCATCGCGACGTGCTCGGCCAGCAAGCGACGAGCGACGAACGCCAGCAGTTGCGCCGACACCCGGTCGAGCCACTGCGCGTCGTCGATGAGGCACACGAGCGGCTGGCGCTCGGCGGCATCCGCGATGAGGTTCAGCACGGCGAGACCGACCAGGAAGCGGTCGGCCGCCTCCCCTGCGATCAACCCGAACGCGGTGCCCAGGGCGTCGCGCTGTGGCGCCGGGAGGCGATCGACGCCCTCCAGCATCGAGGCGCACAGCTGATGCAGGCTCGCGAACGCGAGATCCATCTCGGCCTCGACACCGGCTGATCGCACGACGCGACAGCCCGACGCCGACGAGGCGACGTAGTCGAGCAACGAGGTCTTGCCCACGCCTGCCTCGCCGTGGAGCACCAGCACGCGGCTGCGTCCGGCGCGCGCATCGTCCAGTACCTGGTCCAAGAGCTCGCACTCGCTCCACCGACCGAGCAGGCCGGCACCTGGATCACGCTTCACTCGCAGCTACCACCCCGGGTCACTGGGACCGGGACAAGGTAACCCGAAACGATCGCGATCGCGGTGGCCGTTCGGCCGCGCTGGTCGAGCGCCGACGACGTCAGCCGGCCCGAACGGCGGCGGTCACGACGATCGAGGTGACACCGGACGGTCGGCTGCGCCGCGCTCCCGGCGGCGCGCTGCGCGGAGCAGGCCGGCGTCGAGGAGCATCGCCTTGTGCTCGGCCGGCTCGCCTGACGTCCACAGCACGCTGTGCTCGGCGTGCAACTCCGTCGCGAGTGCCCGTCGCGCGAGGCCCGTGTACATCTGGTCCTCCACGAGCCACCCGGAGAACTCGCCCTGACGGTCGAACCCGAACCCGCACGACGCGTGGCTCACGAGGTCGTGCACGGCGCGCAACCTGTCGTAGGTACCGCCGATCGAGTTGTCGAGCAACGGGTGACGACGATCATGGTCGTGGTGCACGGGCCGGATCTCGAGCACTCCCTCATCCCTCACCTGAGCGGCGAGCTCGTCGGCCGTCGTGTACGGCACGGGACGTCGCGTGTAGACCACGCGCACCGGCTGCGCCCGTGGACCGGTGAGCCGAACGAACCACCGGTCGGCCTGCACGCCGAGGCTCCTGTACGCGGCGAGCACGACGACGTCCTTCGACAGCCGTGGCGCCTCGAGGAACGCGCTCGCGACGCGGCGGGCGTGCACGACGTCGACGAGCTCCGCGGTGGTCACCATGGTGGCGACCCACTGCGAACGTGCTGTCGCACGGCGGGCGCGGTCGACTCGACCGCCGGGCGTGCGTCGTGCATCGCCGGGATGTCGAGGAACTCGACGGCTTGGTACCCGAACGGGGCCGATCGGGTGGTGGGCAGCGTCAGGGGAAGATCGGCCCGGGCGAGCATCTCACGGCGCTCCGTCGTGGTGCCCGGGCATCACGTCGGTCTCGGACCGATGCCAGACAGGCGAGTCGCCGGCGGTCTCGACGTTGAAGCCGTAGTCGAAGACGAGCGTCCCGCCGAACGTCGCGCCGACCGACACCACCGCCGCGACGACCACCGAGAGGACGGCGACAGCGATCGGCGTGACGGGTTCGGAATCGTAGGCCGCCACCCGCCAGACGAGATCGATCACGACGATCACCGTCGCCGTGATCATGATCGCGGCGTGCGTGTTGATCGTCCTCCGGGCCTGGGTGCCCGCCTCCGACGACTTCCACGCATCCCAGAATCCTGTGAGGACCGCGAGCAGCGACACACCAGCGCCGGCGACGAGCGCGAACGTGCCGGCGTGCCACAGGTCGCCCGCCCAGTCGCGGGTGTCGCCACCCACCACCGACAGCACGTCGAAGACGGCGACGAGCAGGTACGCAGCGATCGGGATATCGGTCAGCGGGGGGTGGAACGGTTTGCCCGACCATCCGCGGGGACCCTTGAACGTGCGCCCCTTCAGCGTGAGGGCTGGGCGGATCGAGAACCTGCGCATCGTTGCTCCTGACGTCGGACGGATTCACGGATCGTCCCGGATGTCCACTCGCCGCGGACGTCAAACCGGGATGGCGCCGACGGTGCGGATGACGATCATCGGGAGGCGCCAATCGTCGCCCGCACCGCCGCGCTCGGCAGCAGTCAGACAGTGGCCGCCGCGGTCGCGCCAACGGCCTGCAGGATCGTCGCGGTCACGTCCTCCGGCGCAGACACACTCGGCGCGTGCGATGCACCAGCGATCTCTCGCGTGCCTCGCGATCCCGCGCGTTCGGCCATGAACCGGTGCAGCGCGGCGGGGATGTTCCGGTCGAGCTCGCCGAAGACGAACCACGACGGGATGTGCTGCCACGCAGGCTCCATCGTGGGCAGTGCCTCGGAGAGCGCCGCCATCGTGGCCGGTCGCTGTGTGACCGCCATCAGCGCAGCCTGCTCGGCCGTGACATCGGCGGCGAACTGCTCGTGGAACACGTCCTGGCGAATCGCGAGCTCGTCGCCACCCGTCGACACGGGGTAGGCCCGCAGCGCGTCACCGAGGGTGCTGCCCGGGAACTTGGTCGACAGCTGGAACGCGGACTCGCCGTGATCGGGCGCCAAGCCGGCGACGTAGACGAGCCCGATCACTGCGTCGTTGCGAGAGGCCGCCTCCGTGGCGACGACACCGCCGTACGAGTGCGCGACCAGCACGACGGGTCGTCCGATGCCGTTGATGACGTCGCGGACGTACGCCGCGTCGGTCGTCACGCTCCGCAACGGGTTGCCGATGGCGACCACGTCGTGGCCGTGCGCACGGAGTCGGGCGATGACGGGGTTCCAGCTCGCCGACTCGGCGAAGGCGCCGTGGACGAGGGCGATGGTGGGTGTGTGCTCTGACATGGTGCTGCCTCTCTGGTTCATGGGTTCTCTGGTGTGTTCGGTTCTGGTGCTTCCGTGCGGACATCGTGCGATCAGCGGACGCTGCGATCGCCGGGCACGACTCAGCTGGTTCCGAGCGCCACGCGAAGGACGTGGATGGCCTGCTCAACGGCTGCGCTCGCTGCGGCCGTGACACGAAGCGGGTTCAGCATCATGAAGTCGTGGAGCGTGTTGTTGACGCGAACACTCGTGGTGCGCACGCCTGCGGCGGTGAGCTTGCGGGCGTACGCCTCTCCCTCGTCGCGCAGGACGTCGTTCTGGTCGACGATCACGAAGGCATCCGGCAGACCCGAGAGCTCGCTCAACGTCGCACGCAACGGTGATGCCGTGATCTCATCACGTCGTGTCGTGTCGGGCAGGTACGCGTCCCAGAACCATGCCATGGCCTTGGCGGTGAGGTACGGACCGTTCGCGAACTCGCGGTAGCTGGCGGAGTCCTGAGCAGCGTCGGTCACCGGGTAGTACAGCGACTGGTGGATGAAGCGCACGTCGCCACGCTGCTTGGCGAGGATCGCCAGCGCGGCGGCCATGTTGCCGCCGACCGAGTCGCCGGCCACCGCCAGGCGGGTGCCGTCGAGGTCTTCCGACCAGCCCTCGGTCGTGATCCACCGTGCGGTCGCGTAGGCCTGCTCGATCGCCACGGGGTACTGCACCTCGGGCGAGCGGTCGTACTCGACGAACACCACTGCCGCGTTGGCGCCGACGGCGAGCTCGCGCACGAGGCGGTCGTGGGTGCCGGCGTTGCCGAGGATCCATCCGCCACCGTGGACGTAGAGGATCGCGGGCAGCACGCGTCCTGCTCCGACCGGCTTCACGATGCGAACGCGCACGTCGCCGACGCTCGCCGCGACCATGATCCACTTCTCGTCGACGTCGGGCATGTCGACGGGCGCGGCCTGGAGGTCGTCGAGCACCTTGCGCGCGCCGTCGACGCCCAGCTGGTAGATGAGCGGGGGCTTCGCCGTGGCGTCGGCGATCGCCCGAGCAGCTGGCTCCAGGGCGTACGGAGTGGTGAGCGACTGCTCGAGCCAGTCGTCGAACCGGATCGCGCCGAGCTGGGCCGCACCGTCGTCCGGAACGAGGCTGCGGTCGGTCACGTGTCCTCCGAAGTACCGGGCCTCCGGATCCGTCACGACCACGCGTGGGTCGCACCGGAGGGACAAGGCATGCCGGACCAGCTCGTCGAATCGGAACAGGCGTGGGCCGGCGATCTCGATGCGGCCGTTGATCGGCGCCGCTGTCGCAACGCGGCCGAGCGCGGCTGCAACGTCGTCGGCGGCGATCGGTTGGAAACCGACGGGAGCGATCCGCACGGTGTCACCAGTGGTCGCAGAGTCGGCGATGCCGTTGACGAACTCGAAGAACTGCGTCGCCCTGACGATCGAGTACGGGATCGACGACGTCTCGATGAGCTTCTCCTGGGCGACCTTGGCGACGAAGTACCCGTTGTCGGGCGAGCGATCCGTCCCGACGATGGACAACGCGACGTGATGGCCCACGCCTGCGGTGGCCTCTGCCTCGAGCAGGTTGCGGGTCGAGGTCTCGAAGAACTCGAGCACCGCAGCAGGCTCGAACGACGGCGAGTTCGACACGTCGACGACGACGGATGCGCCCTGTAGCACGTCGGCCAGACCCTCCCCCGTCAGCGTGTTGACCCCGGTGTTCGGGGCCGCGGCAACGGCCTCGTGCCCGTGCTCCCGGAGGTTGGCGACGAGCTTCGATCCGATCAGCCCGGTTCCGCCGATGACGACGACTTTCATGGTGGATCCTTTCGATTGCGAACGTCTCGGTTGGCGGACGTCTCGTGGGCTAGACCGCCCACCAGCTCGAGCTGTGACAACTCGCGGTCGGTCGGCCCCGGCAGCGGCTCGGTAACCTGCCGGGACGATGAGCACGACGACGCAGCGGTGGATCCGGTTCGCGCGAGCCGACGGCACGACGGGATTCGGGACACTCGCTGACGACACGATCGCGATCCACGACGGCGACATGTTCGGCGGCGCCGTCAACAGCGGCGAGCACATCGCGCTGACCGACGTGCAGGTGCTGGCACCGTGTCGACCGACGAAGATCGTTGCGCTCTGGAACAACCTGCGAGCCGCCGCCGACAAGCAGGGATGGGCAGAGCCGACCGAGCCGCTGTACTTCATCAAGCCGCCGTCCTGCTGCATCGGGCACGGCGCCGCAGTGGTGAAGCCGAAGTCGTACGCGGGCCGGGTGCTGTACGAGGGCGAGCTCGGCATCGTCATCGGGCGAACGTGCGTCGACGTCGCACCGGACGAGGTCGACGATGTCGTGTTCGGCTACACGTGCGTCAACGACGTCACCGCGCTCGAGCTCATCAACGCCGACCAGTCCTTCGCCCAGTGGTCACGGGCGAAGAGCTTCGACACGTTCGGCGCGCTCGGCCCGGTCATCGCGTCGGGCATAGAGCCCGACGGGTTGCGGGTGCAGACCATCGTCGGCGGGAAGGTGCGCCAGGACTACCCCGTCAGCGACATGTTCTTCTCGCCACGCCGGCTCGTCAGCCTCCTGTCGCGCGACATGACGTTGCAGCCGGGCGACGTCATCGCCTGCGGGACGTCGATCGGCGCGATGCCGATGCGGCCCGGCGTGCAGATCGAGGTCTCGATCGACGGGATCGGAGTGCTCGCCAACACGCTCCTCGATCCGAGCGACGCCGAGGGCTGACTCGGGTCAGAGCCCCAGGCGATCGGCCATGCCGATGCGCTGCACCTTGCCCGTCGCGCCCTTCGGGATCGCCTCGACGAACACGATCTTCTCGGGGACCTTGAACGCAGCGAGCTGCTCACCCGCGAACGTCCGCAGGTCGCGCTCGGAGAGCTCCTCGCCCTCGGCGAGGACCACGACGGCGCCGATCTCCTCGCCGAGCTTCGGATGCGGGATCGCGAAGGTCACGGCCTCGGCGACCGCAGGGTGGCGCAGCAGGACGTCGTCGACCTCGAGCGGCGACACCTTCTCGCCGCCGCGATTGATCTGCTCCTTCAACCTGCCGGTGAGGAACAGGTAGCCGTCGTCGTCGAGCATGCCCTCGTCACCGGTGCGGAACCAGCCGTCGGTGAACGCCGACGCGTTCGCCTCCGGGTTGTTCTCGTAGCCGTCGACGACGGTTGCCCCGCGGATGCCCACCTCACCACGCTGGCCGGCAGGCAGCACGTGATTCGCCGGATCGAGGATCGCGACCTCGATACCGGTCGGGATGCCGACCGAGCCCGGCTTCTGCACGCCGGGCGGAAGCGGGTTGCACGTCATCTGGTGCGAGGCCTCGGTCATGCCGTAGGCCTCGACCACCGGCACGTCGAACAGCGCGCCGAGGCTCTCGAGCACCGTGACGGGCAGCGAGGCCGACGACGAGCGGACGAACCGCAAGCTCGTCGGACGGTGCTCCTTCGGCGCACGGGCGAGCACCATCTGGTGCATCGTCGGAACCGCCGTGTAGTACGTGGGCTGCAGCTCGTCGACCCACCGGTGGAACTTGAACGCGTCGAAACCGGGGGTGCACACGACCGCCGCGCCGGCCGACAGCGGCGCGAGCAAGCCGGCCATGATGCCGTGGATGTGGAACAGCGGCATCACGGTCAGCGACCGGTCGCTCGGCGAGAGCTGGAGGTGCGCGGCGATGTTGCGCGCCGAGCGGGCCAGGTTGCGCTGGCGCAACGGAACGATCTTCGGACGCGACGTCGTCCCGGACGTGTGCAGCACGAGTGCCTGGTCGTCGGGAAGCGGCACGCCGTCGCGGCGCGGGCGGTCGGCCGGCGACCCGGCGTCGGGGACGGTGAGGTCGATCGACAACCCGCTGCCCGACACGTCGATCGCGAGGGTGGACGACGGTGCGGCAGCATGGGCGGCGGGGCTCTCGCCGGGGTTGGTGACGAGCGCCGCGGCACGGAGGTCGTCGAGGTAGAAGCGGAACTCGTCCTCGCGGTACTTGGGGTTCAGCGGCGCAGCACAGCCGACCGACATCGCCGCCAGCAGCACGAGCGCCATCTCCGGGCCGTTGGGCAGCACGACTGCGATGCGATCACCCGGCCCGAGCCCTGCGCTGCGGAAGCGTTCGGCGAGCTGCCCGACGCGTGCGACGAGCGCCTCGTGGTCGATCGATGCACCGTCGACGGTCACGATCGACGGTCCCCTGCCGTGGCCTCCGAGGAGATCGGCCACCGTCTCGGGCACCGCTTCGGTCGTCGTTGCTGTGTCTGCCATGTCGGTCGAACGCCTCCGGTCGAGTACCGCGCTGTCGGCCGCCATCCTCGCGCCGACCAGGCTGGCGTGCGCAACCGGCATCCGCGTAGGGTGGCCCGGTGCGCGTGTGCATCGTCGGGGCGGGGGCGATCGGCGGCCTCTTGGGGGCTCGGTTGGCGCTGGCCGGTCACGACGTCAGCGTCCTCGCCCGCGGCGAGAACCTCGCTGCCATCCGCTCGAACGGCCTGACGCTCGTCGAACCCGACGGATCGTCAGTGGTCGCGGGCAACGTGCGCGCCGAGGACACGGCTGCGGCGCTGGGCACCCACGACGTCGTCGTGCTCGCGTTGAAGGCGCACCAGATCGCGGCGATCGCCGACGGCCTCGGTCACCTCTACGACGACTCCACCGTGGTCGTGCCGCTGCAGAACGGTGTGCCGTGGTGGTTCTTCCAGAAGTTCGGCGGGCCCTTCGACGGCAGGCGGATCATGTCGCTCGATCCGGACGGGACGATCGAGCGCAACGTGCCTGCCGATCGCATCGTCGGATCGATCGCGTACCCGGCCGCCGAGCGCGACGCACCCGGTGTCATCCGGTTGATCGAAGGTGACCGGTTCCCCGTCGGCGAGCTCGACGGCACGCGCTCCGAGCGCGTCGGTGCGATCGCGGGCGCGTTCGGCGGAGCCGGCTTCACGTCGCGCGTGCTGACAGACATCCGCGCGCACCTCTGGGTCAAGGCGTGGGGCAACCTCGCGATGAACCCGATCAGCGCCCTCACCGGCGCGACCCTCGCACAGATCTGTCGATGGCCATCCACCCGTGCGCTCGCGACGCAGATGATGGCCGAAGCCGGCGAGGTGGCCGACAAGCTCGGGTTGCGGCTCCGGATCTCGATCGAGCAGCGCATCCAGGGCGCCGAGGAGGTCGGCGAGCACAAGACGTCGATGCTGCAGGACGTCGAGGCCGGGCGAGCGCTCGAGATCGACCCGCTCGTCGGTGCCTTCGTCGAGCTGGGCCGGCTCACCGACACGCCGATGCCCGCTGTGGAGACGATCTACTCGCTGGTGTCGCTGCTCAACTCACGACTGACGGGATGACCATGACGGACTACGTCGACCGCAACGGACTGCGCGTGCACCGCGCCGTCGCCGACTTCGTGGAGCGAGAGGCGATACCGGGCTCACCGATCGACGCGTCACAGTGCTGGGAGGGCCTGGCATCGCTGGTGCAGGAGTTCGCGCCCCGGAACCGCGAGCTGCTCGCCACCCGTGAGCGGATCCAGTCCGCGATCGACGAGTGGCACCGGGCTCGTGCCGGTCAGCCCCACGACCGCGCCGAGTATCGAGCGATGCTCGAGTCGATCGGCTACCTCGTCCCTTCGGGTGAACCGTTCCGCATCGAGACCGAGAACGTCGACCCCGAGATCGCCTCGATCGCCGGGCCACAGCTTGTCGTGCCGTGCACCAACGCCCGGTACGCGCTCAACGCGGTGAACGCCCGCTGGGGTTCGCTCTACGACGCCGCGTACGGCACCGATGCGATGGGCGACCTGCCACCCGACGGTCCGTACGACCCGGCGCGCGGCGCGCGAGTGGTCGAGTGGGTGAAGGCCTTCCTCGACGACGTCGTGCCACTGAGCGACGGTTCGTGGACCGGCGTGGTCGCGCTGCGAGTCGAGGACGGCTCGCTCGTCGCCGAACTGGCCGGAGGCTCGACGACCGGCCTGCGCGAACGCGACGTCTTCGCCGGCCACCGCGGCGACCCTGTCGCGCCCTCGGCCGTGCTCCTCCGCCATCACGGGCTCGGCATCGAGGTCGTCGTCGACCGCGACCACCCTGTCGGCGCCGTCGATCCCGCCGGCATCGCCGACGTGCAGCTCGAGGCGGCGATCACGGCCATCATCGACCTCGAGGACTCGGTCGCCGCCGTCGACGGGACCGACAAGGCGCTCGCCTACCACAACTGGCTGGGCTTGATGAAGGGCGATCTCGTCGAGGAGGTCACCAAGGGCGACCGCACCTTCGTCCGCAGCATCGCTGCCGATCGACCCATCGTGCGACCGGACGGAAGCGACGGCGCCGTCCGCGCGCGTGCGCTGCTGCTCGTCCGCAACGTCGGCCACCTCATGACGACCCCGGCAGTGCTCGACGCCGACGGCAACGAGATCCCCGAGGGCATCCTCGATGCTCTCATCTCGGTGCTCGCGGCGACGCACGACCTCGCCCGCCCCATCGCCGACCGCAACTCCCCCGCTGGTTCCGTGTACGTCGTCAAGCCCAAGATGCACGGCCCCGACGAGGTCGCCTTCGCCGACGCGCTGTTCGCTGCCGTCGAGCGCATCCTCCACCTGCCGGCCGACACGATCAAGGTCGGGATCATGGATGAGGAGCGACGGACGACGGTGAACCTCGCCGAGTGCATCCGCGCGGTGCGGAGGCGGGTGGCGTTCATCAACACCGGGTTCCTCGACCGCACGGGCGACGAGATCCACACCTCCATGCTCGCCGGGCCGATGGTCCGCAAGAACGACATGCGATCCGAGCGTTGGATCACGGCGTACGAGGACTGGAACGTCGACACCGGGCTGGCCTGCGGCCTGCCCGGCCGGGCTCAGATCGGCAAGGGGATGTGGGCAGCACCCGACCGCATGGCCGACATGCTGCACCAGAAGATCGGCCACCCGCGGGCCGGCGCGAACTGCGCGTGGGTCCCTTCGCCCACCGCCGCGACGCTGCACGCGACGCACTACCACCGAGTCGACGTGTTCGCCCGCCAGGACGAGCTCGCCGGGGCGCATCGGGCGTCGATCGACGACCTGCTCACCATCCCGGTCGCGCGGGACCCGAGCTGGACGGCAGAGGAACGGCGAGCCGAGGTCGACAACAACGCGCAGGGAATCCTCGGCTACGTGGTGCGGTGGATCGAGCAGGGCGTCGGGTGTTCGAAGGTTCCCGACATCAACGGCATCGCGCTCATGGAGGACCGAGCCACGTGCCGCATCTCGTCCCAGCACATCGCGAACTGGATGCTGCACGGTGTCGTCAGCTCCGACGAGGTCCTCGAGTCGTTCCGGCGCATGGCTGCGATGGTCGATCAGCAGAACGCCGACGACCCGCTCTACGAGCCGATGGCGCCCCGCTTCGACAACGTGGCGTTTCACGCTGCACTCGATCTCGTGCTGCAGGGCACGACGCAGCCATCCGGCTACACCGAGCCCATCCTCCATCGTCGCCGACTCGAGCTCAAGCACAGCACATCGGGCTGATCCGGACGACCGCTCCGGCGGCCGACGAGCGTGTGAGCAGGGGCGTCGACGCGCATGGGTTTCGCGGTCGACGGCGGTGGAAAGAGCCCTGCATGCAGGACCGTGCCGCTCGCGACGACCGCGCGCTGCAGATGTTCGCGACGCTGCTCGACGGCGCACATCTCGCGCCCCCGGACCAGCTCCCGGGCGTCATCGCCGCGGCGGCGTCGGCAGCCGGATGGTCCACATCGCTCTACGTCGTCGACTACGAGCAACGGCGTCTCGTCGGCATGGGCCCGTCCGGGACCGGGTCGTTCCTCTCGGTCGACGGGACCGTCGCCGGCCGAGCCTTCCGTGAGCTGCGGCCGACACCCGCTCCCGGCGAACCGAGCCGCATGTGGGTGCCCGTCATCGACGGTGTCGAGCGCCTGGGTGTGCTCGACGTGCACCTCGCGACTGGCACCGACGCCGGCTCGGTGGTGCGCGATCGAGGGATGCTCGAGCACCTCCGACTCTTCGCGCACCTCGTCGGCCACCTGCTGGGCAGCAAGGCGCCCTACGGTGACGCGTTCCATCGTGCCCGCCTGCGACGGGACCGCACGGTCGAGTCGGAGCTGGTCTGGTCGTTGCTCCCACCCCTGACCGTCGCGTGCCACGGCATCGTGATCGCCGGGCTGCTCGAGCCCC
Organism: Ilumatobacteraceae bacterium; assembly: GCA_050248155.1. Taxonomy (GTDB): domain Bacteria; phylum Actinomycetota; class Acidimicrobiia; order Acidimicrobiales; family Ilumatobacteraceae; genus VFMC01. The sequence goes on from JBFWSW010000006.1 coordinate 48,732, forward strand.
ATCACGCCGTCGCCGGCGACGTGTTCGACTACTCGGTCGACCACGAGATCGCGCACACCGCGATCCTCGATGCCACGGGCCACGACCTGCACTCCGGCGTGATCGGTGCCATCTCGCTGGCCGCGTATCGCAACAGTCGCCGCCGGTCCCACGACCTGGACGAGACGGTGGCCAACGTGGACGCGACGTTGGAGGAGTTCGGCGCCGACACGTACGCCACCGGTGTCTTCACGCAACTCGACCTGCAAACGGGATTGCTCCGCTACGTCAACGCGGGGCACCCGGCGCCGCTGTTGATGCGCGGGGCCAAGGTGACCAAGGAGCTCGACCGTGGACGGCGGCGACTCCTCGGGCTGCCGTCCCCGACGGATGCGATCGGCACCGAGCAGCTCGAAGCGGGTGACTGGGTCGTGCTGTACACCGATGGCGTCATCGAGGCTCGCGACGAGGACGGCGCGTTCTTCGGCATCGAGCGATTCGTGGACGTGATCGAGCGCCGCGCCGCTGCCCGGGAGCCGGCACCCGAGACGCTGCGCGGCATCCTCCACACGATCATGGACCACCAGCGCGGGGTGCTGCAGGACGATGCGACGCTCGTCGTCGTCCAATGGGCATCGCGCCTCGAGGCCGCGCTCGACTCGGGCGGAGGTTTGTCGGGAGAAGCACCGGGAACGATGCGCGCGACCGGCATGCCTGCCGGCGGGCAACTGGAGGCCTGATGAACACACGACCAGCTGCACCCGAACCGTTGCGCCGGGCGATCGAGCGGATCGAGCAGCTCCGCGCGATCGACCCGGTGGCCTCATGGGCGCGCAGGCGCTCGGCCCCGCTGGCCGACGGACGGACCGGCGACGTCCTGAAGGGCCAGTGGCTGGGGCATGCACTGCACCCGTTGCTGACGGATCTGCCGCTCGGCTGCTGGCTCGGATCCGCGGTGCTCGATGTCGCCGGCGGAAAGCGGAGCCGACATGCATCGACGCGACTGATCGCCACCGGGCTCGCGCTCGTCCCGGTCACCGCTGCCGCTGGAATCGCGGACTGGTCGACGGTGCGCGACAAGCGCGAGGAGCGGGTGGGCATCGTGCACGGTGTGGGCAACGTCGTCGTGACGCTCCTGTACGTGCGTTCGTGGCGTCGACGCCACCAGGGCCGGCACCTCACCGGGATGATGTGGGGCCTCGCTGGGGGCGGGCTCGCCCTCGCGACCGGCTACCTCGGCGGCCACCTCTCCTTCAACCTCGGGACCGGCGTCGGTGACCGCGGCATCCGCGAGCAGCCGACCACACACGTGCCGATCCAGCAGGCGCAAACAGGGAGCCCCACGCCCTCCGCCGATGGACACAGGAAACCCGTCGCAGTACCCGACGGAGGCCCGGTCGAGAGCTGGGAGGGCCTCGACTGATCACACGCGGGCGTGCTCGATCAGCTCCCGCGCGAGGAAGCCGAGCGCGCCTCGCTCGGTCGCCAACTGCCTCCCGGTCGTCGCGTGCACGAACGTCGCCCAGCATGCTGCCTGCGCCGCGTCGCCGGATCGGGCGGCGGCGCCCGCTGCCATGCCCGCCAGCACGTCGCCCGATCCCGAGGTGCCCAGGCTCGGATGTCCGTGCGGGCCATCCCAGCTTCGACCATCCGAGCTGCGGACTCCGCCGAACGACGTCACCACCGCCCCGTATCGCCGGGCGATGCGGGCCAACCGGTCGGTCCCGGCCTCATCCGGCGACACCTCCGCACCTCCGTCCAGCCTGTCGGCTTCCTGACGGTTGGGGGTGAGGATCAGCCGCCCGCTGTGCCGATCGCAGAGCGCTGCGTCGACCTGAGGCATGCACGAGAGCGCAGCAGCGTCGAGCACCACGATGCTCGAGTCGCCCGCGTGGCGCAGCACGAGCTCGAGCACGTCGACCGGTGACGTGGAAGCCCGCATCCCCGGGCCCATCAGGAGCGCCTCGGCCTCGCTGATCCGCTCGAGCACCTGCTCGTCGAAGGGCCGGCGGAGGCTGCCGTCGTCGTCGACATCGATGGGCATCACGAGCGCCTCCGGGACGGCGACGGCCACAGCCGGAGCGGCCGGGGCGGCCGTCGCGATCTGCAACCTGCCGGCGCCCATCCGCAGCGCGGCCATCCCTGCCAGGATGACGGCACCCGGGGTGACGGGCGAACCGCCGAGCACGAGCACCGTGCCGCGGGCGAACTTGTCGCCGTCCTCATCTGCCGGCAACGGCCACGCCGCAAGCAAGGCCGCGTCGAGCGGCACAGGGGCCTGCGTCTCCTTCCCAACGACCTCCGGCTCGACCGGAGGCGACTCAGCGCGGAGCGACCGGTGCATCGTGCGCCCTCGTCACGGGCACGTCCTCACGCTCCAGCGGCACCGTCCATGCGTCGAGATCGAGCCGCAGCGTTCCCTCCGCGTCCGTCAGATACCGGGTGAGCGAGCAGTTCGGCAGCGGATGCTCGTCGCTGAGCGCCAGCGCCTCGCTTTCGACGAGGTCCTCGATCAGATACCGCCAGATCACGATTACGACCTCGTGCGTGACCATCATGACGCGCCTGCCGAGGTGCTCGCGCGCCAGCGAGTCACGCAGCGATCGGATGCGCAGCGCGACGTCGACCCAGCTCTCGCCGCCGGGTGGACGGTGGTAAAACTTGCCGAGCCGCTTCCTGCGTTCGGCCTCGAACGGGAACCGCGACGCGACGCCGCGTTGCGTCAGCAGGTCGAGGATCCCGAGCTCGCGCTCGCGCAGCCGCTCGTCCAGGTGCACGCGCAGATCCAGTCCAGCTGCACCGACCGCGATCTCGGCTGTCTCGACCGCCCGCACGTAGGGCGACGACAGGACGACATCGGGCGGATCGGGTCGACCGGCGAGCCATCGGCCGAAGGCGGCCGCCTGCTCACGCCCAAGATCGGACAGCGGCACGTCCATGTCGCGCTCGACGATGTCGAGCACCTCCGCGTCGGTCCCATGCGCACGGTCGCGCACGAGGTTGCCCATGCTCTGCCCGTGCCGCACCAGCCACAACGCCGCCGGATCCCTGGCGCCGGTGCTCACGCCCATCGTCACGGGTCTGCATACCCGCACGGGGGAACGAGCTAACAGATCCCCCCTCGCGGGTTATCCGTGTTCGTGCATGGGTAGACGGCGCGCATCGATGAATGGAGGTCGACATGACAGACGTGGCGCACGAACAGAACGTGGTGGAGGTCATCCACAGCCAGCACGAAGAGATCGAGCGTCTGCTCGGCCAAGTGAGCGCGGGTGGCCCAGCGCGTGACGACGCGTTCGACGCGCTCGTGCGCCTGCTCGCTGTCCACGAGACGGCAGAGGAGATGGCGGTCTACCCGTCGCTCCGGTCGCTGGGCGACGAGGGCAAGGCCGTCGTCGAGGCGCGCACGAGCGAGGAGGACAGGGCGAAGAAGGTGCTTGCCAAGCTCGAGGGCATGGACAAGTCGTCGGCCGAGTTCGTGCGCGAGTTCGCCGCGTTCCAAGGCGATGTGAAGTCGCATGCCGCCAGCGAAGAGGCCGAAGTGTTCCCGCTCTTGATGCGGTCCGACGCGAACGGCCGTGCCGAGATGGCCAAGGCGTTCCTGCTCGCCGAGTCGATGGCACCGACGCACGCCCACCGCATGGCGCCCGAGAGCGCGACGGGGAACATGCTCGTCGGGCCGTTCGTGGCCATGGTGGACAAGGTGCGCGACGCGATCAGCCGACGCCGCGACTGACCGCGAGTCAGACCGCGACGTCGTCGGAGTCGTCGGCGACCAGGTAGTCGGTCAGACAGGCGAGCTCGAGCAGCCGTCGCACCGACGGACCCACTCGGCGGAGCGTCACGGTGATGCCTCGGTCGGCAGCGTGGCGACGCAGCATCGCCCACAGGCGCAGACCGTACGAGTCGACGAAGGTCACGTCCCCGACGTCGATGCAGATGCGACTCGGATCGTTCGCGAGCAGGGCGTCGATGGTCGCGTTCCACGCTGCGGCAGAGGCGAGGTCGAACGCACCGACGACCCGTACGACGTCGGTACCCGCTTCTCGCTGTGCGCCCACGCCCAGCATGTCGGTCATGATCCCACTCCGATCGGCGCTGCCTCGGTTGCCTCGATGCGTGAGGTGCCATCGATTCCGTGCACGATCAGTTGGCTCCGCGAGTCGGCGGCCAGCGCGCGAGCCATTCGGACTGCGGTGAGCCTCGTACGGTGCTTGGACGTCGGATAGCGCTCGCCCGAGCGGCGCACCTCCCAGCCGCTGATCAACGGCGACACGTGTACGTCGGAGCTGCCGGCAGAGCCGGTCTTCCGTGAGTTTGCCACTCGTTCAACCCTTCGTCTGGCCTCGAGAACGGCCGGCGCTACGGGTCGATTCAGAAGACAGTGTCCTTGACATCGTACGCTCCGGGCGATGGGGTCGATACCCCCTGATCGGGTGAGAGTGGCCCGGACGGACCGCTGAGCGACGCGCCAGCGCGGATACGCACGATGACCTTGGGCCCTAGCGGACCGCTCCACTGCGTGCCTGAGTGGGTCGCGAGGGAGGCCGCAGCGGTCTCGAACGGGAGGTGCGTGATGAAGATCAGTGAGGTGATGCACAGCCCAGCGGTGACGTGCCCGATCTGGGCAACGCTCGGTCAGGTGGCGAGGCTGATGCGTGACCGCAACGTCGGCAGTGTGCTGCTGACCGACCGCGTCGGCTACCTCGCCGGCATCGTGACCGATCGCGATCTCGCGATCCGTGGGCTCGGCGAAGGGCGGTCGACCGACGTGACCGTCGATCACGTCATGACCCGCGACCTCGCGACGGTGTCGGTGCACGCCGACCTCACCGATGCGGCATCGATCATGTCCAAGCGCCGCGTGCGCCGGTTGCCGGTTGTCGACGAGCACGACCACCCGCACGGCATGGTGACGCTCGACGACCTGATGCGCCAGCTCGGCACAGAGGCCGACGCGCTGGCAGACACGATCATCACCCAGACGTCCGGCATCGCGCGGACGACGTAGCCGCGCCGTCGGCGTCGACGGTTCCAATCAGTGGGAGCGCACCATTGCCGGGTCCTCCCACGCGGTCCTAGGTTCGAGCGGGCTGTTCGGAGGGGGACGTTCGATGGTGCAACCGGCGAACGGATGGGACGAGATCGTCGATGTGGTCGTCGTCGGGAGCGGCGGCGCCGCGCTGACCGCAGCGGTCACTGCATCCGACGGTGGGGCTCACGTCCTCGTCGTCGAGAAGGCCGACGTGATCGGTGGGACGACGGGTGTCTCGGGCGGCGTCATGTGGGTGCCCGGCAACCACCACCTCGCGGCCAGCGGGTTGAGCGACAGCCGGCAGGAGGCGATCGACTACGTGTCGCGCATCGCCGATGGGCGCGAGCTCGATCCTGCGTTGATCGAGGTCTTCGTCGACACCGTGCCCGAGATGCTCGAGTACCTCGAGGCGAACACACCGTTGCGGACGCAGATCGTCACGACGCTGCCCGACTACTACTCACCCATCCTCGACCGCATCCCCGGCTGCAAGCCGTTCAGCCGTTGCGTCGAGCCATTGCCGTATCCGGCACGGGAGGCGTTGGGCGACCACGCCGACCGCGTCGCCGCGCGCGCCGACCTCCGATCGTTGGGAGCGGCGACCACCCTGGTCGAGGACGTCACCGGCGCCGATCCGGCCGAGCTCGCGCGTCGCGAGCGCGCCGGGATGCGGGTGAAGGGTGCAGCGCTCATCTGCTGCTTGCTGAAGGGACTGCTCGACCGCGGCGTCGAGGTCCGCACGTCGTCGCCGGCCCAGGAGCTGATCGTCGATGCCGACCGAGCCGTCGTCGGAGTTCGGGTCGGCCACCCGGGCGACGCCCGCGCGATCGGCGCTCGTCGCGGTGTCATCCTGGCCTGCGGCGGTTTCGAGTGGAACCGCGACATGGTGCTCGGCTACCTCGGCTACGACGTGAAGCCGATCTCGCCGGGCGGCAACACCGGTGACGGCCATCTGATGGCGATGGAGGCCGGCGCCAAGATGGGCAACATGACCTCGTTCTGGGGTCAGGGCGCGATGATCGACCCGGCGATCACCGGGGCCGACGGCCAACCGGCGCCGCAGATGTCGATGGGTCTCGGTGCCGGTTCGATCATCGTCAACCAGCAGGGTCACCGCTTCATGCACGGCGGCCTGACGTACAACGACTTCCCGAAGCCGTTCGCCAACTTCGACCAGCGGCACCCCGGGCTGCCGAACAAGCCGCCTGCCTGGGTGATCTTCGGACCGTCCGTGAAGGACGCGAAGCCGATCCTCACGGTCCGCCCGGGCGATCCCGCGCCGGACTGGATGGTGCAGGCCGGCTCGATCGGCGAGCTCGCAGACCGGATCGGCGTCGACCCGTCGGTGCTCGAGCAGACCGTCGCCACGTACCACGGCTACGTCGCCGACGGCTTCGACCCGGAGTGGGGCGATCCGACACAGACCCACCGGCTCCTGACCGGCTACGACACGACGTTGGCGCCGGTCGACGGTCCGCCCTACTACGCCGTCCAGCAGTGGCCTGGCACGCTGGGCACGAACGGCGGCTGCCGCATCGACGCCAACGCGCAGGTGTTGGGCCACCGAGTGGACGTGGTCCCTGGGCTGTACGCGGCGGGCAACACGTCCGCCTCGGTGCTCGGCGGCGCGTACGTCGGCGGTGGCACGCCGATCGCGTGCGGCGCGACGTTCGGGTTCATCGCTGGTCGACACGCCGCCGCTCAGCCCGACCGCGACATCGGCTGAGCAGAGCGACAGGCCGAATCGGCGCGGGTGCCGGTCAGGCAGGGGCCTCGACAGCGACGATCTCGGGGAAGCGGGTGCGCATCGACTCGAAGATCGGCTCGAAGCTGTCGTGGCTGTGGCGCTCGTCGTTGGACAGCCAGGATGCGACGCCTTCGTCGATCCGCATCGGATCGCCTGCGCCCTCGGCGAGGAGCTGCACCCGGCACGACCGGTCGAAGATCATGAACCGGTACGCGGCGGAGCCGACCGACGGGCCGAGCGTGAGCAACCCGTGGTTGCGCAGGATCATCGCGATGTGAGAGGGGCCGAGCGCGGCGACCACACGCTCGGCTTCGCTGTGGTCCGAGAAGGGTGCGTTGTACTCGTCGAACAACCCGTGCCGGCCGTGGAAGATGCAGGCCTCCTGCGTGATCGGATCGAGGAGGCGGCCGAGCGTGCTCCACGCCTTGGCGTGCACGGGATGCGCGTGCATCGCGCTGCCCACGTCGTCGCGAGCGGCGTAGATCGCCGAATGCAGCTCGAAGCCCGCCCGGCTGGGTGAGCCCTCGCCGGCCCGCACGGCGCCATGCCGGTCGACGAGGACCAAGCTGGCAGGCGTCGCGATGTCGAACGGGCGCCCGACGGCGTTGATCCAGAAGCAGTCGGGTTCGACCGGATCGCGGGCGCTCAGGTGACCAGCCGCCCCTTCGTCGAAGTCGAGCGCAGCGAACCATCGCATCGCCGCCGCGAGACGGGCCTGCACATCGCGTCGGGCCGCCTGGGCGTCGTCCGTCATGCCGGACACCGTACGCCGCGCCGGGTGAGGCGGCAGCGAGCTGTTGCGCTTGTGGTTCGTCCTGTGGCAATATTGCCGTATGACGATATTCGAGGTCCTCGCCGAGCCCAATCGGCGAGCGATTCTCGACCTGCTGCTCACCGATGAGCAACCAGTCAGCACAATCGTCGACGCACTCGACATCGGCCAACCCACCGTGTCGAAGCATCTGAAGATCCTGCGCGAAGCCGGCCTGGTGAGCATGCGCATCGATGCCAACCGGCGCATCTACAGCTTGCGGCCACAGCCGCTGCTGGAGGTGGACGACTGGCTGCTGCCCTATCGCCGGCGATGGGCGCGGCGCTTGGACGCGCTCGAGCAGTTCCTCGACGAGGAGGCAGCGACCACTGCCACGACGAAGACGACGAAGGAAGGGACCACGGCATGACACAGACACATCCGCTCGGCGAGGTACTGCACGACGGCGACACGATCGGCCTGCGCTACGAGCGCGTCCTGTCGCATCCCGTGGAGCGAGTGTGGCGAGCGCTCACCGACTCCGACCAGTTGCGCCACTGGTTGCCCGTCGACCTCGTCGGCGAGCGAGTCGTCGGGGGCGAGCTCCACGCGACCTTCTGGCCCGATGTGGTGGAGAAGTACCAGATCGCCGATCCGACGCTGCCGGCACGGATCCTCGTCTGGGACCCGCCACACCGGTTCTCGTGGATGTGGGATCGCGACACGCTGATCTTCGAACTGCACCCGACGGCCACCGGCACCCGGTTGGTCTTCACCACGTGGATCGTCGACACCACGGCAGGTGTCGACAAGACCGGAGCGGGCTACCACGTCTGTCTCGACCAGTTGATGCAACTGGTCGAGACCGACGATGCGCCGCCGTTCATCGACGCCGACCCGACGCAGCTCGAGCAGGCCTACGCGGCCCTGCTCCCCCAGTAGCCCGGCCTCCCGCGACGTCGCGAACCCACCCAGGATCGCGATTGCGACCATGAGCTGCTCGACGATCGGTCGTTCGGCGGGGGTGTCAACCGCGGTCGGTGAGCTCGGAGAGCACCTCGTCGGTGTGTTCGCCGAGGCGCGGCGCATGTCGGCGCACGCCACCAGAACCCCTGTCGAACGACACCGGATCGGCGATGACCCGGTACGGACCCTCGCTCGGATGCTCGGCGAGCCGCAGCAGCCCCGACGAGCCCAGCTGCGGGTCGTCCGCCACGTCGGCGAGGTCGACGACGGGCGCAGCGGGGATGGAGGCGTCGTGGCAGAGCTGCAACCACTCCTCTGTCGTGCGAGTCGCCACGATGTCGCCCAGCAGCTCGTACAGCTCGTCGACGTGGTCGACGCGATCGCTGAGCGTTGCGAACCTCGGGTCGTCCGCAAGATGCGGGAGCCCGGCCATCGCGAAGAAGTCGAGCCAGTTCTGGTCGGAGTACGGGAGGATGCAGACCCACCCATCCTTCGATCGTCTCGGTCTGCGCTGGGGCGACATCGTCCGCGCATAGCCGAACGAGCCGATCGTGGGCTCGAACGCATGACCGCCGATGTGCTCGACGAGGTTGAACGCGGCGAGCACCTCAGCCATCGGGATGGTGATGGAATCACCGCCACCCAACCGCTCGCGGCGCAGCAACGCCGCTGTGACGGCGTAGACGATGTGCAGCGCGACGATCTTGTCGGCGATGGCGCTCGGTACGAACGCGGGCTCGCCTCGCTGCGCCTCGAAGAGCGCGGCCAACCCGCTGGCGGCCTGGATGACGTCGTCGTACGCAGCCCGACCCGCGTACGGTCCGGCTGCGTCGAACCCCGTCGCCCAGCAGTAGACCAGCTCGGGGTGTGCCGCTCTCAGCGTGTCTGCGTCGACTGCCAAGGCCGTCAGCGCTCGCTCGCGGAGGTTCGTGACGAAGACATCGGCCGATGCGACGAGGCTTCGGAACGCCGCGTTGTCCTCCGGTCGCTTGAGGTCCAGCGAGACACTCCGCTTGTTCCGGTTGAGGTTGAGCCAGAAGCCGCTCATCCCTGCCGAGCGGCCGGGTGTCAGATGACGGATGAGGTCACCCTCGGGTGCCTCGACCTTGATCACGTCAGCGCCCAGGTCGCCGAGCATCCGGCACGCGAGCGGCCCCATGACGACCGTGCTGAGCTCGACGACCCGCAGACCTGCGAGCGGCCCGGGACCGACTTCGGGTGGAACGCCAGATGCCAGGTCCTCGATCACGGCGGCGAAGTGTACGAGCCCGACCACAACTCGTTCAGGTGAGGCGAACGGTCCGCGCACCGGCACGGATCCGTTCCCCTGGCTACGGCCGCTTCGTACCGTCGCGTCGACCTCTCGGCCCCAGGAGGACCATCCGTCGTGCATCGATCGACCAGCGAAGGGCACGCGAGATGAGCACATCGGCGTGGGCACCGTTGCGATCGACCGCGTTTCGGGCGATGTTCGTCGCGCAGCTCGTCTCGAACCTCGGCACGCTCATGCACAATGTCGGGGCCGCGTGGCTGATGGGCGACGTCGGCGGATCGTCGGCTCTCGTCGCGCTCGTGCAAGCCACGACGTTCGTCCCCGTCCTGCTCGTGGGAGTGCCCGCGGGCGCGCTTGCGGACCTGTTCGACCGGCGCCGATTGCTGATCGCGACACAGGTCGCGATGCTCGCCGTCGCCAGCTTGCTCGCAGTGCTCACCTTCTCCGACCGCGTGACGCCCCTGTCGCTGCTCGCGCTGACGTTCGCGATGGGGACCGGAGCCGCCGTGATGTCACCGGCGTGGTTCGCGATCCAGCCCGACCTCGTCTCGAAGGAGCAGTTCCCGCAGGCGGTGTCGCTGTCGGCACTGACCTTCAACGTCGGACGTGCCGTCGGACCCGCGATCGGAGGTGCCCTCATCGCATCGGCAGGTACGGGGTGGGTGTTCGCGCTCAACGGTGCTTCCTTCGTCGGGACGATGGCTGCACTCGTGTGGTGGCGCGCGCCCCGACGCGCCGACGACGGCCTGCCCAAGGAACGGCTGGCTGCGGCGAGCGTGACCGGCCTTCGGTACGGGCTTCACTCGACCCCGGTTCGGATCACGATGATCCGCGGCGCAGTGCTCACCGGCGGCGCGTGCTCGATCACCGCGTTGCTGCCCGTCGTCGTCCGTGGTCCACTCGGGTGGAGCCCCGGCGGCTTCGGTCTGCTGCTCGGCTGCTTCGGCGCCGGCTCGTCGATCGCCGCCGTGATCCGGCCACGTGTGTCGAAGCACCTCGATGCCGACCGCGTCATGTCGATCGGAGCACTCACGATGGCCGGCACCCTGGTGATCCAGGGCCTCGTGCACGACCGGATCGTGATCGGCGTCGGCCTCTTCGCCGGAGGTATGGCGTGGTCGCTCACGACGACCGAGGTGACCGTCGCGGCACAGTGCGCGGTGCCGGCCTGGGTGCGAGCCCGCGGCGTCGGACTGGTGATGTTGGTGATCACGGGTGCGTTCGCTGTGGGCAGCGCACTGTGGGGCGTGCTTGCTGCAGTGGACCTGCGCATCGCCCACCTCGCGCCGGCATTGATCCTGCTGCTCAGCCCCCTGCTCGGTCGACGGTGGAGGGTCGCGGCGGCGCAGACGGTCGACCTGACCGCAGTGCCGGGCGACACCACGCTGGTCGTCTTGCAACCCGGGCACGACCGCGGGCCGGTGCGGGTCTCGTACGACTACCGGGTCGCGCCCGACGAGGTCGACGACTTCGTCGCCGCGATGGACCAGATCCGTCGCCACCGGCGACGAACGGGCGGCTACGGCTGGACGCTCGACCGCGACATGGACGACCCCACGCGGTTCACCGAGACGTTCCTCGTCGCCACGTGGGCCGACAGGCTGCGACAGGGTCAGCGGCGGACCGCCGCATCGGATGAATGGATCCGTCGTGTCGAGCCGTGGCTCACCGGGTCGGGCCCGAGACACCACCTCGCGATCATCGGGCGCGGAGCTCCACCGCTTCGCCAGGTGCTGCGGGCCGACGACACGAGCCGGGTCGTCGACGCCGGGGTCGGCACGATCGTCTGAACGTCAGGTCAACGGCACACCGAGCTGCTCTGCCGCTCGTCGGCGCAGCTGCTTGTAATCCACCTTGCCGTTCGGGGCCCGCTCCAACGACTCGACGACCACCAGGTGCCGAGGCGCCTTGTACCCAGCGAGCCTCCCGCGCACATGCTCGGAGAGGTCGGTGAGCGTCGGTCGCGCGCCGCGAGACGATTCGACGACGGCGCAGATCGCTTCCCCGAACCGCTCGTTCGGGATGCCGACGGCGACGGCGTCGCGCACCGAAGGATGCGTCTTGAGCACCTCCTCGACCTCCTCGGGGAACACCTTCTCGCCGCCGGTGTTGATGCAGACCGAGCCGCGACCGAGCAGGTTGATGGTGCCGTCGGCATCGATCGTGGCCCAATCACCCGGAACGCTCCACCGGCGCCCTTCGTACGTGCGGAACGTGGCGGCTGACTTGTCGGGGTCCTTGTAGTACCCGAGAGGTGTGAAGCCACCGACAGCCAGCATCCCGACCCCTCCCGAGCCCGGCTCGACCCGACGTCCATCCTCTGCGAACACGGCTGCGTTCGGGCCGAGCACGAACGTCGCCGTCGTCTGCGTGGCCCCGGAGTCGGAGACCGAGCGCCCGACCCCGAGCGCTTCGGACGAGCCGAGCGAGTCGAACAGCAGCACGTGCGGCATGTGGCGCAGCAGACCCTCCTTGTTCTCGACGTTCCACATGACACCGGACGAGACGATCTGGACGAGGCTGCTGAGATCCCACCGGCCCGGATGTGCGTCCAATGCCTCGAGGATCGGTCGCGCGAACGCCTGCCCGACGATGATCAGCTGCGTCAGTCGATGTCGCTCGACCGCGTCGAGCAACTCCGCTGCGTCGAGCGTGGAGCTCGCCAGCGTCGCGACCGTCCCGCCACGCGCCATCGCATTCATCGCCGCGAACTGGCCGGCGCCGTGCATCAGTGGGCACGCGACGAGCATCGCGCTGCGAGGCGCCGAGAGAGCTCGCTCGGCCAGGTCGTCGATGGTCTCGGCAGGAGGGATCCCGAGCGCGGTGTTCGCTCCGGCCCCGAGGCCGTTGAAGAGGTCGTCCTGGCGCCACATCACTCCCTTGGGCATCCCCGTCGTGCCACCGGTGTAGAGCAGCACGAGGTCGTCGCCACTTCGCGACCAACCCATCGACGCTCGCCGGCGACTGCGGGCGACGGCCTCGGAGTACTTCGTCGCCCAGGACGGACCGTCGCCACCTGCGTCGGCCACGACGAACCACTCCCGCACCTTCGGCAGCCGGCCCCGGACCGCGTCGACGATCGGTGTGAAGACGGCGTGGAACACGACCGCCTCGACGTCGGCGTTCTCGAAGAGGTACACGATCTCATCGGATCCATAGCGATAGTTCGTGTTGACCGGGACCATCGCGGCCTTCAACGCACCGAACACGGTCTCGAGGTACTCCGGTCCGTTGTGCAGGTAGCACGCGACCTTCGACTGGTGGCCGAGCCCGGCATCGAGGAGCGAAGCCGCGAGCGCGTCGGCACGCCGGTCGAGCTCGTGCCACGTGACGACGGTGTCGCCGTGGAGGTGGGCCGCGCGGCTCGGGACGACCTTCGCGACGGCTTCCCAGATGTCGGCGAAGTTCCAGTTCGTGGCGGCCACGGCAGGACGGTAGGACGAGTCTGTCGCGTCGCGACCGGATGTGTGCTGCCACACGGAACGAACCTGCGCCAGCGGGCCGCGCTGTTCCGTAGGCTCGGAGCGACACCGGCACAGTGGGGGAACGATGACCGCAGTCGACCAAGGCCCTGTCGCGACCAGCACACCCCAGCGCTCCACGGAGCTCTCGGCCGAGCTCGTCGATCGCGTGCGTTCGATCGGACCGATCATCGCGTCGGGCGTCGCGCACGCGAACGTGGAGCGCGAGCTCGCGCCCGATGTCGTCGAGGCAATGGCCGGTGCGCAGCTGTTCTCGATGACCGCCCCGGCGCGCTATGGCGGCCTCGGCGCCGACGTGCGGACCCTCAGCTCCGTGATCCAGGAGATCGCGCAGTACGACGGCTCGGCGGCGTGGGTCGTGATGATCACCAACGGCGGCAACTTCTACACGTCGCGGTTCCCGGCCGCTGCGCAGGACGATGTGTTCGGCGCCAACCCGGCCGCGCGCGTCGCGTCCGTGACGAGCATGGACTGCACCTTTGCGCCGGCCGACGGCGGCATCGTGTTGAACGGCCGCTTCCCTTTCAGCTCGGGGATCATGCACGACGACTGGGCGATCCTGGGGAACGCGACGCAACAGGCGCTCGTCCCGAAGGATCAGTTCCGCGTCGAGCGGACGTGGGACACCGTCGGCATGCGCGGCACCGGCAGCCACACGACCGTCGTCGAGGACGTGTTCGTCCCCGAGCACCGCGTCATCGAGTTCACCAAGCTCATGGGATACGGCGCGTGCACCGACCTCGATGTGCCCGTCGAGCTGCGGCTCGCGCCGTTCGAGGGGTCTGCGGTGATCATCGCCTCGGTCGTGGTCGGCCTGGGTCGGGCGATGTGCTCGCTCCTCACCGACCTCGCCGACCGGAGGATGATCCCGATGACGCCCTACCCGAAGGCCGCGGACTCACCGGTGTTCCGGGCGGTTCTCGGCGAGGGCATGATGCGAATGGAATCCGCGCGACTGCACCTCGCAGAGGCCGCGAGGGTGCTCGACGCGGCGGCCGTCGCAGCCGAGATGCCGCCGGACGATGTCCTGTTCCGGCTGCGGGCGACCATCTCCCACTCGGTCCGCATCGTCACCACTGCGCTCGACGACCTGATGTACATGGGCGGCGCGAGCGGCTTCGCGAGCTCGAGCCCGCTGCAGCAGGTGTGGCGCGACGCGAACGTCGGCGCCCGACACGTCGTCACCAACGCGTTCGTGAACTACGAGTGGCTCGGCGCGGCCGCCGTCGATCCCGGCGTGGTTGCGTTCAAGCCGTAGTGGGCTCGACCACGATCGTGTCGGCAACCTCCATCAGCTCGGCGAGGCGCTCGGGTGGGATGCCTTCCAGTCCGAACTCACCGATCAGATGATGGGCGATCAGCCACGCCTGCTCGGCACCGGCCGGGGTCCACGCGCTGACGAAGACCGTCTCGTCGTCGGTCGGGTTCGAGAACGTGTGCGGCGCACCGCGCGGGACGAAGGCGAAGTCGCGTGGTCCGAGCACCTGGTCGTTGTCGCCGCTGCGCATCGCGAGCTGCCCACTGACGACGTAGAACAGCTCGTCGGTCTTCGCGTGCCAGTGCACGGGCGGGCCACTCGCCCGTGGCGAGAGCCGGTACTCGAGGAACGAGGCCAGCCCACGGGTGTTCGAGCCGTCGGCGAGCACGTGCACGACGTCGTCCGACGGCGTCGGGATGGCGTGCTCGTCGGGCCGCCGGGCATACACACCATCAGTCGTCGGCGCGTCGAGCGAGCCCCAACCGTTGCGCTCATCCCCCATGGCGGCCTCCCTCGGAACGTTTTCAAATCAGTATTGTTTCTATGGTAACCGACGAGTTCGGGGGTGTCGACATGCCGAGCGGACCGATCGTCGCGACGAGAACGGGACGGGTGCAGGGTCGCACGCGAGATGGCATCGCCGAGCATCGCGGCATCCCATTCGCATCCGATCCGACCGGGAACCTGCGACTCGCCGCACCCGCCCCCCACCCCGGATGGACCGGAGTGCTCGATGCGATGCGGCCTGGGCCTGCGTGCCCGCAACCGCCGTCTCGACTGAACGCCCTGATGGGCGAGCCGGTCTCGACCTTCGACGAGGCGGGGTGCCTCACGGTGAACGTCTGGACGCCCGATGTCCGCGCATCGCTGCCGGTGCTGTTCTGGATGCACGGCGGGGCGTGGGTGAGCGGCTCGGCGTCATGGGACTGGTATTCAGGCGCCCGGCTGGCGGCAAAAGAGGGCATCGTCGTCGTCACCGCAAACCATCGCCTCGGCGCGCTCGGCTACCTCGGCATCGACGGCGGCAACTTCGGCTTTCTCGACCAGGTCGCAGCGCTCGAATGGACCACCGAGAACGTGGCGGCGTTCGGCGGCGATCCGGGCCTGATCACCGTCGGCGGCCAGTCGGCCGGCGCGGAATCCGCCGCCATGCTCGCCGCCGCCCCGCGGACGTGTGGCTCCGTCCGGCGGCTCCTCCTGCAGAGCGGTGGCGTCAACGGCCTCGCCCAACCGGCGGCACAGGCCGCGGCCGTCGCGGCCGACTTCGTGGACATCATCGGTGGCGATCCGGCGCGGCTGCGAACGGCGCCGGTCGACGAGCTGCTCGCGGCCCAGGTCGAGCTGATCGGCCGTCGAGGAGCCGGCCTCGTCCCGCCGTTCGGTGTGATCGAGTCGGACGACGTGCCCTCCGGCGGCACCGTCGAGTTCCTGCGTGCACGCGACAGCATCGCCACATCGAGCCTCGACGTCATGGTCGGGTGGGCGCGAGACGAGCTCTTCGGGTTCACGGGCCTCGACCCGCGCAGCGCTTCGCTGACCGATGAGGACGTCGTCGGCGCCGTCGGTGCGGCGGTGGACGCGGACTACCGCGGGCTACGTCCGTCAGCGACGCCGGCGCAGCGACTTGCGGCGATCAACGGGAACCGCTTCTTGATGGCGCCGACGCTGCGCCTCGCAGAGGATCGCGCGTCGCGCGGCGAGCCGACGTTCGTCTACCGCTTCGACTGGTCGGGCTCGGAGTGCGGCGCATGCCATTGCATCGACCTCCCCTTCACCTTCGGGAACCTCGACGCGTGGCCCGGAGCGTCGATGCTGGGTGGAGCGACGGCGGAGTCGCTCGTCGACCTCGCCGACCGGTTCGGTGCATCGATCGGCGAGTTCGTCCGCACGGGCAGGGCTCCGTGGCCGGCCCACGACACCTCGACCAAGACGGTCGCGCGCTTCGACGCCGATCGGACCGATGTCGTGCCAGGCCTGGCCCAGGACGAGCTCGCTGCGCTCGGCCAGTGATCAGCCGAGCGCGGGCCCGATGACCTCGGCAACCTGACGCAGGTCCATGACCTCGCGGATGTGCGTGATCAGGCCGTCGGTCACCCGCATCACGAGGATCACGTCGACCTCGACGGACTCCCCTGACAGGAACGCCAGCACGTCGTGGTTGTGGAACACGATCGCTCCTGCGACGTCGTCCACGAAGGTGTCGACGTTGGTGATCGTGGTCGCAGCGGGGTCGAGGCGCTGTTGCAGCGGCCCCATGTACTCGCCGTATACCTCGGCCTTGCCGTGGTACGTGCGAGCCCAGGCGAGATCTCGGCCCACGACCTGCCAGGTCACGTCGTCGGCCAGCAGGCGATCGAACGCGCCCGGATCGGCATCGGGCGCGCCGCTGTTGGCTCGAGCGATCACGTCAGCGATCTCGCGGGCGGTGGCGGTCATCGGGTCACGCGCCACGCAGGGTCGAGAGCACGTCCCTGCTGCGCTGGACGTCTCGTTCGAGCTGACTGCGCAGCGCGTCGAGGCCGGTGAAGGTCACCTGGCCGCGCAACCACTCGACGAGCTCGACCACGACGACCTGCCCGTACAGGTCGCTGGCGAAGTCGAGCAGATGCGCCTCGACCAGACGCACGCCCGCCTCGCCGTAGAAGGTCGTCCGCCGACCGACCGAGATCGCGGCGTCGAACGTGCGACCGTCGTCGAGGTGGACGAAACCGGCGAAGACGCCGTCCTGCGGCTGGATCATCCCCTCCGCGATCGGGACGTTGGCAGTGGGGAACCCGATGGTACGACCACGACGGTCGCCGTGCTCGACGACGCCGCGGATGTACATCCTCGTGTTGGTCCGCACCGCCCCGATCCGCCAGTCCTGCTCGGGCCAGACGAGGAGATCGTGCGCTCGAGTGCTCATGGCGCAACCTTACACGTTTAAGGCTGGCGGCGGGAACCAGGCGTTCGGCCCACCGGAACGCCGCGAGTGTCGCCGAGCCTCAGCGGCGGGTCCACACCGCCCGTTCGTTCCCGTACGGGTCGTCGACAGCCTTGCTCTCGTTCCCGAAGACCATCGTCGTGCGGCGCTGCTGCTCGTACGGATCCCATCGCGGCAGCCGATCGTGCTGAGGGTCTCCCCCGCCGGCGAAGTTGCGCCATGCGGGCGGGATCTGCTCGAGCAGGCCACGCCCGACACCGATCCAGTAGCCGGGGATGAGCTCGGCGTCGAAGTTGAGCGACACGACGGGTACCGGGCCGTCGTTGAGGTACATGTATGTCGGCCGATCCGGCACTCCGTCGAGGCGCGCCTCGACGAGCGACACCGCCGGGATCCGCCACTCGCGGTCCGTCACGACGAGCGCGAGCAGTGTCGACGGCGCCATGCCGGGACGGCTCGTGCGGTAGACGTCGACCACCTCGTCGGTGCGATCGTCGAGGATCGGTCGGAGGTGGCGCCGGACGTCCTCGATCGTCATCCGCCCGACGTCGTCGGGATATCCGATGACCGAGCCGGCGAGCGCGGTCATGTTCCAGTGGTCGAACTGCTCGGTGCCGACGATCACGTCGACGCCGCGCTGCCAGTCGGCCAGCCCGTCGGAGGGGTGGGTCGGGAGCAGCTCGGTGCCGGACACCGGCGCGAACAGGTCGTAGTGCGCCCACCCGCGCCGCTCGCCTGCCTGCGGCGCGCGCAGTCTCGGGCTGACCGTCAGGTACGCCGCCAGCAGCTGCGCCGGGGACACGCGCTGCAGGTGCTCCACGTCGCCGTCGCGAATGCCGAGCTCGTCGAGCAGGGCAGCGGTCGACCGATCGGCGACGTCGGGCGTCATTCGCCTCCACAGGTCGTGGCCGCTCTGGACGATGGCGCGGTGGAACAAGCCGTCGAAGCACGGCATGGCCAGCGCGGTCGCGACCTTTGCACCTCCACCCGACTGGCCGAAGACCGTCACGCGCTGAGGGTCACCCCCGAACGCGGCGACGTTGTCCCTGACCCACGCCAGCGCCGCAGCGAGGTCGAGCATCCCGAGGTGGCCCGACGACGAGAGCTCCTCCCCGAACCGGTCGCCGAGGTGGAGGAACCCGAAGAAGTGCAGGCGATGCGTCACCGCGACCACCACGACATCGTCGCGGCGAGCGAGGCGCGAACCATCCATGTCGGCACCCGATCCGCCGCTCCACGCGCCACCATGGAACCACACCATCACGGGGCGCGACCCCGTCAGCGACGGGGTCCAGACGTTCAGGGACAGGCAGTCCTCGGCGTACGCGTCGAAGGCGGCGGCGAGCTCGTCCGAGGGCATGAGCTCGAGCATCTCGGGCATCGGCGCCGGCGGGCAGGCCGATGCGAACTCGATCGTCTCGCGCACGCCGGTCCACGACGGCGCCGGCCGGGGTGGAAGGAACCGGTTCGCTCCGGCCGTCGAGGCGCCGTACGGGATGCCCTTGAAGACCCGGACGCCCGACTCGGTCTCGATGCCCGCGACCCTGCCCGAGGTGGTGTCGACGAGGGGAGCCATCTCGCGGGCCTACAGCGACGCGCCGCCGTCGGTGTTGATCACCTGACCGACGATCGCGCTCGCCGCGTCCGAAGCGAGGAACGCCACGAGGTTGGCGGTCTCCTCGTGGAGCAGGTAGCGGCCCATGAGGTTGCGGTACCGCGCGTAGAACCACATCTCGTTGAACGGCGGGATCCGGTCCTTCGAGCGCACCATCGACGCAGGGTTGACCGCGTTCACGTGGATGCCGTGGCGAATGGCCTCGGCAGCGAGGAACTTCGTGAACGACCCCAGCCAGCTCTTGAGCGAGCCGTACAGCAGCATCTGTGGCGCCGACGTCATGTCGGCGGCCGAGCTGCCGATGTTGACGATGTGCCCGCGTCCCCTCGGGATCATGTGGTCGAGGACCGCTCGGCTGCAGTACATCGGGCCGAGCATCGTCCCCCGTACCGACCGGTCGATGTCGTCGCGCGTCGAGCTCTCGAATGGCACGACCGCGACGTCGACGGCGCTGTTGACGAGCACGTCGATGCCACCCAGGAGGTCGTTGCACTCAGCCATCCAGCGTTGGATGTCGTCCCAATCGGTGGCGTCGCCGAAGACGCCGAACGCCTTCGTCCCCCACCTCTCCGCCACGCGCTCGGCAACGCCGTGCGGATCCGGCCCGGCGTACTGCTTCAGACCCTCCGCGCTCGCAAGGTCGTCCACGCGGAGATCGACCAGTGCGACATCGGCGCCGAGGCCGGCGAACCGGTTGGCGCACGCCTGCCCGAGGCCACGGCCGCCGCCGCCCGTGATCACGACCTTGCGACCGCGCAGGTCGAGGAGGTCGGTCACCTTCTGGTCGATCGACGAGAAGGGCATGCGCTCCTCGTCCCACAAGGGGTCGAGGTTGTCGCCCGACGCGACCGCACGCTCGAACAACTCGTCGAAGTAGATCCGTCTCATCGTCGTCCTCCGGTTGGACCGTGCGCCAGGATGCGCATCGAGAGCATCCTCGCGGTCGAACCCGATCGCGAGAACGACAGCGTCCCACAGGCCAGAACAGTCGACCCTGCAGGCTTTGTGTCGCTCACGGCACCGTGGCGGTTCGGAGCCACTCCCCGATCGCCGTGATCGCGTCGTTCGCCTCGGGCACGACTCCCGCGTAGAACTGCCAGACGTGCACCATCCCGTCCCACACGTCGCACCTCGCGTCCACGCCCGATGCGCGCAACCGCTCAGCGAAGCGGATCGCGTCAGCGCGCAGCAGCTCTCGCTCGCCGACCTGGATCAGCGTCGGCGGGAACCCGGTCAGGTCCGCGCGCAGCGGCGACGCGAGCAGGTCGAGGCGATGGTCGTCGTCGACGTACCAGTCGCGCAGCTCGCGGAGGTTGCCTCGCGTGACGATCGGGTCATCGACCGGCGCGTCGTCCTCCTGCTCGTCTGCCGCCGCCATGTCGAGCCACGGCGACATGAGCACGAGCGCCCGAGGCATCGACGACGCCCCCTCACGCGCGACGCAGCACATCGCAGCTGCGAGGCCACCCCCGGCCGAGTCACCGGCAATGACGACCCGATCGATCGGCACGCCGTTGTTCGCGAGCCACGACAGGACAGCAGCTCCGTCGTCCAAAGCGGCAGGATACGGGTGCTCCGGTGCGAGGCGGTACCCGACCGACAGGGCCGGGAGGCGCGCCGACGAGGCGATGAAGCCGATCATCTTCTGGTGCGTCCCGAGCCCGCCGACTGCGTACCCGCCGCCGTGGAAGTACAGCAGCGCGCCATCGCCCTCGATCTCGGACGGTCGGAGCCACTCGCAGGCCACGCCATCGACATCGACGGCGTCGACGGTCACGCCCGGAGGAGCCGGCATTCTCTCCGCCCCGGCCTCCATTCGACGCCGTCGTTCGGCGAGTCCCGGCGCACGTCCGCCGAGCTGCTCGCGCCCCGCCACCGTGGCCGCGATGACCCGCTCGATCTGCGGGCTCGTCACGGTCGACGCACGGCGACAGCTCAGACGTTGCTGACGACGGGGACGTCGAGACCGGGATCGTCCGTGAGGTCCATCTTGGCCTCGACAGCATGGACGCGAGGGAGGACCTCCTTCGCGAAGAGACGCATCGACTGCTCGGCGAGCTCTGCCGGCATCGCACCGAACCGGAAGAGCACGACGAACTCGGCGGCCTTGGTGCGTTCACGGATGTCCATCAACCGCTGGAAGACCTGATCGGGCGTCCCCCAGGCCTGAGGGCGCGCCGTCGCCGCGGTGATCTGCTCGTCGGTCGGCGCCTTGGCGGCCATCTTGGCGTACTGCTCGTACCCGGGCGTGTTGAGGAACCGCTCGACGTCGTCGAGTTGGTAGTGAAGGGTGCTGCTGTGCTGCGCCTGGAGGTTGTACCTCTCCATCACGTCCCACGCCTGCGCCTCGTCCTCGAAGCACGAGACCCTGATGGTCACCGTCGGTTGGACCGGCTCCCAGCCGTGCTCGGCGCGGATCGCGTTGAAGTCGATGACCTCCTGGCGATACTCCTGCCAGCTTCGCTGGTTCGTCAGGAGCAGCCCCAGGCCCGCGTGTGCAGCGAGCGGCAGGCTCTCGGCGCTCGACCACGCGGCCTTCATGTTGTCGAGGATCCACTGCGGGTTGCGGAACCGGGGCCTGACGGTCGTCGGTGGGATCTTGAAGCGCTCTCCGTCGTACTCGAACCACTCCTGGCTCAATGCCAGTCGAATGACGTCGAGCGACTCCTTGTACCGGCTGCGCGCGTCGGCCATGGGGATGCGGAACGAGTCGAACTCGCGCACAGCCGCGCCGCGGCCGACGCACAGCGTCAACTTGCGGCCCTGCAGCATGTTGTCGAGGACGCTGATCTGATGGGCGACCTGGACCGGGTCGTACCACGGGAGAACGAGCACCATCGTCCCGACGTCGATGCGCTTGGTCCGCCCGGCGATGTGCGTGAGGTGCTGCAGCACCCCACCGGTCATGGCGTACGGCGACCCGTAGTGATCGACGGCCCAGTACGAATCGAAGCCGAGCGGTTCGACGAGATCAGCGAGGGCGAGCTCCTCGTCGATGATCTCCTGGTCGGTGCGCTGCGGCGGGGCATCGCTCTTGTCGAGGAACCGCGGCCAGTCGTCGGTGTTCTGGTAGTGGAGGTACACGCCGACTCTCATGCGATCACCGTACGGATGGAGCGCCTCGCGCGGAATGCCGTCGTGCCGACGGTCGGCACGGTATCGATCATGGACGGACGTGGTGGGACGAGTCCCCACCGAGGGAGTTCACGACGTCCCGAGCTGCCCACCGCCAGGCGCCGTCGACCCGCTGGAACCGGTCGCGGTACTCGGCGCAACCGGCGATCTCGAGCCGCCGACCGGGCACGGCCTGCAGCATCGTCACGTAGGACCGTGCGGTCGCAGTGCCGGCTGCCTCGTCGACATCGACGACGAGGTTGGTGGTGAGGTGCTTCGTGCACGGGCTGCCGTCGTAGAGGATGATGTGGTCGTCGATCCACTGGCGCACCTCGGCGGCACCCGGCGCGCGCCCGTTCAGCGATCCGTGCTCGAACTGCGCGGCATACGCGTCGAAGTCGCCGGAATCGAACAGCTCGCAGTAGCGGTAGATCATCCGCGTGATCGTGTCGACGCTGCTCATCACCCGACGTGGGGGGCGAGCACGACCACCGGTATCTCGCGAGTCGTCGCCTGCGCGTACTCCGCGAAGTTCGGCATCAGCGCGGCCTGAGCTGCGTACAGTCGGGCGCGCTCGTCGCCGGTGGTGACGCGGGCGACGACCGCGATCGTCTCGGCACCCACCTCGATCGTCGCAGAGGGCTCGGCGACGAGGTTGAGGTACCAGTGCGGGTGCGCTGGATGGCCACCCTTCGACGCGATGACGACGTAGTCGTCGCCGTCGCGCGTGTAGACGAGAGGCGTCGTGTACGCCCGACCCGTCTTCACGCCGCGGTGGTTGAGCAGGAGCACGGGCGCACCGGCCATCGCTCCGCCCGGCTCGCCGCCGGTCGCGCGGAACTCGTCGATGACGCCGCGGTTGAACGCGTGGTAGTCGAACGTCGTCGTCTCGAACGTCTCACGATCGAACGACTCGGGGGTCGTCTCGTCGCTCAGAGCAGACCCACCTTCTCGGCCTCCTCGACGGCGACGTGCTCGCCGAGGTAGCTCGCCTCGAGGAGCTGTGCATCGCGACGCAGGTCTGCTGTCGTGCCCTCGGCGACGATGCGGCCGTGGGCGAGGACGTACCCCCGGGTCGCGACCTTGAGCGCGGCGAGGACGTGCTGTTCGACGAGCAGCACTCCCATCCCGCGCTCGTCGGCGATCGTACGCACCGTCGGCAGCAACTGCTCGACGATGATCGGGGCGAGACCGAGGCTCATCTCGTCGAGCATGATCACCTGCGGATCGGCCACCAGGGCACCCGCGAGCGCGAGCATCTGCTGCTCGCCACCCGACAACAACCCCGCCCGCCTGCTCTGCAGCGATGCGAGCGCCGGGAAGTACCGGAGCACGTCCTCGACCTGCATCGACGATGCACGATGGCGTCGCAGCCGCAGGTTCTCGCCGACGGTCAGCCGGTAGAACAGCCCGCGGCCTTCGGGGACGATCGCCAGCCCGCGCCGGGCGACCTCGTGTGCACGCGCCGATGTCACCGGGCGGCCCATCACGCTCACGGTCCCGCCCAGCGACGGGAGCGCGCCGGCGATCGTGAGCAGCGACGTCGTCTTCCCGGCGCCGTTCGCACCGAGCAGGCACACCACCTCGCCGGCGTGGACCGTGATGTTGAGGTCGCGCACGACCGGGAGCCGGCCGTAACCGCAGGTCAGCTCGCGGGTCTCGATCAGCGGGCTCACGTCGTCACTCCTGTCGCAGCCAGCGAACCCGCATCGGCCACCTCGGCGTCCAGGTGCTCGGACCCGAGGTACGCAGCGACGACCCGTGGATCACGACGCACCTGCTCGGGCGTGCCGTCTGCGATCTGGCTGCCGAACTCGATGACGTACACGCGGTCGCACACACCGAGCACGAGGTGCATGTCGTGGTCGATCAACAAGCACCCGACCCCGGTCGACGCGATCTGGCGGAGCTGCTCGCCGAACGCAGTGCTCTCGGCCGTGTCCAACCCGGCCGCCGGCTCGTCGAGCAGGAGGACGGCCGGCTGCATCGCCAGCGCACGTGCGACACCGAGCGCCTTCTGCCGCCCCAGCGGGAGCTCGCTGGGCCGGCGTTCGGCGACGTCCTCGAGTGACATCAACCGCATTGCGTCGTCGACGGCAGCCGACGGGCTGGGGTTGGGGAACACCATGTCGCGCAACAGCTTCCATCCGTCGCTGCCGACATCGTCGGCGACCCGCACGTTGCTCTCGACCGACAGGTCCTCGAAGAGCTCGACCGACTGCCACGTCCGCACCAGCCCGTGTCGCGCCCGGCGATGTGCTGCCGTGCCCGAGAGTGGGCGGCCGGACACCTCGACGTCACCGGTGCATGGAGCGAAGCCGGTGATCGCGTCGACGAAGCTGGTCTTGCCCGCCCCGTTCGGACCGATCAGGCCGACGATCTCTCCGGCGCGGACCTCGAGCGAGACGCGATCGACCGCACGCAGGCCGCCGTAGGTCACGGTGATCTCGTGTGCGCGCAGCACGACCTCCCCGATGACCCGTGGAGCGGCCGGTGCCGTCGCTGCGCGCGGGGTCGTCGGCACCGAGGTCGCCTCACCCTCGCCCACGACCCGTGCCGCGCGTCGCCGGCGGAGTCGGTCGATGTCACTGCGCATCTTGCCGGCGATTCCCACCGGGTTGACGAGCACGGTCAGGATCAACCCGATCCCGCTGACGACGGCGTAGTACTCACCGAAGCTGAGCAGCCGGTCGAGGATCACGTAGTTGATCCCGAGGAGCGCGAGCACACCTGCCCACACGGCGCCGCTCGCGCTCGTGATCCCGCCGAGGTACGCGGTGGCCAGGAGGCCCAACCCGACGAACACGCTGAACGAACCGGACGACAGTTGGCCGCGGCTGTAGCCGATCAGCGCGCCGCCGAGACCCGCGAGGAAGGACCCGATGGCGAAGGCGGACAGCTTGACGCGGGCGACCGGAACGCCGATCGCGGCAGCCGCTCGTTCGTTCGAGCGCACCGCGAGCATCTTCCGACCGCTGCCGCCGCGCATCACATTGCCAACCAGGACGAAGGTGACGAAGACGATGACCAGGACGAAGATGCCGAACTCGAGCCGAGCGACGTTGCGTCCCTCCCGGACCGAGAGGTCGATGCCGAAGATGGACGGCGACGGGATGAGGTCGGCGGTCGACGACAGGATCTGAGGGTTGGCGAACACGAACTTCTCGAGCGTGAGCGCCGCGGCAAGCGTGACGACGGCCAACTGTGCGCCGCGGATGCGAAGCGCAGGAAGTCCGACCACGACACCGGCCACCGTCGCGCCCAGCGCAGCGACGATCATCGACAACGGGAACGGGATGCTGGTGCCGATCTTGGACAGCAGCAGCGCGGCGACGCCGGCGAACGCCGCCTGTGCGAGCGAGATCTGCCCCACCATGCCGGTGAGGACCACGAGCGACAGCGCGACCAGCGCCATCGCCAACGTGGTGATGACGCCGAACCGGTAGCTGCCGGAGGTGACCAGCAGCGACGCGAGTCCCAGGATCGCGAGCACCGCGAGCGTCACCGGGCGGTTCCGGGGAAGGATCACCGGAGGGAGGCTGGAACGCGTGTCGTCACCGCGCATGGGGATCGAGCGCCCGAGCACGAACAGCGTGATGACGATGACGACGAACGGGAACGCGTCCTGGAGGCCCTGCTTGGCCCACTCCGGCCACCACGGCTTGGTCTGCGAAAGGAACTGCAGCTCGGATTGCATCACACCGAGCGCGAGCGCGCCGATGAGCGCGCCCCACAACGACTGCAGCCGTCCGATCAGTGCTGCGGCCAGCGCCGGCACGACGAGCAACGTGAGGTTGGTGGGCGTGATTACGCCGGTCACCGGCCCGCCCAGGATCATGACGAGGGTGATGAAGACGGTCGCGAGAACCCAGGTGACGAGCCCCAGCCGGTTCGGTGACAGGCGGGCGAACGACGCGGCCCGTTCGTTCTCGGCCGCGGCCTGGATCGCGAGTCCCGTGCGGGACCGCTGGAACCAGATCGCCATCGCGCTGCCGAGGACGACCACGATGCCGAGCAGCCAGAGCCGATCGACGGCGAGGTTGACACCGGCGAGTCGCCAGGTGCCCGTGGGCAGGATGACCTCGCGGCCACGCCCCTCGGTCCCGTACTTGAGTCCTGCCGCTGCCTGAAGGGTCAGCATCACACCGACCGCCGCGACGACCTTGGCGAGGACCGGAGCGTTGCGGAGCGGTCGCGAGATCGCCACCTGGACGAACATGCCGAGCGCTGCGGCCACCGCGAGGGCGACGGCGATCGCGAGCCACGTCGGCGCTGTGCCCCACTCGAACGACGGCACCCACGGCAACGGCAAGGTGAGCTTGCCGTGCTTCATGTCGTCGTAGACGTACAGCGGCACGGTGGCCATCGCCGCAGCGGCGAAGTTGATGACGCCCGTCCCTTGGTAGGTGACCACGATGCCGAGCGCCAGGGCGGCATAGACCGCCCCGACGCTCAGACCGAGGATGAAGAACAGCAGGTACTGGCTCACCGACCTGCGCCCTCGTCCCCCGTGCTCATCGTGGTTCGCTCCTCGTCACCGACGATAGGTCACGCCGGCCGCACACCGCTGATGTCGACGGGCTGATCCGGCAGGACCTCGAAGTCGCCGTCGGCGGTGATCGCCGAGTAGATGAACCCGGAGGCGCATGCCGTCGTCCCCGGCCAGGTGGGCTGCGAGCAGTCGTACTCGCCACCCCTCATGAACGTGCTGCCGGAGGTGCTGCCGAGGGCGTTCTTGACGTCGGCTGCGCTGATCTCGTCACCGGGCACCTGGCGGAGCATGTCGGCCGTCATCACCGCCATGTAGAACCCCTGCAGCGCCGAGCCCGGCGTCGTGAGAGTGTCCCAATCGACGTAGCTCGTGAAGATGTCGACCTCGGGCTGGACCTCCTCGGGGATGTTCACCATGTCGGGGTTGTAGAACGTCGAACCGACGTACACCTTGTCGAGGAGCGCTGTGTCGAGCTGCGTGGCGAGCGAGACGCACACGCCGGCGACGATGGTCCCGTCGAAGCCCGCGTCGCGCAGGGCCTGGACCGCACCGATGCAATCGGCGTCGGTGGCGAAGATGTTGATCGCGTCAGGGTTACCGGTCAGCATGGTCGCCGCGAACGTCGGCCAGTCGGTCTGACCCGAGGTGTAGAAGTACGGCTGGATCTCGAGTCCGAGCGTCTCGGCGACCGGCTCGACGGTGTCGGTCATCGACGCCTGCATCGCCGGGATGTCTGCGTGCACCTGCGCGACGGTCGTTGCGCCGAGGTTCTTCAGCAGCACGAGGCTGGCGGCGAAGCCCTCCTCGTTCGAATACGTCAGCGAGTACACGTCGCCCTGCGCGGTGTTCGAGAGCGGGCCCGCCGCGTACGGCGTCAGGTCGACGATCCCTGCCTCCTGCAGGATCGGCAGCGCAGCGTCGAACACGAAGTCGGCTCCGGTGACCGACACGACCACGTTCTCGTCGACGAACTTGTTGGCGCAGTTGATCGACGTCTCTGGCGTGAAGTCGACGTTGCAGCTGTTGACCTCCATCGGGTGGCCGTTGATGCCACCGAGCTGGCTGTTCACGTACTCGACACCGGCCTCGAATGACTCACGCAGCTCGGGAAGCGACACGGCGCCGCCCTCGAGGTTGTGGAAGCCGACGACGACGGGCGACAGGCTCGGGTCGGCTGCGACGGGTCCGTCGGGCGCCTCGGTGTCCACCGGCGCGTCGGTTCCGCCGGGCGCCTCCGTGTCGGCCGGCGCAGCCGTCGTCTCCGGTGCATCGGTGCCGTCGGGCGCCTCGGTCTCGACCGGCGCAGCCGTCGTCGCCGGTGCAGCCGTCGTGTCGGCTCCATCGTCGTCGTCACCGCCGCACGCAGCCAGAACCAGCGCGCCCGTAGCGAGCAGCCCGACCATCATCTTTGATCGCTTCAATCGTCCCCCTTTGTCGACAGCCGCACCGGTGCTCGGTGCTCGTCGTACTCTCCGGTCTCACTCCGAGTGCCGCAAGGCAATCGTTCGACTCCACGGCACGCGCAACCGGGTTCCGTGCACCGGCACGTAGCGGGGCACTGCGCAGGTGGGCCCGTGCCACACTCCGGACGTGCCGTCAGCCGACCCGATCACGGTCTCCGTCCTCACGCATCGCTTCATGTCGATCGTCGAGGAGATGGGCGAGGCGATGTTGCGGACCGCGTACTCCCAGATCCTCAACTCCAGCCGCGACTTCTCGACGGCGATCGCCGACGGGCGGTCGCGACTCGTCGCGCAGGCGGAGCACGTCCCGATCCACGTCGGCTCGATGCCGTGGGCGGTGTCGGCCATCTCAGCGGCCTTCGCCGGACGCGTCAAGCCCGGTGACGTCTACTTGCTCAACGACCCCTACCACGGCGGCAACCACCTCCCCGACCTGACCGCCTTCGTGCCCATCTTCGCCGAGGACGAGCTCCTGTTCTGGTCGATCAACCGGTCGCACCAGAGCGACATCGGCGGATCCACCCACGGCGGCTACAACCCACGGGCCACGGAGATCTGGCAGGAGGGCATCCGCATCCCACCGTTGAAGTTGTACGACGCCGGCGAGATCCGCGACGACGTGATGAAGATGATCGCGACGAACGTCCGGCACGAGCACGACTTCCTCGGCGACGTGCGGGCGATGATCGGATCGGCGCGCATCGGCGAGCGTCGCGTCCTCCAACTGCTCGACGAGTACGGCCCCGAGACCGTCAAGGGCGCTGTCAAAGAGATCCTGGACAGCGCCGAGCGCGAGACCAGGGAGTGCATCAGCACGTGGCAGGACGGCGAGTTCGTCGGCGAGTCGGTCCTCGACGACGACGGGCACGGCGCGATCGACGTGCACGTGCGTGCACGCGTGACCGTTCGCGGGGACGCCGTCTCGATCGACTTCAGCGAATCGCACGATCAGGTGGCCGGGTTCATCAACTCGTCGCTTCCCAACACGATGTCGGCCGCGTTCATGGCGATCTCGTTCATGATCGAACCGCGCATCGCCAAGAACTCGGGCACGTTCCGCCCGATCGAGGTGATCACGCGCCCTGGCTCCATCGTCGATCCTCTCCCACCAGCACCGGTCACGCTCGGCACCAACCACCCTGCACAGGAGATCGCCGAGTCGATCATCAAGGCACTCGCTCAGTCGTGCCCCGAGCGGACGATCGCCGGCTGGGGCCGGCGGTTCCGCATCGCGATCAAGGGCACCAACCCGCGTACCGGTCGCGAGTTCATCTGGCACATGTTCCACGCGCGGCCGGGAGGCGGCGCGTCGCCCGCCGGTGACGGCTGGGAGACGGCCGGAGAGGGCCAGGCCGTCGGTGGCTCGAAGTTCGGCTCGATCGAGGTGGCGGAGACTCGATTCCCGCTGTTCTTCGAGCACCACGAGTTCCGGCCGGACTCCTTCGGCGACGGGGAGTTCCGCGGGGGTGCCGGCTCGGTCCTTCGCCTGCGCGTCGACATCGAAGAGCCCGGCCTCGCGAACACCGCAGGCGACGGGACGCGCCACGCCTCGTTCGGCATCCTCGGCGGGCGCGACGGCTTGCCCCACCGGTATCGGCTGCTCTCCGGCAGCAGCGAGCGCGTGCTGAAGACGAAGGAGGTGGACGTGCCGGTCCTGCCGGGCGACGTCTTCCTGGTCGAGGCATCCGGCGGCGGCGGGTACGGTCCACCGGAGCGGCGCTCGGAGGCTGCCCGCGCGAGCGACGTCGAGAACGGCTTCGTGACGACTGGACCGGCCTGAGATGTATCGCATCGGGATCGACATCGGCGGCACCTTCACTGACCTCGCCGCGGTCGACGACGACGGGCGTGTCGTCATCGCCAAGTCGTCATCGACGCCGCACGACCCGTCCGAGGGCCTGCTCGAGGGGCTGCACGTGCTGGCCGTCGAGCTCGGCCTCGATCGGGCGACACTCCTCGCCCAGACCGATCACATCGTCCACGGCACCACCGTCGCCACCAACGCGCTGCTGGAGCGCAAGGGCGCTCGCGTGGCGTTGCTGACGACCGGTGGCCACCGCGACGTGATCGAGATGCGCGAGGGGCTGAAGGACGATCGGTACAACGTGCGGATGGCACCGCCCGTGCCTCTCGTCCCCCGCTACCGACGGGTCGGCGTGCCCGAGCGGATGCGGTTCGACGGCACCGTCGAGACGCCGTTGGCGCCGTCGGCCCTCGAGACGGCTGTCGACTCGGTCGAGCGCCTCGACGTCGATGCGATCGCCGTGTGCTACCTGCACTCGTACGCCAACGCCGATCACGAGCTGCAGACGAAGCGCGCACTTGCCGAGCGGTTCCCGAGCACCTACCTCTCCGTCTCGTCCGAGGTCCTCCCGCAGATCAAGGAGTTCGAACGGGTCTGGACCACCGTGGTCAACGCGTACGTCGGTCCGATCCTGTCCAACTACCTCTCCCGCCTCCTCGACCGGCTGCGAGGAGCCGGGTACGCCGGCGACGTCGTGATCATGCACTCGCACGGCGGCGTCGCGCCGATCGCCGAGACGCAGCGCCTCGCCGCCGGCGCGGTGCTGTCGGGACCGGCCGGCGGCATCGCTGCCGCGACGTTCGCAGTCCGGCTCCTCGACGAGCGGAACCTGATCACCTTCGACATGGGCGGCACCAGCACCGACATCGCGCTGCTGCAGGACGGCGAGGCCGCGCTCACCGGGAACAAGCAGGTGGGCATCGCGCGGGTGTCGCTGCCGTCGCTCGACATCCACACGCTCGGTGCCGGCGGCGGCTCGGTGGCCCGCGTCGCCGGCTCGATCCTGCATGTCGGTCCCGACAGCGCCGGAGCCGACCCGGGGCCTGCGTGCTATGGCCGGGGCGGTACGGCCGCGACCGTCACCGACGCCAACGTCGTCCTCGGCTTCCTCGATCCGGCGAGCTTCCTCGGTGGGCGGATCGCGCTCGACGCCGCCGCGGCCGAGCGTGCGGTCGAGCAGATCGGTCGTGATCTCGGCACGAGCGCCGTCGCCGCGGCGGAAGGCATCTCGCGCGTGGTGAGCACGAACATGGCCGAAGGCATCCGCATCGTCTCGGTGCGCCGTGGGGTCGACCCACGTGGGTTCGCGCTCGTCGCCTTCGGGGGGGCGGCCGGGCTGCACGTGACCGAGGTCGCGCGCCTGCTGGAGATCAAGCGCGTCGTCGTCCCGAACGTCGCCTCCGTCCTGTCCGCGTGGGGAATGCTCGCGACCGACCTGCGCTACGAGACCGTCAGGTCGCACGTCACCGACATCACCCGAACGAGCGGTGTCGAGCTGAGCCGAATCATCTCCGACATGGAACGTGACGGTCGCGAGCGACTGGGCGACTTCGGCGGTGAGGTCACCGTGCGCGCTGCGCTCGACATGCGCTACGGCGAGCAGATCTTCGAGATCACGGTGTCGATCGACGGCGTCGATCTCGACGCGCCCGACGCACTCGAGCGCATCGTGGAGCGGTTCCACGCCCGGCACGAGGAGCTCTATGCCTACAGCGCCCCCGGACAGGACGTGGTGATCGTCAACGTGCGCGTCACCGTGGTGGGCCGGCTGCCCGAACTGCGCGCCGAACCCTTCGCCGCGACGACCGAGCTCGATGCCAGGCCGCCGCGCCACCGCCGGGTGTACCTCGGCGCGTGGACCGACATCCCGGTCCATGCGCTCGACGCCCTGCCTGCAGGGCTCGAGGTCAAGGGTCCTGCGATCTTCGAGTCGCCGACCACGACGGTGCTGATCCGCGACGGCGAGCGGGCGACGGTCACCCCGCACGGATGGCTCGACATCGAGGTCGCATGAGATCCCGAACCGAGCCGACCCAGCTCTCGTCCCGGCTCGCCGCCGCGCTCGCCGGGTCGGAGGAGAGATTCGCGGCGGCGAACCTCCGCAGCGGTGAACGGCACCGCCAGGCCGCACAATGGATGCCCGGCGGCAACACGCGGACCTCGCTGCACTACAGCCCGTTCCCGCTCACCTTCGTCGAGGGGCGAGGCCAACACCTGACCGATCTCGACGGACACGTCCACACCGACTTCCTCGGTGACTACTCCGCCGGGCTCTACGGCCACTCGCATCCCACGATCATCGCAGCGGCCCGGTCTGCACTCTCCGCCGGCATCGCCCTCGGCGGGCCGAACGAGCACGAGGCAGAGCTCGCTCGGCTGGTGACGGCCCGCTTCCCGTCGGTCGATCTCGTGCGCTTCACGAACTCGGGCACCGAGGCGAACCTGATGGCGATCAGCGTCGCCCGAGCGATCACGGGGCGTTCGCGCGTGATGGTGTTCGACGGCGGGTACCACGGCAGTGCGTTCAGCTTCCGCGGCTCGAACGCGCTGAACGCTCCGTTCGACTGGATCGTGGCCACCTACAACGACGTCGAGTCGTCGATCGCGCAGATCGAGGGCAACGGCGCCCAGCTCGCAGCGGTGATCGTCGAGCCCATGCTCGGCGGTGGCGGTGCCATCCCGGCGAGCGAGGAGTTCCTGCACGCGCTGCGCCGCGCGACAGAGCGTCACGGTGCCCTCCTGATCCTCGACGAGGTGATGACCTCGCGGCTCGGTCCTGGAGGCGTGCAAGGGCTCGTCGGCCTCCGCCCCGACCTCACCACGTTCGGGAAGTACCTCGGCGGCGGGTTCAGCTTCGGCGCGTTCGGGGGCCGCCGCGACCTGATGGAGCGACTCGACCCCACACGCTCTCCGTCGCTCGGTCACCCCGGCACGTTCAACAACAACACGCTGACGATGGCCGCCGGAGCGGCCGGCTTGCGCGAGGTGTTCACTCCCGAGGTCGCGGTGTCGCACAACGCACGGGGCGATCGTCTCCGTACCCGTCTGAACGGCTTGTTCGCCGACGCGGGCGTCGCGATGACGGCGACTGGCCTCGGGTCGATCCTCGCCATCCACTTCCAGACCTCCCCACCCCGCGCAGCGCACGACGTCGTCGCCGCCGATGGGCAGCGGGCTCTCCTGCACCTCGAGATGATCGCCCGAAACCAGTACTTCGCCCGTCGCGGCTACATCTCGCTGAGCCTGCCGCTGACCGACGAGGACGTCGACTGCTTCGTCGATGCGCTGGCCGACGTCATCGATTCGCACCACGACCTGTTCGAGGAGGAGGAGGACTCGTGAGAGCACTTCGCATCTGTGCCGACGGCGCCGGAGCCTCGCGGCTCGAGGCGCTGGCACTGCCCTTCATGTGCTTCGGGCCCACCATGACAGCCGACGACTCGGCACGCGCGCCGCGCCCCGAGCTCGCGGTCGCGCATCGCGCCGTCCGCACGTCCAGGCGTGTGACGAGCGACGACGGGCGGCAGATCGTGTTCGTGGTGGACGGCGAGCCGAGCGTGACGACGACGTACATGCGGACGACGTTGAGCCGGGGAGACGTCCTGTTCCTCGACGGCGCCGATCGCGAGACGTTCACGATCTCGGCCGGCTCCGACTGCCGGTTCGTGCAGCTCGGTGTGACCGACGACTGGACGCCGGAGGGGGTCGTCGCTCCACCGATCGACGACGAGGGTGGCCCGCCCCTCGTGCAGCACATGTACGTCGAGGACGAGCGCGCGTGGTTCCGCGACGCTGACACGCTGTTCGACGACGACGCACCGCGACCGGTCGCCCGGGCGATGTTCATGTGCTTGTCGCCCGACCAGTTCGGCGACTGGCACACCGAGGTGGCGACGAGCCTCGTGGTCGTCCTCGCCGGCGGCTTCGAGTTGGAGGTCGGCGGCGGCGGTGGCGAGGCGAAGGTGTTCCGTGCCGGGGACGTCTGCCTGGTCCAGGACCACACCGGGCAGGGGCACATCTCGCGCACCCACGGGGAGACCCGCTTCGTCGCGATCTCGGTGCCCGAGGAGCAGGTGTGGCCGATCAGGTGAACGAGCCGATCGACGTGTTCGAGGCGATGGAGACGTGTCGCTCGATCCGTCGCTTCCGCACCGATCCGGTGCCCGACGACGTCCTCGAGCGGCTGGTGCACTACGCGACGCGGGCGCCGAGCGCCGGCAACACGCAGCTGTGGCGGTTCCTGATCGTCACCGACCCCGACGACCGGCGCTGGTTCCGGGACATGCTGGTGGAGGCCGTGTCGCCGCGTCTCGCCCCACCGCCGCCCGACGACGACATGTCCCAGGCGGCGCGCAACGCGAGGATGTACCGGCGGTTCATCCTCGAGTTCGACCGCATCCCCGCGTTCATCATCACGACGATCCGCAACGCGTTCCCGAACGCCGAGCGGCCCGTCGAGCAGTTCATGTGGTCGACGGTGTTCGCTGCGACGCAGAACCTCTTGCTCGCCGCGCGGGGTCTCGGTCTCGGCGCGGCCATGACGACGAACCACCTCGAGAACGAGCCTGCCGTGCGCGAGCACTTCGGCATCCCCGATGACGTCGGCATCGGCGCGACGATCCCGGTCGGCTACCCAGAGGGCCGATATGGCCCCGTGTCGCGCGGACCGGTGTCCGATGTCGTCTACCGCAACCACTGGGGTCGCACATGACCGTCGCCTCGCCGGAGCTGCCGATGATCGTGAGCGTCGACGACCACGTGATCGAGCCCCCGACCATGTTCGAGCGCTGGCTGCCGCGCCAGCACCACGAGCGAGCCCCCCGGGTCGAGCGCCGGATGATCCAGCGCGGCTCGGGCCAGTTCAGCGGGCTGGTCGAGGACCCCGACGGCGTGCCCGGTGACGTCTGGCTGTTCGGCACGTCGGCCTACGTCCTGCGCCGGCCGATCACGATCCTGAGAGACGTCGAGACGAGCGCCGCCATGCGTGGCAGCGAGCCCGTGACCTATGACGAGATGCATCCTGCGTGCTACGACCCTGTGGCGCGAGTCGAGGTCATGCGGACGCAGCACGTGGACGCGTCGCTCGCCTTCCCCACGTTCCCCCGCTTCTGCGGTCAGGTCTTCAGCGAGCAGTTCGCGGACGATCGCGACGTCGGGCTCGCGTGCGTCCACGCGTACAACGACTGGATGGTCGAAGAGTGGTGCGGTGACTCGAACGGTCACCTCCTCCCGCTGACTGTCGTCCCGCTGTGGGATCCGGCCCTCGCCGCGGCGGAGGTGCGCCGCAACGCCGCCCGTGGGGTGCGCGCCGTGACGTTCAGCGAGATCGTCGGCCGACTCGGCTTTCCCACCATCCACCACCGGAACTGGGATGCCTTCTTCGCGGCCTGCGAGGAGACCGGCACGGTCATCTGCATGCACATCGGCTCGTCGTCGCTGATGATGCCGCTTCCACCCGAAGCCCCCGACATCATCATCACGACGCTCCAGTTCGCCAACTCATACGCGTCGGTCGCCGACTTCGTGTTCTCGGGTGTGCTCGACCGCTTCCCGCGTCTGAAGCTGGCCTATTCGGAGGGTCAGGCCGGCTGGCTGCCGTACGCGATCGAGCGGATGGACCACGCGTACCTCAGCCACACCTGGGCGCACGGC
Source organism: Ilumatobacteraceae bacterium (assembly GCA_050248155.1). Taxonomy (GTDB): domain Bacteria; phylum Actinomycetota; class Acidimicrobiia; order Acidimicrobiales; family Ilumatobacteraceae; genus VFMC01. The sequence continues at coordinate 84,286 of JBFWSW010000006.1, forward strand.
GACGAGCGGCTCCGCGAGCTGCCGTCGACCTACATCCGTCGCAGCGTGTACGGCTGCATCTTCGCCGACCGCCATGCGATCGAGAGCGCCGAGTCGATCGGTGTCGACAACATCATGTTCGAGACCGACTTCCCGCATGCCGACGGGCCGTATCCGAACACCCCCGAGCACCTGCGTCGTCAGTTCGCCGGGATCGACCCCGAGACGACCTACAAGATCGTCCGTGGCAACGCGATCAGGCTGTTCGAGCTCGACCGCGACCGCGACCGCGAGGCGCTGCACGCGTGACTCGGCCACTCCCCCGGCCGACCGCGCTCTCCACACCCTTCTGGGATGCCTGCCGCGAGCATCGACTGATCGTGCAGCGCTGCACCTCGTGCGCGACCTTTGTGTTCGTCCCCCAGGAGTTCTGCCCGTCGTGCCTCGGCACGGGGCTCGAGTGGGTCGAGTCGAACGGCGTCGGGACGATCGTGACGTTCACCGTCGTGTGGCGTCCGCAGACGCCTGCCTTCGACGTGCCCTACGTCGTCGCCGTCGTCCGCCTCGACGAGGGCTATGAGATGATGACGAACATCGTCGACGTCGAACCCGACGAGGTCGCGATCGGAGCTGCCGTCACCGTGCGGTTCGTCGAACTGCCCGGCGAGGTGACGCTGCCGTGCTTCGCGCCGGCGGTCGCGACATGACCGCCGCAGGCCGCGCTGCCGTGATCGTCGGGGCGTTCAACACGCGCCAGGCGCGGACGCTCCCCGACGAGACGTCGGACACGATCACGCTGGCGGCCATCACCGGAGCGCTGGCCGATGCGGGGCTGGCGGTCGCCGACATCGATGGCGTGAACGTCCTCCCCGGACTCGACTTCAACAACGGATCACGCACCTTCGGGTACGCGCTCGGACTGCAGTACTTCTGGGCGGGCCGCGCTGCGCCGGGGCCTGCCGCGGTCGTCGAGGCCGCTCGTGCGATCGAGTCGGGCATGTGCGACACCGTCGTGCTCGCGAGCGGCCAGGCGTCGATCCACACGGACAAGGACTCGGTCGCCCCGTGGACGCGACCCGCGAACGAGTTCATCGAGTGCTGGGGGCTGCACACGCCAGCGGAGTTCGCGCTCGCCGCGAAGCAGTACATGGTGCGTTTCGGCGTGCAGCCGGAACAGATCGCCCACATCGCCGCGGTGATCCGCAACAACGGGTCGCGGAACCCCGAGGCCATCTACGCCGGAAGGGGGCCCTTCACGGCGGAGGACATCCTCGCATCGCGGATGGTGGCCGACCCGTACCACCTGTTCGACTGCTCGATGACCGGTGAGGGCGGGAGCGCCCTCGTGCTCACGACGGCCGAACGGGCGCGCGACCTCCGGGCGGTGGCGGTCCGCGTCCTCGGTGGGGCGTCCGAGAGCTGGGGCCCGTCGTACACGCACCCACCGACTTACGACCGCACCGGGATGCTCGGCCGGCGTGCTGCCGACCGCGCCTTCGCCGAGGCCGGCCTGGCACGCGACGACGTCGACGTGTTCGAGCTCTACGACAACTTCTCGTGGGAGATCATCCGCTACTTCGAGGCACTCCGGTACTGCCCGGTCGGTGAGGGCGCAGCGTTCGTCGCCGACGGTGCGATCGAAGTCGGTGGCCGCTATCCGATCGTGACCGATGGAGGCACCATGTCGCATTCGCACACCGGTGAGTCGCAGCGCCACCAGCGGGTCGTGCAGGCAGTGCGCCAGTTGCGCGGCACCAGCGCCGCGAACCAAGTGGCCGGCGCCGAGGTGGCCATCGTCGCCCAACTCGGCGACATCGTGCTGCTGGGACGGTCATGAGCGAACGGGATTGGTTCCTCGGCGGCATCCGTGTGCTCGAGATCGGCAACGAGCTCGGCGAGTACTGCGGGAAGGTGCTCGCCGGACTGGGTGCTGACGTGGTGCGCGTCGAGCCGCCCGGCGGCGAGGTGACCAGGACCTACGGGCCGTTCCACCACGACGAACCGCATCCGGACAGGAGCCTGCACTTCTGGCACTACAACCTCGCCAAGCGATCGATCGTCCTCGACCTCGACACCCCCGAGGGTGTCGATCAGCTGCGCCGCCTGGCGGGTGTCTCCGACGTGCTCCTCGACAGCCGACCGCGGGGAGACCTCGCGGCGCGCGGCCTCGACCCCCACGAGCTGCGCGTCGCGAACCGGCGCCTCATCCATGCTCGCATCACCCCGTTCGGCGACACCGGGCCCTGGGCCGACTTCGCCGGCAGCGACCTCGTCCACCTCGCCCTCGGCGGGGTGATGATGAACTGCGGCTACGACCCCGACCCGTTCGGGGCGTACGACACACCACCGATCGCGCCGCAGATGTGGCAGGCATACCAGATCGCCGGCGAGATGGCAGCGATGTCGATCCTCGCGGCACTCTCGTCTCGGCTTGCGAGCGGCCGCGGCCAGACGCTCGAGACCAGCGTCCACCAAGCGGTGAGCCAGAACACCGAGACCGACGTCCCCGACTGGGTGTTCCTGCGCCAGACGCACTACCGACTGACCTGCCGGCACTCGACGACATCGGCGCGCAGCCCTTCGCTCGCGATCACCAAGGACGGGCGCTACATCCTCCCCTACCGGACGTACACGAAGGGTCAGCTCGACGAGTGGACTGCGACCGTGGCGCTGCTCGAGAAGTACGGGTTCGCCGGCGAGCTCGGCGATCCGAAGTACGCGGACGAGGCGGTGCGTGAAACGCCGGAGGCCCGGGACCGACTGGCCGTCCAGACCGACAAGCTCGTCGCCCGGCTGATGTACGACCGCGACATCTGGCGAGAAGGACAGGACCACGGCCTGCCGTGGACCCCGATCCGCAAGCCGGAGGAGAACGCGTCCGACCCGCACTGGCTGATGCGTGAGTCGTTCTTCGAGGTGCACCACCCCGAACTCGGCGAGACGTTCCTCTACACGGGGGGCAAGTGGGTGACCAACACGCCAGCCGGCAGCCTGCCCTGGCGACGCGAGCCACGGCCCCCGCTCGTCGGCGAGCACACCGACGTCGTCGCCCGCGAGTGGCTCGGCGGACCGGTGGTGCACGACCGGGTGTACCGGTCGGCCCGGGCCGCCGAGCAGCAGGGGCCCAGCCGGCGTGGCAAGCCGTTCCCGCTCGCGGGCGTCCGGGTGGTCGACCTCAGCTGGATGCTCGCCAGCGCAGGAGCCGGGCGGTTCCTGGCGGCCATGGGCGCCGAGGTGATCAAGGTCGAGCACCTGAGCCGGCCGGACCGGATGCGCTTCAGCCCGCTGGGCGCGGTGCCGCCCGGCGGGCGCACAGAGCGCGACGCGGCGCAGGCTCCGCTCGTCACGCCGGACAACAGCGCCGATCCGAACCGCGGCGGTTCGTTCATGGAGATCAACGCCGGCAAGCTCGGCATGTCGCTCAACCTCAAGCACCCACGCGGCCGCCAGATCCTCGAGGAGCTGATCCGGGACGCCGACATGGTCGTCGAGGGGTACTCGCCGGGGACGATGACCCGCATGGGCCTCGGGTACGACCGCCTCCGCGAGCTGAACCCGAGCATCATCTACGTGCAGCAGAGCGGGCTCGGCGAGCTCGGCACGTACGGCCGGGCGCGCACGTTCGGTCCCAGCGCGCAGGCGATCACCGGCATCAGCGACATGTCGGGGCTGCCCGAGCCCTTCCCGCCGGCCGGCATCGGCTACTCGTACCTCGACTGGTTCGGCGCCTACAACATGGCCGTGGCGATGCTCGCCGCGCTCTACCGCCGGGACGTCACCGGCGAGGGCTGCTACATCGACGCCTCCCAGGGTGACACGGGGATCTACCTCACGGGCACGGCCATCCTCGACCACTCGGTCAACGGCCGGCGGTGGTCGCGCTACGGCAACCGCTCCCCCTTCAAGCTCGCCGCGCCGCACGGGGCGTACCGCACGCGCGGTGACGATCGCTGGATCGCGATCTCGGCATTCGACGACGAGCACTGGTCAGCCCTCACTGATGTCCTCGGCGCCGAGGAGTGGCGCAACGACCCGCGATTCGACTCGCTCGCTCACCGGCTCGCGCACCAGGACGCGCTCGACGCGCTCGTCGACACGGCCACACAGGCGTGGGAGCCGTTCGAGCTGATGCGTGCGCTACAGGCTCTCGGGGTGCCGGCCGGCGTGTGCCAGACCGCCGAGGACCGTGTCGACCACGATCCGCAGCTCGACCACCTCGGGTGGCTGGTCGAGCTCGACCAGAGCACGATCGGTCGCTGGCCGGTCAAGGAGCATCCGACGTCGTTCTCGGAGACCCCGGCCTACATCGGGGGACGGTTCGACCGCTCGGGCCCCACCTACGGCGAGGACACCGACGACATCCTGTCAAGGGTGCTGGGGCTCTCGGCAGTCGAGATCGCCGACTTGCACGAGATGGGTGCCCTCTGACCCGCGTGGTCCCTCATCGGTGGTCGATCACCGACCTCCGGCCACGCGAGGCAGCGAGGCCGCGCCACACGAGGTCGGCCTGTTGCTCGGCGATCTCGTCGATGGTCTGCCCGCCCCCGGGCGAGTACCAGTTGGCGACCCACATCATCATCCCCTGGATCGACAGGACTGCGACCGACGCGACGACGTCATCGCGGATCTCGCCCGAGCGGATGCCACCATCGATGATCCGTCGCCAGCTCGCCCGCAAGTCGGCGGTCATCCGGCGGTCCTCTGCTGCCTCCCCCTCGGTCCGAGTCCGGCGCGACTCCGACGGGTTGGTCATCCAGCTGCGTGCCTCGGGGAGGTGGCGCTGCAGGTAGTCGAGGTGCGCGGCGATCGCCGTGCGCAGCTTCTCCTCCGTCGTTGCGCTCGATCGCGAGATGTCCTCGATTCGTGCCGCGATCTCGAGAAAGCGTCGCCGACGGACCAGCCGGTACAGCGAGGCCTTGCTCCCGATGTGGTAGTAGAGGCTCCCCTGCAGCACCCCCACCTCAGCCGCGATGTCCTCGAGCCGAGCCGCGTCGTAGCCCTTCTCGCCGAAGACCTTCGCGGCTGCGTCGAGGAGCTGCTCCTGGCTGCGGATCTTGGTCATGCGGCTCTCAGTCTTCCTGTGCGGTCGCCTCACAGCGCGGACCAGATTCAAACGTGCTTCGAATCTATCGCTAGAGTGGTGCGGTGAGGACGACGACCGCGATGGCCGCGACGAACGGCGTCGAGCTCTGCTACGAGACGTTCGGAGATCCGGCCCACCCGGCACTGTTGCTCGTCATGGGCACCGGCGTGCAGATGACCGAGTGGGAGCCCGAGTTCGTCGCCATGTTCGTCGAGCAGGGCTTCCACGTCGTCCGCTTCGACCACCGCGACGTCGGGCTGTCGTCCCGGTGCGACGACGCCGTCCGGTACACGCTCGACGACCTGGCCGACGACGCCGCGGGCTTGCTCGAGGCGCTCGGCATCGATCGCGCACACATCCTCGGCGCATCGCTCGGCGGGATGGTGGCGCAGTGCCTCACGATCCGCCACCCCCGCCTCGTGCTGTCCCTGTGCTCGATCATGTCGACCACTGGCGCACCCGGGGTGGGTACGTCGCGGAAGGATGCTCGAGACGCACTCATCGGCCCGCGGCCGACGACTCGCGACGGCGTGGTGGATGCGGCCGTGACCCGCGGCCGGATCCTGCGTGGGGGCGGGTTCCCGTTCGACGAGGACATGATCCGCCGTCGCGCCGGGGCCGCCTTCGACCGCGCCGAGTACCCGGCCGGCCGCGCGCGTCAGGTCGCTGCCGTGCTGGCCAGCGGCGACCGCACCGATGCGTTGCGGTCGGTGCGCGTCCCCACCGTCGTGATCCACGGCGATGCCGATCCGCTCGTCCACCTGAGCGGAGGTGAAGCGACGGCTGCGGCCATCCCCGACGCGCGCCTCGTCGTCATCCCCGGCATGGGCCACGAGCTCCCCGCCGGCGCATGGCCGTTGGTCGTCGAAGCCTTCGCCGAGAACGCCACCCGAGCCGCCCCGCCCGCGTCGTGTCGCGACCGACAGGCCTCGCCGTCGTGCCCGTGCGCCGACACGGTCCCCGTGAGGCGCACAGCAACTGAGCGCGGCCGCAGGCCGCTCCCATCAACTCGACCGACAGGAGCGAGCGAGCAGAGCGAGCGAACGATGGAGGTCGAAACCTAGATCGCCATCCCGCCGCCCATGTCGATGGTCTCGCCGACCATCGCGCTGGCGGCGTCGGACGCCAAGAACGCGACCATGTTGGCGACCTCCTCGGGCAGCTCGTACCGCTGGATCGCCGTGCGGGCGCGTGAGTACACGCCGACGAAGGTGTCGGGCAGCGGCGTCCGGTTCGGGCCCCACATCGAGCCGGCGTTGACGCCGACGAGGCGGACGTTGTGCTGCGCCAGCTCCTTGCCGACGTACTTGTTGAACGCAGCCAACCCGGCCTTGAGCGATCCGTAGAGCGCGATGCCGGGCATCCACGTGTTGGCGGCTTCGGATCCGATGTTGACGATGACGCCTCCGCCGTTCGGGATCATGTGGTCGAGGACCGCGCGGGTGCAGTACATCGGACCGGCGAGCGTGCCGCGGATCGACCGATCGATGTCGGCGGCGGTGAACGACGCGAAGTCACCGACGGCGACATCGGCCGCGTTGTTGACCAGGATGTCGATCCGCCCGAGGTGGTCGGCGCACTCGGTCATGACGGCCTGGACGCCGTCCCACGTCATGACGTCGCCATGGACGGCGATCGCGCGCGTACCCCACTTCTCCGAGGCTGCGGCAGCAGTCGCCTCGGCGTCCGGCGGCGATGGCCAACGCTGATGTCCCGATGCCGCGGCATCCTCGGGCGTCATGTCGACGACGGCCACCTCGGCGCCGAGGCCTGCGAGGCGGTTCACGCAGGCCTGCCCCAGGTTGAGCCCGGCGCCGCCGGTGACGACAGCGGTCTTCCCACGCAGGTCGAGCAGGTCGCTGAGGCGACGATCGATCTGCTCGACCGGCACGCGCTCGTTCCACCACCGTGCCGGGTCTCCCCCGCTTTCGGCGAGGTACTTCTCGAACACGTCGCGCATGAAGTCGCTGGCCATGGTTCCTCCTCGTCAGGTCGTGATCGTCGCGCCGCGAACCACCGGGCGGAACATCGTGTACTCGGTCGGATGCAGGTTGGCGCCGATCTCCGGACGCGCTCTCCACCACATCAACCCCGCCACGCGCATCGCGTCGAAGGGGCTGGACAGGTTGTCGATCACTGCGTTGGGCATCACCGATCCGATCGCCTCGAGCCATCGGCCTCGCTCGACGAGGTCGGGGTGGGCGAGGTGCATCGCGACCATCTCGGTCACGTCGCCGGCGACCTCGTCGTCGCGCAGCGCACTGCGAGCGTCGGCCGGCGCGATCGGGTCCGGGAAGCGCTGACCCCAGCCGCTGAACCACGCCCAGTACGCCCTCGTCGGCCGCGATGCGCTCGGGTCGATCGGCTGGTACCCGTGTCGCCGAGAGAGCGCAGAGAGGTTGATGCCGGCGAGTGGGGCGGCGTCCGACCACGGAACCCGGCCGTCGACGAGCAGCGGGACGTCGAAGCGCCCTGCATACTCGGGTGGCTGCGGCGTCGGACGTGGCAACGACGCGACGTACGTGTCGATGTCGAGGCCGAGCGATCGGTGGAAGCCGCGGTCGACATGGCGCTGCACCTGGCGTCGCCACTCGGCCTCGAGGTCGTCCGGCGGTGCGACGACGTCGATCGCGCGCTCGCCGGCCGGTTCGGGGGCGGCGACGCGACGCTGGGACGACCGCGCAGTCGATCGGACACCGAGCACCTTCGCTCGGTCGCTCGCCTGCACGTCGTACGCGACGAGCAGTGTGCCGTCGATCGCCTCCTCGTCACCGAGGCCGTCGGCCATCTCGGCGCCGTCGAAGCGTGCCGCCACCATGTTCCCGTCGATGCGCGAGCCGACGCGAATCCACGAGCGGCGTTCGTCGAGGTACGCGCCCGTCAGCTCGTGGGAATCCTGACTGGCGACGATGTACTGGTTGAGGCTGAGCAGCACCCGCCCCTGATCGAGCAGCGCGGCCACGGCCGCCGCTTCGTCGAGGTCGAGCCGATCCGCGTCGACCGCAGCCTCGTAGTCGAACCATCCCCAGGCGTCTTCGTCGTTCACGACCAGGTTGTCGGGCAAGAGGCTGTAGCAGCGCATCAGCGGGAAGATCTCGCCGAGCTGGGCCCGCCCGCGCTGCGTGGCCAGCTCGCGGGGCAGATAGCCGACGCGACGGCCCGTCGCGGCGAACGAGTGCAGCTCGCCTCGGTCGAACGGGCAGTCGGGGACGTCGATCGGGCGCCCGAGACGGTCGCCGCGACGCGTCCACAGTTGGCGGATCACCCGCGTCGCGTCCTCAGGGTCGTCGAAGGTCATGCGTCCAGCCTCATCGCGATCTCCTTGACGCGCTGCAACTCGATGAGCTGCTCGCGCGCCTGCGGAGGGAACTCCGACGGATCGGGATCCGGCCGCGACCGACCGTAGGCGTCGACAGCAGGGATCTCGACGTCGGTGCGGCGCCGCCTCGTCGGCGGTGCCGCAGCGGTCATCCGCTCGCTCGAGCCGTCGTGGGCTCGCCCGGACGAGAACGCGGGCAGCACCTCGCGCGCGAACAGCTCGAGCGACTCGCAGATCACGTCGTGGTCCATCGTGCCCGCCTGGTGCGAGAAGATCACCTGGTCGACGCCTGCCGCCTCGAGACCGCGCAGATACGTCGCCACCCGCTCGGGCGTGCCGACCGCGTGAGCCCCGCGCCAGGGCACCTTGCCACCCAGCTCGGCGCGCACCGCCTCGAACCGCTCCCACAGGTTCGTGCGTCCGGGGACGTGACGCCCGAACGAGTAGTAGTGGCGGACGGCAAAGGTCAGGAACCCGAACGCGTCGAGCGCTGCGTCGCATGCCGTCTCGTCGCGGCTGCAGAAGAACGGCGCGAGCATCGCCACCCTGGGGTTGACCACGTGCCCGATCGGGTTGCACTCCCGCTCGAAGGTCGACCGGTACTCCGCCACCGCGCGCCGCGCCTCTGCCTCGTCGAAGAACGTGTGGGCGAGGACACCGATGCCCATCCGGGCCGCCTCGCGCATCGACGCGTCGTCGGAGCACGCCATCCACAGCGGGGGGTGCGGCTTCTGCACGGGCTTCGGCACCACGTTGCGCGCCGGCATCGTCACGTGCGGCCCCGCGTGGCCGGGGTACGGCTCCATCACGAGCATGTCGGCCACCTGCGCGAGCGCCTCCACGCTCATCGCCCGACGCTCTTCCGGAGCGATGCCGAAGCCCTCCAGCTCGATGCGTGACTTCGAGTCGCCGATGCCGAACTCGACGCGCCCGTCGGACACGAGGTCGAGCGTCGCGATCCGCTCGGCGACCCGTGCTGGCGCGTTGTAGGGCGGCGGCAACAGCACCACCCCGTGACCGAGCCTGATCCGTGTCGTGCGCTGGCTGGCCGCGGCGAGGAACACTTCGGGCGCCGAGGAGTGGGAGTACTCCTCCAGGAAGTGCTGCTCGACGACCCACACCGCATCGAACCCGAGTCGCTCGGCCAGCTCGACCTGCTGCAACGCGTCGCGGAACGCTCGCTGCTCGGCGGCGGCGTGCCACGGCCGGGGCAGCTGCATCGTGAAGAAGAGGCCGAGCTCCATGTCACCGGTCCCGGGTCACCAGGCCGGCACGTCGACGCGCACCGTGTCGATCACCGACGTGTTCGTTCGCGCACGGATGCGCTCCTCGCCGCCGACCGCGCTGAGGACGAACAGGGTGCGTCCGTCGGTGCCGCCGAGGCAGCACGCGAGCGGCATCTTGCCGTCGCCCACGCGGACGACGTCGGTCACCGCTCCGCCCTCGATCACGCGTCGGCACATCGACTCGCGTGGCGAGGCCGTCCACACCGCGTCGTCCCGGTCGACGCTGATGCCGTCCGCGCTCCCAGGGGCCAGCTCGGCCCACACCCGGCGGTTCGACAGCGTGCCGTCCTCGGCCCGGTCGAACCCGATCAGTCGAGCCGAGGGGAACTCGGCGACGATGTACTGGCGCCCGTCACGGGTGATGCACGGCCCGTTCGGGGCATCCAGTCCGTCGGCGACCACCCGAGCAGCACCGCCGGGCTCGATGGCGATGAGGTTGCCATTGCCGTCGAGTGGCCGTGGGACGTCAGCGGGGATGGTGCCCATCGCACCGACGTAGGCCCGCCCGGTGTCGTCGACGACCATGTCGTTGAGGTTGCCGCTCGCCAGCTGTGACACGTCGGCGTGCACCGACACCGACCCGGGCGCGTCGACTCGGAGCACCTGGGGTCGCGACATGTTCGCGACGAGCAGCCGTCCGTCGGGCAGGAACCCGAGGCCGGAGGGCAGGACGCCGTCGTCGAACTGCGCGACGACCGTCGCGTTGCCCTGCTCGTCGACGGTCATCACTCGACGGGCGAAGATGTCCGAGAACCACAGCTGACCGGCGTGCCAGCGCGGTGCCTCGGCGAAGTGGAGGCCGTCGAGCAGTGGCCGCAGGTCACCCATGGGCTGCGTCAGAGCTCGGCCAGCTTCGCGATCTTCTCGATCGCGTGCAGTGTGTCGTCCGCGCTCGGCGGACCGCCAGTGTGGCTGGCGAGCGCAGCATCGGGCCATTGGTCGAGCGGGATCGGATCTCCCGGGTTGTTGTACAGCGAGAGGATCAGGCGGGCCGCGCCGGCTTCCTCGAACGCGTCCTGGATCGCGGGCGTGGCATCACGGACGCCTGCGGAGACCTCGATCTCGTCCGGGTCGCGTCCGATCTTGTGGCACTCGTCCGCGATCGCGACGCGTGCGGCCTTCAGTTGCTCGGGTGTCACGCCATATGCGATCCATCCGTCGGCCCATGCGGCGATCCTGCGGAAGGTCGCCTCGCTGGTCTGCGCGCCCAGGAGGACAGGTGGGTGCGGCCGTTGTGCAGGGATCGGCTCGACGATCACCGGCTCGAACCGCACGATGTCGCCCTCGTATCCGGCCGAGCCGTCACGCCAGAGCGCCTTCATCGCGTCGACGGCCTCGCGGGTGTACGTCCACCGCGTGGAGAAGTCGGCCCCGAACGCCTCGACCTCGTTGCGCAGCCAACCCGCGCCGACACCGAAGAGGAACCGGCCGCCGGAGAAGCTGTCGAGCGTCGAGACCTGCTTCGCCAGGCGCAGCGGGTGGTGCTCGGGGACGATGCACACGCACGTGCCGAGGCGGAGCGTGCTCGTCGCCGCGGCGGCGAAACCGAGGGTGACGAACGGGTCGGCCATCTGCCCATAGACCTTCGGGATCGGCCCGCCGGTCATCGGGTAGGCCTGGCTGGGGGTCACCGGGAGGATGCCGTGCTCGGGCAGCCACAGCGACTCGAAGCCGGCATCCTCGAGCGCGCGACCGAGGCCTGCCGGATCGATCGTGTGTCCGGTGACGTAGAAGAGGGCCCCGATCTTCACACGAGGCAAACTAGAGCCACCCCCGTCCGGCCACCAGCGAGACGTGCCGCTCGCCGGAACCTGGTCACACCTCGACGAAGACCACGCCCGCTTCGACCTTCACCGGGTACGCGGCCAGGTCGCGTGTCGCCGGCAGGCAGAGGACCTTGCCGGTTCGGACGTCGAACTTGGCCATGTGCAGCGGGCATTCGACGATCGGTCCGTCGATGTAGCCGTCGGCCAGGGAGTAGTTGTCGTGCGTACACGTGTCGTCGACGGCGAAGAACTCGTGGTCGACTCGGAAGACGGCCACCGGTGGCCCGTCGTCCCGCTCGACGACGACGGCCTCACCGTCGGCCAATGCGTCGGAGTCACATGCGCGGATCCACGCCATGGCACGAGTCTCGCGGGTCGGGGTCGAGTGCGACATCAGGGGGTTTCGGGCAGCGGAACGGGTACGGCCCTACGCGGCGATGGAGTTGCCGATGCCGCGTGCCACCTGGAGCACCGCTCCGACGTAGTCCTGCGGGTTGAACCGGCCGGTCGGGCCGCACACCGAGACCGCACCCAGCAGCCGGCCGTTGCGTGCATGGATCGGTGCGGCGACGCAGTTGACGCCGACGCTCGACTCCTCCCGATCGAACGCGATGCCGCGGGTTCGCACGGTCGCGAGCTCCTCGGTGAACAGCGCCGGGGCGATGATCGTGTACCCGGTGCGAGGCTCGAGCCCGCGCACGAGCGCCGCACCGATTGCGTTGGGCTCGCTGGCTGCCAGCATCGCCTTGCCGAGCGCCGAGCAGTACGCGGGCACCCGTGCGCCCACCGCCGATGGCGCCTTCACCCGCTGGTGCCCGAAGAGCTTCTCGAGGTACAGCACGTCGGTCCCGTCGAGCACGCCCAGGTGGACCGTCTCGTGCGTCAGCTCGTAGAGGTCGCTCATGTACGGCACCGCGCTGTCGCGCAGCGAGCGCGGCCTGCAGTACGAGACGCGATGACCGAGTTCGAAGAGCCGACTGCCGAGGCAGTAGCGGTTGCCCTGCCGCTCGACGAGCTGGCGCTGCTCGAGGATCGCCAGCAGGCGGAACGCCGTCGACTTCGGGAGGTGCGTGCGGCGCGCCAGCTCCGACACGCCGAGCGAGGTGTCGATGTTCTCGAACGCGTCGAGCAGCGCGAGTGCCTTGCCGACCGACGTGCTGAGCGAGGATTCGCCCTCGGCGACGGCGGCCTCGACGTCTGCCGCGTCGGCCGTGACATGAGTCGAGTTCGGATGTGGGACGGTGAGCGTCGGCATCGGTGACCCCCCTGACGGCACGATGAGCTGCTCGGGACCTTACACGTTTAAGGTCGGGGCGCGCAAGTACCCGCGGTCAGCTCCGTGCGGCGGCGGCTCGCCGGCGACGACCGGGTCCGATCGAGGCGCGGTCCATGAACTCCACGCAGTCGGGCACGAGGACGTCGTCGAGCGGGTGGCCCGCGAGCGCACCCAGCAGCGCTTCGGCCGATGCCTCACCGATGCGTTCCCAGTCGGTGCGGATCGCGGTCACCGGCGTTCGGAGCAGCTCGGCACCCGCCGAATCGGTGGACGCCACGATGGTCACGTCGTTCGGGATGTCGAGGCCGAGCTCGTCGCACGCCGTGAAGATGTCGAGCGTGACCGGGTACGGCGCCAAGAGCGCGAGGGGCGTGCCGCGCGAGGCGAGCGACTCGATCGTCCGGCGCACCGCATCGGGCCCGAACGACGTCGCGAGCGGTTGCCATTCGATCCCGAACTCGGCTGCCGTCGACTGGTGGGTCGGAGCGGCCTGGCCGGGGTCGATCTCGTGGATCCGCCGGTGACCGAGCCGCTTCATCTTGCGATACAGGTTGCGGTACGCCTCCGTGCTGTCGACCCTGACCGTCGGCAGATCGCACCAGCGCGGGTCACGGAACCCCACCGCGAGAACGGGAACCCCACCGCGCCGGTACAGATCGAGCGACGGTGCGTTCTCCGCATTCCAGAAGATGAGGCCGTCGACCCTGCGTTCGGCGTAGCGCCGCAGCAGCGTGTCGACCTCGGCAGAGCCGCCCGACACGGAGAGGAAGACGCTGTAGCCCTGCGCCTCCATCACGCGGATCGTCCGATCGACGATCGCCATCAACTCGAAGCGCGGGTGCAGGTCGAAGTGGATGACGATGCCGACCGTCATCGTCGGCCCGCCCCGGATGCTGCGCGCCGCCTCGTTCGGGACGTAGCCGAGCTCGTCGGCGGCGGCCAGCACGCGAGCGAGGTTGTCCGGCGAGACCGCGATGCCGTTCAGCGCCTTCGAGACCGTCGCGGTCGACACGCCGGCGAGCTGCGCGACCGCGTGCAACGTCGCTGCCTTGCGGCGCCCGGACGACTCCTGAGTCCCCCTCCCCCGGCCTGCGCTCATCGCGCCGCAGTGTACGAAATGCACGAAGGTGCTCGGGGGGAGCTGTCTCGGCTGGCGGAACGGGCGAATGGACTGACCCCTCGCCGATCCGATCGACTGGGCAGGTGGAGCACCAACTCTTGGGACGCACAGGACTGCGAGTCTCCCGACTCGTGCTGGGAACCGCCGTGCTCGGGCTCGCTCCGCGCGAGGACGGCGTCGACGCGCTGATCGGCGCCGCGCTCGACGCGGGCATCAACGTCATCGACTGCGCGAACACCTACGGCAACCGGCCGCAGTTCGATCGCGAGGGTGCGCCCGCGGCGCAGCAACGCCGCCACGCCGAGGAGCTGCTCGGGCGAGCGCTGCGAGGTCGGCGTGACGACGTGGTGCTCTGCACGAAGGTGGGCGAGCCTGTCGGCGACGGCGTGAACGACCGAGGCGCGAGCCGCTGGCACATCCTGCGCGAGGTCGAGCGCAGCCTGCGGCGCCTCGACACCGACCACATCGACGTGTACCACGTGCACCTCCCCGACCCCGACACCGCCATCGACGAGACCCTCGGTGCGCTCGACGTCCTCGTCCGGCAGGGAAAGGTCCGCTATGTCGGCCTGTCGCGCTTCTCGGGATGGGAGCTCACACAGGCGGTGACGACTGCGAACCGGCTCGGCCTGGCCGTGCCGGTCCTCGACCAGGTGGCGTACAGCATGATCAATCGTGGGGTCGAAGCCGAGGTGATCCCGGCCGCTGCCGAGCTCGGCATCGCCATCACGTGCTTCAGCCCGCTGGCGGGTGGCGCGCTCGCTGGTGCGGAGGTGATGGCGCGGACGTACACGGGTTACCGCCGCTGGGGCGCTCCGTTCGACTACACACCCGAGCAGAAGCAGGCGGCCGGGGAGTTGGGCAACCTTGCCCAGTCGTGGGGAGTGCGGCCCGCACACCTCGCGCTGCGGTGGCTGTTGGCGAGGCCGACGGTGGCGGCCGCGGTGATCGGGCCCGAGTCGCCCGACGAGCTGCGCGAGAGCGTCTCCGTGTTCGACGTGTCCCTCGACGACGCGCAGCTCGCCGCGCTCGACGAGATCGGCCGTTCCGTGCCCGGCATGCCGGGCTGAGCGAGACCGCTCGGCAGGCGGCCGGCTCAGAACATCGTCGACAGGTTCCTCGAGAGGAGCACGGTCTGGTCGAGGAGGATCACCCGCTTGGCGATGAGGAACGAGTCGCCGTCGCGGCGCAGCACGTCCTCACGACGTCCGACCCACGAGTCGATCTCGGACTTGAGGCGAGTGCGGTACACGTGGAAGTTGGACTCGACCGACAGCTCGTCACCCCGGTCCTCGACGACGCGTACGTTGGTGATGAGGTGACGCGTCCGCGACGGCGGGTCCTCTGCCCACGACGAGCCGGCAGCGAACTTCTTCCAGCGCATCGTGAGCATCATCTTGTCGTCGTCGAAGTAGGCCATCTCGCCCGGCTTCGTGAACTCCTTCGACAGCTCGCGCCGCAGCCGGGTGCGCCGGATCGGCATGAAGTAGTGGGTGTCGTCGCTGAAGAGCGCGACCCACCGCTCGTAGTCGTGCGCGTCGAGCAGTGCCGCTTCGTCGTAGAGGAACTTCTCGACCTGGTACTGCACCAGCATCGCGGCGAGGAGCTGTTCGTTCACAGCAGATCGGGCGGCTCGGTCGAGGTCCGCAACTCGTCCCATGTGAGTCCCTTCATCCATTGGGCCCAGCAGTGATAGGTCCAGAGCTGGCCGTGCTCGCTACCGGCGCTCTCGATGCGTGCCAAGCCGTTCTCCTTGATGACCTGTCCCGTGCCGTGGTCCATCCGCAACAGGTGCGGGATGCCACGCATCGCCACACCCTTCGACGTCGCCGTCGACTGCCACCAGTTCTCGCCGTCGTCCTGCTCGAGCAGGCCGGCGGGGCCGAACGCGTGGTTGGCAGCCATCACCATGCCCGCCCGCAGCTCGGGCGAGGCGCTCTTCGCGACGAAGCTGATCCACCACACCTCGGTCTTGGTCGGGCTGATCGGGATGCGCAGTGAGAGCTGCGGCAGCTGCGTGATCCATGCGTTGGGGAAGATGTTGGGGTGACCGAACGATCGGCTGCCGTGCGGTCCGAGCCACTCCTGCGGCACGGCTTCCTTCCGCCAGGAGTGGTCTGCGCCCGCGTTCGGCGGAAGACCGTCGATGCTCGGCCCGCCGATCGCGTGTCCGTACTCGCCGATGAAGGTGAGCTCGTCCGACGTGGCGAGGATCGCGGGGATGTCGAGCCGATCACCCGTCGTGGCCGTGGCGCCGCCGAGATCGCCGATCAGCTCGGTCGAGGGAGGGAAGAACCCCGACGCCGCTGCGGACATGTGCGTCACCTGGGGGTGGTACCAGTCGAAGAGGTTGTCGACGGCGAGCTTCCAGTTGCAGTCGATGACGAACTTCTGGATTCCGGGGATCGCCTCGACGTCGCGCGCTGCGGCGAGATCGAGACCGACTCGGCCGGCCGCACCGAGGTACTCCGTCAGCGGCGGCGCGGTCGGGTCCATCGTCGCGAAGACGAAGCCGTGGTAGTTGTCGATCTGTGCCACCTGGCGCAGGCCGTGCTGCGACTTGTCGATGGTGCCTCGGTACAGGCGATCTGCGTCCGGGACGCCGATCAGGTTCCCGGCGAGGTCGTACGACCAGCCGTGGTAGGTGCACATGAAGGCCTTGGTGTTGCCCTCCTCGGCGCGGCACACGGCGTTGCCGCGATGCATGCAGGTGTTGAGCAGGCCCTTGATCGAGCCGTCCTTCTGGCGGACGACGAGCACGTTGTCGCGCCCGATCGGTGTCTCGACGAAGTCACCCGACTTGGGGATCTGCGTCTCGTGGCACACGAACTGCCATGCCCGAGCGAAGATGAGCTCCATCTCGCGCTCGAAGATCTCGTCGTCGGAGAAGATGCGGCGATCGACCTCACCTCGCTCGAGCGACACGAGCTCGTCGAATCGAGCCGCCTCGACCACGTTCCTCATGCGGCCTGCTCCTCCTTGGTCAGCTTGGTCACCGCCGGAGCGACGCGCTCCAACACCCCGATTCTGGTCTCGAAGTCGCCCGTGATGGTCGTCAGGATCACGTGGTCGGCGCCGGCGTCGAGGTGTCGCTGCGCCTGAGCGGCGACATCGTCGGGGCCACCGCACCCGATCACGTCTGCGACGACCCGAGCTGCGCCGCTGTCGAGCTCGTCGTCGGTGTACCCGAGGCGAGCGAGGTTGGCTCGGTACGGCGAGCCGGGGAAGCCCATGGTGCCCTGGACGATCTGGCTCGCGACGCCCCTCGCCGCGTCCGCGTCGTCGTCGACGACGACGGCAAGGCCCACGAGGAGCAGCTTGTCGGGTCCGAGCGTCTCGCGCGCCATCTTCGTGAACGCAGGGGGCACCATCGTCGGCTGTGCTCCGTCCGCGCCGTCGCGCGCGAGGTCCAACATCTTCGGCCCGTTGGCCGCGATGACGACGGGGTACTGCACGTCCGGCGGATGGACCTGGAGGTCGTCCGCCCGCATCCTCGCCAGGTACTGCGCGAACTGCGTCCGGGCCGGTTGGTACGACCGCCCGACGCGCTCGGCCTGGAACGCGTAGCCGACGCCGGCGCCGAGCACGAACCGTCCGGGATAGGCCTCGGCCAGCTGCGCGGCCCCTGCGTGGAGGTGCTCGGGCGCGCGTGCCCACATGCTGGCGATCGAGGTTCCGAGCACCAGCCGATCGGTCGCGGCGAGCAGGACGCCGGCGTGCACCAACGCGTCACGCCCGCCCACGCCTTCGTTCGTCCACGCCGTGCGGTAGCCGGCCCGCTCGAGGCGGCGCACCGCGTCGCGCTGGGTGTCGACCGGTGGCAGCCGAGCGATCCCCGCGAGCGGGAGGAACGCGCCGACCGAGCCGAGCGCTGCCCTCGTCGAAGCGATGAGCTCGTTCATGACGGCACCGACGAGCGGTGGTGGCCCCACGTGCTGCCGGACGTGTAGTGGCCGACGACCCAGGTCGCGTCGTCGATGCGACGGCCATGGCACCCGTACTCGACCTCGAGGCCCGAGGGTGCGTGGCAGTAGAAGCTGACCATGTGGTCGTTGGTGTGCTTGCCGAGCGACATCCCGAGCGGCACGCCGTCGCGCTGTGCCTTGTCGTACGCGCGGCCCACCGTGTCGAGGGACTCGACCTGCAACATGATGTGCTGGAGCGACGGCTTCATGCCGGGCATCGCTGCGGCGGCGATCGTGTGGTGACGTGGGTTGCAGTGCAGGAAGTACGCGTCGATGCCGGGGACCGGCGTGAGGATGTCGCTCAGCCTGAACCCGAGGGTGTCGACGTAGAAGTCGAGGAACCTCTTCGCATCGTCGACGAGCAGCACGGCGTGCCCCAGGCCCATGTCGTCGACCACGAACTGGGCACCCGTCGGCGACACGAACGGCTCGGTCGCCTCGTCGTGGCCGACGAAGAACTCGAGTCGGTTGCCGCACGGGTCGAGCGCGCTGATCATCGACGAGACGTGGCGCGTGGCGCACAGCTCGCTCGATTCCTCGGTCACCTCGATGCCGCGGCTGCGCAGGTGTGACGTGAGCTCGGCCAGGTCGCCTGGCGAGGCGACCTCGAGTCCGAGGAAGTGCAGTGCTCCGTCCGTTCCCCGCTCCACCGCGATCCGGTACACGCGACCGTCCATGCGCAGGTGGAGCACGTCATCAGCGGGCTGCGCGGCCTGCAACCCGAGGAGGTCGGTCGCGAACGTTCGCCAGGCGTCGAGATCTGCGGCACCGATGCCGATGTAGCCGAGGCTCTTGATCAGGCTCACGATCCACTCCCCTTGATGAACTCGATCAGCACCTGGTCGTGCTCCTCGGGCTTCTCCCACTGTGGCCAGTGCGCCGCATCGAGCATGTTGTAGAACTTCGCCGAGGGGAACAGGCCGGCCATGTACTCGCCGTAATCGGGTCCCTGTCCGGGGTTGTGCTCGGTCCAGAACACCAGCGTCTCCGGCTGGAACTTCTGCAGGTCTTCCTCTTCCCACCGGAAGCTCCACGTCGGCGTCTTGCCGATCATGAACAGGTTGCGCATCGACTCGATGATGGCCGGGTCCGAGTAGAGGCGGAGCCGGATCTGCACCATCTCGTCGGTCATCCGCTCCGGGCTGGCGACGAGCCACTCCATCCGGTTCCGCATGTTCTCGTACGTCGGCTCGACGATCGACTTGTACGACAGCTCCGACAGGCGCTTGAAGTCGGTGGGGTCGGACACGAAGTCGGTCTTCTTGGTCCGGACCTGGCCGATGCCCGTGTTGAGGATCAGCTTGCCGCAGCGCTCGGGCGCACGCATGCCGAGCTCGAACGCGAGCATGCCACCGAGCGACTCGCCTTCGATGTGTACGCGCTCGTAGCCGAGCGCGTCGATCAGGTCGATGATCGCGTCGACCTGCAGATCGGTGCGCGTCTCGTCGTCGTAGGGCTGCTTGTCGGTGAACCCGTGGTGCAGCGCATCGATCGCGATCGCGTGGAAGCCGTGTGAGGCGAGGTTGACGATGTTGCGGGCGAACGTCTCGGCATGACCGCCGATTCCGTGGATGAGCAGGAGGGGTTCTCCGCCCTCACCTGCGTCGATGACGCGGTGCCGCCACCGGGCGCCCTGCACGAACCTCGTCTGCGCCCCGAGCAGCTCGACCGCGACGGACTGCCACTCCTCGAGTGGCTTGCACGTGACCGACTTCGACAGCTTGAAGATCTCGACCATGCCCCTCCTCGGTCGCCGCCAGTATGCAGCGCACCGATGGTGGTGTTCCATCGGCCGTGCTGCGCACCGGAACGGACCGATGCGCCCGTGCCGAGCGCCGGAACGGCTCACGTGCCGCGGAGGCGCTGGTCGCGCATGCTGCCCACGTGACTCGATGCAACCACGCGATCCTCGGCTCCGACCTCGTCCGGCAGGGGCGGTGATGACGACGACGGCATGGGCCGAGCGGTTCTCGGTCGCCGGTCGCGTCGCGCTCGTCACCGGCGGGAGCAAGGGGCTCGGGAAGGCGTTCGCGCGCGGGCTCGCCGAGGCCGGCGCCGACGTCGTCATCGCGAGTCGCAGCGCCGACGAGCTGCGCGATGCGCTCGACGAGATCATCGAGGGCACGCCCTCCCGCGGCGCGACGGTCGTGGCCGACCTCGCTCGACGTGGCGAGGCCGACCGGCTCGCCACCGAGGCGATCGACGCGTTCGGCCGGATCGACATCCTCGTCAACAACGCCGGCACGAACCACCTCGCCGCGATCGACGAGATCGCCGACGAGCAGTGGGACCGGGTGCTCGAGCTCAACGTGACCGCGGCGATGGCGTTGTCACGCGCCGTCGTGCCGGGCATGCGCGAGCGCGGCTGGGGTCGCATCGTGCACGTCTCGTCGATCATGGGGTTGGTCTCACGCGAGCGTCGCAACCTGTACTCGGCCACCAAGTCGGCCCTGCTCGGGTTGGCCCGGGCGAGCGCCATCGACGTCGGTGAGGCGGGCATCACCGTCAACTGCCTCGCCCCTGGCTACTTCCTCACCCCGATGACCGAAGCCGTCGTGCCCGTCCCCGATCGGGCCGCGCTCGCGGCTCGCACGGCTGTCGGGCGCTGGGGCGACCTCGACGAGCTCGTCGGCCCGCTCCTGTTGCTGTGCAGCGACGCGGGGAGCTTCATCACGGGTTCGGCCCTCGTCGTCGACGGGGGCTACACCGCGCGCTGATTGCGACATCGGACGAGACCAGCTACAGTTTCAAAGACGATTTGAAAATTCGAAAGGGGCTTGGGTGAGCAGCGACATCGCAGCGGCGGCCAAGGACGTCGACCTCGATTGGGTGCGGCAGAAGTACCGCGCCGAGCGCGAGAAGCGCCTCCATCCCGCAGGCGCGCGCCAGTACCGCCGGATCACCGAGGAGCTGGCGCACTACGTCGACGACCCCTACACGCCGGTGCAGGAGCGCGAACCGGTCACCGATCTCGTTGAGGTGACCGTCATCGGGGCGGGGTTCGGCGGCCTCCTCATCGGGGCCCGGCTGCGGCAGGCGGGCGTCGACGACATCCGCATCGTCGAGCAGGGCGGCGACGTCGGAGGCACGTGGTACTGGAACCGCTACCCCGGTGCCGCATGTGACACCGAGTCGTACATCTACATGCCGCTGCTCGAGGAGACCGGATACATCCCGACGGAGAAGTACGCGAAGGGGCCGGAGATCCGCGAGCACGCGCAACGGATCGCGCGCCACTTCGACCTGTACCGGAACGCGCTCCTCCACACCGCCGTCACCGACGTCCGATGGGACGAGGACGAGAAGGTGTGGGTCGTCTCGACCAACCGGGGTGATCGCTTCCGCACGCGGTTCCTCGCGATGACGACCGGGCCGATGAGCAAGCCGAAGCTGCCAGGCGTTCCCGGCATCGAGGAGTTCGAGGGGCGAGCGTTCCACACGACCCGCTGGGACTACGAGTACACCGGCGGCGACAGCTCGGGCGACCTCGCCAATCTCCACGACAAGCGGGTCGCGATCGTCGGCACCGGCGCGACGGGCATCCAGTGCATCCCGCACCTCGCGCGGAGCGCGCAACACCTGTACGTCTTCCAGCGCACGCCGTCGGCGATCAACGTCCGCGCCAATCGGCCGACCGATCCCGCCTGGGCGGCGAGCCTCGAGCCAGGCTGGCAACGGCAGCGGATGGAGAACTTCTCGACGTTCGTGGCCGGAGGCGACGCCGAGACCGATCTCGTCAACGACGGTTGGACGGCGATCTACCGCCTGCGCAGCCTGGGCAACGGCGTACTCGACGAGCGCGAGGACTTCGTCAAGATGGAGGAGATCCGTGCCCGCGTCGACTCCATCGTGCGAGATGCGCAGACGGCGGAGGCCTTGAAACCGTGGTACCGGGCGCTCTGCAAACGACCCTGCTTCCATGACGAGTACCTCGACGCGTACAACCGCCCCAACGTCACGCTCGTCGACACACTCGGTCGCGGGATCGAGCGCATCACTCCTCGGGGTGTCGTCGCCAACGGTGTCGAGCACGAGGTCGACTGCATCATCTTCGCCAGCGGCTTCCAGATGGGCGGGGCGCTGCGCCGGCGGGTCGGGTACGACGCGGTCGGGGTCGGCGGGTTGACGCTCACCGAGAAGTGGAAGGAAGGCATCTCGACGTTCTTCGGCATGCAGACGTCGCGATTCCCCAACTTCTTCATCGTGCAGATCTCCCAGACCGGGGTCAGCTCGAACCAGACGCACGTGCTCGACGTGCAGAGCCGGCACATCGCGTTCGTGGTCTCCGAGGCGCGAGCACGGCGCGCCGTGACGGTCGAATCGACGGACGAGGCCGAATCTGCATGGGTCCAGGAGTGCATCTCGTCGTCGCGGGCGAACATCGACTTCCTGCTGTCGTGCACGCCTGGCTACTACAACAACGAGGGGCAACCGACCCTCGAAGGCTTCCAGCGCAACGGCGCGTACTCCCCCGGCATCGTCGCCTTCGACCGCAAGCTCGAGGCGTGGCGGGCCGACCCGCAGCTCCCCGGTCTCGTCTTCACCCGCGCAGAGGAGCTGGTCGCATGAAGGCCGCGCTCGATCGATCGATCGACGTCGACTCGCACGAGATGATCCCGTGCCACGTCTGGTTGGAGTGGTTCGGTGACGACGTCGCGCCGGTCATCGACCTGATGAACTCGAGCCCTCGCGCGACGAACAACGGGTTGAACACGATCGCCCGCCCCGACATCGTCGCCGACGACGCAGAGATCACGTCCACGTCGGTGTGGAACGACAAGGGCGCTGCCGCACCGGGCGCGTTCGACATGGACCGGCGCATCGACGCGATGGATGCGATGGGCGTGGACCGATCGCTGGTGTTCCCGAGCTTCGGTCTGATCGGCATCCGCCTCGCATCGTCTCCCGAGCTCGGCGGCGCGGCCTTCCAGGTCGACCTGCCGATCGCGGACGCGCGTCGCCTCGGCGTACTCGCGATGGACGTCCACAACCGCTGGGGTGCGCGCGTCACGACCGGCGAGGCGGGACGGCGGGCCCGCCCCGTGGGGGTGATGCTCACCGAGTCCGTCGACCAGATGCTCGACGACCTGCACTCGCTCATCGCGTCGGGCTATCGCGCGGTCTGGATCCCCACAGCGAACCCGCCGGCCGAGACGTCACCGGCCGACCCCGCGCTCGACGCGTTCTGGCGGACCGCAGCCGACGCCGACGTCGCCGTGCTGCTGCACATCGGCACCGACTTCAACTTCCCGGCGTCGACGCGCTGGACGGCCAACGTCGACGCCTTCGCCACGCCGAGCGCCGCAGCGGAGTTCCCGGTGAGCCCGTTCACCGGCGCGACGGTGAACTTCGCGAGCGAGAACTTCATCTCGGCGATGGTGCTCGGTGGGGTGTTCGAGCGCGTGCCGAACCTGCGATTCGGAGCGATCGAGGTGGGTGCCGGCTGGCTCGGCCCACTCGCCGAGCGGCTCGACATGTGGGCCGAAGTCTTCCCGAAGCGCCTGACCGGGGTGATCTCGGCGCGGCCGTCGGAGTACCTGGCGCGCAACCTGCGGGTGACACCGTTCCACTTCGAGCCGATCGACACGTACTTCGAGCGGTTCCCCACGGTCGCGGACTGCTTCTGCTTCTCGACCGACTACCCGCATGTCGAGGGCGGCATCGACACCAAGGCGCGCCAGGCCGCCGCGCTGAGCCGGCTCGGTCCCGACGTCGTCGAGGGCTTCTTCGCCACCAACGGCGAATGGCTGGTCCCGGCCTGATCCCCGGCGATCAGGAGATGACCGCTCCGGGCCGCCGATACCCGCGTGGCCGCGAGGCGAACGTCTCGCCGGTCTCGGCCTCGTGCTGGTCGAACGCCGCCTGTGCCGCCTGCACCCGGCGGTCGACCAGCTCCGTCTGGTTCTTCGTGCACCAGTCGTAGGATGCGTCGCGGTTGGCGTTCACGTTCGTGAAGTGCGGCATCACGTGCTGTGCGTAGAGCTCGAGCGACCGCTTCCTCGCCGGCCAGTCCGCCCAGTCGGTCATCAGGACGAGCAGCGCGCCGAACTCGCCCTGCTTCTGGTACAGCCGCTCGATCCGCTCGATGGCGTCCGCCGGCGTCCCGATGATCCCGACGGGGTGCTCGCGCACCCAGTCGACGTAGTCGGCGCCCTCCGGGACGTCGAAGCGCGGTTGGTTGTTGTTCAAATAGCGGATCCACTCCTCCATCCCGTACCGGACGTCGGAGTACGCCTGCTCCTCGGTGTCGGCGAGGTGCATCGACACGACGCAGCGGAGCTGGCTGCGATCCATCACGTGGCCGTGCTGCTCGGCGAACTCGCACGCGACCCGCCAGTTCGTCCCGAGCGCGTCGAAGCCTGCTCCGTCGCCGGCTGCCACGCAGAGCATGCCGAGGCCGTGGGTGCCGGCCGTTCGTCCGCCCGACACGGTCACGGCGCTGGCGACCGACACCTCCGGATGCGGGACGGTGTACGGACGCAGGTGCGTGTGCGCGTCGCGCAGCGAGTACCAGTCGGTCTCCTCCGTGACCCACTCGCCCCTGAACAGCCGGAGGATGACGTCGATCGCCTCGTTGGCGCGACGCCGCGTGTCGTCCGGGTCGATGCCCATCATCAGCGCGTCGGAGGTGAGCAGGCCGGGCCCGACGCCGAGCATCACGCGGCCGCGCGTCATGTGGTCGAGCTGGATGATCCGGTTGGCGACGTTGAGCGGGTGGTGGTACGGCAACGAGATGACGCCCGTGCCGAAGCGGAGCCGGGTCGTGCGTTGCGCCGCGGCAGCGATGAAGAGCTCGGGCGAGTCGATGATCTCCATCCCGGCGGAGTGGTGCTCGCCGATCCAGGCCTCGTCGAACCCGAGCTCGTCGATCCACTCGCAGAGCTGGATGTCGCGCTCGAGCGCGAGCGTCGGGTTCTCGGCGCGTGGGTGGAACGGCGGGAGGAAGATGCCGTGCCGAAGCGGGATGGTCATGTGTCAGCTCCTCTGGGGACGGCGTCGGACCGAGTGCCGTTGGGCGGTCATCGCGACGTCGCGTGGGTCGAGCGGGCGAGGTTGGTCATGGAATCAGCAGCACTCGCCCGAACGCCTGCCGCTCTTCGATGTACCGATGCGCCGCGGCTGCCTCCGACAACGGGAAGCGGCGATCGATCACCGGCCGCAGCTCACCGTTGGCAGCGCGCCGGAGGACCGAGTCGATGACCCCACGGACGCGGGCCCGATTGCCGTCGGCGTCGACGCCGAGCAGCACGCCGGTGAGCGACGCGTGCTTGCGCTGCATCGGCCACACGTCGGGCGGGCGATCGTCGCGCCCGGCGCGACCGACCCAGCTGATCCGACCACGATACGCGAGCGCAGCGATGCTGCCCTCCAGCGTCCGCCCACCGACGGGGTCGACGACGAGGTCGACACCGCGCCCGTTGGTGAGCCTCATCACCTCGCTCGGGACGTCGCTGGTCGTGTAGTCGATCCCGTGATCCATGCCGTACTCGTGCAGGCGCCCCAGGCGGGCGTCGCTCGATGCCGTGGCGAGCACCAGGCCTGCCCCCGCGGCCTTGGCGAGCTGGATCGCGGCGAGGCCCACTCCCCCCGCGCCCGCCTGCACGAGCACCGACTCACCCGGGCGCAGCCGCCCGAACTCGAACAGACCCTCATGGGCGGTCCCGAACTCGAGCGGCACGGCGGCGGCGAGCTCGATGTCGAGGCCGTCCGGCACGGCGTAGACGGAGTCCGCGGCGGCGCTCACCACCGCCGCATGGCTGCCCGATCGAGTGATCGCGACGACTGGCTGTCCGACGACGAAGCCGGTGACGTCGGCGCCGACCGCATGCACCGTTCCTGCGGACTGGTACCCGACGATGTGCGGTGTCGCGGTCATCGCACCTCGCGAGCGGTTGATGAGGTCGCCGCCTTGCACGCCGATGGCCTGCACGTCGATCAGCACGCCGCGAAGGTGCAGGAGAGGGTCCGGGACCTCGGCGTAGCGGAGCACCTCCGGCCCACCCGTCCGGTCGTACACCGCTGCGAGCACGTGGTGACCGTATGGACAGTGGGTGCCGTCGTGAACCGGGGCGTGCCGCTCCGCTGAACCGTCCTCCCCGGACTGGCGGGCGACCGGGCTACGAGCTGAGCGCCTCGGGGTGTCGCGCCATCACCATGCGCCTCATGCCCTCGCGCCAGTCGACCGTCGTGCCACCGGTCAACGAGTCGAACCTCGCGGTGTCGACCTCCACGCTCTCCAGTGCGGCAGGGTTGTCGACATAGGTGGCCTGCCGGCCGGTGAGGCCGGCGATGTGGTCGCACCACTCCCTGAGCCGCACCGGCTGCGCCCCGCCCCAGTTCACGATCGTCGCCGGAACCGCTGCTGCATCGAGCAGCGCGGGGATTGATGCGACGAGGTCGTCGGTGTGGATGGGGTTGTACACCGACGGGCTCGTCGGGTGCACGCCGATCGGGTTCCCGGCGAGGATCTGCTCGAGGTGGATCGCCGGCCAGCCACCGTGGTCGCCGTACGGGACGTTCAGGCGAGCGATGGTCGCGGGCAGCCCGAGATGACGCGACATCGTGCGCACCACCGCCTCGGCTGCGATCTTCGAGATGCTGTACGTCGGCAGCACCTTGCGGTGGTTGTCGCCGAGAGGGTCGGTCTCGGCCAGCGGGCCTTCCTTCGACTCGTAGACGCCCGTCGTCGAGCAGTGGAAGAAGGCCCTCGCATCGGCGAACCGGGCCATCAGCAGCCCGACCGATTCAGCGTTGGCGGTGAGCGCCTCGTCGAAGCCGGCCTGCTTGGCGACTGCGAAGTTGAGCACGACGTCGACGTGGTCGGGAAGTCCCGAGAACTCGCCGGTCGCGAGGTCGATCGAGACGCAGTGCACGCCGGCCGCACTGAGCTGATCCCGGGCATCCGGGTTGGTGAAGCGGGCGGCCGCGATGACCTCGTTGCCCAGCGACTGGTCGGCGAACGCAGTTGCGATCGGCAGCGCGACCATGCCGGTCGCACCGGTCACCAGGATCGAGGAATCTCGCAGCACGGGCATCGCCTCCGTCAGGACGGGAAGTCAGCGGTGACGTCCGAGGGACTCGGCTCGTTCGCCAGGTGCAGCACCACCATGTGGTTCGCCGCTCGCCGCATCCTCATCGAGTCCTCCTGGGCATCGTTGAGCCGAGCGTGAAGAGCCGACCCACTGGCGACGACGGTACACCAACCAGACGTTCGATTCACCAGGGTTGCCTCGCGGGGAGGCGTGCACTGAGCTCACAACGGTCGATTGTGCGATCGCGGCACGACCAGGCCAGCTGGTGCGCTGGTGGGCGTGACAGGGATCGAACCTGCTACCTCCACGGTGTCATGGACGGCCGAGCGTCCGATGTCGTTCGCCACGTCCGCCTGAGCAGGACTTCGACCGCTTTCGACGTTCGTACTCGTTCGCCTCTGTTCGGGGCGTTCGGCACCACGTCGGCACCATCTCACCGACCACGGTGAGGGCAGTGACCCCGGCGCGGTTGCAGCCGCCCGAGGTCTGACCGAGACCCCAAGGAGGTACTCGATATGAGCAACGTAGCAACCACCCACACCACCACCGACGAGCCGCTCGACTGCTCGACGATCCCGGACTGGTACGCCGACTGCACCTGCAGCCGGTACCTGGGCCGGGTCCAGGCCGTCAACCACGACTGGCTGCTCGGCCTCGAGGCCCGCGGCATCGCCGGCGCCGCCGAACTGTTCGCCTACGTCGAGGCGTGCATCGAGGATCCTGAGTCGACGCGCCGCGAGGAGTCGGTCGACTGGCTCGAGCTGACCAACTTCGTCGCCCGCCACAACTGGCGGGATCCGGCCGCGATGATGGAGGTCGCCGGCTGGGCCGAGACGTTCGGGCGGCCGCGCAGTGCGGCCCTCGACGCGACGACGATGGGGCGATGACCGATCGTTCCATCGCCGGCCGGATCGGCGCTCACATGTCGTGGGCCCGCACCGTCGACCGCAGTGCCCGGACCGCGAACGCACGACGTAGCGGTCCGGGCGAGGTCGACTGGCACCTCGCCCGCCTCGGCCCTCAGTTCGACGACGCCACCGCCGCGCAGCGGTTGGCGGCCGCAGAGTCGGCGCGCAAGGCCTACTTCGCTGCCCTCGCGCTCAAGTCGGCGAAGAGCCGCCCCCGGCGCTAGGTCATTCGTCGTCATCCTCCGGGCGCGGGACGTGGTGACGCCGAGGCCCTCGATGCCGCGCCGGATCAGCCTGCCCGCTAACTCGTGCTGCCGAGCCTCGGGTCCCTTTGGCAGCGCCTCGTCGGCGATGTGCTGCGCGAACGCTGCCACGGTGCCGGCAAACACTCGGAGGACCGCGTAGACGAGCTGGATGTCCTCCTCAAGGCGGTGAGCGCTGCCGACGGCTTCGATGTCGGCCATCGCGTTGACGCCGCCGATCTGGGCGAGCGACAGGGCCTCGACGATCGCCTTCGATTCGGTGATCAGAGCCACGCCGTCGTCGTGCTGTTCGTCCTCGTCCACCTCGCCCCCTTCGTGTTCCTTGACGTCGGTTCTAGCCTCGCGCACGTGGCAGCCAGCGATGGCCTCGACGACATCTACGGCCCGGCGATCCCGATCACCCAGCACCCGAAGGTGCGCGTGCAGCCGCTGCTCGACTTCCTCGCCGAGGCCGGCGACGACGCCTCGCTACGCACCGTCGCGCGCCGCCTCGGCATCGATCCGGCGGTGCTGTGCCGGCCGCTCTCGCTCGGCCAGGCCGACACCTTCGCCACGAAGCTCGGCTACCACCCGGGCGAGGTGTGGGGCGCTGCGTACTGGCGGCCGCGAGCAGCGTGACGGGACGGCCATCGCCCAGGCAGCGGCCAACTGGCCGGTGTGAAGGAAGCGATTACCCTGCTGATCCGCATGGGCGAATCGGGACGAAACACCGTCGTGCTCCTCGGCGCCGGCGCGTCGGTCGATGCTGGATTGCCCACGACTGAGGGCCTCACGCGATGCATGCTCGACTTCTTCGCTTCAAGTGACGGGCCCTACCGACAGTTCGACAACGCTCTCCGGTTCATCCATCACACGACCGAGGCGGACCGGGCTTCGCGCGGCCTCGGCGGCACCGTGGACATCGAGCGGCTGTTCCTCGTCGTCGACCAGCTCGCCGAACGCGATACGACGGCGCTCAACCCATTCGTCGAGCGTTGGCACGGGAGCCTCGAGCGTTTCGACAGTCCAGAGCCACCGGACTACGCGCTCGAGCGAGAGGCCGTTCGAGTGGTCCGCGGCATTCTCAGCCCGCCCCGAGGACGACCCGCCGAGTCCCAAGTGGCTCGGGACCTCGTCGCCCTTGTGCGTCGCCGCGGGCGCGGTGATGTCAGCGGAGGCCAACACCTGCGGGGTCTTCGCGATGCCATGTTGCGCACCGTCCCTTCGCTGCTGAAGGTGCCCGAGCACGCCGATCTCGCCTATCTCAAGCCGCTCTTCGGCGTGCCCGCGCGAGGAACCCTGACCATCGCCACGTTGAACTACGACGTCACTGTCGAGCGGTGTGCCGAGCTACACGCGGTCTCACTATCGACGGGTATGGCCGGGTGGTGTGAATCCGGGGCGTTCGCATGGGGTGATTCGTCGGTTCGGCTGCTCAAGCTCCATGGCTCATGCGATTGGTGGGCACCGAAGTCTCAGCGGAGCGAACGATGGAGCCTCGGCGTACCCGCACTGGAGGCCGTGCCCGGCATCATCTTCGGAGAGGGCAACAAGCTTCGTGCTCGCGGCCCGTTCCTTACCCTGTTCATGGAGTTCACCGAGAGCCTTCGATCTGCGACCGACGTCCTGGTCGTCGGGTACTCATTTAGGGATGAACACGTGAACGCCGCCCTGCTTCGATGGGCGAATGAGCGTTCCGGAAGGCGGTTGATCGTCGTGTCGCCGACCGTCAGTCAGAAGGGGACCATGGGCTCAGCTCAGACCGAGCCGGTTCTGAGTTTCCTCCGACAGCTGGATCTAGAAACCAACGGCCTCTTTCGATTCCAGGCGATCACGACGACGGCCAGAGACGGCATCACGAAAGGGGTCGAAGCCGCCGGCAGCTGACCGACAGCCAGGCAACGTCACCGCCGACCGGCCACGATCTCGCCGGCGACCCGCTCGAGCGAACGCGTGATGCGCCGGTCGATCCGGCCGGTCAGTTGCTCGCCGCCGATGAACACCTGCACATTAACGCCCGCCCCGTCCATGCCCCCACCCGCCGCCGCGAGTCCGGGTCGTCGAACGCTGCGCCGAGCGGGCCCGCCACCTCGGGAAGCGACAGCAGCTGCTGGAGGCGCGAGCGGTTGTTGAGCGGCAGGATCACCTCGGGGCCGGCGCCGGGCTCGGCGACGGTGGTCAGCAGGTTCGAGTTGGCCGGGACGTAGCGGCCGGCTGCAGACTCCACCGCGCGCGTGACCCCGCCGACGAGGATGCCGCCGATCGACACCGGCCGGTTGCGGTCAGCGGAGCTCGCGCGGCGCGCTGGCGTGAGCGAGGCCTACATCTCGCAGCTTCGGTCGGGCACCAAACGAGCGAAGCGTTGGACCATCTGGAAGGCGCGCATCGCCGAGGCGCTCGACGTTCCGCTCGACTGGATCGAAGTGAAGGAGAAGCAGCAGCCATGACTGCACGACCACGCGCCAAGGGTGAGGGCGCGATCTACGAGAACAAGAAGACCGGACGTTGGTTCGGCCAGCTCGACCTCGGCACCGGGCCCAACGGCAAGCGTCAGCGCCGCAAGGTCACCGGCAAGAACCAGACGGAGGTGGCGAGGAAGCTCGCCGCGCTCCGGGCTGAGGCCGCGAACAATGTCGACGTCGGCCGACGGGCGATCACCGTCGCCGAGCTCGTCGCGTCGTGGAAGGGCCACGGCTGCCCGGGCCCGCGCGGCAAGAAGCAGGCGTCGACGCTGGCGAACCTCCACGCCCGCCTCGACGGGCACCTTGTCCCCCATCTCGGCCGCATCCGGCTCGACGAGCTGCGGCCCGAGCACATCGAGACGTGGTGGCGCAAGGAGGCCGGGAAGGGGCAGCGCCACGCGACGATCCTCGACTACCGCGGCGACGTCGTGCAGCTGCTCAACGAAGCGGTGCGCCGGCGGCTGATCACCTGGAACCCGGCGAAGGTCGCGCACCTACCGGAGGCGGCGCCGGCAGGCGAGCGGACCGTGCTCACCCGCGACGAGCGGGAGCGCCTCTACGTCGCGCTCGAGGGCGCCGATCGCGAAGCCGGCCGGGATCGCATGGAGGCGTTCTTCATCCTGCTCGGCGATCAAGGCGTGCGGCCCGGCGAGGCACAGGCGCTCACGTGGGACCACGTCGACCTCGAGGCCGGTCTGGTCCACATCGAGCGAGCCATCAAGCGTGGCAGCGGCGGAGCACCGATCGGGATCGGAGCACCGAAGACGCGCAAGTCGACGCGGACCCTCGCGCTCAACTCGCGTGCGATCGCTGCCCTCCGGCGCCACCGAGCCCAGCAGGCGCGCGAACGACTCTTGGCCGGCTCGATCTGGACGACCGATCCGCACTGGTCCGATCTCGTGTTCACGACCGAGATCGGCAACCCGCTGCACCCGTCGAACGTGCGACGTTCGCTGGCGGCGGCGTGCAAGCGGGCCGGCGTGCCCGAGGTGACGCCCTACGAGCTCCGGCACACGGCCGCGACGTTGCTGTCGGACCACGTGCCGCTCGAGCGGGTCGCCGACCAGCTCGGCCACACCGATACGCGCATGGTCGAGCGTGTGTACCGGCACCGGCCTGCCGTGGTGCGCACCGCGGCCGACGTCGAGGACGATCGGCACCACGATGGCACCACGACGTCGCTCGACGTGACCCGAGACGCGAAGAAGGCCCAGTCAGATGCTCTCTGACCTGGGCCTTTGTGGTGGGCGTGACAGGGATCGAACCTGCTACCTCCACTGTGTCATAGTGGCGCTCTAACCAACTGAGCTACACGCCCGTGCAGCGCAACGAGGCTACCAGTCGAGTCAGCCTCCACGACAGCCGGTTCGGCGTCGCCGGCACTGTTCACTCCGCTCCGCCCAGTCAGCGAGCGCCCGCATCCGCTCACGCTCTCGGTCGGTCATGTTCGGGTCGGCCAGCCGATCGGCGACCACGGCCGGAATCGCGCGTCGCGCGGCGGCACGGTCGAGCCGCCCGAGGAACGACCGGAGGAACACCTTGCGGACCAGCGGCGCGACGAGCACCTCGACGCGCCGCATCGGTGGGTCGGCGCACGAGAACAGCACCCATGCGTCAGCCACGTCGTAGGCCGGGTCACCGCGAGACGCGTTCGCCCAGTCGATGACCACCGGACCGTTTCGACCGATCAGGACGTTGAGGGGGTGCAGATCACGGTGCAGCAACCGATCACCGGGCAACGACGTCCCACGCGTCAGCCACGCCGGAGCGGGCAGGCGATGGAGCTGCTCGTGCAGGTCAGCGAGCAGGCGCGCATGGGGTCGGATCCGGAACGGGATCGCATCCTCGAGCATCGAAGGGCCTTCGACACGATCCATCACGAGGAAGCCGTCACCGGCGTCGTGTACCGCAGGGGCCGGGAAGCCCATCGAGCGCGCGTACGACATGATCTCGCCCTCGGCGACCATCGATCGGGGCTCACGAGCCAGCCGCAACACCTTGCCGGGCCCGTGCTCGTAGATCTCCGAATCGCGACCCTCCGCGATCTTCGGCCCGATCGGCTGCATCGCGCCGACGCCGAACCGGTCAGTGCTCGGGAGGCTGCCCGCCCGTATGCGCGTAGGTCTTGTTGGTGATCACCCACCGCCCGTCGATCCGCGCCACCGAGAAGTAGTCGACGAAGTCGCAACCCATGTAGTCGGTCTCGACGATCACGGCGACGCCGGCGTCGCCCGTGATGTCGATCGAGCGGATGACCGCCCGGTAGTTCGGTCCGGCGAGGCCGGGCATCCCCTCGATCATCCCGAAGAAGTCGGTGATCGGGATGTAGGTGTCCATCGGACCGACATGGCCCATCATCCGCGCGTCGGGGTGGAACGCCTCCCGCAACTTCGCGACGTCGCCGTTGGCTCCGTCGACGTACAGCTGCACGAGCGCCGTCACCGCGTCGAGATCGTCGATCACCTCGGACATCGTCCCCCCTTTGATCGGATCGGACAGTGTGACACAGCGAGACGGACCTCCCGACCAGTGCCATCCGAGGGTTGACGTCACACCCGGGTGCACGTCGACACTCGGGCAGGACGCTCGACCCTCGAATGGACCCCGGCGACTCGGACGGACCGGCGGTGACGCTGAGTCAGGTTCTGTTCAGCGGAGGCGGAGGGAGACCTCGTTGGCGAGCAGGCGGCCGCGGCGGGTGAGGCGGACAGTGGTGCCGTCGCTGGTGACCAGGTCGCCGAGATCGTCGACGTCGAGCGCGTCGGCAGGGACGCCCTCGCGGGTGCGTAGGGCGAGCTGCAGGCCCTCGATCCGACGGGTCTCGGCATCGAGCACCTCGTTCGACGCCTCGGTCGATCGACCCGACCGGACCGCCTCGATGTAGCGCTCGGGCGTGCGCACGTTCCACCACCTCCGCCCGTCACGATGTGAGTGCGCCGCCGAACCGAACCCGAGGTAGTCGCGCTGCTGCCAATACAGGCGGTTGTGCCGCGACTCGTGGCCCGAACGCGCCCAGTTGCTGACCTCGTAGTTGGGCAGGCCGGCCTCGACCAGCAGGTCGTCGGCCATCTCGTACTTGTCGGCCAGGTCGTCGTCGTCGGGGTGGCGCTCGGGCTGCGCGGCCAGCGGCGTGCCCGCTTCGACGGTGAGGGCGTACGCCGATACGTGCGGCGGCTCGAGAGCGAGCGCGGCGCGCACCGTCTGCTCCCAATCGGCCAACGACTCCCCTGCTCCGCCGTAGATCAGGTCCATGTTCCATGTCGGCACCCCAACCGCGCGGATCGCCTCGACCGCCGACACGACGTTGTCCGGGGCGTGCCACCGCCCGAGCGACGCGAGCACGGATGGAACCATCGACTGCACACCCAGGCTGACCCGGTTCACACCGGAAGCCCGGTAGATCTCGAGCATCGCCGCCGTCATGTCGTCGGGGTTGCACTCGACCGTCACCTCCGCATCCGGCTCACGCGGGATCGACGCGATCACCGCAGCCAGCCCGGCCGGGTCGACGAGGGTCGGGGTGCCGCCGCCCACGAAGACGGTCGTCGCCGGCCGGTCGACCGATCGCGCGATGTCGTCACGCAGCGCGTCGAGGTATGCACCCTGCAGGTGGTGCCGATCGGTCCACGTGGCGAACGCGCAGTAGTCGCAACGACGCGCACAGAACGGGATGTGCACGTAGACGCCGAACGGTTGGCTCACGCAGAACAACGCTACGGCCACGCATCGACGGCGGGGCCCGGGAAGGTCAGGCGTGGAAGAGCAGATCGAGCGCGTCGAGGCGCTCGCCCGCCTGGTCGACCGGCACGTCGAGCATCGCTGCGATCGCCCGCGTGTCGTCGCCACGCACCGTGATGACCTTGCCGTTGAAGTCCTGGCGCTGCACCTGGATCATCCGCAGGAAGCGGATGAGCATCTCGAACGGCTGCCCGCTGAGCTGGCTGAGCTTGACCAGGTCGATCGCGATCTTGCGCGACGCCGCCGCGTCGTTCTCGTTCGGGATCGAGATGTCCTCGCGCGGGAGGAGCTGGTCGACCGGGACGTTGTAGAACTTGGCCAAGCGCTCGAGGCGCGGCACCGAGATCGCCCGCTCGCCGCGCTCGTAGGCACCGAGCACCGACGCCTTGAACTCGTCGTTCGAGCTGGCCTCGACCTCTTGGAGTGACAGCCGCTTCTGGCGGCGGATGACGCGCAGGCGCTCGCCGACCTTCCGGCTGTAGGGCGACGACTGCATGTCGTCGTCGTCGAATTCTCGCATGCGTCGCTCTCCCTGCGCGGGGTGGCCCCCGTCCGGCCACCACGGCACGTCAAGTTTGCCACACTCCGCGCAGAAATACAACGGGGAGTGTTGGAATCACCGCTGCGCGCGTCAGCTCGCTCAGCCGTGCGCGTCGGCGAGCCGCGCCGCGGCCACGATCGCCGCCGTCTCGACGCGCAGCACGTGCGGGGAGAGGTCGATCTTGGGCACCGCGTAGTCGAGCTCGTCGCGATCGAAGCCACCCTCCGGGCCGATGAGCACGGTGGTCACCGACTGATCGAGCACGTCGCGACCGCCCGGTTCGGCCATCGCCACCCCGTTCAGCTGGATGACCCGATCGAACGCTACGACGTCGACTCGGGGCAGGTGCAGGCGCCGGCTCTGCATCGCGGCCTCGTGGGCGATCCGGCGCAGCCGTTCCAGCCCACGCTGGCGCTTCTCGTCGTCCCACCGCACGACCGAACGAGCCGTCTCGAAGAACAGGATGCGGTCGATGCCGAGCTCGGTGAGCTTCTGCACGATCAGCTCGGGACGGTCACCCTTCGGGATCGCGCAGGCGACCGTCAGCGGGTTCCGCGCGGGTTCGTCGAAGATCTGGCTGATGATCGTCAGGCCGCGCAGCCGCGACCAGTTCGCGGTCGCCCAGCGCCCGGCGCCGTCGCACACGGTGATGACGTCGTTCGGCTCGAGTCGCAGGACGCGGTCGAGGTGGTGCTCGTCCTCATGGCTCAGCCCGCCGCCCGGAAGCGCCTGCACGAAGACGTGGGCCTCGGAGTGACGGAGGAGCGGGTTCACGAGAACGCCGATTTGATCCGGGAGAAGAAGCCGTGCTCGGAGTGGATGTGCTCACCGCGGCCCTCGGCGAAGCGGCGCAGCAGATCGACCTCGGCCTCCGACAGCTTGGTCGGCACCTCGACGCGGACCCGCACGCGGAGATCGCCCCGGCCGCGCCCCTGCAGGTGCGTGATCCCCTTGCCGCGCAGGACGAACTCCTTGCCCGGCTGCGTGCCCGGCGGGACGACGACCTCCTCGTCGCCGTCGAGGGTCTCGAGGGTGACCTTCGTCCCGAGCGCCGCTTGGGCGATCGACACCGGCAGCTCGTGGACGAGGTCGTCGCCCTCGCGCTGGAACCGCTCGTGCTCGGCCACACGGATGTGGACGTAGAGGTCGCCCGTACCACCGCCGCGCGGGCCCACTGCGCCGCGCCCGGTGAGCCGCAACGTCGAGCCGGTGTCGACTCCGGCCGGGATGTCGACCTGGTAGGTCTTCTCGGTGACAGTGCGGCCGT
The DNA here is from genome assembly GCA_050248155.1 of Ilumatobacteraceae bacterium. Classification (GTDB taxonomy): domain Bacteria; phylum Actinomycetota; class Acidimicrobiia; order Acidimicrobiales; family Ilumatobacteraceae; genus VFMC01. Next base: position 120,270 of record JBFWSW010000006.1, read on the forward strand.
CGCCCCCGCACGTCTGGCACGGGCTGGCGATGACCTGGCCGGCCCCATTGCACCGGGGGCACACCGACGAGGTGACCATCTGCCCGAGCAGGCTCTGTCGCACCCGTTGGACCTGGCCTCGGCCGTTGCACTCCGAGCACGTGACCGGCTTGGTGCCCTCTGCCGCACCCGAGCCGCTGCAGTCGTCGCACCGGACGGCGGTGCGCACCGTAACGGGCAAGGTGGCGCCGAAGGCGGCCTGGTCGAGAGCGATGTCGACGACCGCCTCGAGATCGGGCCCACGTGGCGGACCGGCAGGACCACCGCGACCACCGCCACCGAACGGGCCTCCGCCGCCACCGAAGAACGCGTCGAACAGGTCGCCGAGGCCGCCCCCGCCGAAGACGTCGCCGATGTTCGGCCCACCCGCCCCGCCGACCCCCGCCTCGCCGAAGCGGTCGTAGCGCGCCCGCTGGTCGGGGTCGCTCAACACCTCGTAGGCCTTGGCCACCTGCTTGAACTGCTCCTCGGCAGCCGAGTCACCGGGGTTCGCATCCGGGTGCAGCTCGCGCGCGCGGCGGCGGTACGCCTTCTTGATCTCGTCCGGGCTCGCCGAACGCGAGACACCCAACAGCTCGTAGTAGTCGGCCACGTGTCAGCCTGCCCCTTCGTCGAGGTGCCTGCCGAGGCGGTCGCTGACGACCTCGACCGTCGCCAACGCTTGCGGGTAGTTCATACGGGTGGGCCCCAGCACGCCCACGGTACCGACGTGTTCGCCCTGCACGACCACGGGCGCCACGACGACCGAGCATGCGACGAGCGGCTCGATCCCGTGCTCGGCACCGATCGCCACGGACAGCCCCCTACTGAGCACGTCGCGCACGAGCGACACCATGACGTACTGCTGCTCGAGGGTCTGCAGCACGGTGCGCACCGTCTCGACCGCATCGAAGGATCGGGCGACGACCGATGTGCCGCCCACGAACACGGGCTCGTGCTGGCGCGCTGTGAGCAGCGCCGACACGGCCGACCGGCACAGCTCGTCGACCTCGGCATCGCCCGAAGGAGGCAGCGGCCGGTCGATCGGCCCTCCCGCGAGGACACGTTGCAGGTGCGCGGTCGCTGCCGCGACGCGCACGTCGGAGATCTCACCCGAGATCTCGAAGGTCTCGTTCTCGACGTGCCCGTTCGACATGACCGCGACCACGACTGCCGACCGTGCGGACAGGCCGACGACCTGCACGGAACGGACGACGCTGCGGTCCGACGGGGGCCCGACCACCACCGAGGCGTGGCTGGTGAGCTGGGCGAGCAGGTCCGAGGTGCGATGCAGCATCTCTTCCAGCCGGCCGTGGGCCGCGTCGAAGAAGTCACCGACGCGCTGTGCCGCAGCCACGTCGAGCGGCCGCGGCTCGACCATGTGGTCGACGAAGAAGCGGTAGCCCTTGTCGGTCGGCACACGCCCGGCCGATGTGTGCGGCTGGATCAGGTAGCCCTCTTGTTCGAGCACGGCCATCTCGTTGCGCACCGTCGCCGAGCTGACGTGCACACCGGGCGCGTTGGCGATGTGCGTCGAGCCGACCGGCTGAGCGGTGGCGATGTACTCGTGCACGATCGCACGCAGGATCGCTGTCTTGCGTTCGTCAAGCATCTGCATCGCCCGGTGGTACTCGTGGATCGGTGGATCTCGTTCGCTCAGGCTAGCGAGAACTGCTGGTCACCGACTTGTACCGTGCTGGTACCTCGCGAGTGCCTCGGCGCGCTCGGCCGCGTGATCGACCATCGGCGCCGGGTACCCGTCGGGCCGGGCACTGCCCGGTGAGTGGATCACCCGATCGGGCACGTCGGCCAGCTCGGGCACCCAGCGGCGGATGTACAGCCCCTGCGGATCGAACCGCTCGGACTGCGTGGTCGGGTTGAACACGCGGTAGAAGGGCGAGGCGTCGGTCCCGGTGCCGGCCGTCCACTGCCACCCGTGGTTGTTCGACGCGAGGTCACCGTCGAGCAGGCGCTGCATGAAGTGGCGGGCGCCCCACTGCCACGGCAGGTGGAGATCCTTCACGAGGAAGCTGGCGACGATCATCCGCACGCGGTTGTGCATCCAGCCGGTGGCGAGCAGTTGGCGCATGCCCGCGTCGACGATCGGGAACCCGGTCGTCCCGGCGCACCACGCCTCGAACCGGCGACGCGCTGCTGCGTCGGTGTCCACGGGGACCGCATCCATCTTCGGTTGCAGGTTCGTCCACGCGGTCTCCGGGCGATGCAGCAGCACATCGGCGTAGAAGTCGCGCCACGCGAGCTCGGTGCGGAACACGCGGTGCGCACGCTCGTCGTGCAGGTCGTCGATCAGCTCGAGCGGGTGGACAACTCCCCATCGCAGCGCCACCGACATCCGGCTCGTCCCGTCGACGCCGGGAAGGTTGCGCCGCTCGTCATAGTCGTCGAGCCGGTCGGCGACGAACGACGCCCACTCGGCCCGGACGCTCTCGGCGTCGGACGCCGGCAGGCCAGCTGGCGGCACGGCCGGGGCGACTTCGGGGATCTCCTCCCGCTCCAGGCTGGCCGGCGCGATCCAATCGACATCGCTCACACGCGGCGTGGCCGGTCGATCGGCCCACAGCTCGGCGCCGACGCCGAGCCAGCGCTTCGCGTACGGCGTGAACACGCCGTACGACGTGCCGTCGGACTTGGTCACGGTGCCTGGCTCGACCGCGTAGTTGCTGCCGACGCCTCGAAAGGTCCGGCCGTCCCGGCGGATCCGTTCGGCGACGGTTGCGTCGCGCCGGCGCCCGTACGGACCATGGTCACGGGTGACGACGACGGCGTCGGCACCGACCTCCGCAGCGAGCCGCGGCACGACCTCCACCGGGTCGCCTCGTCGCACGACGAGCGTCCCGCCGAGTTGCCGATCGAGCGCGTGCAGCGCGGCGGCCAGATATGCGCGGCGCGGCGCTCCTGCCCCCTCGAAGGCCGGGTCGACCACGAACAGCGGCACGACCTCGCCGTGGGCGTGGGCCTCGGCGAGCGCCGCATGCTCGTGGACGCGCAAGTCGCGTCGGAACCACAGGATCGATCGGGCCATCGACCACAGTGTGTCCCGTAGTGTCGGTACGTGTCGCTCCAAGGCCCGAACCACGTCCTGCTCGTCCGCCACGGTCCCACCGAGTGGTCCTCGCTCGGCCGGCACACCGGCCGCACCGACGTCGAGCTCACCGAGCGAGGGCTCGAGCTCACCCAGGGCCTGCGTCCACTGCTCTACCGGCTGATCGACAGCCGCCACGCCGACCCACCGCAGCCGCCGCTGGTCTTCTCCAGCCCCCTGAAGCGCTGCCTCGACACGGCGCGGATGGCGCTGCCCGAGTTCGAGGCCGAGGAGGTGCAGCAGCTGATCGAGGTCGACTACGGCGAGTACGAGGGCCTCACCACGGCGACGATCCTCGAGCGCCACCCAGGGTGGGACCTGTTCCGCGACAGCTGCCCCGGCGGCGAGAGCATGGCGGCCGTGTCCGCCCGATGCGACTCCGTGATCGCCAAGATGGAGCGGGTGGCGACGGGGCGAGCCGTGGTGCTCTTCACCCACGGGCACTTCAGCCGCGCGCTCACGTCCAGGATGCTCGGCCTGCCCGTGACGGCGGCGTCAGCCCTCTACAACGAGACCGCGACCATCGGTGTGCTCGACAACCGGCGCGGCGAGCTCGTCCTCACCGGCTGGAACATCTCGGCGGGTTGACCGCCAGCGTGCCCCGGCACCGAGCACAGCGGCGACCACAGCGACGACGCTGCCGTATCCGAGGCTCCACTCGGAGCCGATGCCGTCTGCCACCCAACCCGTGACCGGTGCGCCGATCGGCGCGGTGCCGAGGAAGGCGACGGCCCCGAGCGCGAGGATGCGACCGCGCATCTCGGGCGGTGACTCCATCTGCGAGATCGCGTTCAACGACGCGACGAAGGCCGCAGCGCCCGCTCCCATCGGCAGGCTCCACGCGTAGGCGATCCAGATCGACGGTGCCCAGGCGACGCCGAAGCCGCTCAACCCGAGGACTGCGGTCGAGACGAAGAACCAGCGTGAGCCGACTCGATCAGCTGCTGCGGTGACGAGCGAGCCGACGAAGCTGCCGACGCTCGTGACAGCGAGGAGCCAGCCGAACAGCTCCTCGTCGCCGAAGCGGTCGTCGGCCAGCGCCAGCAACGAGACATTGTGGTTGAACGCGAACGTCCCCACCGTGGCGAAGACCGTGAACAGCACGAGCAGCCGCGGGCTCCGGTAGACGAACGCCAGCGCCTCGCGGACCGGCTTGCCGCCCCGCGGTGCCGGGGGCGGCACGTGCATCTGCGACTGATCGATGCGCAGCATCGGCCAGAGGATCGCGACGAACGACAGTCCGTTGACGATGAACAACCAGCCAGGGCCGATCGGCGACACCAGCGCCGCGGCGAGCGCAGGCCCGAAGATGCGCGAGCCGGTCATGACGGCGGTGTTGAGGGCGACGACGTTGCCGATCTCGTCGGGCTCGACGAGCTCGATGACAAACCCGCGGCGGGCCGGGTTGTCGAGCGCGGCGATGACGCCGAGCACAGCGAGAGCGCGAGCACGATCGGCAGGTTGACCAACCCAGCCAGCTCGAGCGCTCCGAGCACCAGCGCCTGCACGGCCATCGCCGACTGCGTCGCGATCGCCATCGATCGCTTGCTCACCCGGTCGGAGACGGCACCGGCCCACACCCCGAGCACGAGCATCGGCAGGAACTGGCAGAACAGGGTGATGCCGACATCGGCTGC
>JBFWSW010000007.1:0-123427 GCA_050248155.1 Ilumatobacteraceae bacterium
GCTGCTCGACGACTACGGCATCGACCCACCCGAACGACCCGACCGCATCGGCGGCTGGCAAGGCGACCACCTCGACATCAACGAATGCCTCCTCGCCGCCGGCTACCACTGACTTCTCCGCGGAGAAGTCCGCGCCTCGCGCGCCGATCGACTCCCTGCGTTCTCGCCGACTTCTGAATTACTTCAGGTAAAGTGCCCGCATGCGGGTCGTCGAACGACAGTTCTCCGAGTTCCTCCGACAACCGAATGAGGTCGTCGCGGAGCTGGCAGACCACGCCGTCGTACTGCGCCGGCGAAACGCCCCAGCGCTCCGACTGAGCGAAGCTGATCGTGAAGACGAGCGCGATGAGGCATTCGACGCCCTCGCTCGGCTGCTGAGGAACCTTCTCGTTCATTCCCCGGCGGGGCTGGAGTCGTCCATCGACGATGTGTTCCCCTGGGCGACCTTCCTTCCGCCGCGGGATCGCAGGCTGTTCGTCGACGAGATGACTCAGACGATGCTCGCCGTCGCGACGATCGGCAACTTTGCGCCGATTGGTCAGCTACTTCGGGAATGGAAGGCCACCGCCGAGATCCACGCTGACCCTCGCCTCGCCCGCAGGCTGCGGCGTCGACTGGATTCGACCGGTGACGCGGTACCGGCGCCAGCCGGCTGATCCGGATGCCGAAGCGCAAAGAACGGGTCGGCCCGCCGCCGGCCACCGGTGGCTGGGACTTCCGGTTCGCGACGAACGATGCCGTCACGGGTTGGGAGCAGATCTGCTCGGCGGCGAGCGCCAACGCACGGACTGCTTGGGAACGGATCACGGCTGACCCGAGACGCCGTGACTCACGGCAACACCCGCTCAGAGGGTCGCTCGGCTCCCGCGCTGTCAACGGGATCGAGATGGAACAGTGGCAGTACGAAGTCACCGCTGGAGGCCGCATCTGGTACTGCATCGACAACGACCGCAGGACGGTCTGGATGACCGAAGCGAGCGTCGGTCACCCGAAGGCCACGGAGTAGACCCGAGCGCCGGCGCCGAGCTCCCCGAGCAGAAACCAGGCCTCCGACGGCACCTCGGGTGGATCGACGGATGCGACACGCGAGACTGTTCCGAATGGCTGTGGGAGTTCGCGAACGAGCGTCGCGCGTCGTCGAGCGGGTCGACCGGGTCCAGCGGCGGCGTCGGCCGCTCGGGTTCGTCGTTGCGGTCGCGAAGAAGTTCAGCGACGACCGCGCCGGTCAGCTGGCCGCGCTCATCGCGTACTACAGCTTCTTCTCGGTGTTCCCGCTCATGCTCTTGCTCGTGACCGTGCTCGGCTACGTGTTCCACGGCCACCCGGAGCTGCAGAAGGACATCGCCGGATCGGCGCTCGAGCAGATCCCGGTCGTCAGCGACGGGCTCACCACAGGCACGCTCGCCGGGCACGGGGCCGGTCTCGCCGTCGGCCTGTTCGGTGCGCTCTGGGCGGGAACCAGCGCGATGGTCGCCGGGCAGAACGCGATGAACGCGGTGTGGGACGTGCCGATCCACGACCGGCCCAACTTCTTCCTTGCCAAGCTGCGCGCCCTCATCATGCTCGGTGTGCTCGGGCTCGGCCTGATCGGCGCCACCGTCGTGAACGCCATCGCCGCATCGATCGAAGGCCTCGACGTGTTCACCCAGATCGGTGTGGCGCTCGGCAACGTCGCATTGAACATCGTCGTCGTGGGGTTCGCGTTCCAGACGCTCACCGACCGTCGGCTGACGTTGCAGCAGATCCTGCCCGGCGCAGTGATCGCCGGCATCGCGTATTACGGCTTCCAGACGCTGGGTACGCGGCTCGTCGCGACGCGCATCAACGAGGCGAGCGACACGTACGGCACGTTCGCCACCGTCATCGGCCTGCTGACCTACTTCTACGTGCTCGCCCAGGTCACCCTGTTCGCCGCCGAGGTGAACGTCGTGCGCGACCTGCGCCTCTACCCGCGCAGCATCCACGGCGACGACCTGACGGAAGCCGACCGGCGCGCGCACGAGATCTTCGAACGCGAGGCCCGTCGCCGAGCCCTCGACGAGGACGAGGCCGACCGCGACGAGGACGATCGCGACGAGGGTGATCAGGACGAGGGCTGAGCCCGGGGATAGGTGACGGTCACCTGGGGGAACGGGATATCGATCCCGACCCGGTCGAAGCGTTGCTTGATCCGCTTGCGGAGCTCGCGCCCGACCGACCACTGCTCGGCCGGCAAGGTGGTGACGACGAGGCGGACGTCCACCGACGACTCACCGAGGCGCTCGACGCCCCAGACCTCCGGCGTGGTCGTGATCTTGCTCGCGAACTCCTGGTCCGCCGCGACCTCGTCGGCAACCTCGCGCAGGGTGTCGATCGCCAGGTCGAGATCGGTGTCGTACGAGACGCCGACGTCCACGACCGCTCGCGAGAAGACCTGGCTCATGTTGCCCACTCGCCGGATCTCGCCGTTCGGCACGTGCCACGCCGTGCCGTCGACGGATCGGATGCGCGTCACGCGCAGCGACACCGACTCCACGACGCCACTCGCCGGACCGACGTCGATGATGTCGCCGACGCCGAACTGGTCCTCGAGGAGCATGAGCGCACCGGAGAACAGATCGCGGAAGATGCTCTGCGCGCCGAATCCGATGGCGACGCCGGCGATGCCCGCGCCGGCGATCAGCGGCCCAAGGTCGATGCCGATCGCCCCGAGCACCATCATGATCGCGAGCGCCCAGAGGGCCACGGAGATGAAGCTGCTCGTCACCGCGACCAGCGCGTCGACGCGCTGAGTCCGGCGCAACAGCGCCGCCTCGTCGTTGTTGAGCAGGCCGATCCGCGAAAGCGCGTGGTCGCTGCCCCGGTCGACGAAGCCGCCGATCGCCCGCCGAAGAAGTCGCTTGAGCAGCCGCGACAGCACGAGCGCGAGGAGGAGGACGACCACGATCCGGCCGGCCGGCCGCGACGCGTCGCCGAGCCAGTCACGGATGTCGTCCCAAGCAGTTGCCGTCATGTCACTCCCATGGGTGAAGCGCCGCCGCCCGCGCCAGGGTAACGCGACGCCTCTCCGTCACCGCGTGTGGCCCGGGCGGTTCAGACGCCGGAGGGCTTGACGCGGATGAGGTCGCGGGTTTCTCCGCGGAGAACCCGGACCACGAGTTGGCCGTTGGTGACCGAGGCCTCGACGGCGCCGCCGAAGCCGCGCGGGACGTCGATCTCGCGCTCGTATCCCCCGTACTCCCATTCGTGGATCAGGTACTGGCGCGGCGCGGCGCTGCGCAGGCGTGCGTAGAACCGCAGGCTCTGCCCGTGCATCTCGACCGTGACGTCACCGGGCGTGACGGCGGGGAGGGGAGCGACGACGACGAGGGCGCCCGACGTCTCGTACACGTTGACCGGGACTCGCTGTGGCTGCATCGTCCGCTCGAGGTCGGACGTCGCTTCGACCACCTCGTCCCGGCGAAGTTGCTCGACTGCCATGCGCGACCGTACCTCACGCACGTTGGAGAGTGGGGCGATCGAGGTCGGATGATCTGTTCCGATTCATCGCACCGAGTGGTGCGACAGTTCCACTACGATCGGTGCATGTTCACTCGGGTCGCGGTGTTGGGGTTGGGCAAGGTCGGCCTGCTCGCGGCGCACTTGTTGCGCGACGCCGGGTTCGAGGTGATCGGGCTCGACGTCCGACCGCGGCACGAGGACGCGTCGGTGCCGGTCGAGGTCGTCGACGTCAGCGACTCCGAGTCGCTCACCACCCATCTCGTCGCCGTCGACGCGGTGCTGTCCTGCCTGCCGTACCACCTGAACCGCAGGATCGCCGAGGCCGCCCACGCACTCGGCATCCACTACTTCGACCTCACCGAGGACACGGCGACGACGACGGCGATCCTCGACATGAGTGCCACTGCTCGAGGGGTGATGGCCCCGCAGTGCGGGCTGGCGCCCGGCTTCGTCTGCATCGTCGGTGCATCGCAGGCGGCGCGGTTCCAGCGGTGCCGATCGATCCGCATGCGCGTCGGCGCGCTGCCGCAACACCCAACAGGCCTGCTCGGCTATGCGTTCAACTGGTCGCCAGAAGGCGTCGTGAACGAGTACCTCAACGACTGCGAAGTGATCGAGGAGGGCGTCCGCAAGTGGGTCAGCTCGATGGAGTGGCGCGAGACGATCTACGTGCACGGCACCCAGCTCGAAGCCTTCACCACCTCGGGTGGGTTGGGCACGATGTGCGACACCTACCACGGCCGCGTCGAGAACCTCGACTACAAGACGATGCGCTACCCGGGCCACATGGACCTGATGAACTTCTTCTTCCACGAGCTGCTCATGCGCCAGCGGCGCGAGCTCGCCGGCGAGATCCTGACGCACGCGAAGCCCGCGGTCAGCGACGACGTCGTGTACATGCACGTCGCATCCGAGGGCGAGATCGACGGACATCTCCGGCGACTCGAGTTCGTCCGTGCCTACTACCCGCGCCACATCGCCGGACTCCAGAGCACGGCGATCGCGTGGACCACCGCGAGCTCGGCCGCCTCGGTCATCGAGCTCGTGCGCGACGGCGCCGTCGCGAGCACGGGGTTCCTGAAGCAGGAGGACATCCCGCTCGACGCGTTCCTCGCGACCCAGTCGGGCCTCGCGTTCGCCGACGGGCAATCCTGACGGTTCGTTCCGAGGGCGCGTGGGAAGATCTCGCGCATGTCCATCCGCATCGAGACCTACAGCGTCGACGCGCGCGACCCGTACACGATCGCCCGGTGGTGGGCGCTGGCGCTCGGCTGGGAGGTGACCGACGGCGGACCCGGCGGCGACGAGGTCAGCATCGCCCCCCGAGCGACTCGCCACAGCGCAACGTCGTGCCCGAGTTGCTCTTCTGCAAGGTGCCCGAGGGGAAGACGGTGAAGAACCGCATCCACCTCGACCTGCGACCCGACGACCAGGCGGCCGAGGTCGCCCGATTCGAGGGCTTCGGCGCGACGCGTGTCGATGTCGGTCAGGAAGGCAACCCGGACGCGACCTGGGTCGTCCTCGCCGACCCCGAGGGCAACGAGTTCTGCATTCTCCGCACGCGCCCCGCAGACTGACGCCGCCGGATCAGATGCCTTCGGCAGCGTTGAGGTTCTCCTCGTCGACGGCTTGACCGGCTGCGAGCCGGGCGAAGATCGACGGAGGCTCGCGCCACGGGTTCGGCAGCGTGCCTGCCTCGGCATCGGTGATCGCCTGCCACACCCGCTGGCTGGTGCACGGTAAGTCGATGTGGCGCACGCCGAGGTGCGACAGCGCGTCGATGATCGCGTTCTGCACGGCCGGGGTGCTGCCGATCGTGCTCGCCTCGCCGATCCCCTTCGCGCCGAGTGGGTTCAACGGCGTCGGCGTCTCGGTGCTGTGGACCTCGAAGCTCGGGAACTCGGCGGCCGACGGGAACCCGTAGTCCATGAAGTTGCCCGTGAGCGGATTGCCGTCCTCGTCGTAGACGACCTGCTCGTACAGCGTCTGGCTGACACCCGCAGCCACACCACCGTGCTGCTGCCCTTCGACGAGCAGCGGGTTCAGCACCGTGCCGCAGTCGTCGACGGCGACGTGACGAAGCAGGGTGACCTTGCCCGTCTCGCGATCGACCTCGACGACGGCGATGTGCGCGCCGAAGGGGAACGTCGCATCGCCCTGGTCGAAGTCGAGCTGGGCAGCGAGGCCGAGCGTGCCGTCGGTGTGATCGACCTCGTCGTCGTCGGCCGCCGCTCGCGCAAGGGCGGCCCAGTCGAGCGCGGTCGCCGGTACGCCGGCCACGCCGACAGTGCCCGCGTCGATGTCGACGACGACGTCGGCGGCGTCGGCCTCGAGCAGACGGGCAGCGAGCTGGCGCGCCTTGTCGACGACCGCTTCGGTCGCCTTCAGGACGGCCGACCCACCGAGCTGCAGGGACCGTGAACCGCCTGTGCCCCCGCCTCGGGGAACGACGTCGGTGTCGACCGGGACGAGCCGGATGTTCTCGACCGGGATGCCCGTCCGCGAGCTCACGATCATCGCGAACGCTGTCTGGTGGCCCTGCCCGTGGGCCGAGGTGCCGGCCATCACCGTCGCGGTGCCGTCGTCGTTGATCGCGACCGATCCGTACTCGCTCGCGCCACCGCCGGCCGTGATCTCGACGTAGGCGGAGACCCCGATGCCGAGCAGGTTGCGATCGCCGGCCTCACGACGCCGGTGCTGCTCGGCGCGCAGGTCGTCGTAGCCGACGAGCCGCGCTGCCTCGTCGAGCGGGGTGCGGTAGGCGCCGGTGTCGTAGGTGATGCCGGTCAGCGTGCGGAAGGGGAACACGTCGTCGGCGAGCAGGTTCTTGCGCCGCAGCTCGATCGGATCGATGCCGAGGTCGAGCGCGGCGTGATCGACTGCTCGCTCGAGCAGCGCCGTGGCCTCGGGCCGTCCGGCGCCGCGGTAGGCGCCGGTCGGCGTCGTGTTCGTGGTGGCGACGGCGATGTCGAACTGGATCGCCGGGAACGCGTAGGTGCCGTTCGACATGCGGCGCGTCCCAGCCGGCAGGTACGCACCGATGGTGGGGTACGCCCCGCCGTCGCCGACGAGGTGGACGCGCAGGCCGGTGAACGTGCCGTCGCTGCGGCAGCCGAGCTCGACGTACTGGATCTGCGCACGGCTGTGGTACAGCGCCACCATGTCCTCGCTGCGCGTGCCGGCCCACACGACGGCGCGCTGCAAGCGGTGCGCGGCGGCGGCGACCACGGTCTGCTCGGGATAGAGACCCGCCTTGCCGCCGAACCCGCCTCCGACATGCGGGGTGACGAGGTGGATCTGCTGCTTGGGAAGCCCGAGCGCGCGAGCGAGGATGCTCTGCATGAGGTGTGGCATCTGCGTCGAGCCGTACACGAGCAGGCGGCCCTCGGCGTCGGGGGCGGCCGCAGCGCCGAGCGGCTCGAGTGGTGCGACGGCGATGCGCTGGTTCACGTAGCGGCCGCGCACCACGAGGTCGGCGTCGGCGAAGATCTCGTCGTTGACCGGGTCGGTCGTCGACAGCGCGACGTTGTCGCCGTGCTCGTCGAACACCAGCGGGGCGTCCTCCTCGAAGGCCTCCTCCGGATCGACCACGGCAGGCAGCGCGTCGTACTCGACGACCACCATGTCGGCGGCATCTTTCGCCTGCGTCTCGGTCTCGGCGAGCACGGCGACGATCGCTTCACCGACGAAGCGAACCTTGCCGCTCGCCAGCGGCGGGCGGGCGAAGTGCTCGTGCACGGCGACCATGCTCTGGTGCGGAGCGACGCCGAGGGTGTCGGCGGTGAGCACCGCAGCGACGCCCGGCGCCACCTCGGCCGCGCTCGTGTCGATGGACACGATGCGTGCATGGGCCATCTCGCTGCGGACGAACACGAGGTGCAACGGGTCGTCGAGCGGCAGATCGGCGAGGTATCGAGCCCCTCCGACGAGCAGTTCCGGGTCTTCGGTTCGGAGCACGCGCGTGCCGAGGATCGATCCAGCCATGTGGGGCAACCTACCCGGCAGCGACGTGGGGTGTCAGAAGCCTGCGACCTCCTGGGGTGTGTAGGGCTGCTCGAGCGCGGCGATCTCGTCGTCGGTGAGCTCGATCTGCACCGAGGCAGCGGCGTCGTCGAGGTGGTGCGGCTTGGTCGCTCCGACGATCGGAGCAGACACGGCTGGATGCTTCGACACCCATGCCAACGCGATCCGGGCGCGGGGCACGCTGCGCTCGTCGGCGATCCGGGCGAGCGCGTCGACGATGCCACGGTCGGCGCCTTGGTACAGCGTCTTGCCGAACTCGTCGGTCTCGCGCCGATGCGTGTGCGCATCCCAGTCGCGGGTGAGCATCCCTCGCGCGAGGGGACTCCAGGGGATGACGCCGACGCCCTGATCGACGCACAACGGCAGCATCTCGCGCTCCTCCTCTCGGTAGAGGAGGTTGTAGTGGTTCTGCATCGTCACGAACCGCGTCCAACCGTTGCGCTCGGCCACCTGCTGCGCCTTGGCGAACTGCCACGCCCACATCGACGACGCCCCGATGTACCTCGCCTTGCCGGCCTTCACGACGTCGTGCAGCGCCTCCATCGTCTCCTCGATCGGCGTGTGATCGTCCCACCGGTGGATCTGGTAGAGGTCGACGAAGTCGGTGCCGAGCCGGCGCAGGCTGGCATCGATCTCGTGCATGACCTCCTTGCGCGACAGACCGCGCCCGTTCGGCCCTTTGCGCATCACCCCGCACAGCTTGGTGGCGATGACGATCTCCTCACGACGCGCCATGTCGGCGAGCGCCTTGCCGACGATCTCCTCGCTCGTGCCGTCGGAGTACACGTTGGCGGTGTCGAAGAAGTTGATGCCGAGATCGAGCGCGTGCCGGATGAAGGGTCGGCTCGCGTCCTCGTCGAGGCTCCAGGGGTGGTTGCCGCGATCGGGCGCGCCATAGCTCATGCAGCCGAGGCAGATGGCGGAGACGTCGAGACCGGTGGTGCCGAGCTTGCGGTACTTCATGCGTGCGATCTTCGCGCTTGTAGGGTCGAGCCGTGACGCCGCAGCCCTTTCTCGTCGTTGCGCAGAACCTGCCCGAGCACGCCGGGAACCTCATCCACACCGACGAGGGTGCCCGTGCCGCCGGCTTCGAACGAGCGCTCGTGGCCGGCGTCACGACGTACGCCTACCTCACCCATCCGATCGTCGAAACGTGGGGAGAGGACTGGCTGGTGCACGGCGGGGGTGAGGTGCGCTTCCGCCGGCCGGTCTTCGACCAGGACGCCGTCGAGTGCCGCCCGAGCGCCGATGGCGATGCAGTCCTCGTCGAGGCGGTCACTCGCACCGGCGACGACCCGCGGGCGACGCTCCGTGCTGTCCGGCGTGCAGAGGCGCCGCCCGAACTCCCGACCGAGCGCTTGCCCACGATCACCGCCGACCTCACCGGCGAGTTCGGCTTCGACTACGGGCTGCGAGCCGGCGAGCACCTCGACCTCTACGTCGACCGCCGCATCGTGCACCCCGCCGTGTGGTCGGCGATGGGCAACCTCGTCATGCGGACGTTCCTGGTGCGCGGCCCGTGGATCCACACGCGCAGCCTCATCCGCCACCACGGGCTCGCGCACGACGGCGACACCGCCAGCCTCTCGTCCGGCGTGGTGAGGCGGTTCACGCACCGCCACGGCGAGTCGGCCGTCATCGAGGTGCGGATCGAGGTGGACGGCCGGATGGTCGCCTCGCTCGAGCACGAGGCGATCGTCGCTCTGCCCTGACAGGGCGTCACGCGGAGGCGCTCTCCATCGCGTCGGAGATGCCGGCTCGCGAGCGCAGCGGGCGTTCCGGCAGCAGGAGGGCGGACACGACGGCGACCAGCATCAGCCCGGCGGCGATCCAGTAGATGCGGCTGACGCCGAGGGCGATGCTGTCGATCACCGCCGCACGCGTCCCGGCCGGGAGCGCCTGGATCTGATCGGGAGCGCGGATGAGCCCGGCAGCCTCGTCAGCCGCCACGTTGGTTCGCCTCGGGATCTCGTGACGGATCGTCGCGTTGAGCGTGCTGCCCGACCCGGCGAGGACGATCGACCCGCCGAGCGAGCGGAAGAACATGACGGTCGCGGTCGCGACGCCGAGGTCGCGGAACTCGACTGCGTTCTGCGTCGCGATCGACGTGCTGGTGAACATGCAGCCCATCGCGATGCCCATCAGCGCCATCGGCACGACGAGCGTGATGTAGCGCGTGGAGCCGTCGATGGTCGTGATCGCGACGACACCGACGACGCCGAACATCGAGCCGACGATGGGGTAACGGCGATAGCCACCCGAGCGGGCGATCAGGCGCCCCACGACGAACGATGTCGCCGACACGCCGATCATCATCGGCATCAGCCGCAACCCCGACTCTGTGGGCGACACGAACAGCGAGTCCTGGAAGTACAGGGGCAGGAACTGGTTGGTGCCGTACGTGACCGCCCCGGCGAAGAAGCCGATCGCGACGGATGCGAGCACGACGGGGTTGCGGAACAGGTGTGGCGGGATCATCGGCTCGTCGGCGCGGTGCTCCTGCACGACGAACGCGGAGAGCAGCACGAGGGCGGCGCCGAACAGCACCAGCGTGCTGGTCTCGGTCCAGCCCTCGCCGCCCTGCTCGAGGCCGATCATCAGGCACGCGAGACCACCCGACAGCAGTGCGGCGCCGACGAAGTCGAGGCGTGCGTCGCGGCGAGGGAACGGCAGCCGTAGGGCGCGGTGGCAGACGAGCCCGACGACGATGCAGAACGGGACGTTGATGTAGAAGATCCACGGCCAGTCGAAGTGGTCGATGATGAACCCGCCGACGAGTGGTCCCATCAGTGCCGACGCGGCGAAGGCGATGGTGAAGTACCCGATGTACCTGCCGCGCTCGCGCGGCGGGAGGATGTCGCCGAGGATCGAGAACGCCAGCGCTTGGATGGCGCCGCCGCCGACGCCCTGGACGGCACGGAACGCGATCAGCTGCCCCATCGACTGGGCCAACCCACAGAGGATCGACCCGAGCAGGAAGATGCCCATCGTCGTCTGGAAGATCGCCCGCCGGCCGTAGAGGTCGGACAGCTTGCCGAGCAACGGCGTCGCGATGGTCGACGTGACGATGTACGCGGTGCCGACCCAGGCGAAGCTCTCGAACGCGTTGAACTCACCGGCGATGGTGGGCAGGGCCGTCGCGACGATCGTGGTGTCGAGCGACGCGAGCATCACTGCCATGATGAGCGCGCCCAGCACCAGGAGGAGCTGGCGTTGCGTGAACCCGGGAACGGTGGAGGCGCGAGACGTGCGCTGGACCCTATGCGCGGATGCGGGCGTTGGTCGGGTCGTACAGCGGGCGCAGGGACGCGAGGGCTGGGTACCGCTGCCCGGCGATCTCGACGGCCCACTCACCGGTGGCCAGGTACTCGTTCGTGACGGTCACGCCTGCCTCGATCATCGCCAGGCCGACGGCGCCTCCGAGCGTGTGGCCGTAGCTCGCAGCACGGACGTAGCCGACAGCCTGCCCGTCGCGGCGCACGATCTCGGCGTGGAACATGAGCGGCTCGGGATCGCAGACCTGCACCTGCACGAGCCGCCGGGTCAACGGTCCCGCCGCGCGCTTGGCCGCGACCGCCTCGCGGCCGATGAACCCGACTGGCTTGTCGAGCGCGACGGCGAACCCGAGCCCCGCTTCGAGCACGCCGTCGGTGTTGTCGATGTCGTGCCCGTAGTCGCGGTAGCCCTTCTCCATGCGCAGGCTGGCGAGCGCCTTCAGCCCGGCGTGACGCAGACCGAACGCCGCCCCGGGGGCCACAATGCGTTCGTACACGTGCACCGCCTGCTCGGTGGGCACGTAGAGCTCGTAGCCGAGCTCGCCGAGGTACGTGATGCGCACGCACAGCACGCGCGCGAACCCGATGTCGATCTCGCGCGCCGTGCGGAACGGGAACGCTTCGTTGGCCAGGTCGGCCGTCGTCAACGACTGCAACAGCTCGCGTGATCGCGGCCCTTGCACGTTGATCTGCGCGAGCCCTGACGTGACGTCGGTGACGAAGGCGTGGCGGTCGGTGCAGTGACGGCGCAGGCGGGCCTCGACGTGCCGATGGGCGGTGTCGCTGGCCACCACCATGTAGTCGCCCGCGGTGTGCTTGGTCACGGTGAGGTCGGCCTCGAGCCGTCCGGACTCGTCCAGCCACTGCGTGTAGGTGATCGTGTGGTCGGGACCGTCGACGAGGTTCGCCGACAGGTGCTCGAGCACCACTCCGGCGTCGCGACCCTGCACCCGGAACTTGGACATGAACGACATGTCCATCACGATCACGCCTTCGCGACACGCGCGGTGCTCGGCCTCCCACTGCGACCAGAACGCGGGCCGCCCCCACGTGAGCTCGCCCGGGTCGGGCGCAGCGCCGGGGCCTGCGAACCAGTCGGCCCCTTCCCAGCCGCTCACATCCTTGAAGCACGCGCCCTGCGCCGCGAGACGATCGTGCAACGGCGAGCGCTTCGCGCCGCGGGCGCTCTGCATCGAGCGGTTGGGGTAGTGGCACTGGTACACCATGCCGAGCGACTCGACCGTGCGCGTGCGCCGGTACTCGGGGTTCGACTGGTACGGGTGCAGCCGGTCGATGTTGAACCCGGTGACGTCGACGTCGGGGCTGCCCGTCATGATCCAGTGCGCGAGCAACCTGCCGACTCCGCCCCCGGTGAGGATGCCGATCGAGTTGAGGCCGGCGGCCACGAAGTAGTTCCGCACCTCCGGCGCCTCGCCGATGATCGGCGCCAGGTCGGGGGTGAAGCTCTCGGGGCCGCAGAAGAAGGTGCGGATGCCGGTGTCAGCCGAGCGCGGCACGCGGCTCATGGCCCGCTCGAGGTAGGGCGCCATCCGATCCCAGTCGGGAGCCAGCGACGCGAACGACACGTCGTTCGGGATGCCGCCGACGTTCCACGGCGCGCAGACGGGCTCGAACAACCCGATCATCAGCCCGCCGACCTCTTCGCGGTAGTAGCCGTAGTTCGCGGGGTCCTCGATGACCGGCCACGACGGGTCGAGCTCGGGCATCTGCTCGGTGATGAGGTAGTAGTGCTCGGCGGCCTGCAGCGGGACGTTCACACCCGACAGCGCGCCCAGCTGACGAGCCCACATGCCTGCGCAGTTGACGACGTACTCGCACTCGATCGTGCCGTGGTCGGTGACGACCCCGTGCACCGCGCCGTCGCGCACCGTCACATCGGTGACGGTGACGCCCTGGACGATCGTCGCACCGGCTTGGCGGGCACCCTTCGCCATCGACATGGTGACGTCCACCGGGTTCACCCGGCCGTCCTCGGCGACGTAGAAGCCGGCGAGCACGTCGTCGGTCCGGGCGAGGGGGAACATGTCGGCAACCTCGCGGGGACCGATCTCGTGCACGTCGATCCCGCAGTAGCGGTTGAAGGCCGACACCCGCCGGTACTCCTCGAGCCGGCCCTCGTCGGTGGCGAGCTCGATGAACCCGACCGGCTTGAACCCGGTCGCCAACCCCGTCTCGGCCTCGAGGCGCTGGTACAGGTCGCGCGTGTACTGGCGCATCGACGTCGACGTCTCGGATGTCGACCCGAACGTCACCATCAACCCCGCCGCGTGCCACGTGGTGCCGGACGTGAGCTGGTCGCGCTCGACGAGCACGACGTCGCGCCAGCCGGCATGGGCGAGGTGGTACGCGACCGACGTGCCGATGATGCCGCCGCCGACGACGACCACGCGGGCGCGTGAGGGGAGCGCTGTCTGGTTCATCGTGAGCCGACCCGGTTCGGTCGCGTGAGCGTGCCGGGCCGAAGTCCGAGGTCCCGCTCGGCTGCCGACATCGACCACTCGATCGCCGTGTCGCGGTCGACGACCGAACCGTGGGCGACGGTCTGCAGCGCGAGCCCGTCGAGCAGCGACAGGGTGCGCCACGCGGCGGCGGGCGGATCGTCGCAGTCCCAGTCGCCACGCTCGACCCCGGCGCGGATGGTGCGCTCGACGAGCTGCTGCCAGCCCACGTTCAGGCGGCGCGACGTCGCACCGAGTGCCGGCCTGCGGGCGGCTTCGGCCCATGCGTCGAGCCACAGCTGGAACGCCCAGTCCTGGTCGCCGCGGGCGTAGCTCGCGAAGAACGCGGCGAGTTGCTCCATCGGGTCGTCCACCGCTCGCATCGCCGCTTCGGTGGCCGCCAGGTCGTGTCCGGCGGACTGCTCGAACGCTGCGGCGAGCACGTCGTCCATCGACGCGAAGTAGTGGTGGATGAGCCCGCTCGAGCAGCCGAGCTCGGCGGCGACGTCGCGCACCGTCGTCGACGCGAACCCCTTTCGCAGCGCCACCGCGAGCGTGGCATCGACGATCGCGGTGCGTCGTTCGGCGGGGGACATGCGGGCCACGGACCCGCAGGCTAGTGCTGTTGCGCAGGTGTCCAACAGATCGGCTACTGTTCGGTGATGGTCGCGACCACGCCGTTCCACGAACGCCTGGCGCCGATGAACCAGACCGGGCTGTGGCAGCACTGGTCCGGCCACCTCGCCGCGGTGAAGTACGTGATGTCGGAGAAGTTCGAGTACTTCGCCGTGCGCAACGCCGCCGGCCTCATCGACACCTCGCCGCTGTACAAGTACCGCATCACCGGGCGCGATGCCGAGCGCTACCTCGGGTTCGTGCTGGCCCGCGACATCCGCATGTGCCGCGACGGCCAGGCCCAGTACACGCTGTGGTGCGACGAGGACGGCTGGGTGGTCGAAGACGGCGTCGTGTTCCGTCATTCGAGCGACCACTTCCTGCTCACCGCGGCCGAGCCGAACCTCGCGTACTTCCAGCGGTTGATCGGTCCGTTGCAGGTCGAGATCGAGGAGGTGTCGGCCCAGTACGGATCCATCGCGTTGCAGGGTCCGCGGTCACGGACGATCCTCGCGTCGGTCGCGCCCGAGCTGGAGTCGCTGAAGTTCTTCCACCATGCGCAGGTGAAGTTCGGCAACAGCGCCATCGGGGTGTCGCGAACCGGCTACACCGGTGATCTCGGCTACGAGCTCTGGGTCGATGCCGACGATGCGAACGACGTGTTCGACACGCTGATGGACGCGAGCGCCGGTCACGGTGTGCTGCCGGTCGGGATGGCCGCCCTGCTGATGACCCGCATCGAGGCGGGGCTGGTGCTCATCGATGCCGACTTCCACTCGAGCCGCTACGCGTTCACGACCGAGGAGAAGAGCACGCCGGTCGAGCTCGGCTTCGCATGGATGTTCAAGGGCATCGGTACGACCGATCGCCAGTTCATCGGTCGCGATGCCATCCGTCGCGAGATCGCAGAGCGGACGTCGCGGTGGAAGATGGTCGGGCTCGTCGTCGACTGGGAGGACTGGGATCGGCGCTACCGCGCCCACGGCCTCATCCCGCCCAAGGACGAGACGCCGATCGTCTACGAGATGATGCTCTACGACGACGCCGGAGAGCGGGTGGGCTACACCACGAGCTTCATGTACTCGCCCGTGCTGCAACGCCACATCGCGATGGCGCGCGTGCGACCGCACCTCGGTGCGCCGGGGTCGAAGGTGAACCTCGAGCTGACGATCGACCACCGCTACCAGACGGTGGCGGCGACCGTCGCCCGGCCGCCCCTGTTCAACCCGGCCCGCAAGTCATCGTGAGGACGCCGACATGAGCCCACAGAGCACCTCCTACGACGCGATCGTCGTCGGCGGCGGCCACAACGGCCTCGTCAACGGCGCCTACCTGGCCCGCGCCGGGCTGCGCACCCTGATCATCGAGCGGCGCCATCTCGTCGGCGGCGCAGCGATCACCGAGGAGCTGCGACCCGGCTTCCACTTCACGACCTTCTCGTACGCGCTCAGCCTGCTGCGGCCCGACATCATCCACGAGCTCGACCTCGTGCGGCACGGGTTCCTGCCGCTGCAGATGCCGTCGTCGTTCGCGCCGATGGAGAACGGCGACTACCTCATCCTCGGAACCGACCGGAACCAGAACATCCTCGAGATCTCGCGCCACTCGCGCCACGACGCCGATGCGATGGACCAGTACAGCCACGACATGGCGCAGGTGTGCCAGGCCCTGAAGCCGATGTTCGACGAGGTCCCGCCCGACATCTTCAGCGACGACCCCGATCAGTTCCTCGCCCTCGCCGATCTCGCCAAGCGACTGCGCGATCTGCCCAAGCGCGTGCTGCACAACTGCGTCCGCCTGCTCACCGGATCGGCGGCGGACTTCCTCGACGACTACTTCGAGAGCGACATCATCAAGGGGCTGTTCTCGTCGTCGAGCATCATCGGCTCGAAGGTCGGCCCGCGCTCGCAGGGCTCGGGTCTCGTGCTGCTGTTCCACAACATCGGCGAGCAGGACGGCCACTTCTCGACGTGGGGCTTCCACAAGGGCGGCAACGGTGGCTTCACCCAGGTGCTGTCGCGCGCCGCGCAGGCCTTCGGCGCCGAGATCATCCTCGACTCGCCCGTCGACCACGTCGTCACCACCGGTGGTCGGGCAACCGGTGTCGTGCTGTCCGACGGCACCGAGATCAACGCCCGCATCGTCGTCAGCGGGCTCGACCCGCGGCGCACCTTCACCCAGCTCGTCGACCCGGCCGAGCTGCCGACCGATCTCGTCGAGCACATCGGCCGCTACAAGTTCCAGGGCACCTCGGCCAAGGTGAACTTCGCGCTCGACGGCCTGCCGAAGTACCCGGCGCTCGGCGATCGCGGCGACCAGTTCCGCGGCTTCACCAACATCGGGCCGTCGATGGACTACCTCGAGCGGGCCTACGACGACGCCAAGTACGGCTGGTACAGCAAGCGGCCCTACATCGACGCCTGCATCCAGTCGACGATCGACCCCGACATGGCGCCGCCGGGCAAGCACGTGATGTCGTGCTTCGTCCAGTACGCGCCATACCACCTGAAGGGCAGCGACTGGGAGACCGAGCGGCAGGGGCTCGGCGACACGGTGCAGGCCACGCTCGAGTCGTTCTTCCCCGGCTTCGGGCAGCTGGTGCTGCAGCGCGAGGTGGTGACACCGCTCGACATCGAGCGTGTCGTCGGCCTGTCGGAGGGCAACATCTTCGCCGGCGAGTTCTTCGCACCACAGATGTACTTCTTCCGTCCGGCTCCCGGGTGGAACCAGTACCGCACGCCGATCGAGGGCTACTACCAGTGCGGTTCCGGCACTCATCCAGGCGGGTGTGTCACGGGGGGACCCGGCAAGCTGGCGTCGAAGCAGATCCTGCGCGACCTCGCCACCCGCGGCTGACGCGCCGCCATCCGATTTCGTTGCGATCGCAAGGAAATGGCCATAGCATGGTTGCATGACCGGTGTGATCGTCCAGCAGTTCCCGATCGGGTTCCAGTGGCCCACGATCGACCCCTTCCTGTTCTGCGTCCACCACCTCGACGAGTACCCGAAGGGCAACGGCTCGTTCGGCCCGGCAGCCTCGCTCGAGGGCCGCGAGCTCGGGCAGGACTTCGCCGGCAAGGACGGCTGGCGCATGTACCACGGCGACCAGGTGCCGGGCTTCCCGAACCACCCGCACCGTGGTTTCGAGACCGTCACGTTCGTACGTCGCGGGCTGATCGACCACGCCGACTCGCTCGGCGCCGCGGCGCGCTACGGGCGCGGCGACGTGCAGTGGCTCACCGCCGGCAGCGGCATCGTCCACAGCGAGACGTTCCCGCTGCTCGACACGGACGCACCCAACACCGCCGAGCTGTTCCAGATCTGGGTCAACCTGCCGCGCGCCGAGAAGATGGCGCCGCCCCACTTCTCGATGCTGTGGGCCGACGACATCCCCCACGTGCTGCACACCGACGACGAGGGACGAACCGTCGAGATCACCGTCGTCGCGGGCGAGCTCGAGGGCAACGCCCCGCCGCCGCCTCCACCGCACAGCTGGGCGAGCCGCCCCGACACCGACGTCGCGATCTGGCACATCAGGGTGGAGCCGGGCGCGTCGTGGACCATGCCCGCAGCACGCGGCGAGGGCACGGTGCGCACCGCGTACGTGTTCGACGGAGCAGGCGCGACGTTCGCAGGCGAGGCGGTTGCGACCGGCAACGGCGCCGTGCTCGACGCGACGGTCGACGTCGTCGTCGCGAGTGAAGATGGTGCCGAGATCCTCGTCCTCCAGGGCAGGCCGATCGGCGAGCCCGTGGCGCAGTACGGCCCGTTCGTGCTGAACGATCGTGCGGGCGTCGAGCAGGCGTTCCGCGACTACCAGCAGACCCAGTTCGGCGGTTGGCCGTGGGACAGCGCCGAGCCGGTGCACGGCGTATCGCCCGACCGCTTCGCCCGCCGCCCCGACGGCACCGTCGAGCGTCCTGCTGCCGCGACCGTCGTCTGATCAGCCTTCGACCGTCAGGCGCTCGGCGCGGAGCACCGGCACCGCGTCGACGATGCCCTTGACGTACACGGAACCGAGCGATGTGAGCTCGATGCCAGGCATCGGCCCGGCCCGGGCGACGACCACATCGGTGCACAGCACCTCCCGCGCCGCGGCCAGGGCAGTGACCCGTGACGCGAGGTTGACGTCGCGGCCGATGATGTCGTCGCCCCGCCAGCGGGGTGTGCCCCAGTGGACGCCGGTGCGCACCCACAACGGCAGCGCGTCGTCATCGGCGCCATCTGCGTCGATCTCGGCCTGCAGCCTGACGCTCGCGACGATGGCCTCGTCCGCGCGCTCGAACCACAGCAGCATGCCGTCACCGAGCGCCTTGATCACCCGCGCACCGGCCGGCAGGGATGCGTGGACGGCGCGCTCTTGCCGTTCCACGAGCGACAGCGCGACGTCGTCGCCGTGCGCCTCGGTCAGCTCGGTGAATCCGACGATGTCGGTGAACACGATCGCTCCGCTCGACGTCGACACGGAGGACGCCACGGCGGTCACCCGCGGTCGACGACGATCGAGCCGGACGTCGAGCTGGCCTCGATGTGCGCCCCACCTTCACCTTCGGGCACCTTCCGCTCGACGGCGCCGGTGCGAGAGTGGAGGTGCATCCGCGCTGGCAATCGGCCGAGGACGCGCACCTCGACTCGCCCGGAGATGGTGTGTGCGGACACCCGCGCCGCGCTGGTGGCGCCGATCTCGATCCGGCTCGACACGGTGCGTGCGCTGGCGAGGTCGGCCTGTCGCACCGACACCCTGCCCGAGGTGCTCGACAGCTCGACCACGTTCGCCGTGCCGACCTCGATCCGGCTGCTCTTGCTCGTCACCCGGCACGAACCGGCGCACTCGCCGACCTCGACGCGTCCTGCCACCGTGCGGATCTCGATCTCCTCGGCGTGTTCGACCTCGACCCGTCCGCTCGCGGTCACGACCCGCACGACGCCGAGCCTCCCGCGCGTCGTCACCGAACCCGAGGCCGTGCTGACCGTGACCGACGATCCTGCCGGGCAGACCACCTCGATGGCCGAGCGGCTGGAGGTGACGTCGACCGCGCCGTCGCGATGACGGGTGACGTGGCCACCCTCGACTGCGAGATCGGCGCCGGTGACGGCACGCACGTCCACCCGCGCGGACCGCACCGTGATCCGGATGTGCAGCGGATCCCCCACGCCCGCACTCTAGGAGCGCGGCGGATGGCGGTGCCGCGTGCCGTCCGCCACGTTCAGGCCGGCGAGGTCGAGAGCGCGGCGCGTACGAGCTGCTCGCCGAGGAACTCCCGCGCGATGCGTGCCGCCGCCTCGGGCGACCAGTGCACGCCGTCGGGACGTGCGTCGTGGTCGTCGGCCATCCCGTTCGCACCCACCCAGGCGGGCAGGTCGATCACCGTGACGTGGCCGGGGTTCGCTGCGGCGATCTCGTCCATCGCCGCGTACAGCACAGCATGGCGATCCGGATCTTCCTGTGCCTGCCCCGAGCTCCACCAGAACACGTTGGGGATCGGCTCGCGCACCCACACCACCTCCGTCGCGCCCGCGTCGAGCAGTGCGGTGGTGATCGTCGCGAAGTCGGTGCGGATCCGCTCGGCGTAGCCGGGATCGAGCGGGCTCACGTCGGGCCCGCCGTCCCAGCGGCGATCGAGCACGTCCCACGACGTGGTCATCAACATCACGACGTCGGGACGGAGCTCGCTCACCTTCGCCGGCAGCTCGGACGTCAGCCAGTCGTCGCAGCGTTGGGGCACGGGCACCCATTGATCGATGAGCTGGTCGCCGCCACGCAGGAAG
Organism: Ilumatobacteraceae bacterium; assembly: GCA_050248155.1. Classification (GTDB taxonomy): domain Bacteria; phylum Actinomycetota; class Acidimicrobiia; order Acidimicrobiales; family Ilumatobacteraceae; genus VFMC01. Next base: position 19,622 of record JBFWSW010000007.1, read on the forward strand.
CCGCAGCCCTCCTCGACGACGAGCGAGACCTGGGCGAGGTCGGGGCGCTCGCCCGCCCACTGGGCGAGACCGAACCCGGTCGCCTCCGCCGTCGAGTCACCTGCCACGACGACGCGCATCGGGCGTGAGAGCGGCGGCAACGGGGCGAGCGTGGTGGAGGTCGACGTCGTCGAGCCCGGCGTGACGGTGCTCGGCGCCGTGCCGGGCGTGACGGTGCTCGGCGCCGTGCCGGGCGTGGTCACGGTCGTGGCCACCGTGCTGTGGGGCGCGGTCGTGGTGGTTGGCGGGCTCGCGGTCGAAGCCGGCGCGAGCGGCGCCAGGTCGCCGTCGTCCACTGGATCGATGCCCGCAGCCTCGACGACGTCGGCGCGCTGCCAGTAGTCGGCGTCGCTGCCCGGCACCAGTGCAACGGTGACGACCGCCGCGGCCAAGCACCCGGTCAACGCACTCACCCCGACCGTCGGCGGCCGCCAGGTGACCCCCGTGCGGATCGGTCGCTCGACGAGCATGAACGACAGCTGCGCGAGGACGAGCGTCACCGCGAGCCGCACGAGGAAGAGCGTCGACGTCGGCAGGTCGACCCGTCGCTCGTCCAGCACGACGAACACGGGCCAGTGGAACAGGTAGACGCCGTAGCTGATCTGTCCGAGCCACACCAGTGGCCGTGCTGACAGGAAGTGGCGAACGGGACCTGGTGCCTGCAGACCCACGATGAGGATCGCGCTGACGACGCCGACGAGGGGCAGCGCGCCGTGGTACGCGGGACCGCCTGCAGCGGGGAACCACAGCACAGCGGCGATGAGCGCGACCGACGCTGCCGAGGCCAGCCACGACCACCACGACGGCGCTCGCCGTCCGTGGAGGGCGAAAGCGACGAACACGCCCGTGAGGATCTCGGCCGCGCGCGCGGGGGTCGCCCAGTACGCGGCGTCGGCGCCCCACACCGCGGCGATGACCGGCGCAGCGACGCCGAACCCGGCCGTGACCACACCGACGACAACGGTGCGCGAGCGGTGCGTGCGGGCGATCCGCCACAAGCCCACGAACGCGAGCGGCCACAGCCAGTAGAACTGCTCCTCGATGGCGAGCGACCAGTAGTGCTCGACCGGCGATGCCTGACCGGCCGCGTCGGCGAACAACTGCTGGTACGAGCCGCTGCCCCCGAGCGAGACCCAGTTGGCCACCTGGAACAGCGCGCCGAGCAGGTCGCGGCGCAGGGTGCTGACACCGGCGAACCAATCGGTGGTGGCGGCGAGGATCGCGATCGCCGTCAGGCAGACGAGGCTCGCCGGCAGGAGTCGCTTCGCGCGGCGGACGTAGAACGCCCCGACACCGGTGCGGCCCGTGCCCTCGCGCTCGACGATCAACAGGCTCGTGATCAGGTAGCCGGACAACGTGAAGAAGACCGAGACGCCGAGGTAGCCGCCGTCGAAGCCCGTGATCTCACCGTGGAACAGCAGGACCGCGAGGACCGACATGGCACGGACGCCGTCGAGCGCGGGCTGGTGGGGGATCCCTGGCCTCGGCATGCGCGAGCCATCCTAGGAAGTTTGCGTCCGGAGGGTCGGGGCTATGGTCGAGGATCATGCGTGCGACCCGCCGAGCCGTCCTCCTGTCCTGCCTGACACTCGTCTCCGTCACAGCGGTCGCCGTTCCGGTCGCCACCCCGGTTGCCGTGGCCAACGGGTCGTGCAGCCAGATCTCGCAGATCACGATCGACTCACCGGGTCCGTTGGGGCCGATCTCGGTCTTCGGCGACTCGGTCGGGATGGGCGCCGCGTACGAGCCATCGCTGCCCACCCTGCTGGCGGCCACGGGTTGGGGCCCGATCCGCTTCGTGGCCGGATGCGGGTTCACAGCTGGCAACTACCAGCCGGCGGGCAGCCGGTTCTCGGTCGCCAACTGGATCTCGTGGTGGCGCGCCGAGGGTTGGGACGCGCCGAACATCGCGGTCAACCTCGGCAACAACGACATCGGCTTCTGCGGCCAGCAAGGCGTCGAGGAGTGCGCCGTCGGTATTCGCTACCTCATGGACACGATCGGGCCGGGCCACACCGTGTGGTGGAGCAAGATCACGCGGCTCTTCAACGCGGGGTCCATCTACAACCAGGCCCTCGACATCGTCGCGGCCGAACGGAGCAACCTGCGCACGTGGGACTGGCCGAGCGTGCAGCAGTCCACCGGGATCGCCCTCGCCGACGACTACACCCACCTGCGCGACACCAACGCCTACCGCCAGCGATCGTCGCTGATGAGCGCCGACATCACGGCGCAGTTGGCCGTCGCGACGCACTCCGGCACCGACGCCCCGCTTCCGGTCGCCTCCGGTCCGGCGAGCGAGTACCTGCCGATCACGCCCGATCGGGTCCTCGACACACGGACGACGTCCTCGCGCCTGACGGCAGGGACCACCCGTGAGGTCGACCTGTCGTCGTACGTGCCCGCAGGGACGAGAGCCGTCGCGGTGAACCTCACGAGCGTCGACCCAGCCGACGACGGGTTCCTCACCGGCTACGCCTGCGACACCACACGTGCCGAGGTGTCGAGCGCGAACTACACGGAGGGCACCGCTCGTGGAGCGCTCGCCGTGCTGCCGATCTCGGCCGACGGCCGGTTGTGCGTGTTCACCTCGGCTGCCGCCGACCTCGTGGTCGACGTGCAGGGTGCGTTCGTCGACGACGCGTCGCGGTTCGACCCGGTCGCGCCAACTCGGCTGCTCGACACCCGCACCACCGGCCGGGCCCAGATGTCGAGCGTCGCCGCGCCGGACGGTGCCGAGGCCGTCGCGCTCAACCTCACGGTCACCGGTTCCGACGTCGCAGGGTTCCTGACGGCGTTCCCGTGCGGCGGGGCGATCCCGACGGTCTCGAACGTGAACTTCGGCGTCGGTGAGACCATCGCCGGAGCTGCGTACGTGCCCATCGGCGCCGATGGGAGGGTGTGCCTCTTCACCAACACCCCCGACGTCGACGTGGTGGTCGACCTGACGGGCAGCTTCTCTGCATCGGGTGCGCTGGCGTTCACCCCGGCGACGCCCACCCGCGTCTACGACACACGGACGGGGATCGGCGGATGGTCACCCATCCACGGCGGCGGGCAGACGACCGACATGCGCGTTGCGCCAACCGACGCCGCAGCGGTCACGGGCACGCTCACGATGGTGACGCCCGGTCGTGACGGGTACTTGACCGCCTTCGGGTGCGGGGCCGTTCCCGAGACCTCGAACGTGAACGCGACGCGAGGCGGTGTGCTCGCCAACTCGATCAGCGTGGTGCTCGCCGCAGAAGGTCGTCTGTGCATCCGCTCCTTCGTCCCGACCCACGTCGTGTTCGACACGACCGGATGGTGGTCGGCCTGAGCGCGGTGCGGTGGATCCTGGCGGGCGCGGTGCTGGCGGGGGCGACGGTCGTCGCGGCGCCGGCCGGGACCAGCGCGGCGCCGCCCGAGCATCGCGTCTACGTCGTGACGGACTCGGTCGGGCTCGGCGCGAAGACCGCGCTGCCGGCGGCGTTCCCGGCCGACTGGCAGGTCACCGTCGACGGCACCCCGGCGCTGTTCGTCGAGCAACTCGAGTCGAAGCACGTGCGCGGGCGCATGGCCACCACGCCCGAGGTGTTCGGCGACGTCGCGGTCGTCGCCGGCGGCTACAACTACCCGTACTGGGACCCTGGACGGTTCGACCGCTCGATCGATTCGATCATCGCCGCGCTCCGCGAAGCGGGGGCGAAGCACATCCTCTGGGTCATGCTGCGCGAGGTGAAACCGCAGTACGTCAGCCCGTCGGCATGGCGTCAGGTGCAGCCGTACTACTGGTACTTCCCGGAGGTGAACCGGCACCTCGAGGCCGCCCTCGCACGGAACCCCGACCTGACGCTCGTCGACTGGCCCGCGGCGGCCGATCGCTCCGACATCACCTACGACGCCATCCACCTCAACACCACCGGCGCTGCGCTCTACAGCCAACTCATCGCCTCCGCCGCGATGTCGGTCCTCGACCGGCCCGCGGCCGGGTCGGTGCAGCACATCGCCGTCGGCGGCCGCGCCGGCGTCCCGGAAGGCGCAGCGGCGGTCGCGCTCAACCTCACCGTCGCATCGCCTCGCGCGGCGGGCTACCTGACCGCCTATCCGTGCTCGGGCGAGCGACCCCTCGTCAGCAACGCGAACTTCACACGCGACCAGGTCGTCGCATCTGCTGCGATCGTCCCGGTCGGTGCCGACGGATCGGTGTGCGTGTTCGACAGCGAGGGCACGCACGTCGTCGTCGACGTGACGGGCTCGTTCCCTGCCGGATCAGGCTTCGTCGCAGTGCCGCCGAAGCGCCTGGCCGACACGCGGACCGATGGTGGCGCGCCGGTGCCCGCGGGTACCCCGCTCGTCGTGTCGCTCGACGGTTCCGGTGCTCCCGGGGACGCCGCCGCGGTCGTCCTCACCGTCACCGCTACCGAGCCGGCGGGACGTGGCTTCGCGACCGTCGTCCCGTGCGGCACGGCCCCGACCGGCACGTCGAACCTCAACTTCGAGGCCGGCCAGACGGTGCCCAACGTGGTCGTGGTGCAGCCGGGCGACGGTGGCGCGGTGTGCGTCACGTCGAACGTCGACACGCACCTCGTGGTCGACGTCTTCGGTGCGTTCGAGCCGGATGCCGACGTCGGGGTCCTCGAACCTCGACGGCTGGTCGACACCCGATCGTCGGGCACGCCAGCTGCCGGTGGTGTGGTCGTCGTGCCCGTGGGCGGGCCGTCGGGCGCGCCCGCCGGTGCGAGCGGCGTCATGCTCAACCTCACCGCCGCCGAACCGCGTGCGGCGGGCTACCTGACGGCGTACCCCTGTGCTGCTGGTCCGCCGCTCGCCTCGAACCTGAACGTCCGCGCGGGCATCAACCGCGCCAACTTCGTCCTCGTCGCGCCCGACGCAGCGGGGACTGTGTGCGTCCTCACCTCCGCGGCGACCGACGTGGTCGTCGATCTCATGGGCTGGGTCGGCTCGGCCTTCTCGGGCACGGTGCCGACCAGACTGCTCGACACCCGATCGGGCTGACGATCAGCCGAGCGATCAGCCGAGGTCCTTCGTGCGCTGACGGATCGGCGCGATCTTCATGATCACCCGCTCGCTCTGAACCTGGGCCTGGTAGTCCTTGCCGGTGTAGCGCTGCGACACGGCGTCGATGTGGGCGCGGGCCTGGTCGCCGCGGACCTCGCCATCGAAGCGCCCGCGCACCTCGGCGTAGCGGTAGGGGTTGGACGCATCCCAGATCATCACGGTGACCTCGTCGGGCGACGCGACGATCGAGGTGTACTTGTCGCGGTGCACCTCGGTGTTGATGAGCAGGTGCTCGTCGTCAGCGTCGATCCACATCACCTGCGTGGCGATCTGCCCGTTGGGGAGGCGGAACGACAGCGCAGCGAAGTTGGCGGCCTGGGCGAAGGACTTGATGGCGGGGTCGAGCATGCGGGCACGCTATCGACCGCGGCTGGCGCAGGCTCAGAGCTCGTCGATGCTCAGCGACCGGAGCGTCAGCTCGGGTTCGTCGGCCAGCAGGCGCTGGAGCCGGTACTTGTTCTCGAACAGCGCCACGGTCGCGCCGTCGTGGCCTCGCGTCAGGATGCGGATGCCGCCGATGGAGCGCAGCCGGTCGGCGCTCTGCGCGTCCGTGGCCCTGATCGCCTGGTACGGCGAGCCGGTGAGCTCGACCGGCGCGTTGAACTCGGTCTCGAGCCGGTGCGCGAACACCTCGAACTGCAGTTGTCCCACCGCGGCGAGCACCAGCGACGAGTCACCCATGTCGGGGTCGCGCAGCACCTGGACGACGCCCTCTTCCTCGAGCACCTCGAGCCCTCGGCGGAACTGCTTGGCGCGGCCGGTGTCGAGCGGCCGCGCGCCGGTGAACAGCTCGGGCGCGAAGGAGGGGAGACCGGGGAACTCCACCGCGGCGCCCTCGAAGAGCGTGTCGCCGATGCGCAGGTCGGTCGCGTTGACGAAGCCGACGACGTCGCCGGGGAAGGCCACCTCGACGGTCGATCGCTCGGCGCCGAAGACGCTCGACGCGTACTTCGTGGCGAACGGGCGACCGGTGCGCGCGATCGTCATCGTCATCCCGCGCTCGAACTTGCCGCTGCAGATGCGGGCGAACGCCAACCGGTCGCGATGCGACTTGTCCATGTTGGCCTGGACCTTGAACACGAAGGCGCTGCAGCCCGACTCGATGGGACGCGGCTGGCCCGAGCGATCGCGCCGGGGCGGTGGCGCTGGAACCATCTCGACGACGGCGTCGAGCAGGTGACGCACGCCGAAGTCGGTCAGCGCGGATCCGGCGAACACGGGGGTCGACTCGCCCGCGAGGAACGAGCTGAGATCGACATCTGCACCGATCGCGTCGAGCAGGTCGCATCCGTCGATCGCCCGCGCCCAGACCTTGCCCTCCGTGGCCGCGGCCTCGTCGAAGGTCACGAGCTCCTCCGGAGCGAGGGTGGCGCCGCGCGCGGTGCGGGTGAATCGGCTGAAGACACCTCGGCGGCGGTCGATGACGCCACGGAAGTCCTCGCCATCTCCCACCGGCCACGTTGCCGGCGTGGGCCGCAGGTCGATCTGCGTCTCGATCTCGTCGAGCAGCTCGAGCGGATCACGGCTGGGCCGGTCGAACTTGTTGAGGAACGTGAGGACCGGCAGGTTGCGCGCCCGGCACACCTCGAAGAGCTTCAACGTCTGGGGCTCGATGCCCTTCGCCGCGTCGAGCACCATCACCACCGCGTCGACCGCCGCGAGCACGCGGTAGGTGTCCTCGCTGAAGTCCTTGTGGCCAGGTGTGTCGAGGAGGTTGACGACGTGGTCTCGGTAGTCGAACTGCATCGCCGCCGAGGTGATCGAGATGCCGCGCGTCTGCTCGAGCTCCATCCAGTCGCTCGTGGCGGACCGGCCGCCGGCTTTTGCCTTCACCGATCCCGCGGTGACGACCGCGCCGGCGTTCAGCAAGAACTTCTCGGTGAGCGTGGTCTTGCCCGCGTCGGGGTGGCTGATGATCGCGAACGTGCGACGACGCGCAGCTTCGGAGCGGACGTCGTCGTGCTTCACGACGAAGCAGGATACGAGCGGTTCAGGCAGCTCGGGCGACGAGGTGCAGGCCGGCGAGCCCCGGGAGGCGATCGATGCGCCGGTCGATGCGCTCCGCCATGGCCCTGCCATCGGCGTCGCCGAACAGGAACCCGATGAGGTGGGCGACCTCGGCCGCCGGCATGACATCGGAGCCGACCGGCTTCCACATCCGTCGCAGGGCGAAGCGAGTGAGGCGCTGAGCGCGGCGGTCCGACCGAAGTCGACGCATGGCCTGCGACGCGTAGAAGTCGATGTGCCGTCCTTCTTGCTTCATGATCCGCCGGAGCAGCTCAGCTCGACGTCGTGCATGTAGCGCAGGCACCTGAGCACGTCCGGATCGAGCGCGGTCGCGATCGAGGACCTCGGGCTCGATCATGCGTTCGCGCAACGCGTCGATCGAGAACGGCATGACGGCTGTTCGGAGGCCGAACGGCACCGGTGAACGAGTGGACGACGCAGGCGGGCTACGCGCGTCTGGCCTCCAAGGCCGACCACGCGACCCTCACCGCGCCCCCCACGTCATGTGCACTGCGGATGGGTGCGACGGGCGTGTGACGCTCGTGTGCGAACGGTCAAGGCCTGGTCAAGAGCTTGCTACGGTGCGGCGCCGACATGACTGTCACACCCGGTCGGAGGACTTCGGTGGCATCGCTCCTGGTGGCGGAGTTGCCACATTGCGTATTCGTTGCGAAGATGACGGTCTCATGACAGAATCGTGTCTCAAGTTCACGGAGGGGTTGCCGATGATGACAGCGATGACCGACACGACGACTGGTGATCAGGTGGTGCCCAACCGGCCCCGCCGCACGCGTCAGATGGTGGCAGTCCTGCTCACCGGCCTGCTCGGTCTCGCACTCATGTCGTGCACCGACCCCGAAGGGGCGGCTGCCAACCAAGCGGCGGTCAACACCCTGCGCGCGAACCTCGGTCTGTCCGAGCTGAGCCGGGTGCCCGAGCTCGACGCGAAGGCCGAGGCGCAAGCCGACCGCATGGCCAAGAGCGGCTCGATCTACCACTCGAAGAACCTCGCCGCCGGCGTGTCGGGCGGTTGGAGCTCGATCGGCGAGAACGTCGCCATGGCGGGTTCGGTCGACGCCGCACAAGCTGCCCTCGAGGCGTCGCCCGACCACTACGCGAACATGACCAACCCTGCGTTCAACCAGGTGGGCATCGGTGTGGTCGAGCGCGACGGCGTGACCTACGTGGTCCAGGTCTTCGTCAGCCGCTGACCGCGGCCGTAGGTCACCCTTTCGGGTTCTTCGTCGGCTTCTTCGCCCGGCTCGGAGCGACCCTCGTCGGCTCGCCGGCCATCTTCGGGTACACCGGTGGCCACGGCGCGTCGGGGATGCCGGCGGCCTCGTCCCGTCGCACCATGTCGAGCATCGGCTCGAGCGTCTGCGGATGGTCGTCCATGTCGGCCCACGGGTCGCCGTGCAACGCGAGCCGGGACGGCACGGTGCGGATGGTGAGCTCGTTCGGGTCGATCGTCGCCAGGTCGTCCCACTCGAACCCGCACGACACCGGCGCGTGATCGCGGGCGCGCACCGACCAGGGCGCGAACACGGTCTTGTGCGGGGCGTTCTGGTTGAAGTCGATGAAGATCCGCTCGCCACGACCTTCCTTCCACCATGAATCGGTGATCAGGTCGGGCCGCCGCCGGGCGAGCTCACGTGCGATCGCGACTGCCGCCGACCGCACGGCGATGCTGTCCCAGCGGGGCTCGAGCCGGACGTAGACGTGCAGCCCACGGTTGCCCGTCGTCTTGATGTACGCCCGTGTGCCGAGCTCGTCGAACAGCCGATGCACCTCGACGGCGGTCTCCTGGGCCATCGCGAAGTTCGTGCCCGGGCCGGGGTCGAGGTCGATGCGCAGCTCGTCGCAGTGATCGGGATTCGAGGCGCGGTACGGCCACGAGTGGAAGCCCAGGCATCCGAGGTTGACGGCCCAGACGAAGTGCGCGAGGTCGGCGATGACCAACGCGTTCGACGTCGTCCCGTTCGGCGTGCTGACGATCGTCGTCGTCAGCCAGTCGGGTGCGTTGTCGGGCATGCGCTTCTGGAAGAACGAGCTGCCCGACGAACCGTTGGGGAACCGCTGCAGCAGGACCGGTCGGTCGCGCATGGCGCGCATGACTGTGTCACCGATCGTCACGTAGAACTCGACGAGATCGAGCTTCGTGGCCTGCGCGGCCGGGAAGTAGATCTTGTCGGGGCTCGTGATGACGACCTCGCGATCGGCGATGGTCAACGTCACCGGGGCGCCGCTCGACTCGCTCATGGCCGCAACGTATCGCGTCGACCGTTTCGGCTGCTCGGGGCGGCCGACCTCGGTCGCCGGCTCGACGACGCGATACGTTCGCCGGGTGGCGCAGGCTGGCTCGACCGTCGATCTGTCGGCCCCGATGCAGGGGACCATCGTCACCATCGACCTCGCCGCCGGCCAGCCGGTACGCGCGGGGCAGCAGGTGATGCTGATCGAGTCGATGAAGATGCACCACGCCATCGAGGCGGGCGACAGCGGCGTCGTCGACCGGATCCTCGTCGCGGTCGGCCAGACCGTGAACCTCGGCGAGCCGGTCGCGACGATCCGTGTCGGCGACGTCGAGTCGGTCGCCGTCGAGACCGGCGCCGAGCTGGCGGTCGACCACATCCGTGCCGACCTCGCGGAGACCATCGAGCGGCACCGCGTCGGCCTCGACGAGTCTCGGCCCGAGGCCGTCGCCCGCCGGCGCGCGGTCGGCCGGAGGACAGCACGCGAGAACGTCGCCGATCTCGTCGATGACGGATCGTTCGTCGAATACGGGGCGCTCGCCATCGCCGCGCAACGCCGGCGACGTTCGCTCGATGACCTCATCGCACGCACCCCGGCCGACGGCATGGTCGGCGGCATCGGCACGGTGAACGGCCACCTGTTCGAGGGCCATGCTGCTCGGTGCGTGGCGGTCTCGTACGACTACACGGTGCTCGCCGGCACGCAAGGCACGCAGAACCACCGCAAGAAGGACAAGCTGTTCGAGGTCGCCGAGCAGATGCGCTTGCCGGTCGTGTTCTTCACCGAGGGCGGCGGTGGGCGCCCGGGCGACACAGATGCGCTGGGCATCAGTGGACTCGACTGCTGGGCGTTCAACTACTTCGCCCGGCTGAGCGGTCTGGTGCCGCTCGTCGGCATCAACGCGGGCTACTGCTTCGCCGGCAACGCGGCGATCCTCGGTTGTTGCGACGTCGTCATCGCGACCGAGGACTCGAACATCGGCATGGGCGGCCCGGCGATGATCGAAGGCGGCGGGCTCGGGGTCTTCGCGCCGACCGAGGTCGGCCCGATCCGCGTGCAGCGCTCGAACGGCGTGGTCGACATCGTCGTCGCCGACGAGGCCGAAGGGGTGCGGCTCGCCAAGCAGTACCTGTCGTACTTCCAGGGGCGGATCGAGCGCTGGGCGGCTCCCGACCAGCGACGACTGCGCCACGTCATCCCCGAGGACCGCAAGCGCAGCTACGACGTGCGCGCCGTGTTCGACGCGCTGTTCGACGAGGGATCGGTGCTCGAGCTGCGCCGCGAGTTCGGGCTCGGGATGGTCACGGCGCTCGCGCGGGTCGAGGGGCGCCCGCTCGGCGTCATCGCCAACAACCCGAACCACCTCGCCGGCGCGATCGACAGCGACGGGGCCGACAAGGCGGCGCGGTTCCTGCAGCTGTGCGACGCGTTCGACCTGCCGGTCGTCACGTTGGTCGACACGCCGGGGATGATGGTCGGACCCGAGGTCGAGACGACGGCGCTCGTGCGTCACTGCTGCCGGTTGTTCGTCACCGGTGTGAACGTCACGGTGCCGATGCTCAGCATCGTGCTGCGCAAGAGCTACGGGCTCGGAGCGCAAGCGATGATGGGCGGCAGCACGAAGGCACCGATGGCATGCGTCGCGTGGCCCACCGGTGAGTTCGGCGGCATGGGCCTGGAAGGCGCTGTGCGGCTCGGCTACCGCAACGAGCTCGCGGCGATCGACGATCCCGACGAGCGCGAGGCAACGTTCCAGACGATGGTCGATCGCATGTACGAGCACGGCAAGGCGCTCAACGCCGCGTCCCACTTCGAGATCGACGACGTCATCGATCCGGCAGACTCGCGTCGATGGATCTCGACGATGCTCGCCACCGCACCGCCGCCTGCCGCCCGGGTCGGCAAGAAGCGCCCCAACGTCGACACCTGGTGACGGCGAACCGCATGAGGAGCACCAGCCGATGAAGATCGACGAGGTCGAGCTGCGGATCATCCGCGTGCCGTATCGCACACCGTTCCGCACCTCCTTCGGTGAGGAGACCAAGAAGGTCGCGATCATCTCGATCGTCCGCAGCGACGGCGTCGAGGGATACGGCGAAGGGGTCATGGAGGAGCTGCCTCTCTACCGCGAGGAGACGATCGCCGGAGCGATGGGCCTCATCCGCGGCGCGCTCGTCCCCGATCTGCTGTCATCCGGCGTCGACCACCCCGACGAGCTCTACGACCGGTGGGCGAAGTGGCGCGGCAACCCGATGGCCAAGACCGCGATCGAGCTGGCCGTGTGGGACTGCTACGCCCGCCAGCACGACGTGCCCCTGCGCTCACTGCTCGGCGGCGATCGGACCGAGATCCCGGTCGGGGCGAGCCTCGGCATGAGCTCGCTCGAGCAGACCCTCGCGTCCGTCGATCGTCACGTGGCCGAGGGCTACCGCCGCGTGAAGCTGAAGATCGAGCCCGGGTGGGATCGCGTGATGCTCGAACCCGTGCGCGCCGCTCAGCCCGACATCGAGATGACCGTCGATGCCAACTCGGCCTACACGCTCGACGACGTCGATCTGCTGCGCAGCCTCGACGAGTTCCACCTGCACTACATCGAGCAACCGTTGCACTGGGACGACCTGGTCGACCACGCTGCCCTCGCCCCGCAGCTGCGGACGGCGCTGTGCCTCGACGAATCGCTCACGTCGCCGGCACGTGTGCGTGCCGCGCTCGACCTCGGCGCATGCCGCGTGGTGAACGTCAAGGTGGGCCGCTTCGGTGGGCTCACCGCGGTGCAGCGGGTGCACCAGCTGTGCGTCGAGCGTGACGTGCCGATGTGGTGTGGCGGCATGCTCGAGACAGGCATCGGCCGCGCGCACAACATCCACCTCGCGACGATGCCGGGCTTCGTGTATCCCGGCGACACGGCATCGGCGAGCCGCACGTACGCCCGCGACATCGTCGAGCAGCACCTCGAGGCGACCAACGGCATCATGCCGGTGCCCGAGGGCGCAGGCATCGGGGTGACGCTCGATCGTCCCTTCCTCGACGAGGTCACCGAGAGCCGAGATGTCCTCCGCGGCTGACCTGTCGCACATCGAGTTCCGCGAACTGACCACGGCTTCCGACCTCGCGGTGCTGCCGCCGTTCGAGCACCACATCTGGGGCAGCGGCGGCGACGCCGTGTCGGTGAACATGCTCGTCGCGACGATCATCGAGGGCGGCATGGCCATCGGTGCGTTCGCAGGTGGACACATCGTCGGAGCGGTGTACGGGTTCGCGACGCGAGAACCCGACGCGCTGCACTCGCACTACCTGGCGGTCGACCCGCAGCATCGCCGCTCGGGGCTCGGCATCGAGCTGAAGCAGCGCCAGCGGACGTGGTGCCTCGAACGGGGCATCCGTCGCATCCGCTGGACCTACGACCCGTTGCAGCTCGGCAACGCGCACCTCAACCTGGTCGCGCTCGGCGCCACCGGGGTCACGTACCACATCGACCACTACGGCCACCTGGGCGGCATCAACGGCTCGCTTCCCTCCGACCGGGTCACCGTGAGCTGGGAGCTCGAACCCGAGGGCCCGCCACCCGAGCCGACGCTGTCGATCGACGTGCCGCCTGCATCACCGGACGACATCGCCGGCTCGACCGATGCCGCCCTGCACGCGCGACTGCACGTCCGCCGCGAGCTCGCCCCGCGCATCGGCCATGGCTGGCACCTCGTCGGCGTCGACCGCGCCGAGCGCCGCTACCACCTCGCCCCGACCCCCTGAATCCGGGCACGAGCCGGCCCCGTCGGCCGTGCCCTGCCCTGTTTCGAGGTTCGTCGCCCCAAATGCGGGCACGAGCCGGCCGTGCTGGCCGTGTGCTGCCCTGATCAGCTCGCGAGCAGTCGCAGCCGCCCGTCGAGCATCGCGAGCAGCGACGCCCGGAGCCGCTCGGGCGACCGGCGCTCGGCATCGGTCACATAGCGGACGACCCAGCCTTCCGCGAGGAGGTCGGCCTCCCGATCGGCATCCGCGATCTGCGCGTCGATGCCGAAGTGATGTTTCCGGCTGTGCGCCTCGATGGCGATCCTCAGATGGGGGACGGCGAAGTCGACGCGCGCCACGAACGTGCCGTCGTTGCGGCGCACGGTGAACTGGCGGACCACGCCGGGCAGCGAGGCGATGACGTCCTCGACCTTCGACTCGAGCGCTGAGTCGGTCGGTTGGCCATGACGCCGGGCCTGCTCGACCAGGTCGAGGATCATCCGCGGTCCAGGCCTCCGGCGGGCCAGCAAGCGCTCGGCCGTCCGCTCGATCCACGTGAGGCTCACGCCGGTGCGCCACGCCCATTCAAAGGCGACCTTGACCTTCGGCAGCGGATCGACTGAGCCGACATCGCACAGAGTTCGGGCGATCGAGGTGCAGTGGATGCCCGCCACTTCGCACAGGTCTTCTTCGTGGAAAGGTCCCCGCCGCAGCACGAGGCCGGGAACGACGATGTGACGGTTCCCCGGCACGACCAGTTCGAGCGGACCCGGGTCGTAGCCGTCGGCTCGATGCAGCGCAGCTGCCGAGCGAGCACCTGCGACGCCGGCACCTCTCGAAGCGAGGGTCGCGACGTACAGGCGCTGATGCCACGTCGCGGGAGAGCCCACAGCGACCAGCACGCCGGGGACCGGCTCGGTGACGACTCCATCCCGGAGCAGTCGACGAACGACCTTCTCCGTGAGTCCGTGATCGGCTGCCTGGGACCGGGTCAGAGCTCCGTGGCGAGAGGCGGCGAACTCGCCGGCGGGCCCGAACGGGCTGCAGGCGACCATCGGGCGCACGGTATCGGCAGAGAGAGCCTGCCGCGCACCATGGCCGAACGTGGGCACGAGGCGCCGGTGGTGGACGTGTGCTGCCCGGATCAAGCGTCGGCTTGGCCGAATGAGGGCAGGAGGCGGCCGTGGTGGACGTGCGCTGCCCGCATTCGAAGCTGGACGCACGGGCCCGAACGGGCTGTGACGGGGTCAGTCGAGGACGGTGCGGGCGAGGTCGGGGAAGACCTTGCTCACCTTGGCGAGGAGCCAGTCGCCGTAGCAGCCGCCGACGTCGGTGAGGTCGGCTCGGTCCCATCGATCGCTGCGGTCGGGTGGCGTCGTCCAGCCGTCGTCGAGCGGGAGCGGCTCGACCCGCGCATCCCACGCCGGGTCGAGGAAGAAGGGGAGTGAGATGCGATCGTGGCCCGCCACGTTGCGCACGCGGTGCGGGGTGCTCCGATACCGCCCGAGCGTGAGCCGGTCGAGCATGTCGCCGAGGTTGCAGATGATGAGGTCGGGATCGGGGTCGACGGCGACCCACTCGCCGCCGACCCGCACCTCGAGGCCAGGCGTGCCGTCGTGGGCGAGGAGCGTGAGCAGGCCGTAGTCGGTGTGCTCGGCGACGCCCCACCTGGCGATGCCTTCGGAGCCGTCGGGGTGCGGCGGGTAGCGGAAGATGCGGAACAGCACGGTGGGGTCGTGGGTGAGGTGGTGCTCGAACCAGTCGGGTCGCAGCCCGAGCCCGGCGGCCATCGCCGACAGCACCTGTTGCCCCACCTCTTCCATCGCCTGCATCCACGTGAGGACCTCGGTGCGCAGCTCGGGCACCTCGGCAGGCCAGATGTTCGGTCCGTGCAGGGGCAGCGAACCGAGCGGTTCCTCGCGACCGAAGTAGTACCCCTCCTTCAGGTCGGCGACGCCCGATGTCAGCTCACCCTCGAGCGGGAACCAGCCCCGCCATGCTGCACCACCACGAGCGAGCGACACGGCCTCCTTGCGCTCACGCGGCAGCGCGAACACCCGGCGCGATGCGGCGATCAGCCGCTCCCGCGCCGACGCGTCGACCCCGTGATCGGCCAGGGCGAAGAAGCCGGTCGTGCGGCAAGCGACGTCGATCTCGCGCGGCGCGTCGATCGAGCCGAGGCGGATGATCGGGATCTCCACGGTGTCAGAGCGTACGTTGGGGGCGTGCACACCCGGTTGTTCGTCGGCAGCCCGATGTGGGCACACCGCCCGTGGGTGGGTCGCTGGTTGCCGGTCGGCACTGCGCCCGGGCACGAGCTCGAGGTCTACAGCCGTCTCGTCAACGCGGTGGAGGGCAACACCACCTTCTACGCGTCACCGACGCCGGCCGTCGTCGCCCGGTGGGCGGAGCAGTGCGAGCCAGGGTTCCGCTTCGTGTTCAAGGTGCCCCGCACGATCACCCACGAGCGTCGGTTGCGCGACGTCGACTCCTTGTTGACACCGTTCCTCAGCTTGCTGGAACCACTGGGAGCGCACATCGGCTCGCTCACGTTCCAGCTGCCGGCGTCGTTCGCGCCGGTCGACCTCCCCGTGCTCGACGGCGTCCTGTCCGGCCTGCCGAGCAGGCCGTGGCGATGGTCGGTCGAGCTGCGTCATCCAGCGTTCTTCGAGGGCGGCGAGCGCGAGCTGGTCGACGCGACGCTCGCGCGCCACGGGGTCGAGCGGGTGCTGATGGACACTCGCCCGCTGTTCTCGCGCCCACCGATGACCGAGGAGGGTCGCGAGACATGGGGCCGCAAGCCGAGGGTGCCAGCGCTCACCGGTGCGATCACCGACGAGCCGATCGTCCGGTTCATCGGATCGGATCACCCCGACACCACCAGGGCCGGGCTGCGCGAGTGGGAGCCGATCGTGGCGGATTGGCTGCACGAGGGACGGCGGCCGACCGTGTTCGTGCACACCCCCGACAACCTCGACTCGCCGGGGTTGGCCCGTGCCCTGCACGACCGCGTGCGCGCGGTCGTCCCCGAGCTCGAGCCGTTGCCCGAACCGTGGCCCGTCGTCCCTGCCGAGCAGGGTTCGCTGTTCTGAAGGTGCGCACGTCATGACGGCGGTCGAGCTGGCGACGGTCGCCGCTGCGGTGTTCGTCGCCGGGTTCGTCCAGATGCTGTCGGGCTTCGGCTTCGCCCTGCTCGCGATGCCGCTCATGACGCTGCAGGTCCCGACGAAGGAGGCCGTCGTCATCAGCACCCTGCTCGGTGGCAGTGTGACCCTGTACCAGGCGTGGCACGGGCGTCACCACGTCGAACGGCACATCGCCCGCCACCTCGTGATCGGCGCGTACCTCGGCATGCCGTTCGGGCTGTGGGTCTTCCTCGCCGTCGACGACCACGTGCTCCGCGGCATCCTCGGTGCCGCCGTGCTCGTCGCCGCTGTGCTGCTCGCCGCGCGCGTGCGGCTGTCGCACGTTGGCACGGGGCTCGAGGTCGGCGCGGGGGTCGTGAGCGGTGTGCTGAACACCTCGCTGTCCACCAACGGGCCTCCACTCGTGTTCGCCCTGCAGGCCCGTCACCTCGGTCCCGACGCGTTCCGGGGGACCATCAACGTCGTGTTCGCGTGCTGCAACGTGCTCGGGTTGTCGCTGTTCCTGCTCGCCGGCAAGGTGACCGCCGATGGTGTGATCGCCGCCCTCGTCGCCCTGCCGGCGCTGACAGCCGGACAGCTGATCGCCTACCCGCTCCGGCGACACGTCGCAGGCGACCGCTTCCGCACGCTCGTCCTCGGCCTGCTCGTCGTGACTGCCGCGACCTCGATCGTCAGCGCCTTCAGGGCCTAGCCTCGATCACGTGCCGGACGATCAGCTCTACTTCCGCCAGCTGCTCTCGGGGCGCGACTTCGCGGTCGGCGACCCGGTGGCCCAGCAGATGGTCAACTTCGTGTACGCGATCGGCGACCGGCGAACCGGGGAGTGCGTGCTGGTCGACCCTGCGTACTCGGTGGGGGAGCTGCTCGACGTCGTCGAGTCGGACGGCATGCGCTGTGCCGGCGTGCTCGCCACCCACTACCACCCGGATCACGTCGGTGGCTCGATGATGGGCTTCACCATCGAGGGCGTCGCGACGCTGCTCGAACGCACCGACTGCCCGATCCACGTGCAGCGTGACGAGGCGCCGTGGGTCGAGCGCACGACCGGCCTCGGCGCGGCTCAGCTCGCGTTGCACGACCCCGGCGACGTCGTCACCGTCGGCGGGGTCGACATCACCCTGGTCCACACGCCCGGGCACACGCCGGGCAGCCAGTGCTTCCACGTCGACGGGCGTCTGGTCAGCGGCGACACCCTGTTCCTCGAAGGGTGCGGCCGCACCGATCTCCCCGGTAGCAACCCGGAGGACATGTACCACAGCCTGCGCAAGCTGGCTGCCCTGCCCGACGGCACGATCGTCTACCCGGGTCACCGCTACTCACAGCCGTCGAGCGCGACGATCGACGCGATCCGCGAGGCGAACTACGTCTTCAAGCCGGCGTCGGTCGACGCGTGGATGCAGTGGTTCGGCGGCGGACGCTGACGGTCGCCGCCGTCAGTTGCCACCGAAGTCGAGCCACGTCGCCGCGAGCGGCGACTCGGGCGCGGTCCCGAGGGGCGCTCGTTTCCAGAGCGCCAGCAGCAGGTCCTCGGCGCGGCCATTGATCTGCGCGTCGACCCGAACCGAGCCCGAGGGGTCGCGTTCGAGCTCGACCGTCGTCGGGTCGGGTGTGCGCACCACGAGCCGGCCCGGCGCGTCGTCACAGGTGATGCCGAGCAGTCCGACCGGCACCTGACGCTGGTCGCGGCGGACGATCCGTGGTGCGATGACCTCGAAGTACTCGGCGATGCCGTCGAACGCGATGTCGGGCTCGAGCGGCGAGGTCGCGCCGATCGCCTGCTCGGCGTCCCAGGCGTGCACCTGCGTCTCGTGCGCCTGCCGCCGTGGCCAGACGCGCGCCAACTTGGGAATCGGAAAGGGGTGCCAGGTCGGTGCATCCGGGTCGAGGCCCGTGAGGACGGGAACGAGCGCGGCGACTCCTGCGTCGATCCACGCCGCCAGCTCGTCGGGGTCGTCGGCCGGCGGTGCATCGATCTGCGACTCGTCGGGGACGGCGCCGGTCGCGGCGGCGAGCCGCGCCCAGCGATGGATGTCGCCCATGTGTCGAGCGAGGTCGGCGAGCGACCAGCCGGGACACGCCGCGACCGCGGCGTCGAGCGGGCCCCTGCGCACCGCGCTGCTGAACCGCGCACCGCTCGACTGCAGACTCTCGATGAATCGATCCATGGCCGTACGCTACGTGGCCATGACCGCGACGCGCCGACCCGTCGAGCGACCGGGGGCTCCGCTGACCCAGCTCCGCGAGGGACAGCTCGTCCCGTTCGGCGGCGATCGGGTCGCAGTCGTCGGTGCGGAGCTGGCCGCCCGGTTCACGGCGGGCGATCGTCTCGTCGTCGTGCACGAGACCGGCGATCTCCTGCACATCCCCCGCCACGAGCACGCACGTGTCGAGGCCGCGGTCGGCGCGGCGGTCGACGCGTTCACGTCGCTCGGCTCCGCGACGGACGATCAGCTCACGTCCTTCTTCTCCAGCTGTGCCGAGCGGCTGGGCGACGACGAAGCCTTCGGGCCCATCGCCGCGGCGAACGAAGCCGACGTCGAGTCCGCGCTCGCTCGTGGCCGGTCGACGACTCGCCTGCGACTCACGCCGTCGATGCGCGCCGGCATGATCGACGGTCTGCGCGTCTGGGAGCGCGTCGACGCGCCGCGCGACGTGGTGCAGTCGTGCATCGACCACGGCAGCTGGTGGGTCGAGACGCGGCGCGCACCGCTCGGTGTGGTCGGGTTCGTGTTCGAGGGCCGCCCCAACGTGTTCGCCGACGCCACCGGTGTGCTCCGCACCGGCAACACCGTGGTGTTCCGGATCGGCAGCGACGCGCTCGGCACCGCCCGGGCGATCATGACCCACGCGATCGTCCCCTCGCTCGAGCGGGCAGGCCTCCCGCTGGGCTCGGTGCAGCTGGTCGACTCGGCGGCCCATGCGGCGGGGTGGGCGCTGTTCAGCGATCAACGTCTCGGCCTCGCGGTGGCCCGCGGCTCGGGAGCGGCGGTCGCCCAGCTCGGCGCCGTCGCGCGGCAGCACGGTGTGCCGGTCAGCCTGCACGGCACGGGCGGCGCGTGGATGGTGGTCGCCGCGGATGCCGACCTGGCCGACGTGCGCGCTGCGGTGCGGCACTCGCTCGATCGCAAGGTGTGCAACACGTTGAACGCGTGCTGCGTGGTCGCCGACGCCGCTGCCACGCACGTCCCGGTGGTGGTCGCCGCGGCCAGAGACGCGGCGCGAGCCCGCGGCACCGACCCGGTGCTGCATGCGACCCCGTCGGCGGCAACGTTCGTGGACGCCGACTCGACGCCGATCGAGCCCGACGAGCTCGGGCAGGAGTGGGAGTGGGAGGACGCGCCCGAGCTCTCGATCGCCGTCGTCGGGTCGATCGACGAGGCCGTCGCGCTGTTCAACCGCTTCAGCCCTCGGTTCGCCGCGTCGTTGCTCGGCGGCGACGAAGTCGAGCAGCAGCGGTTCTACGACACCGTGGACGCGCCGTTCGTCGCCGACGGCTTCACGCGCTGGGTGGACGGCCAGTTCGCGTTCGACCAGCCCGAGCTCGGGCTCTCCAACTGGCAGGCAGGCCGGCTGTTCGCACGGGGCGGCGTGCTGTCGGGCGACTCGGTCTACACCGTCCGGACACGGGCCCACATCCGCGATCACGACCTGCATCGCTGACCGGGCGCCGGCTCTCGGTTCGCCTACGGTGAGGCGCCGTGGGACGGAGCGGGATGGCGCGGATGGTGCCGGTGCTGTGCCTGGCGCTCGTGGCCGCATGCTCGGCCGACCACAGCGTGCGTGCGACACGATCCGTCGAGGTCGGATCGGTCGACAGCGTCCCAGCACCGTCGACCAGCGCAGCGGACGAGCCGTCGCCGCCCGAGACGAGCCCGCCGACCACCGCGCCCCCGACCGCCCCTCCGACGGTGCCGCAGAGCACCCCACCGTCGACCGAACCCACGGTGCCACCGGGGGGTCTCGTGCCGAACGGGGACGGCGTCGGGGATCAGCTGTTCCCCGATCTCGGCAACCCCGGCATCGACGTCCTCGACTACGCACTCGATCTCACATACGACCGTGACGCCGACTCGATCGCCGGCTCGGTGACGCTGACCATGCAGATCACCGACGAGCGCGGCGAGCTCACGCTCGACTCGTCCGGGCCCGAGGTGAGCTCGGTCACGGTCGACGGGGTGGACGCTCGGTACGTCGAGGACGACCCCGAGCTGCGGATCACCCCCGCTGCAACGCTGCACGCCGGTGACGTCGTCGAGGTGCGCGTCGAGTACTCCGTCGTCCCGAGCTTCGACGACGGCGACATCATCCCCTCGGGCTGGTTCAACACGCCGGCCGGCTCGTACGTCCTGAACGAACCCGACGGTGCGAGCTCGTGGTTGCCCAGCAACGACCACCCGAGCGACAAGGCGACGTGGACCTTCGAGATCACCGTGGCTCCGGGCGCGACCGCGGTGGCGAACGGCGCGCTCGTCTCGTCGACCGACGGGCCGGACGGCGCGACGTGGGTGTGGCGCGAGGACGATCCGATGCCCACGTATCTCATGCTGCTCGTCACGGGCGACTACGAGATCGTCGAGGGCACCACCCCGGATGGGCTGCCGCTCGTGAGCGCGGTCCTGCGAAGCGATCGTCAGCGCGCGCAGCCCTACCTCGATTCGCTCGACGACCAGATCGACTTCTTCGACGACTGGTTCGGCCCGTTCCCGCTCGACCGCTACGGCATCGCGATCACGGACAGCTTCGGGGGGCTGGCCATGGAGACCCAGGGTCGTTCCCTGTTCAGCCGCGACGACCTCAACGGCGACTCCGGCCCGCTGCAGGAGCTGTTGCTCTCGCACGAGCTCGCCCACCAGTGGTTCGGCGATGCCGTCTCGCCGCTGCAGTGGCGGGACATCTGGCTGAACGAGAGCTTCGCCACCTACGGGCAGTGGATGTGGCTCGAGCACGTGCAGCAGGGCACCGTCGAGGGCGAGGCCGAGCGCTCGCTCGACGGGCGGCTCGCACAGCGCGGGAACCCCACCGGATCGCCGGACGCGGACGACCTGTTCGGCTTCAACTCCTACGACGGTGGCGCGGTCGTCCTGCACGCGCTGCGGCGCACCATCGGCGACGACCACTTCTTCGACTTGCTGCAACGCTGGGTGGCCGAGAACACCGGCACGTCGCGATCGACGCAGGACTTCATCGCCCTCGCCGAGGAGGTGTCGGGCACCGATCTCGAGGAGTTCTTCGACGACTGGCTGTTCGCGACGAAGCTGCCGAGCGCCTACCCGAGCGCGCCCGCCGGTCAGTGACCCGTCATGCGGCCGAGGATCGCGCTGCGCCACCGTTCGGGTCGCTGGTGCTCGTGCTCGTAGCGGTCGGCGCCGACCGGCAGTCGAACCATCGCGTTGATGCCGATCCAGCGCAGCGGCTCGGGTTCCCAGCGTCGTGAACGGTGGTCGACCCAGGGCAGATCGGTGAGGTCGGACGCCGTTCCCGTGATGAGATCGCACAGCGTGCGCCCTGCGAGGTTGGTCGTTCCCACGCCGTCGCCGACGTAACCGCCGGCCCAGCCGATCCCGGTCGATCGATCGAGGCCGACCGAGCAGTACCAGTCACGGGGCACGCCGACCGGTCCACCCCAACGATGGGTGATCGCGGCGTCACCGATCCCCGGGAAGATGTCGCGCACCGTGCGGTGGATCGCGTCGTGGACGCTCGCGTCGCGGTCGTACTCGGGCTTGACCCGCGAACCGAAGTGGTACGGCGCTCCTCGGCCGCCGAACGCGATGCGCCCGTCGGCGGTGCGCTGTCCGTAGATGATGAGGCGCCGCCCGTCGCTGAACGTCTGCCGATCGGCCCAGCCGACCTCGTCCCAGAACGACTGCGGCAGCGGCTCGGTCGCGATCATCAACGAGTAGATCGGGATGATCTGGCGACGCAGCCCGGGCAGGGTGGGGGTGAAGCCCTCGGTCGCGCGCACGATGTGCTCGGTGCGGATCGTGCCGCGGTCGGTCGTCAGTCGCCGGGGAGCGACGCTCGTCACACGTGTCTGCTCGAAGATCTGTACCCCCGACGACTCGACGGCGCGGGCCAGCCCGCGCACGAGGCGAGCCGGGTGGATCGCCGCGCAGTGCGGCGTGAACACAGCGCCTTCCGCCCGCGTCGTGCGGATCATCGCCTGCGCCTCGTCGCGGTCGAGCCAGCGGCAGTCGTCGTCGGTGAAGCCGTATTCGTGGTATTCGGCCACCTCGGCGCGCAGCCGCGGAACGTGCGCCGGGTTCCGCGCGGCTCGCATCGTGCCGCCCTTGGCGAAGTGGCAGTCGATGCTCTCGCGGGCAGCGACCGCGCCGACCTCGTCGACGGTGGCGTGCATCGCCCGCTGCATGCGCGTCGCGCCGTCGCGACCATGTGTCGCGGCCATCGCGCCGAAGCCCATGGGCAGGAGCGCCGAGCACCAGCCGCCGTTGCGTCCGCTGGCACCGAACCCGGCGAACTCGGCCTCGACGATCGCGACCCGCAGAGACGGGTCACGCCGCATGAGGTAGTACGCCGTCCACAGACCGGTGAAGCCGGCGCCGACGATGGCCACGTCGACCTCGCGGTCGCCGGGGAGCGCCGCACGGGGCGTCCACGCGTCGTCGGCGGCCAGTGTGTCGTGCCACAGCGACAGCCCCGTCGGTGGCCCGAATGGCGGCTCCGCCGGCGGCGTGTTCGATCGCATCGGCCGAGACAGTAGCGGCGCCGCTCGGTGCCCGGGATGTGGGCCACCTCGGGCTCTAGCCTGACCGCATGCACTCGATGGGCACGGCGCCGGCCGGCTGGTACCCGGTCGGCGGTGGTGCCATCCGGTGGTGGGACGGTTCGCAGTGGACGGCGCACGTCGCGCGCCCCGCGCCGCCGGTCGTGCCGCCCAAACCGCCGCACCCTCGCCACGGCCTGCCGCTCGCCGTCGGTCCGCTCGTGGTCATCCTGGTCTCGCTCGTCGTCAGCCGTTACATCCTCGACGGGCTGGCCCACTTCCGCTGGCCTGTCGCGGTCTACGTGCTGCTCGGGGGCGTGGCCGGCTACGGACCGGTCGTCGCGTTCTGCTGGTGGGGGAGCCGCCGGTGGGGGACCGGCTCGCTGCGCGCCGACAGCGGTCTGTTCATCCGCGGCGTCGACACCGGCTGGGGACCCGTCACGTGGCTCTGCTGCCTCGGCGCCGAAGTGGTGGTCGGCGTCATCGTCGTCCTCACCGGCATCCCGATCGTGAGCAACACCGAGGACATCGACAGCGTGGGGGCCGATCGCGGGTACGTCATCGCCCTCCTGGTGCTCGCTGTCGTGGCTGCTCCGATCGTCGAGGAGATCGTGTTCCGTGGTGTCGTCATGCGTGGTCTGCTCAGCCACCTCGGACCGGTGGCAGCGATCGCGACGCAGGGGATCGTGTTCGGCATGTGCCACTTCGACCCGGTCCGCGGCAGCGGCAACGTCGGCCTGATCATGATCCTGAGCAGCGTCGGGGTCGTGCTCGGGGGTGCTGCATACCTCTTCCGGCGAATCGGCCCGACGATCATCGCTCATGCCATCTTGAACGCGCTGGCACTCACCCTCACGCTCACCGGGTGGGCCGACCGCTGAAGACCGTGCCGGTGTCAGGGCACGTGGAGGTTGTCGATCAGGCGCACCGTCCCGAGCCAGGCCGCGGCAACGGCCAGCGCGCCCTCGTCGGGCAGCGTCGGACCGACGCCGTCGAACGTGCCGGGGTGGACCAGCTCGAGGTACTCGAGGCGTGCGAGCGGTTCGTCGTCGATCTCGTGGGCCCCGATCGCCGTCAGCGTCGCGACATCTCGCTCGCCTGACGCCGCGGCTGCCGCCAGGCTGCGCAATCCTCTCGAGATGCACGTCGCGGCGTGCCGCTCGGCCGGCGCGAGCCGCGTGTTCCGGCTGCTGAGCGCGAGGCCGTCGGGTTCACGAACGGTGGGCATCGCGACGATCTCGACACCGAGGTCGAGGTCGCTGACCATCCGTCGCACGATCGCGAGCTGCTGGGCGTCCTTCTGCCCGAACACGGCGACGTGCGGTCGGGTCGCGGCGAGCAGCTTCGTCACCACCGTGGTGACCCCGCGGAAGTGCCCCGGGCGATGCTCGCCCTCCAGTCGATCGGCCAAGGAACCGGGAACGACGTGCGTCTGGAAGCCGACCGGGTACATCGTCGCCGCGGTGGGGGCGTAGACCGCCTGCACGCCGGCGCGCGAGCACGCCACCAGATCGTCATCGAGCGGCCGGGGGTACACGTCGAAGTCCGACGTCGAGTTGAACTGGAGCGGGTTGACGAAGATGGTCACGACCACCTCGTCGGCGTGCCGTCCGGCCTCGCCGATGAGCGCCAGGTGCCCGGCGTGCAACGCGCCCATGGTCGGGACGACGGCGATGCGCCGGCCCGCCGCGCGGCGCCCGTCGGACCAGGCCTGCATCGCGGCGGGGTCGACGATCACGTCGCTCACCGGGACCGGCTCCTCGATCGCTCCGGCACGAACGCCGACGGGCAGAGGTCGCGATACGCCGGGGGACCACCGGGGTGCGACGCAGCCGACAGCACGGCTCTCGTGCAGGCGATCGCGAAGCAGGCCGCGCCCGCTTCGAGAACCGGGCTGACGGCGATGGCGCGCGCTCGGGCCTCGACACCGTCGAGGGGGCCGATCGTCGGCTCGGCGCCGGTCGACAGCGCGAAGATCGTGTCGCCGTCGAACAGGCTGTGCGCGGGGCGGATGGCTCGGGCGAGGCCGTCATGGGCGACGGACGCCATCTTGTGGCACTCGGCCTTGGTCATCGACATCGACGTGGCGACGACCCCGATGGTGGTGTTGAGCGGGGGACGCGTCGACACCCAGTGCGCTGCCAGCGCGGCGCGCTCGTCGCGGGGTGGCCGCCGGACACGTACTCCCTCGGTCACCCATGGAAGGCTCGTCGCCGGATCGATCGCGCCACCCGCCGAGTTGACGACCGCGAGCGCGCCCACGACGGTCCCGTCGGGCAACGTCATGCCGGCCGATCCGACCCCACCTTGCAGGCCGCCGGACATCGCGCCGGTGCCGGCGCCGACGGCTCCCTCGCGCGGGGCGCGGCTCCGTGCTGCGATCGTGGCGCGTCGCCCGAACGACGCGTCCGGCCGATGACCGAACACGCCGCCGCGAGCCAGGTCGTAGATGACGGCAGCCGGGACGATGGGTACGACGCCCGACCCGTCGACGCCGACCGGGAAGCCGACGCCGCGCGACTCGAGGACCTCCATCACGCCGCCGGCGGCAGCGAGACCGTAGGCGCTCCCACCGGTGAGGCACACGGCGTGCACGTGGTGCACGAGGTTCTCCGGGCGCAGCAGGTCGGTCTCGTGCGTGCCGGGCCCGCCGCCGCGAACGTCGACTCCGCCGACCGCGCCCGCCTGTGTGAGGACGACGGTGGTGCCAGTGCGCCACCCGCGTCGGGCTGCGGTGGCGTGACCGACGGCGATGCCGGGCACGTCCGCGATGGAACCGGCGGGCGAGGGGCTGTCGGCCATCCGCGCAACCGTAGCGAGCTAGGGGCGTTGACGTGCCAACGCGAACAGCGACTCGTCTCCGGTGCGCCACCGCAGCGTGAACCGGCAGCCGGTGATCCGGAACGAGTCGTCGACCAGCACGTAGCGGTTCGTGAAGTACCCACCGAGCGTGCAGTGCGCCGGGTCGGGTCCGCGGCCGAACCCCGCCATCGACTCACCGCTGAACCAGTGCTGCGCGTGCACCTCGTTGATGCCGACCACTGCCGTCTCGGCCTCGTCCGTGGCCTCCTCGATGCGCAGGTTGGTCATGAGGTGCTGGGTGGCGTCGAACGCGCCGGTGACGGACCTGAGCGCTTGCACCCAGACGTCGCTCGCCATCGTCGCTGCGGGCGCACCGCTCCACGAGCGGAAGTCGACCTCGCAGATGTCGGTGAACACCGCCCGGAGGCCGTCCCAATCACGGTCGTCGATGGCCCGTGCGTATTCGAAGGTGACCCGCGAGATGGCCGCGTGGACGTCGCGGGATGGCACGAGCGCACCGTAGCCGCCCGGTAGCCTGCGCAGCCGTGACCAGGCGCCACGATCTCGCCGGCGCGGTCATCCGGCACCTGTGGAGCCGCATCGGTCGGTGGGCGGCGATCGGACCGGAGAGCCACGCCGCTCGCTCGTTCGGCAGGTTCGGGCGCGGCAGCATCATCTGCTTCCCGGCCAACACGATCTTCAACGAGCACTACATCCAGATCGGCGAGGACACGATGATCGGCCCCGGCGTGACGCTGTCGGCAGGCATGGTGCCCGGCCAGCAGTGCCTGTCGAACCCGGTCGTGCGGATCGGTGACCGATGCCTCATCGGCAAGGGCAGCGGCATCGTCGGCCACTTCTCGATCGAGATCGGCGACGACGTCTGGACGGGGCACCACGTGTACATCACCGACCAGAACCACGGCTACGAGGATGTCAACCTGCCGATCTCGCGCCAGACGATGCCCGAACGGGCGGTGTCGATCGGTGACGGGTCGTGGCTCGGCCACGGCACCGTGGTGCTTCCCGGCGCTCGCATCGGTCGCCACGTCGCCGTCGGTGCCAACTCCGTCGTCCGCGGTGAGCTGCCCGACTACTCCGTGGCCGTCGGCAACCCGGCGCGCGTCATCCGCCGGTACGTCGAGGGTACGGGATGGGTGCGCGCGAGCGAGGGGAACGTCTGAGGCGAACGAGGCCGAGCGTCAGGCGCCGCCGCCGCCGAGGTCGCTCGGCGGAGCACAGGCCGGCATCTCGTTCACGACCGCGAAGTCGGAGAGGAGGTTCGACACCGGACCGCCGTCGACCGCTGTCTCGCGGTACGGCGAGAGCTCGAACGCGCGCAGCCGCTCCGTGTAGGCCCGGCGGTCGCCGAGGACGGTGCGCCAGTACGCGGCGAACTCGTCGATGAGTGAGCGGTCCCGCTCGGTTGCCGGCACGACCGAGGTGATCTGGTCGAGCTGGTCCTCGAGGATGTCGGTCGCCCGGTCGACGATGTCGGCACGCTCGATCATCTGTGCGTGCGTGGGCTCGGCGATGTAGCCCTCCGATGTGTCGACCAGCTCGAGCCGTTCGGCGTCGTGCGTCTCGCACACGGCCTGCGCATGCTCACGCCACGCCGCGTCGTCGACTCGATACGCGGCCTTCTTCGAGGCGAAGCCGAACGCGTACACCCACATGGCGACGAGCAGCAGGCACACGGCGATGAGCACCACCTTGGTGAAGGTGATCCGCCGCCGAGCAGGTTGCGGGGCATCGGCCTCTGGGGGGCGCACGTCGACGGAGCTCGTCATATGGCGGCCTCGGCCGACTTCGCCGGAGCCGGTGGTCGGTACGACGCGGCGAGCTGGGCCAGCGCGCCGCCGCCCCCGACGATCGCGGTGACCAGCGCGCCTGTCCATCCGGACCAGTCGATGTCGAAGGCATGGTCGAGCGACCACTCACCAGGGCCCATCGTGCCGACGGCGAAGGCGACCGCGATGATCGCACCGCAGTACTCCCATCCCGACCCCGGGCGGAAGATGAAGTATCCGTTCTTCCAGTGCGCGACGACGATCGCCACGATCATCAGGCCGATGAAGCCCGCGGCGGCGAGCGGTGTCAGGAAGCCGGCGGCGAACAGCAGACCCGCGCCGACCTCGGTGCCGGCTGCGAGGCGCGCCTGCCACCTCGGCCAGCGCATGCCGATGCTCTGGAACCAGCCCGTCGTTCCGGTCAGACCCCCCGGACCGGTGAGCTTGTTGTAGCCGTGGAGGGCCATCGAGATGCCGAAGGCCAGGCGGAGCACGAGCAATCCGAGATTCAGCTGATCCATCGGCGCACACGCTACGGCGGCCGATCGTCGCGACACCAGATCACGCCATCATCGGCAGCTCGGAGGCGAATCCCGGAGCCGCCCGGAGCAGGGGCAGTGGTAGACATGACAGCCGTGTCAGGGGAGTCGGAAGAGTCATCGAACGCGGGCATCTGGCGCCCCGCGTTCCGGCTCATCCGGGCGCTGCTGCGTGGCCACAAACGGACGTTCTTCATCGCCGTGGGTGGCGCCGCGGTGTTCGCGGCGTGCACCGTGCTGTCCGCCGAGATCGTGGGGCGGATCACCGACGACCTGGTCAGGCCGCGGTTCGAGGAAGGCTCGGTCGGCGTCGGGACGGCCGCCGCAGTGCTCGGCGCGCTCATCGTCGTCGGGGTCGTCCGGGCGGCCGGTGTCGTCGTCCGGCGCACCTGGGCAGGCCGGACCGCATGGCGGATCGCCGAGTCGCTGACCGCCGACGTCATCGATCACGTCGTCGAGCAACCCACGCCCTGGCACCGCCGCCAGAGCACCGGCGACATCATCACCCGCGCCGGCGTCGACACCGAGGCGGCCACCGCGGTGCTGTCACCGCTGCCCTTCGCGAGCAGCGTGATCGTGATGCTCGTGCTGTCGGCGGTGTGGCTCGTCGTGACCGACCTCATGCTCGGCCTGGCGGCCGTCGCCGTGTTCCCCGTCCTCATCGCGCTCAACGTCTTCTACCAACGCCGGGTCGATCGGCACTTCAACACGGCCCAGGAGGAGATCGGCCGGCTCAGCGCCGCGGTGCACGAGAGCTTCGACGGCGTGCACGTGGTGAAGGCGTTCGGCGCCGAGCGCCGAGAGACCGAGCGGCTGGCCATCATCGCCTCCAGGCTGCGTGAGGCGCGGCGCAACACGATCCGGTTGCGCAGCACGTTCGAGGCGCTGCTCGACGGCGTCCCGGCGTGCGTGAACATCCTGCTGCTGGTCGGCGGCGCGTACCGCGTCCGCTCGGGCGACCTCACCATCGGCGAGCTGACGAGCTTCATCTACCTCTTCACCCTCCTCGTGTTCCCGCTTCGCCTCATTGGCTTCGCGCTGAGCGAGCTGCCTCACTCGCAGGCGGGGTGGAACCGGCTGCGGTCGCTCCTCGACGAGCCCATCGAGGCCGATCCGGTCGACGCACTCGGGCATCACGGGTTGCACAGCGTCGAGCTGCACGACGTGCACGTCACGCACGACGGCGAGCGCGACGTGCTGCAAGGGCTGACCGCACACGTCGACGGAGGCTCGACGGTCGCGGTCGTCGGACCGACGGGCGCCGGCAAGACCACGCTCGTCCACGCGGTCGCCGGGCTGGTGGCGGTCCGCTCCGGCACGATCACCGTCCCGCCGCCTGCGTCCGGCTCGATCGGGGGCACCACGCTCGTGTTCCAGGAGCCCTTCCTGTTCGCCGGGTCGGTGCGCGACAACGTGACGCTCGGGGTGCCGATCGACGACGACGCGGTGCGCACTGCGCTGGCCACGGCCGAGGCCGCCTTCGTCCACGACCTGCCGGAGGGGCTCGACACCATCGTGGGCGAGCGCGGTGTGGGGCTGTCGGGTGGTCAGCGCCAGCGGATCGCGCTGGCACGAGCGCTGGTGCGCCGACCCGCACTGCTCCTGCTCGACGACACGACGTCGGCGCTCGACCCGTCGACCGAGGCGCGGGTGCTCGCGAACCTGCGCGCCACCCTGTCGGACACCACCGTCATCGCCGTCGCCTCGCGCCCGTCGACCATCGCCCTCGCCGACGAGGTGCTCTACCTGGTCGACGGCGTCGTCGTCGCCCACGGCACGCACGACGAGCTGATGGCGTCGAGCGAGCACTACCGCGAGCTCATGCAGGCCTTCGAGCACGACCGCGCGCTGATGGATGTCGAGGCGCCGGTCGCCGGAGGTGGCGAATGACCGAGCCGATGAGCCGATGGACCGCGGTCGAGACGATCGGCCGAGGGGTGCAGGAGGCGCCCGCGCTGAAGACCGGCTTCGTCGCGACGCTGCTGCTCGCGATGGTGGGTGCGCTCGGGCGTGTGTCGTTGCCGATCCTCGTGCAACAGGCGATCGACCGTGGCTTCGATCAGGACGAGGTGAAGGTGGGCACGATCACGGTGCTCGCCGTCATCGGCCTCGTCGCCGTGTTGATCGCGTCGTTCTGCCAGCGGACCGCCGTGGCGCGGCTCGGCTACCGCAGCGAGGAAGCGCTCTACGGCATGCGGGTGCGGTTGTTCGAGCACATCCACCGGCTCAGCATCGCCGACCACAACGAAGAGAAGCGCGGCGCGCTCGTCGCCAGGGTGACGAGCGACGTCGAGACGCTCGCGCAGTTCTTCTCGTGGGGGGCGTTGGCGTGGTTGCTCGACGGCACCTTGATGGTCACCGTTGCTGCGGTGATGCTGGCCTACGACTGGCTGCTCGCGCTGGTGGCCTTTGCCGTGTCGGCACCGCTCGCCATCGTGTTGCACAAGGTGCAGGTGCACCTCGTGCGCGCCTACGAGCGTGCTCGGGTCGACAACGCCGAGGTGCTCACGTCGATCAGCGAGGTCGTGTCGGGCGCCGAGACCCTGCGCACCTACGGTGCCGGGCCGCGCTACGCGAGCGTCACCAAGCGGGCGAGCCACCAGCGTTCGAACTCGTTCATCCGCGCCGGCACGATCGGCGCCTTCCTCTTCCCGTCGGGTGAGGTGTTCAGCGTGCTGACGGTGTCGTCGGTGGTCACGGTCGGCCTGCTGCGTGGCCCCGGCAGTGGTCTCACCGCTGGCGCGCTCATCGGGTTCGTGTTCCTCACGTACCGGTTCCTCGAGCCGATCGCCGAGTTCACCGAGGTGATCGACCAGACGCAGACCGCCGTCGCCGGTCTGCGACGCGTGCTCGGCATCCTCGAGATCCCCGTCGGCCCACCCGAGCCCGCGCACCCCGTCGCATTGCCGCCCGGTCGCCTCGGCGTCGACATCGAGCACGTGACGTTCGCGTACCGATCGCGGGCGGAGGAGGAGGACGAGCCGCCGGTCCTGGTCGACGTCACCGCGCGCATCCCGCCCGGCCAGCAGGTGGCACTCGTCGGCGAGACCGGGTCGGGCAAGACCACGCTCGGTCGACTGGTCGCCCGGCTCGCCGATCCGACCGCCGGTGTGATCAAGCTCGGCGGTGTCGTGCTCAGCCAGGTGTCGAACGCCGAGCTCCGCGAGCGCCTCGTCGTCGTGCCACAGGAGCCGTTCCTCTTCGACGGGAGCATCGCGTCGAACCTCGGCTTCGCCCGACCGATGCTGTCGATCGCGCACATCGAGCAAGCCGTCGTCGACCTCGAGCTCGGCGACTGGTTGGAGGGGCTGCCGGAGGGGATCGACACAGAGGTCGGCCAGCGCGGCTCGGCCCTGTCGGCCGGCGAGCGTCAGCTCGTCGCGCTGGTGCGGGCGTCGCTCGTCGATCCCGATGTGCTGGTGCTGGACGAGGCCACCTCGTCGGTCGACGCCCTGACCGAGGTGCGACTCACCCGCGCACTCGACAAGCTGGCGGCCGGTCGGACGACGATCTCGATCGCCCACCGTCTGTCGACCGCGGCTCGCGCCGACAGGGTGCTGGTGCTCGAGCACGGCCGGCTGGTGCAGGACGGGTCACACGCCGATCTGGTCCAGCGCGACGGACCGTACGCGCGCATGTACGAGGCGTGGGTCGCGGCGACGTCGGCGCTCTGAGTCAGCCGTCGAGGTCGATGCCGAACGGGTACGGGCCCGTCACGTCGCGCACGTCACAGAGAACGGAGTCGGAGTCGATCCGGCTGACGATCTGACGGTGCGTCCACTCCCGCACGTCGCCGGGCGCGACATCGTCGATCTCGACATGCGCGGTGGACCACCGGCGTTGGCCGTCATCGATCGCGATCTCGACGACGTATCCGTGTTCCTCGTCGTCGCGGTTCTCGATGGTGCCGGTGATGGCGACGATCGTGCCGTCTCTCGTGCACGAGGTGACGTCGACGAAGTTCGGACCCGGTTCCTCGTAGTCGATGATCTCGTCGTACACCGCCACGCTGAGGATGACGCCGATCGGGCACAGGCACAGCGCACCGACCCCGGTGGCGATGCCCGCGACCGCCAGCCCTCGCCCGCCTCCGGTGCCGGCGCGGGCACGCCGGACCCCGATGATGCCGAGCACGATGGCGGCGATCGCGCCGAGGGCGCCCACGACGAAGAGGAACGGCACCCACGCGATGGTCACCGAGATCAGCCCGAACACGAGGGACAGCACGGCGACCGTCCGCCGCAGCGGAGGTGTTGGCGCGTCGGGCGCGTGCTGGTGCACGACGGACATCGGCGCCGGGCTCACGTTCAGCGGGTCGACGTAGCGCTGCCCGTCGACCGACACGTCGGCGGTCCACTGGGTGCCGTTGAACCATCGGAACTCGTACCGGCCGGTGGGGTCGGCGTGCCACCCGGCGCCGCTGCCGAGATCACGATCGCCTTGCTGACTGCCCTCGTCCACTGGGCCGAGACCATAGCGGTGCATCCGTCGTGTCTCCCGGACGGTGCCGGCTCTAACCTGCGGTGCATGGAGATCGTGCTCATCCGTCACGGACAGCCCGAGTGGGTTCGAGGTGGACTGAACATCGACAACCCGCCGCTCACCGACCTCGGCCGCCGACAGGCCGAGGCGATGGCCGAGTACCTGCGCGACGAGGAGTTCGATGAGGTGCTGTGCTCGCCGTTGCGTCGTGCCCGCGAGACCGCCGCACCGCTCTTCCGAGCGCTGGGTCGACCCGAGACGATCGATCCGTGGCTCGAGGAGATCCGCAACCCCATCTGGCACGGCACGCCTGAGGAGAAGTCGGCAGAGGCGTACCGTGAAGAGCGCGCCCGCCGATCACACGACCGGTGGGCCGGGCTCGAGGGCGGCGAGAACGTGCGCGACTTCGTGGACCGCATCCACCTCGGTTGCTCGCTGTTCCTTGCAGAGCGTGGGGTCAATCGCATCGAGGCCGAGCTGGCGATGTGGGAGGTGAAGATCCCCGACCTCCGCATCGCGATCGTCGCCCACGCGGGCACCAACTCGGTCGTGATCTGCCAGCTGCTCGGCCTCGCGCCGACGCCGTGGGAGTGGGACCGCTTCGTCATCGGCCACGCGTCGGTCAGCCGGCTGCGCACCCTCGAGATGGGTGACGGCCACAGCTTCAGCCTCACCCGTCTGTCCGACAACGAGTTCTTGTCCCGTGACGATCGGACGGTGTGACGCGGCCAGACTGGATCGATGGCACTCGACGACATCGACCCCGACCGGCTGAAGGCGTTCTCCTTCCAGCTCTTCAGCAAGCTCGAGGGAGCCGTCACGGCGGGCATGGTGCACCTCGGTGATCAGCTGGGGCTGTACGAGGCGATGGCGCGGTTCGATCGCCCGTGCACGAGTGGCGAGCTCGCCGAGGCGACCGGCCTCACCGAGCGGTGGGTGCGCGAGTGGGCCTACAACCAGGCCGCTTCTCGCCTGATCGACGTCGATGCCGACGAGCCCGGGGCCGAGCGGTTCCGCCTCACGCCCGAGGCCGAGGCCGTGCTGGCCAGCCCGTCCCACCCCGCGTACGGGATGGGCATGTTCCATCGGTTGCCGCAGACGATGCATGCGCTCGAGCACGTGCGCGACAGCTTCCGCTCCGGACTGGGACACGACTACGACAGCCACGGACCCGAAGGTGCGGTCGGCATCGAGCGCAGCTTCGAGCCGTGGAACCGGGCGTTCCTGCTGCCCGTCGTGCTGCCCGCGCTCGACGGTGTGATCGGCAAGCTGGAACGCGGCGCGCGCGTCGCAGACATCGGGTGTGGTGCCGGGGGAGCGGTGCTGCTGATGGCCGAGGCGTTCCCGAAGAGCGAGTTCGTGGGGTACGACATCAGCCAGTACGCGCTCGGCCGAGCCGACGAGAAGCTCGCGGCGAGCGGGCTGAGCAACGCTCGGTTCGTGGACCCTCGCGAGGAGGCATTGCCCGACGACGGCAGCGTCGATCTCGTCACAACCTTCGACTGCATCCACGACATGACCCATCCCGACGAGGTCGTCGGTGCGATCCGGCAGGCAATCGCACCGGACGGCAACTGGTTGCTCGTCGACATCAAGGCGCTCGACACCTTCGCCCAGAACGTCGCGAAGAACCCGATGGCCTCGCTCATGTACGGGATCAGCGTGCTGAGTTGCATGTCGTCGGCGCTCAGCGCCCCGGACGGCGCCGGCCTCGGAACGCTCGGCCTGTCCGAGCGGGTCGCGCGCGACATGGCCGAAGCCGCGGGCTTCACCCAGTTCAGGCGACTTCCCGTCGAACATGCGGTGAACGCGTTCTACGAAGTCAGGCCCTGACCGAGGCGGTCGCGGCCGCCGTCGCCGTCGGCAACGAGCGGCAGATCGGGACGCGCCAGATGTCGATGCGGTGGCGCCGCGCAGGTAGGCGACCGTCTCGTCGATGTCTGAGGCCGCGCGTGAGGGCGTCATCGACCGACCACATCTCCTCGGCGGTCAGCCTGCCGACGCGCCGTCCCAGCCGCTGCACGTCCACCGCGCCAAGCTGCTCCAGCAACACCCGAGTCTCATCGCCCGCGACCTCGACCTCAGGTCGAAACGACGCAGGCCTCGCGCGTCGTGAGGTCGGCGCGACGACCACGACCGAGCGGGGCAGCATCACATCGGACTGGACCACCACGCTGTACTGCTCGCCGTGCTGCTCGTGCCCGACACCCTTGGGGACCTTGAACCGGTAGACCTCACCCCGATGCACGCATCGACTCCATGAGCGACGCGACGGCCAGCATCTCGTTCCGGTCGTCGTCGTCGTCGTCGTCGTCGGCCTCGAGCGCAGCGACCTCTGCTGCGACCTGGCAACCTCGGCGCATCCGGTCCGCCGTTGCGAGCAGCGACGACCGGATCGCCTCGGACCGGCTCAGACCTGTTGATTCGAGGAGCCGCAACGCCCGTTCCGTCTCGTCGTCCAATCGCACCGAGATCGCCCTCGCCATACGTCAGTATGACGGAACGTGATACCTGTCGAAATCAGAGGCAACTGGCGCCGATTGCCCGCTGGACGCCCCGCGTCACGAACGGCGATCGTGCAGGACGACAAGCGCCGAGCAGAGACGCGGTCACCGCTCGATCGTCGCGCGCTTCTGTTCGGCGTCGGGCAGGTCGCGGAGGACGAACTCGTCGAGGAGCGCGGTGAACTGGTCGGGGACCTCGACGAACGGCACGTGGCCCACGTTGTGGAAGATCTGTACGAGTGCGCGAGGAATGGCGGCGGCTGTGGTCAACGTGCTCCGGATAGGGACGTGACGGTCGCGGTCGCCGGCGACGATCAGCGTGGGGGCTGTGATCTTCGCCAGCGCGTCGAGCACGTGGAAGTCCCTCATCGATCTGACTGCGCCTTCGATGTGCGCGTGTCTCGCGGCGAGCACAGCCACCATCAGTTCCTCGAATGCGTCCTCATCAGGTGGGACGTGAAACGCGGCGCGAGCGAACCGCCGGGCTTCCTCCGGGGTTGCGTTGATGAGAGCCTCGTCCGCGCCGTCGGCTACGAAGTCGAAGCCCCGTGTTGAGGCCGGCGCCACCAGGACGAGGGCTCGGGGAAGGTGTGCATGATCGAGTGCCAGGCGAATGGCGATGGCACCGCCGAGGCTGTGGCCCACGACGACGGGGTTGGTCATGCCAAGAGTGGCGCAGAGTTCGTCGACAACTCCGGCATAGCTCTCGATGGTGCATCGCTCCCACGACACCGGCGCATCGCTACGTCCGCAGCCGGGCAGGTCGACGAAACACGCTGTGAAGGTCTGACCGTCGAGACGATCCCGCACGGGCTGCCACGATTCAGTCGAGTTCCGGAACCCGTGCACGAAGATCATGCACTGCGGTCCTGTCCCCTCGATCTCGTAATGAACCTGGAGTCCTGCGACGAGCTGGTTCGGCATCTGGATACTCCCGCGGCGCGCCTCTCTCGGTGCGCGACGCTACTGCGTCCAACACTGACCACGACCACGGTGCCACGTCGCGCCACGTCGACGGTTCGGGGCGCCCCTCACGCCGTCTGCGCGCGCTACGTCCAATGCGAAGCGCCGATTGCCCGATCGTCGCTCACGATGCAACGGCAGTCGCGGTGGCGCAGAACGATCAGCGCGGAGCGGCAGATCGGGGCGATGTGGTCAGCGAGATCGAGCATTGCTCAGGCGGAGTGATGCTGTATAGAGTTGCTGTATGTCATCGACCCGAACACAGGTGTACCTCACTGAGGAACAGCGCCGGAAGGTCGACCAGTTGGCCGACGCCGAGGGTGTCACGATGGCCGTGATCATTCGACGGGCGCTCGACGAGTACCTCACCGATGATGCTGACGCGACGACGGCGCTCGCCGCGACGTTCGGCGTCGCCCCAGATGCGAACGCTCCGTCACGCGACGAGTGGCAGCGTGTCTGACCTCTTGGTCGACACCGACATTTTCATCGACCATCTCCGGGGTGCTGCCGCGCTCGTCCCAGGCCGGCATCGGCTGTACTACTCGGTCGTGACCCGCGCAGAGCTCTTTGCAGGCAACACGGCCACGAACCTGTCGAGCCAGTTGCTCGCACCCTTCCGAGAACTCGCAGTCGACCGTGCGATCGCTGAGCGAGCTGGCCGGGTCGCTCGGGAGTTCGCGATTCGACTTCCCGACGCACTCATCGCCGCCACGGCACTGGAGCACGGACTCGGACTCGCGACCAGGAACCGCAAGCATTTCGAGTCGATCCGAGGACTGCGGCTCCGGACGCTCTGAGGTGCCGATCGGCAGTTCGGCGCTACTTCGTGCGTCCGCGTTCTTGCGTCGACTGTGTGGTCAGGCGATCTCGGGCCAGTCCTCCGGAAGGACTAGAGGCGGCCGCAACAATTGTTGTCGGTACTCCGGTCCCCAGGCTTGTTTGCCGTGAGTGTGCTCGCGTCTGCGCTCCACACCGACCGCGAGCAGCGGCCTCAGGAAGTCCTTCCACGCCCGAAGCTGGGCGTCCGTGATGGTCGCCGGAGCTTCGGCGAGCAACGTCACGATGCACTGCTCACCATCTGCGGTGTGAACCGGCTGAGATCGTTCGATCGGCGCGGCGGCGAAAGTGTCCATGCCGCCCAGCTGCGCGATCTCTTGGTCGTCGAAGCACATGATGTATGAGTACCCGCGCCCGGGATGCTTCCATGGTGCAACGCCCTGGTTCGCCAAGAATGGCTCGAACTCGTATCTCCCGAACCAGCCTCCGCCTGACGCGATCGTGCCGCCCGCAGCGACCATACGGACGGTCATATCGAGCAGCATTGGGCCAAGACGGGGGTCTGAGCGCACGCCCTCCGGGAGCGGACCGTCGAACGTCGAGACCATCGGGCCGTAGAAATGCATCGAGAGGTTCGTCCACGGATTCTCCGGTCCGCCTGTGTAGCCGGGCGGCAACCAGACAACCGAAACGCCAGTCAACTCGGTCGTGCGCGGTCGGCGGACCGCACGGATCACCTTGGTTGACGAAGCTCCCCCAATCACACTCGTTCGTGGTTTGCTCCGTTCGGTCTTGAGCGTTCCGACGAGGAGTTCCGACTTCCATGACTCGTCAATCCAGAACGGCGGATGGTCGGCGAAATGTCCGATCACGGACTCCAGCGCGGTACCCCGCTCGGGCGGCATGTCTGCCTTGACCCTGATCGTGCAGAGGTCAGGATCAGCGAAGGCAGACTGTCCCCCCTTGATCGTCACGCGCACAGATTGCCCGGTGGCCGCGCAGAGCGCAACCACTGCCGGGCGCGCAGGACGACGGGCGCCGAGCGGCAGTTGGGAGCTACCGGAAGATGGTCAGCGTCATGCCCTCGACGAACTCGCTCGGTTCCGCGTCCGCGAGCATGAGACCGACTGTGGGTGGCTGTTGGCCGGGTCGCTCGGTGATTGTCGTGAAGCCGCTACATGTCGCGTGTCCGACTCCATCGGGCGTGTTCCAGCGAACGCTGTCACCGCGTCGGAAGTCGCCCGAAGTCAGATAGCCCGCCGCACATGTTCCACGACCAGTGATGGTGAACGAC
The DNA here is from genome assembly GCA_050248155.1 of Ilumatobacteraceae bacterium. GTDB lineage: Bacteria > Actinomycetota > Acidimicrobiia > Acidimicrobiales > Ilumatobacteraceae > VFMC01. Next base: position 57,735 of record JBFWSW010000007.1, read on the forward strand.
GCTCGAACGATGAATTCGCCACAGATCGCTGCCGGTTCACTCACGGGATCAGCATTTCACAAGAGCGCGGAGCGGCAGTTCGGTGCTCGCAGGGCCCACGAACGACAGCGGTACGGTTGCGGTGTGAGGACATCAGCGTCACGCCTGTTGGTTCCAGCGCTGCTCCTCATCTCAGGGTGCGACTCCGCCTCGCCCGGAACTGCTGGTTCGTCAACGACAACCATTCCGGCCTGGTCTGTCGTGATGACCAACGTCGACCTGTCTGAGACGGATGCCGCGACGTTCGAGCAGATTCATTCGATCCCAGGTCCCATCACACTCAGTACGACCTCGGCGACCGAGCTTCTGGCCTGCCCTGGGGGCTGGCAGGGAACCGTTACACGCGGCGGCGCAGGCTCATGGGGTTCGCGCTGGCTCGGCGAGGACTGCGTACCGTTCAGCGCCACGAAACCAGCATCCCTTCCATCGGTCAACACGTCAGACCAGCACTACGCGATCGCGGTGATCGCCACTTCTGGCAGCGTGAACGTGCAGGAGCTGCGACTGACCTACGAGCCTGGCGACGAGTCGCAGACGTGCTTTCTCGCGATGGTCGAGCGTCCGTGCCAGTGAGGTGATTCGGTCCTGGACAAGAACAGCAGGACGCGCCGCGCCCGCTCCGAATGCCCGCTCCGCGCTCGTTCTGTCCACGTGGTCGCAGCCGGTCGGTTTGTACGGCCCGGCGAGCTTCGGAGCTGCCGGGTCGGCTCAGGTGCGCTCGATCGGTTCGAGGTGGCGGCGGACGAAGCGCCACCGACCGGCCTCGCGGCGGTACTCGTCGTGGTAGGTGCCGACCATCGTGCCGGGACCGCCCTTGCGCCGCTGGAATCGCTCGTCGAAGGTGACCCGGCCGGTGGCGACACCGGTGCTCTCGTCGACCTCGAACACGCACGCGCCCGGGCTCTGGACGATCCACGTCGTCGGGCGGATGGCCTTCTCGAACGACGACAGGATCTCGCCTCGTCCGGTCGCGGGCTGCCCGTTCCCGAGGTCCCACGTCGCGTCGTCGGTCCACACCGCGGCGAACGCATCGGCGTCGCGGCGGATGACGGCGTCGCAGAACTGCGCGACGAGCTGGCGCAACGCCGAGTCGGTGGCAGCGCCTGGAGCCGTGCGTGCCGGAGCCGTCGGCTCGTGGGCCATCCCGTCGAAGTGCCCGAGCGACAGCCCGACCTCGGCGGCCGCAACGGTGCGCACGTGGTCGATCAGCTGGGCCCGGTCCATCATCCCGTCGTGGGCGGCGAACTGGACGGCCAGGCCGTCGACGAGGGCCGTGAGGCGGATCGCTGTCGCCGCGGGCGAGGCACAGGTGAACTCGCCGGTCTCGACGCCGTAGGTGAGCACCCGGCGCAGCAGCTCGGAGGTCTGCTCGTCGAGCGCCTGGCTGATCTTCTTCATCATCGGGTTGCGCAGCGCCTCACCCCACCCGTCGATCCACAACATCCACTCGACGTCGTCGCTGCCCTCGGGCACGTAGCTCTGGATGATCCGGTCGAGCTGCGCGAGTGCGGTCGGAGCGGCGCGGACCTCCTCCTCCATCTCGGCGACGTCGTTCTGCGCATAGTGGGCGAACGCCTCGGCGAGCAGTTGCTCCTTCGAGTCGAAGTGGTAGTGGATGAGGCTGCTCGAGACGTCGAGCCGCTTGGCGACGTCACTGATGCGCGTGCCCGCGAACCCGCGCTCGATGACCACCTGGCAGGTGACCTCGAGGATCTCGGCCCGGCGCTCTTCCACCGTCTGCTTCTTCACCGGACCGCACGCTATCGCTGCGATACCGTGGCCGAGTGAGCACCCGACTGTCGCAGTTGTCCCGTTCGGTGGCCGGCAGGCGGGTACTCGTCACCGGGGCCGCGTCGGGCATGGGGAGGGCCACGGCGCACCTCTTCGCCGACGAGGGGGCGCGGGTCGCGGTGGTCGACCTCGACGCCGAGCGTGTGCTCGCAGTCGTCGACGAGATCCGCCAGGTGCACGGCCCCGACGCGGCGCACGACTTCGTCGCCGACGTCGCCGATCACGGCGCGCTGAAGCGGTTGGTCGCCGATGTCGCCGAGCGCCTGGGTGGCATCGACGTGCTGATCAACAACGCCGGCGTGTCGTTGGTGACCTCCGCGTTCCAGGACGAGGCCGAGTACGAGGCCAACTGGGCGCGCACCCTCGACGTCAACCTCACCGCGCACTCGCGCCTCATCCGCCTGTGCCAGCCGTACCTGCGCCAGGCCGACGGCGGAGGGCGCGTGGTGAACATCGCATCAACCGAGACCATCGTGGTCACCGCCGGACTCGCCGCGTACGCGGCCAGCAAGGCGGGGGTGGTCGGCCTGACCAAGAGCTTCGCCGTCGAGCTCGGCCGCCACGGCGTGACGGTCAACTGCATCTGCCCCGGGCCGATCAACACGGGCATGACCGCCGGCATCGACGACGAGGCCAAGCAGACGTACGCCAAGCGGCGTGTGCCCCTGCGACGCTACGGCGAGCCCGAAGAGGTCGCGCAGATGACCGTCAGCCTGTGCCTGCCTGCCGCGAGCTTCCTGAACGGCGCGATCATCGCCGTCGACGGCGGCATGACCATCCGCCACACCTGAGTCGGCCCAACGGCCCGAACTCGGCGGCCCCGCGCCTGCGCCGACGTCCCAGCCCTGTCCATCGATCGCGCACAAACGCTCCGCGTCCCTGCACGGTCACGCAGGCCGAGCCGGTGGGATCTGCGTGACCGCACAAAGGCTCCGCGGCTTTGGACGGTTACGTAGGTTTCGGACGCCAGCGGGGAGCAGGAGACATCAGCGGACGGTCCGCGGGTCCCGTCAGCCCGGCGCCTGTGCGACGTCGAACCAGACGTCTCCTTGCCCGATGTCGCGCTCGAGGTGGATGTGCCAGCAGCCCGGTTCGTCGAACAGGAAGCCGGTTCCCCACTCCATGCCTGGCCGGTCGTAGCTGCTGCTCGGGTGGTACTCGGGACCGAAGGTCAGCGTTCCCGCCCTCCCGCTCGGCGCCTCGCTCGCGACGTGGACGTCGCCCTCACCGGTCATGCGCCACACGACCTTCACCTCGTCACCGTCCACGATCGGTGCCGGGTGGGTCAGGAAGACCAAGCCGTACACGGTCGCGTCGGTGGCGACTGCCTCCACCTCGGTCAGCCCCGACGCTGAGGTGATCGGGGTCCGCTCGTCGCACGGCAGATCGACGACCCCGAGCCGCTCCGCCGGCGCCAGCGCGGCTGTAGTCGGCGCGGCCGCTGTGCTGTTCGTCGCGTCGTCCGAGCCCGTGCAGGCGGCGAGCACCGCGAGGCCGATGGCCAGACGGAGAGCGAGGTGACCTCTCACGAGCCCAGGCTGCACCCCCCGGGCCGTCGCTGCAAGGCGCCCGATCTCAGGTGCGGTACGGGTCGAGGAGGCCGGTGAGGCCGCTGGTGTGCGGGCCGATGACGAGCTGCTCGAGGATGCCGGTGCCCTGCTCGGTGCTGCCATCTGGACGGGTGAGCGTGGCCCGGCAGAGCGCCTGGATGTGCAGGTGATCGAGCGCGCAGGGGTCGTCCACCGGGAGCGACGTCCGCTCAGCGGCGATCATCAGCTCGCCCTGCCAACTGCCGTGGCGGTGGTCGGGATGGCCGTAGCCGAGCCCACGCATCATGAACTCGAACATCGGCTCGAGTCGCACGGTCGTGACCGACTGGTCCCAGTCGACGAGGTCGTACTCGAACCACGCCGCCCACCGAGTACCCGGTCGCCACTCGTGCCGGTACTCCACGGTGCGGACGAGCCGAGCCTCCATGTGGCCGACCGGGGCGAGCGCGCCGACCTCGTGCCAGCGGCGTCCGTCGGCGTACTCGTTCACGTCGAAGTGGGTCGAGGTGCTCGGGAAGTTGACCGGTGCCCACAGCCAGTAGAACTGCGGCAGCGCGCCGACCGGCGCGCCCATGGACGACGGTTCCCCGACCGGGCGAACGCCCCACGAGCGATCGCGCGAACCGAGCACCTCCGACGGGTCGATGTCGATGCGCTCGCCGTCGAGCTCGATCCAACCCGTCCACGACCCGAACTGGGTGAGCCGCGTGTAGTCGAAGAAGACACGAGCGCCGATGCGCTGGAAGAAGCGCGGCTCCTCGATCGCCGGCGACCGACCGTCGAACGTGAGGTCGGCCCGCACGCCGTGTTCGGGAGCGTCGATGAGCAGCTGCAGCCGAACCATGGGCTCGACGATGCGCACCTCGATCGGCCCCACCTTCGTCGCGTCACGACGGTCGGACGGAGCCCGCTGCGAGGTGTGCACCGAGACCTGCTCGGAGCCTCTGATCACGGAGAAGGCCGCGTCCGAGACGTGCCGGTTGGGATACAGGCCCATCGCGAGCGCGAAGTACAGGCGGCCGTCGGATGCATATCCGTTGAAGAAGTAGCGGTCGTAGTGGTTGATGTCGCTGGTCGCGGTGTGGGCGATGGGCACCGAAGCCTGGTGGATCGGGTAGTCGTCAAAGCTCGTCAGCACGACGGCGACCGTAGCGAGCACCCCGACGCCACCGACGACCGGACGGTGACCGGGGCGACTGGGTGAAGCCCTGCCGCCCTCCGTACGCTGGCGGCCGTGCGACGCCGCGTCACTCCCGGGCAGTACCGGAGCATCTGCCTGGTCGCTCTGCTGCTGATCGCGTTGATCGTCGTGACGGGCGCGGCCGTTCGCCTCACGGGCTCGGGCCTCGGATGCGACGACTGGCCGCGCTGCAACAACCAGAAGCTCGTCGACGTCTCGACGGGCCACGCCGCGATCGAACAGATCAACCGCTTGTTCACCGGGCTCGTCTCCGCAGGTGTCATCGTTGCCGTGCTGGCGTCACTCGCGCGCGAGCCTCGCCGCCGCGACCTCACGTGGCTGTCCGTGGGGCTGGTGCTCGGAGTGCTCGCGCAGATCGTGCTCGGTGGCATCACCGTCCTCGTCGACCTCCACCCCGTCGCCGTGCAGGCGCACCTCGTCGTATCGATGGTGCTCGTCGCTGTCGCCGTGGTGCTGTACTCGCGGGCGGGGATGCCGTCGTCGTCACGCCGGCACCGCGTCGGCCGGTCGATCCGCCGGCACGTGTGGGCATGCGTCGCGGCGACGGGTCTGGCCGTCGTGTTCGGCACGATCGTCACCGGGGCCGGCCCCCATGCAGGTGACGAGGAGGCGCGCCGGTTCGACATCGACATCTCTCGTGCGGCGCAGATGCACAGCGTCGCGGTGTGGGTGTCGGTCGCTGCGGTGGTGTTCCTCATGATCCGCCTACGGCACCGACCGGTCGACCGGGCCGTGCTCGACGGCCCGTTGGTCCTGTGGATCTGCGTCGCGATCGCGCAGGGCGGGATCGGCTACCTGCAGTACTTCACCGGGGTTCCGGCCGCGCTCGTCGCAGCGCACGTCGCGGGAGCGACCCTCCTGTGGGCCGTGACCGTGTGGCTGGTCGAGTCGCTGTCGATCTCGACGGCCGACGAGGTGGCTGCTGAGGCTCCGGCGGTCGAGACCGTCAGTTCGCCAACCCCTTGACGAACTCGGCGCTCTTGTCGATCACGATCGCGAAGAAGCCGCCGACATCGCCGACGAAGTCCTCGAACACGTTCGCGCTCCCGCCCGGGTTGCTCCAGAACGAGATCAGCAGGAACAGCATCAGAACGGTGAAGCCCAACTTCTTCACGGTTTCGAACGGCACGGTGCGACCTCCAACTGGCTCGCCGTCGTCTCCGTGGGTACGGCGAACGAACAGTGAGATCTCCGCTTGGTCGCACAGGCTAGCCCTGCGAACCGTGGCGGACAACGATGGTCACACCGGAGGCCCGAGCACCGGGTCGTAGAGGTGGTGGCAGTCGTTGATCGAGACGATCGTCGGGAACGCGTCGCGGTGCAGGCGCACCATCGTGATGCTCGTGTTCTCGACGGGCATCCACAACGAGCGGTGCACGTCGAGGAGGTGCGACACGTAAGCGTTGATGACACCGCCGTGCACCACGACGGCGATGCGCTCGCCGCGGTGCCGCTCGGCGAGGAGCGCGATGTTCGCAGCCACGCGGCAACGCAGGCCGTCGTCACCCTCGCAGCCCGGTATGCCGTCCCACCGACCGGTGAGGCTCCACTGCCGCGCGCCGGCGGAACTCGCCGTTGCTCCAGTCGCCGAGACGGATCTCCTCGAGGTCGGCGTGGGTCTCGAGCTCGAGTCCGCGCTGGTCGGCCAGCGGACGAGCGGTCTGGATCGCGCGCTGCAGGTGCGAGCTGTACACCCCGTGCAGTTCGAGCGGCGCGAGTCGAGCAGCCAACGCCGCGGCCTGCACCACGCCGAGGTCGTGAAGCGGTGGATCGGCGGACTCGCGACTGCCCGGCACGACGTCGGCCGATCTCCCGTGGCGGATGAGGAGCACCTCGCACATGTCGGCGCTCTCGGTGCCGGGCAGGCTCGGCTGCGGGACTGCTTGCGTGCTGTCGAGGTGGTGAGCCGTCATCGATCGTCGACGGTAGTTCCGTGCCGACGGTGGTCCGCTGCTCGTGTGACGAACCGTGAACGTCGTGTGCAGGTCCTCGCGATGACGGCACGACCGTTCCGCGCTGCGTGTGAATTGTGCCAAGCTGTCCCGACGGGTCAGGGCAGGGGAGCGCACGACGAGTGACCATCAGAATCAGACATCTCGTCGTTGTCGTCGTCGCATCCCTCGCGCTGGTGGGGGCCCTGTGGTCGCCTGCCGCCGCCGCGCCTGACGGCGACGAGATCATCATCAGGGTGCGCGTGCAGAACACGCCCGAGGGTGGCGGCAAGAAGGAACCCGTCGAGGGCGTCGAGGTCGTCGTCGTCGACGCTGCCGGCAACGAGATCGACAGCGGTGCCACCGACGACAAGGGCCTGGTCGAGCTCGGCGTTCCGAACGCCGACACGTACACGGTGCGCATCGACGCCGACTCCCTGCCCGAGGGCCTCGGGTTGCCCGACGGTCAGTCGGGAGAGCGCAGCGTCACGCCGACGCAAGGCCTCGGCGGCAACGCGAACTTCAACCTCGGCGCTGCAGCGCCCGACGCGAAGAGCAAGATCGAGCTGCTGCCGAAGACGATCCTCATCGGTCTCCGGTTCGGGCTCGTCATCGCGATCATGAGCGTGGGCCTGTCGCTCATCTACGCCACGACCGGTCTGTCGAACTTCGCCCACGCCGAGACCGTCACGATGGGCGCGGTCGTCACGTGGACGGTCGACGACCACCTCCGCATCTTCCACTCCACGACCGGCGGCCAGGCGTTCGTCCAGCTCGCGTTCGCGTCACTGTTCGGCATCGCCGCCGGTGCGCTGTTCTCGGGCGGGCTCGAAGTGGGCGTGTGGCGTCCGATGCGCCGGCGTCGCATCGGCCTGACGTCGATGATGATCGTGTCGATCGGCATCGCGATCTTCCTCAGGTTCTTCATCCAGTTCCGCTTCGGCGCGCAGCCCAAGTCGTACCGCGAGTTCTCGAGCCAGCGGAACCTCTCGTGGCTGCCGGTGACGCCGCGCGACCTCTTCGCTGCGGCTGTCTCGCTGCTGATGCTCTGCCTGGTCGCCTACATGCTCATGCGGACGCGCACCGGGAAGGCGATCCGGGCGGTCAGCGACAACCCCGACCTCTCGTCGTCCACCGGCATCAACACCGATCGGATCATCCTGTTCGTCTGGATGCTCGGGGGCGCGCTGGCTGGACTGAGCGGTGTGCTGTTCGGCCTCGACGAACAGGTGCAGTGGAGCATGGGGAGCCGCCTGCTCTTGTTGATGTTCGCGGCGATCACACTGGGCGGCCTCGGCCGGCCGTTCGGTGCCCTCGTGGGCTCGCTCGTGGTGGGTCTGTTCGTCCAGTTGTGGGCGTGGTTCTTCAGCGGGTACACCGACTTGAAGAACGTCGGCGCGCTGCTCGCGCTCATCGTCATCCTGCTGGTGAGACCGCAAGGCATCCTGGGGAAGAAGGAGCGCGTCGGATGAACTGGGCACTGATCATCTCCAATGCGATCTACACGGGCATCGGGGTGAACGCGATCGGGTTCGCGCTGGCGTCGGCCGGGTTGAACGTGCACTTCGGGTACACCGGCCTGCTCAACTTCGGCCAGGCCGGGTTCCTCCTCATCGGTGCCTACAGCGTGGCCATCCCCGTGTCGTACTGGGGATGGAACATGTTCGCGACGATCCCCGTGCTCATCGTGATGGCCACCGTGTTCGCGCTGCTGCTCGGCATCCCGACGCTGCGATTGCGCTCCGACTACCTCGCGATCGTCACCATCGCCGCAGCCGAGATCCTGCGTCTCCTGGTCTCGACGCCGAAGTGGACCAACTTCACGGGTGGCACCGACGGCATCAACAGCTTCACCCAGGACTTCCGCGACAGCGTCCCGTTCGACCGGGCACGGTTCCACCTCTGGAAGCAGCCGCTCACGAACTACGACCTGTGGATCATCATCGTGGGATGGGCACTGGTCGCGCTGTCCGGTGTGCTGGTGTGGGCGCTGATCCGCAGCCCGTGGGGTCGAGTGCTGCGCAGCATCCGCGAGGACGAGGACGCAGCGCGCAGCCTCGGCAAGAACGTCTTCGCCTACAAGATGATCAGCCTCGTGATCGGCGGTGTGATCGGTGCCTTCGGTGGCGCCGTCCTCGCGGTCGGCAACCAGATCGCCACGCCGATCACCTTCCGGACCGAGCTCACGTTCTTCGCGTATGCGATCCTGGTGCTCGGTGGTGTCGGCAAGGTCCGCGGCCCGATCATCGGGTCGGTCATCTTCTGGTTCATCATCTCCTTCACCGAGGGATTCTTGAAGAACGCCACCGACGCCAACGGGTGGAAGCTGCCGAGCTGGCTGGTCAGCGCGAACAACTACGGGTTCGTGCGGTTCATGCTCGTCGGGCTCGGCCTCGTCCTGCTGGTCGTCTTCCGCCCGCAAGGCATCTTCGGCAATCGCAAGGAGCAGGCGTTCGATGTCAGGTGACGCGACGATGACCGGCGGCGCGGCGACCCTCACCGGCGTCGCCCACGAACCAGGGGTGCCCAAGCCCGATCCGATCCTGGTGGCCGACGGCGTCCGCCGATCCTTCGGTGGCCTGGTGGCCGTCGACGTCGACCACCTCGAGGTGCAGCGCAACACGATCACTGCGCTCATCGGCCCCAACGGTGCCGGCAAGACCACCTTCTTCAACCTGCTCACCGGCTTCGACGACGTCGACACGGGGACCTGGACCTTCGACGGGCACCCGATGAACAAGGTCGCTCCGCATCGCACCGCGAAGCTCGGCATGGTCCGCACCTTCCAGCTCACCAAGAGCCTCACGCGCATGTCGGTGATCGAGAACATGCGTCTCGGCGCCTTCCAGCAGCGCGGCGAGCACTTCTGGCGCGCGCCGTTCCGGTGGCTCTGGAAGGACGAGGAGGCGGCCAACACCGAGCGCGCCGATGCCCTCCTCGCTCGCTTCCGCATGGATCACATGCGCGACGAGTACGCCGGTTCGCTGTCGGGCGGCCAGCGCAAGCTCCTCGAGATGGCGCGTGCGCTGATGGTCGAGCCGAGGCTGATCATGCTGGACGAGCCGATGGCAGGTGTGAACCCGGCGCTGAAGCAGAGCCTGCTCGACCACATCCGCAGCCTGAAGGACGAGGGCCGGACAGTGCTGTTCGTCGAGCACGACATGGACATGGTGCACGAGATCAGCGACTGGGTGGTCGTGATGGCCGAGGGGCAGATCATCGCCGAGGGTCCTCCGGCAGTGATCGGTGCGAACCAAGCGGTCATCGACGCGTATCTCGGTGCACACCAGAACACCGACCTCGGGCGGCAGTTGTGAGCGAGACGACCGAGCACAACATCATCGAGGTGTCCGACATCGTCGCCGGCTACACGCCCGACGTGAACATCCTGAACGGGTGCGACCTGCACGTGGCGCCTGGAGAGTTCGTCGGCATCATCGGTCCCAACGGCGCCGGCAAGTCGACGTTGTTGAAGGCCGTGCTCGGCCAGGTGCGCATCGTGTCGGGCTCGGTGACGTTCAAGGGTCAGGACATCACCGGCCGCAAGGCGCACGAGCTCGTGTCGCGCGGGGTCGGGTTCGTGCCCCAGACCAAGAACGTGTTCCCCAGCCTGACGGTGCGCGAGAACCTCGAGATGGGTTGCTACCTCCGGCCGAAGATCTTCGAGGAGCGGTTCGAGTACGTCGGCACGATGTTCCCGAAGCTGCTCCAGCGAGCGAGTCAACACGCCGGGGCGCTGTCGGGCGGTGAGCGGCAGATGGTGGCGATGGGCCGCGCACTCATGCTCGACCCGACCGTCCTGCTGCTCGACGAGCCGTCTGCCGGCCTGTCGCCGATGCTGCAGGACGAGGTCTTCATCCAGTGCCGCCACATCAACTCGACTGGCGTCGCGATCTTGATGGTCGAGCAGAACGCCCGCCGGTGCCTGCAGGTGGCGGACCGCGCGTACGTCCTCGACCAGGGTCGCAACGCCTATACGGGCACCGGGCGCGAGCTGCTCGCCGACCCGAACGTGATCGGCCTGTACCTGGGCACCCTCAGCCGCGCCACCGGCGGCGGCTGAGCGACGGACCTCACGCGAGAAGGCCCCGGGCCGGAGCCCGGGGCCTTCGTCGTCAGGTGCGTCTCAGCGAGACGGCGGGGTCACTCGCCCGCGTCGTAGCTCTCGCCGAGGCCGTTGCCGATGTTGCCGTCGCAACCGTAGACAGCGACGTCCTTCGGGCCGATGCCGTTCTCGACCATCGTGCGGAGGATCTTCGACGACTCCTCGAAGCCGATGACCGCGATGGCGTCAGGCGACGCTCCCGCGATCTCGGACACCTCGGCGTCGAACGTGCCCGCATCGGGCTCGTAGATCTTCTTCACGCTGACGTCGATGCCCGCAGCCGTGAGCGTCTGCTCGACGACGTCGGCCAGGCCGGTGCCGTACGCATCGTTGCGAGCGATGATCGCCACGTTGGTGGCGCCGTCGTCGGCGATGAGCTTGGCGATGGCCGCGCCCTGGAGCAGGTCCGGGGGAGCGACACGGAAGTACAGGCCCTTGTCGGCGTAGGTCGTGAACTTGTCCGACGTGTTCGCCGGGCTGAACTGGACGATGCCGGCGCCGGTGATCTTGTCGATCACGCCGAGCGACACGCCCGAGGCGGCCGCACCGATGATGGCGTCGACGTTCTCGCCGAGCAGACGGTCGACCGTCTGGTTCGCGAACTCCGGCGTGTCACCCGAGTCACCCTTGCTGATCTCGACCGGCTTGCCGAGCACGCCGCCGGCCTCGTTGATGTCCTTGATGGCGAGGTCGACACCTGCGATCTCGGGTGGCCCGAGGAAGGCGAGGCTGCCCGTGACCGGCAGGATGGAGCCGATCTTCAACACGCCGTCACCCTTGCGAGTGCCCTCGACCGGAACCGCCGGCACGTCGGCCGAATCGGCGGCCTTGGCCGGCAGGTACGTGGTGAGCGAGTCGTCGATGCGGTTGTCGGCGCCCATCGTGAGCACGCCGTAGCTGGCCTCGAGCGGATCGCCCACACCGTTCAGCGTGATCGGACCCGACTGGCCGTCGTAGTCCGGGTCGCCGCCGGCGCTGATGATCTCCATGCAGCTCGCGAAGTCGGTGCACTTCTCACCGTCGCGGGTGACTCCCTGGATCTCGGCCGCATAGCCGATGCCGTCATCCTCGGCGACGGCCACCGCGAGGGCGATGATCGTCGTGAGGTCGTAGGCCTCGGCTGCGTAGTTGTAGTCGATGAGCGCGGGGTCGACCTCGAGCAGGCGGTCCTTGAAGTCACCGCTCAGCTCGGTCAACGGCGTGGTGCCCTTGAAGCCCTCGAGGTCGCCGCCACCGCCGGACGGTGCCGTGGTGTCGGACATCGCCTCGGTGGTCTCGGACATCGCCTCGGTGGTCTCGGACATCGCCTCGGTGGTCTCGGACATCGCCTCGGTGGTCTCAGGCGCAGCCGACGTCGCCGGCGCAGCGGTGGTCGCTGCGGAGTCGTCGTCGTCGTCACCACCGCAGGCCGTGGCGAACACGGCCAGCCCGATGAGAAGTGCGCCCACCCGGCGCACACGGGTTCTCTGCATGTGTATGTCTCCCCCTAGGAGTCCGTGCGGAACGTGCCGCTCGGTTGTTATCGGAGGCGGCCAGCCTAAGCGGTGGCCAGGCCGGTGACAAGGAGTCCCACCTGCCGCGCGAGCCTCTTCGCCTGCGTTCACACAGGATTCACGCGGTACGGTCGTCCCATGAACGACGAGGTCGACTTCGACGTCACGGGGCACGTCGCAACGATCACGCTCGACGCACCTGAGCGGATGAACACCATCTCGGGTCCGATGTTGCACGCGCTGTCGGCACGGCTGCTCGAGGCCGACGGCGATCACGACGTGCGCTGCATCGTGCTCACGGGGCGGGGGCGGGCGTTCTGCGCGGGCCTCGACCTCGCGGCGCAGATGGCCGGTCCGCCGGGGTCGCTCGGCAACCTCGGCAGCCCCGACGGCGGCGTCATGGCTCGCGCCGGCGAGCTCGACGTGCGCGACACGCCCCCGATCGTGCTGCACCAGATCGACACGCCGACGATCTGTGCGTTGAACGGTGGCGCAGCGGGATACGGACTCGACCTGGCGCTCGGCTGCGATGTTCGGATCGCGGCCGAGTCCGCCAAGCTCAACACCGGCTTCGCGAAGCGCGGCATCCTCCCCGAGAGCGGCGGCACCTGGCTGCTGCCCCGCCTGGTCGGTTCCGCCAAGGCAGCCGAGCTGTTGTTCACCGGTCGCACCATCCGCGCCGCCGAGGCGCTCGAGCTCGGTCTCGTCAACGCCGTGGTGCCCGACGACGAGATCGGTCGGCGCGCCCGAGAGCTGGCCGACGAGATCGCCGCCAACGCCCCGCTGGCCGTCCGCGCCATCAAGCGCATGCTGCGCGCCGCCGAGACCGAGACGTTCGAGCAGCACGTCCACCACGTCTTCCTCCAGCTGCTGCCGCTCGTGCGGACCAAGGACTTCACCGAGGGCGTCGCTGCGTTCATGGAGAAGCGGGCGCCCGACTTCACGGGCCGGTAGCGCGTCGCCCGGCATGACACGTGAGATCCCTGACCTGCTGACGGGTCTCGCCACCACGCGCGCGATCCGGCGATACCGGCCCGACCCGATCCCCGACGAGGATCTCGCGACCATCTTGTGGCACGCCACCCGGGCACCGAGTGGGACCAACCGGCAGCCGTTCCGCTTCCTCGTCCTGCGCGACGGCGAGCGCGCCCAACAGGTCAAGCGGCTGCTGGGCGGCGCCTTTCGCCGCGGATGGGCTGCCAAGCGCGAGCACGAGGGCTTCCTCAGCGGGACCGATGCCGACACGTCGACGCGTGCTGCGCGCACGGTCGCCGCCATGCAGCACTACGTCGACCACATCGAAGAGGTCCCGGTGATCGTCCTGGCGTGCCTCGTGCGGTACCGCGAGCCGACCCCGTACGAGGGCGCCTCGATCTACCCAGCCTGCCAGAACCTGCTGCTCGCAGCTCGCGCGCTCGGGTATGGTGGCGTGCTCACGGGATGGCACCATCTCGTCGAGACCGAGTTGACACAGCAGCTCGACGTACCCGAAGGGGTCGCGCTGTCGGCATGCATCACGCTCGGCCGTCCGGTCGGTTCGCACGGGCCCGTGCGACGGCGGCCCCTCAGGGAGTTGGTGTACGACGACCGGTGGGGCAGCGAAGCGACGTGGGTGTTGGAAGAAGAGGGGGGACGGATCGGATGACGGCGAGATCCCGGGTCGGCACGACGCTCGCCGAGCCCGTGGGACTGCGCAGCGAGACCGTGCGCAGCGCGAACCTCTCGACGGTGCTGCGCGCGCTGCACGTCGACGGTCCGACGTCGCGATCCGAGATGGTGGCCCGCACAGGGCTGACCCGCAGCGCGGTCGGGGCGCTCGTCGGCGAGCTCGTCCGCGCCGGCCTGATCGTCGAGCGGCCGGCCGTGTCGGACGGCAGCCCCGGGCGGCCGTCGCCCGTGGCCAGCGTCCGTTCCGAGCAGAACGTCGCGCTCGCCGTCGAGGTGCTGGTCGATGCGATCGGTGTGGCCGCAGTCGGCCTGGGCGGCGTGGTCCTCGACAGCGTCCGCATCGACCGCCCGCGCTCGCGCGTGTCGGTCGAGCGCACGGTCGACGACATCGTCGAAGCGGTGGCCAAGATCGAGAGTGGCCTGGTGCCGTCGTGCCGGATCGTGGGCCTCGGCCTCGGTGTCGCCGGGATCGTCCGTCGCTCCGACGGAACGGTCATGTTCGCTCCGAACCTCGGATGGCGCGAAGCGCCGTTCGGAGCGTTGCTCGACGAAGCGCTCGGAGGCCGCTTCGACCTGTTCCTCGCCAACGAGGCCGACCTCGCCGTGCTGGCAGAGGTGCGCCGAGGCGCGGCGAAGGGCGTCGATGACGTGCTGTGCATCTGGGGCGAGGTCGGCGTAGGCGGCGGCTTCGTCGCTCGCGGCGAGCCGATCACCGGCGCATCGGGGTTCGCCGGCGAGGTCGGGCACATCCCCGTCAACCCGGATGGCCTGCACTGCCAGTGCGGCTCGGTCGGCTGCTGGGAGACCGAGGTCGGCGAGGGCTCGCTCCTCCGCCGCACCGGCCGGCCGGCCGACGGTGGCCGAGCGGCCGTGGATGCGGTCCTCGCCGACGCAGCTGCGGGGGTACCGGAGGCGCTCGAGGCGCTCGCCGTCGAGGCGCGTTGGCTGGGCATCGGGCTCGGCGGTCTGATCAACGCGCTCAACCCGTCGATGGTCGTGCTCGGGGGCCTGTTCAGGCGCCTGCACCCGCTCATCCGCGACACGCTCGACGCCGAGATCGAACGCAGAGCCACGCCGTCGGCACGCGACGGCTTGCGCGTGGTGCCCTCGTCGCTCGGAGCCGACACCGTGCTGCTCGGCGCAGCCGAGCTCGCCTTCGAGAACCTGCTGGCCGATCCGCTCGGCGTCGCCGTTGACAGCACGCACTGATTTGTTGAAAGCTGCGACAAACGAGCGCATCGCCGGCGCAAGGGAGCAGCCATGACCGATTTCTTCGCCAACGTCCCCGAACCGATCCCGACTGCCGGCGCGGGCGGTGACGACGACACCCCGTTCCGGTTCCGCGTGTACGACCCGGACCGGATGGTCTCCGGCAAGCGCATGGCCGACCACCTGCGCATCGCCGTGTGCTACTGGCACAGCTTCAACTGGCCGGGCAGCGACGTCTTCGGTGTCGGCACCTTCGACCGACCGTGGCTGCAACCAGGCGTCGACCCGATGGTCGCCGCGTTCGCCAAGCAGGACGCGGCCTTCGAGTTCTTCACCAAGCTCGGCACGCCGTTCTTCTGCTTCCACGACGTCGACATGGCGCCCGAGGGCTCGACGCTCGCCGAGAGCCGCCACCACCTCGACGTCCTCGTCGAGCGGGCCGCGAAGAAGATGGCCGAGACCGGTGTCCGCCTGCTCTGGGGCACCGCGAACCTGTTCTCGAACCCGCGCTACGCCGCCGGCGCGGCCACCAACCCCGACCCTGACGTGTTCGCTCATGCCGCTGCGCAGGTGCGACACATGCTCGACGCCACCCACCGCCTCGGCGGCGAGAACTACGTGCTGTGGGGCGGGCGCGAGGGCTACGAGACGCTGCTCAACACGCGCCTCGGGCACGAGGCCGACCAACTCGCCCGCTTCCTGACGATGGTCGCCGAGTACAAGCACACGATCGGCTTCCCCGGCATGTTGCTCCTCGAGCCCAAGCCGCAGGAGCCCACCAAGCATCAGTACGACTACGACTGCGCCACCGTCCACGGCTTCCTCGAGCGCTACGACCTGATGGGCGAGTTCTTCGTCAACATCGAGGTCAACCACGCGACGTTGTCGGGCCACTCGTTCCACCACGAGGTCGCCTACGCGATCGACAACGGCATCTTCGGCAGCGTCGATGCCAACCGCGGCGACCCGCAGAACGGATGGGACACCGACCAGTTCCCCAATTCGGTCGACGAGCTCGTCCCGCCCGTCTACGAGATCCTGCGATCCGGCGGCTTCACGTCCGGAGGGTTCAACTTCGACACCAAGCTGCGTCGGCAGAGCCTCGACCGCGACGACCTCTTCCACGGTCACATCGGCGGGATCGACACGCTCGCCCGGTCGTTGCTGATCGCCGCGCAGCTGCTCGACGACGGTGTCATCGAGCGGGCGCGCGACAGCCGGTATGCGGGGTGGGAGACCGACCGAGGGCGGCGGATCCTCGGAGGTGGCGTCGACCTCGCCACGCTCGCCGATGAGTCCGTGGCCGCGGACCTGAACCCGCGTCCCGTCTCGGGCCGGCAGGAGCAGCTCGAGAACGAGGTGAACCGGGTCATCTGGGACACCCCGCACTGACTGCGTCACAATGCCGTCGTGACCAATTCGCCCTCAACCGATCGGGTCGCCATCGGCGCCAAGCTCGTCGCCGGCGTCGACTCCTCGACCCAGAGCACCAAGGTCGAGATTCGCCGCCTCGACACCGGCGAGGTGGTCGCGCGAGCCAGCGCGCCGCACCCCCCGACGACCCCGCCGCGCAGCGAGCAGGATCCCGAGGCCTGGTGGGGCGCCTTCCAGCAGGCGTGGGCCGGCGTCGGATCCCCCGAGGTCGAGGCGATCAGCGTCGGTGGCCAGCAGCACGGGATGGTCGTCCTCGACAGCGACCGCCGCGTCGTCCGCCCCGCGAAGTTGTGGAACGACACGGAGTCGGCGCCCGATGCAGGATGGCTCATCAAGCAGCTTCCCGGCGGCAGGGCCGATTGGGCGGCTGCCGTCGGCAGCGTGCCGGTCGCGTCGATGACGTCGACGAAGCTGTCGTGGCTGCACCGCTCCGAGCCCGAGCACTGGGATCGCCTCGCCCACGTCCTGCTCCCACACGACTGGATGACGGCACGCCTGACCGGCGGGTTGGACGGCCCCGACGCCGGCGAGCTGACGACCGATCGTGGCGACGCATCGGGCACCGGGTACTGGTCGCCGGCGACGGGCGAGTACCGCTGGGATCTGCTGTCGATCATCGACCGCGACCGGGACTGGTCGACCGTGGTGCCACGAGTCGCGGGCCCGGGCGAGGTCGTCGGCCGCTGGGGGAGCGCGCTCGTCGGGCCGGGCACCGGCGACAACATGGCTGCCGCGCTGGGTCTCGGCATCGCGCCGGGCTGCGCCGTGGTCTCGCTCGGCACCTCGGGCACGGCCTTCACCGTGGCGGCGGCTCCGACCGCCGACGCGACCGGTGCCGTCGCAGGCTTCGCCGACGCGACCGGCAGGTACTTGCCGCTCGTCTGCACGTTGAACGCGGCGAAGGTCGTCGATGCGGTGCGCCGGCTGCTCGGCGTCGACCACGACGAGCTCGACCGCCTCGCGCTCGAGAGCGGCAGCGGAGCGAACGGTGTGACGCTCCTGCCGTACTTCGACGGTGAACGCACGCCCGATCTGCCGCGCGCCACGGGGTGGCTCACCGGGCTGCACAGCGACGTGGCGCGTGCCGACCTGGCGCGCGCAGCGATCGAGGGCGTGGTGTGCGGGATGCTCGATGCACTCGACGCGTTGCGTGCGCACGCACCCGTCGAAGCCGTGGTGCTGACGGGCGGGCTGTCGCGCAGCCCTGCGGTGCGGCACGTGATGGCGTCGCTGTGCGACGTGCCGGTCCGCCTCACCGAGGCCGAGGAGGCGGTCGCGACCGGAGCGTGCGTGCAAGCGGCGATGGTGGCGACGGGCGAGCAGGCGGACGCCATCGCCGAACGTTGGGGCCTCGATCGCTCGACGCCCGTCGAGCCGATGGCAGATGACCGCGCCGCCGACGGTCACGCCGTGCGGGCCCGATACGACGAGCTCCGGCAGTCCGCATATCCGTCGGAGTGAGCCACCGTGACGCCCGGTGACCCGTTCGCGGTGCTCGGCCTGCCGCCCACCGCCACGGTCGCCGAGGTGCGTGAGGCCCGTCGGCGCCTCGCGTTCGAGCTCCATCCCGACCGCGGTGGTGACGTGGTCGCCATGCAACGCCTCAACGCTGCGTTCGACGCGTGCCTGGCCACGATCGAGCGCGGGGCGGTGGCTGCAGCAGCAGAGGCGGCCGCGAGGCCAGGTCCGAGCGCACCGCAGCGCCGTCGGCAACGGCAACCTCGCCCAGCACCCCGGCGGCCTCACGTCGAGCACGATCTGCCGTCGTTCACGATCGATGCGCTCCCGGCGGAGGCGTTCGAGGCGTTGCTCGTGGTCGCCTCGTGGATCGGCGAGGTCGTCGACGACGATCCGCCCTACGTGCTCGACTGCCACCTGCACGACCCGGTGCCGTGCTGGTGCCGGCTCGAGCTCGTGCCCGACGCGGGTGGCAGCACGGTGAACCTCACGGTCGCGTCCGGCGAGGCCGGACCGGTGTCGGCGGAGCTCGTGCGTGACATCTGGGTCGACAACCTCAACCGTCTCGGGGGGCCGCCGCCTTGAACAGCCGGTCGCGCACCGCGTGGCCGAGCCCTTCGGCGGGCGGGAGCCTGGCGACGACCAGATCGACGCCGCGATCGTCGGCGTCGCGCAGCCATCCGTACAGCCCGCGCGCGTAGTCGACCATCGTCACGCCGATCCCGATCGGCATTGCATTCGGGTCGCGGGCGACCAACTCGGCCACCTCGTCGTCGGTCGCCGCGAGCACGAGCCGGGCGCGGGGGGCGTAGTGCGAGGCCAGCATGCCGGGTGCGCGGCTGGGTCCGCTCGCGCCCGCCGGTGCCGCGCCGAGCAGCGACTCGATCTCCTCGGTCGTGATGGCACCCGGGCGCAGGACCTGCGGGGGATCGACGCTGCAGTCGACGATCGTGCTCTCGACGCCGACCGGAGCAGGGCCACCGTCGAGGACGAAGTCGACGTCGTCGCCGAGGTCGTCCCGGACGTGTTGGGCGGTCGTGGGACTGACCCGGCCGAACCGGTTCGCGGACGGCGCGGCGAGACCGCCGCCGAAGCGCTCGAGGAGTGCATGGCACAGGGGATGAGCG
Organism: Ilumatobacteraceae bacterium; assembly: GCA_050248155.1. GTDB lineage: Bacteria > Actinomycetota > Acidimicrobiia > Acidimicrobiales > Ilumatobacteraceae > VFMC01. The sequence continues at coordinate 76,741 of JBFWSW010000007.1, forward strand.
GGGACCCGGACGCCCACGGTGTCGTGGCCCCCGGTCACGACGTCGAGCACGTCGTCGGCCTTGGGCACGACGAGGGTGAGCGGCCCGGGCCAGCAGGCGTCGGCCAGCACGGCGGCGGCAGGCGGCACGTACGCGGCCCAACGAGGGAGCAACGTGGCGTCGGCGACGTGCACGATGAGCGGGTGATCCGGAGGGCGCCCCTTCACGGCGAAGATGCGGCGCACGGCGGTCTCGTTGGTCGCGTCGGCCGCGAGCCCGTAGACGGTCTCGGTCGGGATCGCCACGAGGCCACCCGCGCGCAGGACCGCGACGGCTCGCTCGACCGGGTCGACCGCCGGGAACTCACTCATCGACGCGGTGTCAGGCGGGGACGGCGTCGATGAACTCGAGCGCAGCGTCGATGAACCCGAACGCCTCGGGCGTCGCGAAGTGGTCGACCTTGGGCAGCGTGACGAGGCGCGCGTCCGGTATCGCGGCGACGAGCCGGTCGCCCGGCCCGGCGAAGTCGCGTTCACCGATCACGACGAGGGTGGGGCACGTGATGCGCGCGAGCTCGGCCTCCGTGAACAGGGCTCGACTCCGCCGCATGATCGCGGTGAGCGCCACGGGATCGTTGCCGGGTTGGTGGGCGTAGTTGTAGAACAGCCGGCCGATGTTGTCGTCGGACGCACCGTCGCCCTCGAGCGCGGCGACGATCGCCGCCGTTCGCTCGGGATCGTCCTCGAAGACGTTGCGGCCGATGCCGGCGACGACGAGGCGCCGGAAGCGATCGGGATGCGCGCTCGCCACGCCGAGGAGCGTGAGCGCGCCGAGCGAGAACCCGATCGCGTCGACCGGTTCGCCGGGCAGCGCGTCCACGACGCGGGCGCCCAGATCGGCGTAGTCGTCGGGATCGTGGGGCTTCGGGGCGAGGCCGTGGCCGAGCAGGTCGACACCGATCACCTCTCGGCCGGCATCGGCGAGGAGCATCGTGAACCCGCTCGACTCCCAGGTCGCGGCGAACGAACCGCCCCATCCGTGGACCAACACGACCGGCGGCGACATGGCGGACACCGTAGCGCCCGCGGTTTCAGCGACGGCGTCCCGGGGTAGGGTGCGCGCCGTGCGGAGTCCGGCCCGGCGGGGTTTCTCGATTCGACGTCTCGTGGCGACAGGTGCGGCGGTCGCCGCGCTCGTCACCGGAGGGGTCGCCGTCACGCAGTCGTCGCAGGCTCACGCGGCCGGCTATCCCACGATCGACGGCCAGTTCTCCGGCAGTGGGCCCGTCGGCCCCGGTCAGACCGTCGAGCTCGACGTCATCGGACGAGGCGGAGTCCCTGCGTCGGGCGTGGCTGCGGTGGCACTGAACGTCACCGTCACCAACACGACCGCGCCGTCGTACCTCACCGTGTTCCCGGCCGGCGACCCGCTCCCCACCGCCTCGAACCTCAACTTCGTCGCCGGGCAGACCGTGCCGAACATGGTCATCAGCAAGGTCGGCGACGGCGGTCACGTGTCGCTGTTCAACCTCAGCGGCACCGTCGACGTCGTCGTCGACGTGTTGGGCTGGTTCGCCACCGGCTCGTCGTACACCGCCGTCACCCCGCGACGCCTGCTCGACACGCGACCGGGCTACCCCACGATCGACGCCCAGTTCTCCGGCGGCGGGCCGATCGGCTCGGCGGGCCAGATGACCGTGCCGATCGCGGGACGGGGCGACGTACCCGGTTCGGCCGACTCGGTCGTCGTGAACGTGACGGTCACCAACCCCACCGTTGCCTCCTACCTCTCGCTGTGGCCCGCTGGCGAGGCTCGGCCCACTGCTGCGAACCTGAACTGGGTCCCCGGCCAGACGGTGTCCAACATGGCCATCGTGCGCCTCGGTGACGGAGGCGCGCTGTCCTTGTTCAACCTCACCGGCACCGCCGACGTCGTCATCGACGTGCTCGGCTGGTTCCCGGGGTCGGGGACGTTCACGGGCGTCACCCCGGCGCGGCTGATGGACTCGCGGCCGGGCCTACCGACGATCGATGCCGGCGACCAGGGGGCGGGCCGGCTGGGCGCGCAGGACGTGGTGACCCTCGACGTCACCGGGCGGGGCGGCGTGCCCGGTTCCGGTGTGGGTGCTGTCGCGCTGAACGTCACCGTCACCGAGGCGACGTCGGACTCGTTTCTCACGGTCTGGCCGACCGGCGCCGACCGTCCCACCGCGTCGAACCTCAACTTCCGCGCCGGCCAGACGGTCCCCAACATGGTGGTCGTCGAGGTCGGCGACGGCGGGCGTGTGTCGCTCTTCAACCTCGCCGGCGCGACGCACGTGGTGGTCGACGTGCTCGGCTGGATGCCGTCGAGCGGCGCCTACACCGGGCTGGTGCCGGCGCGGCTGATGGACACCCGGATCGACCCCGGCATGCCCGACCCCACGGCTCCGACGTCACCGACGACGCCGCTGCCCGACCCCGGTGATCCGAGCCTCGATCCCTTCGTCTGCCGCACGTACACCCAGAGCATCGTGGGCAACGTCACCGACACGTCGCTCGACGAGATCTCCGGCATGGCGCGTGGGCGCCGGAACCCCTCGGTCATCTGGGTGCACGAGGACTCGGGCGCGCAGGCCGACGTCCACGCGCTGGCCTTCAACGGCCAGAAGCAGCAGACGTTCCGCCTGACGGGCGCCACCAACCAGGACTGGGAGGACATGGACGTCGGCCCCGGTCCGCAGGCCGGGACGCACTACCTGTACCTCGGCGACATCGGGGGCGGTGGCCGCACCGACATCACCGTCTGGCGCGTGCCCGAGCCGGCCGTGACCGGCGGTGGCGGCACCACGCAACTCGCAGGCGCCGAGGCCATCCGCGCCCGCTACCCGTCGGGCGGGAACAACGCCGAGTCGATGGCCGTCGGCGCTGACGGGACGATCTACGTCATCACCAAGAGCAGCCCCACGCGGGTGTTCGCCATCCCGTACCCGCAGTCGACCGCCGGGGTCACCACGATGACGCAGATCGACGCCGGAGTGCTCGGCTCCAAGGTCGACATGTCGGGCGCCGACATCCGCCCCGATGGCCGTGCGCTCATCGTCCGTGGCTACCGCGACGCGTGGACGTGGCCGATCAACCCGGGTGAGTCGATGGCGACCACGCTCGCCCGCACGCCGTGCGACACCGACACCTTCCGCGACGAGCCACAGGGCGAGGCGATCGCCTTCCTGGGCAACGACGGGTCGTACATCTCCACGAGCGAGATCTTCACGTCGTCGTTCCCCATCCCGCTCCGGCAGTACCGGCTCTGATCGCGCGCGTCCTCGCAGAGCGCTCGCGGCGCCGTTAGCCTTGATCGGCCGACACGGTGCCGTCCGTCGTCGACCGGACCTGAGCAGCCGCACCTGAGCAGCCGCACCTGAGCAGAAGGGAGTGACCGGATGAGGATGCTGCACGACGCCGCGCACGTCGACCTCACCTACAACGACGTGTTCATGGTGCCCAGCCTGTCGGCCGTGCCCTCCCGCTTCGACGTCGACCTCACCACCCCCGACCGGCTCGGCACCACCATCCCCGTGGTCGTCGCCAACATGACGGCCGTGGCCGGACGCCGCATGGCCGAGACCGTCGCACGCCGGGGTGGCATCGCGGTGCTGCCGCAGGACATCCCCCTCGAGGTGATCGAGGGCGTGGTCGACTACGTGAAGTCGCGACACACGGTGTACGACACGCCGATCACGCTCGGCCCGACCCACACGGTCGGCGACGCCCTGGGCTTGATCCACAAGCGTTCGCACGGCGCGGTCATCGTCGTCGACGACGACCGGCCGGTCGGCATCTTCACCGAGCACGACGCAGCGGGCTTCGATCGTTTCACCCAGCTGCAACACGTCAGCCGGCCCGACATCATCACGATCGAGGCAGGCACCGACCCGTCGGAGATCTACGACCGGCTGTCGGGTGAGCGGCTGTCGGTCGCGCCCATCGTCGACGGCGGCGGCCGGCTCATCGGCTGCGTCACGCGAAAGGGCGCGTTGCGCAGCACCATCTACCATCCGGCCGTCGACGACCAGGGCCGCCTGCGCATCGGCTGCGCGGTCGGGATCAACGGCGACCCCGCGTCCAAGGCCAAGGCGCTCGTCGCGATGGGGGTCGACGTGTTGGTGATCGACACGGCGCACGGCCACCAGATCCGCACGCTCCGGGCGATCGAGGAGGTGCGCGGCCTCGCGTCCGATGTCCCGATCGTCGCCGGCAACGTCGTCACGGCCGCCGGCACGCGCGACCTCATCGAAGCGGGGGCCGACGTCGTCAAGGTCGGCGTGGGGCCAGGAGCGATGTGCACGACGCGCATGATGACCGGTGTCGGGCGGCCGCAGTTCTCGGCGGTGGTCGAGTGCGCCGACGAGGCCAAGCGCCTCGGCAGCCACATCTGGGCGGATGGGGGAGTCCGCTACCCGCGCGACGTCGCGCTCGCGCTGGCCGGCGGCGCCGCCAACGTGATGTTCGGTTCGTGGCTGGCGGGCACCTACGAGTCGGCTGCCGACACGCTGCGCGATCCCGACGGCCGGCTGTACAAGGAGAGCTTCGGCATGGCCAGCAACCGTGCCGTCAAGAACCGGTCGCGAGCCGAATCGGCCTTCGACCGTGCGCGCAAGGAGCTGTTCGAGGAGGGCATCAGCACCTCGCGCATGTACCTCGATCCCGAGCGGCCCGGCGTCGAGGACATCATCGACGACATCGTCGCCGGTGTGCGCTCGGCGTGCACCTACGCCGGCGCCCGCACCATCGACGAGCTGCACGACCGGGCAGTCGTCGGCGTGCAGAGCGCCGCCGGCTACAGCGAAGGCATGCCGCTCGGCACCAGCTGGTGACGCGGGTGGACGATCCAGCCCACGCGCCCACGCTGCGGGTCATCGCGATCGACGGTCCGGCAGGTGCCGGCAAATCGACGATCGCCCGTGCGCTCGCGGCCCGCCTCGGGCTCGAGTACCTCGACACCGGTGCGATGTACCGGGCCGTCACCTTCGCGGCCATGCGTCGCGGCGTCGACCTCGACGACGTCGACGCCGTCGCTCAGCTGGCACGGTCGGTGGTGATGGAGATCGGCGACCACGGTGTCCTCGTCGACGGGGTCGACGCAACGGTCGAGATCCGCTCGCCCGAAGTGACCCGCGCGGTCAGCCAGGTGGCAGCCAACAGCGGCGTGCGCGCCGAGCTCGTCGACCGCCAACGTGCCTGGGGGCGCGAACGTGGCGGCGGTGTGGTCGAAGGACGCGACATCGGCTCGGTCGTGTTCCCCGACGCGGTGCTCAAGTTGTACCTCACCGCGTCGCCCCGCGTCCGGGCCGAGCGACGGGTCGCCGAGGCGGGTGGCGATGTCGACGAGATCGAGGCGGCCATCGCGGCTCGTGACACCTTCGACAGCACGCGCGCCGACAGCCCGTTGCTGCGCACCGACGGATCGATCGTGCTCGACACGACGGGCCTCAGCATCGACGAGGTGCTCCACGAGATCGAGGGTCTGGTCGCGACACGATGAGCCCAACACGAAGAGCCCAACAAGATGAGCCCAACAAGATGAGAGGGACCAGTTGACCCGGATCGACACGAACCTCGCCGGCAACTCGCGACTCGACCGCGCGGTGTACGCAGTGGCGCGCGCGCTGGTGGTGGGCCTCACGCGACTGTGGTGTCGCGTGACGGTGGAAGGTCGCGAGCACGTCCCGAAGGACGGACCGTTCCTGCTCGCACCCGTGCACCGAAGCATCCTCGACACGCCGATCTCCGCGTGCGTCACACGCCGTCGCCTGCGGTTCATGGGGGCCGACAAGTACTGGAAGTCCACGACGTTCGGCCGCCTGCTGTCGGCACTCGGCGGCTTCCCCGTCACCCGCGGCACGGCCGATCGCGAGGCGCTGCAGCGATGCATCGCGATCCTGCAGGGCGGTGAGCCGCTCGTGCTGTTCCCCGAAGGCGAGCGCAAGCAGGGTGATGTCGTCCAACCGCTGTTCGACGGTGCCACGTACATCGCCGTGAAGGCCGGTGTGCCGATCGTGCCGGTGGGCATCGGTGGGTCGGCGCGAGCGATGCCGAAGGGTGCGAAGTTCGTCTACCCACGCAAGGTGCACGTGGTCGTCGGGCCGCCGATCGAGGTGCCGGTCAACCAGACCGGGAGGGCGCAGCGTCAGGCGATCCGGGAGGTCACCGAGCAGCTCCACGCCGAACTGCAGCGGCTGTACGACCGGGCGTCAGCGCGCACCTGACAGCCAGGCGACCGCGGCAGCTGCGAGCGACACCGGGTCGTCCACACCGCACAGCTCGCGCGCCGAGTGCATCGACAGCTGCGGCACGCCGACATCGACCGTGGTGATGCCGAGCCGGGTCGCCGTGATCGGGCCGATCGTGCTGCCGCACGGCATGTTGTTGCGGCTCACGAACACCTGCCACGGCACGTTCGCCTGCTCGCACGCCACCTGCACGAGGCGCGCCGAATGGGCGCTCGTCGCGTAGCGCTGGTTGGCGTTCAGCTTGATCGCCGGGCCGTGGTTGACCACGGGGCGATGCCCGGGCTCGTGGCGCTCGGGGTAGTTCGGGTGGACGGCGTGTGCGTTGTCGGCCGAGAGGCACGCCGATCCGGCGAGCGCGGCCAGATGGCTCGAGCGGCTGCCGCCGGTGGCGAGCGTGATCCGCTCGAGGACGTGATCGAGCACCGGGCCCGCGGCACCGGTCGAGCTCTCGCTGCCGACCTCCTCGTGGTCGAACAAGGCGATGACGGCGTGGTCGGTCGGTGAGGCCTCGGCGCGGCACAGCGCGTCGACCGCCGCCCAGCACGAGACCTGGTTGTCGAGACGGCCGCTCGCGAGCAGGCTCCGGTCGGCACCGAGTCGTTCGGCCGATGTCCGGTCGAACAGGCAGAGCTCCCACCAGCTGATGTCGCCCGACGAGACGTCGTCGTCGAGGTGCGCGGCGAGCCATTCGCGAAATGCGCCCTCCCTCGGCGTGCCGGTGCCCCACACGGGGGTGAGGTGCTGTTGCTTGTCGAGCACGAGCCCCTTGTCGTTCACGTCGCGGTCGAGGTGGATCGCGAGTTGGGGCACACGGCAGACGGCCGTGTCGATGCACACGTCGACCGACCGCCCGTCGTCGAGCATCAACCGGCCGGCGATGCCCAGGTCTCGATCGAGCCACGAGTTCAGCAGCACCCCGCCGTACACCTCGACGGCGAGCTGCCGCCAGCCGAACGATCCGGTGTCGGGACGGGGTTTGACGCGGAGGCACGGTGAGTCGGTGTGCGCGCCGACGAGCCGGAACGGGGTCGGTCGCTGTGCGGCACCGTCGGTCGGCAGGGCGGTGCGGAACGCGACGAGCGACGCGCCGTTGACGACGTAAGCGGCCGCCGGGAGCGGGCCGGCGGACGTCTCCGACCAGTCGTCGGTCAGCTCGAGGCGCGAGAAGCCGGCTGCGTCGAGCCGCTCGGACGCCGATCGCACGGCGTGCCACGGCGAGGGCGACGCGTCGAGGAAGGCGACGAGGTCGTCGACGCCCCCTGATGGTGGCGGCGTTGCGCCCGTCATGACGAGGCCCGCTGGAACAGGCCCATCGGCAATCCGGTGCTGCGGAGGTGAGCGGTCTCGTTCAGCGTGACGATCGTCCGCTCGCCGGTGCGCGCCGCGGCCACGCGGTGGATCGAGGTGTAGTTGGGGTAGAAGAACCCGTGCGGCTCGGCGATGCCCAGGATGGTGGTGAGGTACGCGGCGATGACGCCACCGTGGCACACGATCGCGATGCGCCCACCACCGTGTGCGGCGACCAGCGTCTCGATCTCGGCGACGACGGCGACGCGGAACTCGTGCGGTGACAGCTCTCGCACCGGCCACTCCCCGCGCACGACGAGTGCCCAACGCGGATCGCCCGAGGCCTTCAGCTCCTCCATCGGGATGTACTCGCTCGCGTGGCGATCCCACTCGGCGACCCCGTCGATGACCGTCGCATCGAGGCCCTGCGCTCGCGCGACCGGCTCGGCCGTCTGCACGGCGCGTCGGAGCGGGCTGGTGTAGACGGCGTCGAGCCGCTCGGACGACAGGTAGTCGGCGAGGTGTTCCGCCTGCCGCAATCCGGCCTCCGACAGCTCGGGATCGGCGGGGCCGGCGGGGAGCTCGCGCCGCACGGGCAGCGCGTGTCGGATCAGCAGCAGCTCCATGCACATCGTCTAGCAGGCTTGAATGGGGGCCATGGAGTCACGCACCAAGATCGTCGCGACGCTCGGACCCGCCAGCGAAGGGCCCGACGTGCTCGATGCACTGCTGCGAGCAGGTGTGGCCGTGGTGCGCCTCAACCTCTCGCACGGCTCGATCGACGAGCACATCGCGCGGTTGCACGCGGTGCGCGCAGCCGAGCAACGCACCGGGCAGGTCGTCGGGGTGCTGGCGGACCTGCCCGGTCCGAAGGTGCGGGCCGGCCAGCTCCCGGACTCGGGTGTCACGCTCGAGGCAGGACGGACGCTGGTGCTGCGCGCCGGAACCGGGCCGAGCACGGCCGAGTTGTTCCATGTGAACTACCCGACCCTCCTGCACGACCTCCATGCGGGCGACCGGGTCGTCATCGCCGACGGTGCGATCTCGCTGCAGGTCGAGCAGGTCGACCGCGACCAGGCGATCACCCGCGTCATCACGGGTGGCAACACGCAGGGGCGGCCCGGCGTCCACATCCCCGCCGAACGGCTGCGCCTGCGCACGCCGACCGAGGAGGACCTGCGGCTCGCGCTGGTGATGGCGGAGGAGGGGGTCGACTTCCTCGCCGTGTCGTTCGTGCGGGCGGCCGCCGATCTGGCTGCCGTGCGCGACGCGGTCCACCCCTACCGGCCGCACCTCGTCGCCAAGATCGAGACGCTGCCGGCGGTGTCGGCGCTCGAGGAGATCACGAGCGAGGCGGACGCGATCATGGTCGCCCGCGGCGATCTCGGCATCGAGTGCCCACTGGAGGACGTTCCCCACTTGCAGAAGCGGATCGTCCGGCACTGCGTCGAGGTCGGCGTGCCCGTCATCACGGCGACGCAGATGCTCGAGAGCATGATCGTCGCCCCGGCGCCGACGCGCGCCGAGGTGAGCGACATCGCCAACGCCGTCTTCGACGGCACCGATGCGCTCATGCTGTCTGCCGAGACCGCGATCGGCCACGATCCCGTCGGGGTGGTCGACGCGATGGTGCGCATCGCCGAGCGCGCCGAGATCGAGGCGAGCTACGCCGCCTGGGGCAGCCGGCTCGGGCGCATCCAACGTCGCCAGTGGCCGGAGGGGGCCGAGCGGATCACGATGGCGATCACCCACGCGGCCGGGCTGGCCGCGGTCGACGCCGGCGTCGACGCGATCCTGTGCTGTACCCAGTCGGGGCGCACGACGCGGGCGATGGCGCGCTTCCGCCCCACGCCGCAGCTCATCGGGCTGTCTCCCGATCCGCGGACGGTGCGCACGATGACGTTGTCATGGGGCGTGGTCCCCCTCGAGGTCGACACCTACCGCTCGACCGACGAGCTGGTCTGGTTCGCGGTCGAGACTGCCGTTCGCCGCGAGCTCGTCAAGCCGGGCGAGGTGGTGCTCGTGCTCGCCGGCGCGCCCGATCGAGTCGGAGGTCCGGCCACCGACGTGCTGCGCATCGTGCAGGTCTCGTGACCGCCGGATCCTCGCCCGAGCTCCCCACGATCTGGGCCGACGAGGCCGGCCCGCTCGGTGCTCCGCTCGTCGTGCTCGTGCACGGGTCGATGGATCGGTCGTCCGGCATGTTGAAGCTCAGCCGCGTCCTCGACGGGCACAGCCGGGTGTGCCGCTACGACCGACGCGGCTACGGGCGGTCGACCCCGCCGCACGGCAGCCACCCGGGCCCGTTCAGCATGGCCGATCAGGTCGCCGACCTCGTCGAGCTGATGGCGGGGCGGCGAGCCGTCCTCGTCGGCCACAGCTACGGCGGCAACGTGGCGCTGGCGACGGCCGAGCGCCACCCGCAGCTCGTGAGCGCCGTGGCCATCTACGAGACCCCTGCCTCGTGGATGCCGTGGTGGCCAGGGAGCACGGCCGGCAGCGCGGCAGCGTCGAGCCCGGACGCACCGGAGGATGCGGCCGAGCGGTTCATGCGCCGGATGATCGGCGACGAGCGTTGGGAGGCGCTGCCCGAACGCACCAGATCGACCCGCCGTCGCGAAGGCGCCGCGCTCGTCGGCGAGCTGACCGACCTGCGCGACCACGTACCCTGGACGCCCGAGGGCATCCGGGTGCCGGTGCTGGCCGGGATCGGCACGGGAGCCGCCCCGCACCACCGGCGCGGGATGCAGTGGATGGCCGAGGTGATCCCTGGTGCGCGGCTCGTCGAGCTGGCCGGCTGCCGGCACGATGCGCCGCTCAGCCACCCTGCGCTGTTCGCCGCAGAGCTCGTCCAGCCCCTGCTCAGGGAATCGTCGTCGGCGACGTGACCCCGGGGACGTCGATCTGGCCCCCGAAGAACTCGCACTCGGTGCTGCCGACCCCGCCGTTGGCGCGTACTCGGTCGGCGCAGTCCTGCAGGTTCGATCGCTGCGTCCACACGCCGAGCGCGAACCCGGCCAGCACGAGGGTCGTGATGATCTTGTAGGTGACGTTCTTGACCGCCGACGCGGCGACGAGCGCGAGGACGACGAAGCCGATGACGATCGCGATCGCGAGGTTCTTCGCGGCGGCGAGGCTCAGGGCCGACATGGCCGGAACCATAGGCCGTAACGTGGCGCGTGTGAGTGACCAACACGATGCCGTGCGCCGGCACGGGCAAGATGCTGCGCAGCAGCAGGCGCGACCGATCGATCTCAGCCCGAGCGGCCCGCCGAGCACGGTGCTCCCGCCTGCCGACCCCGACACCCGGAGCCGGCTCGACGCGGCGCTGCTCGCCGAGCCTGCGACCCGACGCGACCGCGTGGCCGAGGTGGTCGCCCGTCACCCGCGGTGGCTCGAAGGGTGGGCGACCCTCGGCGATCTCGGCCGCGATCCTGTGGAGCGCTACGCGGCATATCGAGTCGGGTACCACCGCGGCCTCGACGCGCTGCGGGCGAACGGTTGGCGCGGATCGGGCTACGTGCGCTGGCAGCACCCCTCCAACCGCGGGTTCCTGCGGTCACTGGCCGGTCTCGGCGCGATGGCCGACGCGATCGGCGAGACGGACGAGGCCGATCGCATCGCCCTGTTCATCCAGCAGCTCGAACCGAGCGGGCTCCCGCCCGACGTCGTCCCCGCGACACGACCGGTGCCGTGACAGCCGGCGCCGTGCTCGCCGGAGGGGCCAGCCGGCGGATGGGGCGCGACAAGGCGCTCCTCGAGGTCGAGGGCGTGGCGATGGTGGTGCGTGTGGCTCGCGCGCTCTCGCTCGTCGACTGCCGTCCGGTGATGGTCGTCGGCGGCGACCGGGTCGAGCTCGAGGCGCTCGGGTTGGACACGGTCCCCGATCGCTGGCCGGGCGAGGGACCACTCGGCGGCATCATCACCGCCCTGGCGGCATCCGGGACGGGCACGATGGTGGTGGCCTGCGATCTCCCGTGGCTGGAGGCCGGCGCGCTGACCTCGATCCTCACCGCGCCGCCGCCCTTCGACGTCGCCGTCGCTCGCACCGACCGGCTCGAACCCCTCTGCGCGTACTGGACATCGACGGCCCTCCCGGTCCTCGCGGATCGCTTCGCAGCGGGGGAGCGGGCCGTTCATCGGGTGCTCGACGACCTCTCGGTGCACGTCGTCGACGTCGACCCGTCCGCGCTGCGCAACGTGAACGAGCCCGGAGATCTGCCGGCCGTGTGAGCCCACCGGGTAGCGTGCCTGGCATGACGATCCGGGAAGTCGGTGCCGACGAGCTCGAGGCGGCGCTCGCGGGTGGCGCTCGTCTCGTCGACGTGCGCGAGATCGGCGAGTACGTCGCGGGTCACGTCCCCGAGGCGCTGCTGGTGCCGCTCGGCGAGGTGCCCGACCGCGTCGACGAGTTGCGCGGCGAAGGTCCGGCCTACGTCATCTGCCGCTCCGGGGCGCGCAGCATGCGCGCCTGCGAGTTCCTGGCAACCCGAGGGATCGAGGCGATCAACGTGGCGGGCGGCACCCTCGCCTGGATCGACAGCGGACGAGACGTGGTCGAGGGAGATCAGCCCGCGTGACGGACGGGTGGCGCGCGTGACGCATCGCTGGATCGCGAGCGACGACGAGCTCGCCGAGGTCATCGACATCCTCGTTGCCGAACCCCGCTACGCGATCGACACCGAGTTCCACCGCGAGCGCACGTACTACCCGAAGCTCGCCCTCGTCCAATTGGCCTGGCGCGACCAGATCGTCCTCGTCGACCCCCTGGCGATCGACGTCGCCGCGCTGCGCAGGCTGTTCGCCGCGCCGGCCGTGGCGGTCTTCCACGCCGCCCAGCAGGACCTCGACGTGTTGACCCAGACCTGCGGCGCCGTCCCGGAGCGACTGTTCGACACCCAGCTGGCGGCCGGCTTCACCGGCTACAGCACACCGTCGTTGCTGTCGCTCCTGCAGTCCGAGCTCTCGGTGGTCGCGTCGAAGGGGGACCGACTGACCGACTGGTTGCGGCGTCCGCTCACGCCCGAGCAGCAGGACTACGCCGCGGGCGACGTCGCCCATCTCCTCGAACTGCACGACATCCTGACCGCCGAGCTGCTGTCGCTCGGCCGGCTCGACTGGGCGCTCGACGCGTGCGAGGAGCTGCGCACCCGCCCGACCGGTGCGATCGACCCCGAGCAGGCGTGGTTGCGGCTGAAGGACGTGCGCATCCTGAAGGCGAAAGCCCGGGGTGTCGCCCAATCGGTGACCGCGTGGCGCGAACGTCGGGCCGCCGCGGTCGACGTCCCCGTCCGCCAGATCCTCCCCGACCTCGCGATCCTCGGCATCGCCCAGAAGCACCCGTCGACCCCCGCCGAGCTGGCCCAGGCCCGAGGCGTCGAGGAACGGCACGCCCGCGGCGCGATGGGGGCCGAGATCCTCGCCGCCGTCGCCGAGGGGATGCGCCGCGACGTGCAGATGCCCTCGCCCGACGCCGACGACCTCGAACGGTCGCTGCGTCCGGCGGTCGCGCTCATCTCGGCGTGGGTCAGCGAGGTGGCGCGCACCGAGCGCATCGACACCGCGCTCCTCGCGACCCGAGCCGACCTCGTCGCGTTGCTGCGCGGCGACGAGGACGCGCGGCTGGCGCGCGGCTGGCGCGGCGAACTGCTCGGTGATGGCATCCGCCGCCTGCTCGAGGGCCGAGCCGGGCTCACCTTCGACCGGCGCGGCAGCCTGCGCCTCATCGACATCCCGTCGCCCTGAGCCGGGCCGGCCGGACCGCGGTTCAGCGGATGGTGCGGCGGAGCTTGTTCCACAGCGCGTCGAACGCCGCCGACACGTCGGCGCTGCGTGCGCCGTAGGCGTGGATCGGCCGGCGCTCGCCCGTCGCCTGGTTGACGATGACCCGCTGGGGGACGGCCGGGTGCCACACCGCGCGCTTGCCGACGATGCGGGTGAGCTCGTCGTAACGGCGGTCGGCCTCACCGCTCACCGCCGGCACCTTGTTGACGATGACGCCGCTCAGCTCGAGATCGGCGTTGTGCGCATCCCAGACGTCGTCGATGAGGTCGGCCACGCCGCTGATGCCGCGCAGCCCGAGCGCCGACGGCTCGACGACGATGACGGCATGGTCGGCGGCCGTCAAGCCGTTCGCCGTGAGGTTGCCGAGCGACGGCGGGCAGTCGATCAGCACGGCGTGGTAATCGTCGGCCACCTCGGCGAGCGCCGTGCGCAGGCGGGCCGGCGAGCCGCTGTCGCGGGCCTGGAGACGATCGGATGCGGGCAGCACGTCGATCTGCTCGTCCCAATGCGACGGCACGATCGCGCTCGACGCCCTGGTGCGCACGAGGACCTCTGCCGTCGACGTCTCGACCTCCCTCGGGTCGAGTCCGAGCACCCAGGTCGCCGAACCCTGCGGATCGAGGTCGACCACCAGCACCCGGTAGCCGCCGCGCGCGGCCGCCGAGGCGAGTCCGAGGGTCACGGTGGTCTTGCCGACCCCGCCCTTCTGGTTGAGCAGCGCCACCGTACGAGTCATGGCTGCATTGTGCCAGCAGCCCTGCCGACGATCGCAGTGCGGCCGTCCACCCGGTCGACGGTCGTGCCGACCAGCGCGCGGTCGCTCGCCGCGTCGACCGCCACCCGCCCGACGGTCGAGCCGACGAGGTTCGCCGGCTCGTCACCGAGGTTCAGGACGATGGTCCAGTCGTCGCCGCGACGGTAGGCGAGCACCTCGTCGCCGGGCACGTCGAGCCACTCGAACGACCCCGTCTGCAGCGCGGCATGCGCCCTGCGCAGGTGCAGCACGGTCCGATAGACGTGCAGGATCGAGTCCGGGTCGTCGCGCATCGACGCCACGTTGCGAGTTGCCGCTTCGGGAGGGAACGGCAGCCACGGCTCGGCGGGCCACCCGCGCAGCGGCTCGGCGGTCCAGGGGATCGGCGCCCGGCAGCCGTCGCGCCCGCCTGGGTCGACGACGCGGTCCTCGGGCACGACGGCGTCGAGCAGGCCGAGGCACTCGCCCATGTACAGGAACGGCGTCCCCGGCAAGGTGAGCAGCAGCACGGCCATGACGCGGGCGAAGCGCTCGTCGCCACCGTGGCGCTGCCGGTGGCGGGGGGCGTCGTGGTTCGAGAACGTCCAGGTTGGCCAGGCGCCGACCGGTTGCAACTGGGCGAGCGTGGCATCGATGCGCTCGCGCAGGGCCCGAGCAGTCGGCTGCGTCCAGAAGAACCGGAAGTTGAAGCTCATGTGCAGCTCGTCGCCCTGGCCGTAGTAGCGGGCGATCGCCGCTTCGTCGAGCAGGTACACCTCGCCGACGGAGGTGCGGTCGCCCGGGTACTCGTCGAGCACGGCGCGCACGCGGCGCAGCCGATCGTGGGTCTTCGGGACGTCGTTGAGCGGCACGTGCGAGCGCCCGGCGGCCACGTGGTCGTCCGGATCGTCGACGTCGAGGTCGTGGCCGATCATGTGCACGACGTCCATCCGGAACCCGTCGATGCCCCGGTCGAGCCAGAAGCGCAGCGTGTCGAGCATCGCCGCCTCGACCTCGGGCACGTCCCACTCGAGGTCGGGTTGGTGCACGGTGAAGTTGCGCAGGTAGTACTGGCCGCGCGGCTCGTCGTACTGCCAGGCGGTGTCGCCCGGCGGGAAGGCCGCCATCCAGTTGTTCGCGGGCTGATCGCGCCACACGTACCAGTCGGCCCGCTGGTTGTCGCGGCTCGACCGGCTCTCGGCGAACCAGGGGTGCTCGTCGCTCGTGTGGTTGGGCACCCAGTCGAGCAGCACCTTGATGCCGCGCGCGTGCGCCGCCGCGATGAGGTCGTCCATGTCGGCCAGCGTGCCGAACAGGGGATCGATGTCGCAGTAGTCGCTCACGTCGTACCCGAAGTCGGCCATCGGTGACCGGAAGCACGGGGAGATCCACACAGCGTCCACACCCAGCCACTCCACGTGCTCGAGGTGCTCGGTGATCCCGCGCAGCGTCCCGACGCCGCATGCGTCACGTCCGGGCGCGGTGTGCTCGGCGAAGCTGCGCGGGTAGATCTGGTAGACCACTGCGCGCTGCCACCAGGGTCGCTCGGGCGAGGCCGCGTCCTCCGGGTCGCCGTTCGGGGCCTCGTGCAGGCCTTCCTGCGGGTCTGGTATCACTGCCGAACCCTCCTGGTGGCAGGTAGCATGGTGTCCAATGTCAGTTCACTAGGTTCGGGAGCCCTCCCATGAAGAAGGGTCGTCATCGCCGCTTCGAAGAAGCGCGCAAGTTGAAGCAAGCCGGTCCCAGCGCATTCGATCTGGGGTTCGGTGGCAATGGTCACCACGAGCGTACCCAGGACGACGAGTACGCAGAGCTTGCTGAGAAGTACGGCGTCACGTTCGAAGAGGACGATGACGAGGACGACGACCTCGAGGACTGACCGCGCCTTCGCCACCGCTCGGCACCCGGCCGGTGCGCACCATCCCCCCAGCTCATGAACCACTCCCTCCGCAACGTCGCGCTCGTCGCGCACGTCGATCACGGCAAGACCACCTTGGTCGATGCGCTCCTGCGCGCCACGGGCACCTTCGCCGCGCACCAGCAGGTCGTCGACCGGGTGATGGACTCGAACGACCAAGAGCGCGAGCGAGGCATCACCATCCTCGCCAAGGCCGCATCGATCACGTGGAAGGGCGTCAAGATCAACCTGGTCGACACCCCTGGTCACGCCGACTTCGGGGGCGAGGTCGAGCGTGCGCTCACCATGGTCGACGGGGTGCTCCTGCTGGTCGATGCCGCCGAAGGCCCGTTGCCGCAGACCCGGTACGTGCTGCAGAAGGCGCTGGCGCGCGATCTGCCGGCGATCGTCATCATCAACAAGGTCGACCGCGGCGACGCCCGGGCCGATGAGGTGCTCGACGAGATCTACCAGCTGTTCATCGACCTCGACGCAGGCGATCACCACATCGACTTCGAGATCGTGTCGGCCGTGGCCCGCGAGGGTCGGGCGATGCGTGGCGTCGGCATGCCGGCCGACGACGCCGACCTGTCGCCGCTGCTCGATCTGATCGTCGAGGCCATCCCTGCACCGCAGGGTGACGCCACGGCACCGCTCCAGGCGATGGTGACCACGCTCGACGCGAGCGAGTACCTCGGCAGGCTGGCCATCGGGCGCATCGTCAACGGCACGATGCGCCGCGGCGAGACGGTCGCGCTGCTCGACGAGGAGTTCGCCGAGGGACAGCCGCCGGTCAAGCGCAGGTTGGCGCAGCTGATGGCGTTCGAGGGGGTCAGCCGCAACGAGGTCGACGTCCTGAGCGCGGGCGACCTGTTCGTCGTCGCGGGCTTCCCCGAGGTCGAGATCGGCGACACCGTGGCGGCACCCGACGATCCCGTCGCCCTCCCTCGGCTGACGGTCGACGAGCCGGTGCTGCGGATGACCTTCGGTGTCAACACCTCGCCGTTCGCGGGTCGTGAGGGCAAGTACCTCACCAGCCGCCACCTGCTCGAACGGCTTCGCCGCGAGCTGCTCGGCAACGTGTCGATCAAGCTGTTCGAGACAGGTTCACCCGATGTCATCGACGTCGCCGGCCGCGGCGAGCTGCAGCTCGCCGTGCTCATCGAGTCGATGCGCCGCGAGGGCTACGAGCTGCAGGTCAGCCGGCCCGAGGTGATCACCAAGGAAGTCAACGGCAAGATCTTCGAGCCGCAGGAACGGGGCGTCTGCGACGTGCCCGACGAGCACGTGGGCACCGTCACCCAGGAGCTCGCGCCGCGCAAGGGACGCATCACCGATCTGCGGCCCGGCGACGCAGGTCGCACGATCGTCACCTTCGAGTGCCCCAGCCGAGGGCTGATCGGCTTCCGGTCGCTGCTCATGACCGCGACGAGGGGCACCGCCCTGCTGCACCAGCACCACCTCGGGTGGATGCCGTGGGCCGGCGAGATGCCCGATTCGCGCGGTGGTGCGCTCGTCGCCGATCGGGTCGGACAGACCACCGGGTACGCGCTCGACAAGCTGCAGCAGAGCGGCCAGTTCTTCGTCGAGCCCGGCGAGCACGTGTACGAGGGCATGGTCGTCGGCGAGGCGGCTCGCGAGGACGAGATGGTGCTGAACGTGGTGCGGGCCAAGGAGAAGACCAACATCCGCACGCACAGCCACGACGACGCCGTCAAGCTGCCGGCGGCCCGCATCCACACGCTCGAGACGGCGATCGAGTGGATCGCCGACGACGAGCTCGTCGAGGTGACGCCGAAGAGCATCCGCATCCGCAAGAGGCACCTCGGCCTCGAGGAACGCCGGAA
This sequence comes from Ilumatobacteraceae bacterium, assembly GCA_050248155.1. GTDB lineage: Bacteria > Actinomycetota > Acidimicrobiia > Acidimicrobiales > Ilumatobacteraceae > VFMC01. Next base: position 94,539 of record JBFWSW010000007.1, read on the forward strand.
GGCCAACAAGCGCACCCACGCCTTGGCCTGAGCGCCCGGTTTCCGGGGGCGTCGTGCGATGATTGCCGCATGATCGATCACCTCGGGATCCAGTGCGCCGACCTCGCTGCGAGCGGGGCGTTCTACGACGCAGTGCTCGCCCCACTGGGCGGCACCCGGATCATGGAGTTCGACGTCGCGATCGGGTACGGGGTCCCGCCGAAGCCCGACTTCTGGCTCGGCATCTTCGACAGCGGCGACGGCTTCCGCGAATCGCACATCGCCTTCGAGGCTGCCGATCGCGCCGCGGTCGACGCGTTCTTCGCCGCAGCCGTCGGGGCCGGCGCCGAGGTGCTGCACGAGCCGAGGGTGTGGCCCGAGTACCACCCGAACTACTACGGCGCGTTCGTGCGCGACCCCGATGGCAACAACGTCGAAGCGGTGTGCCACGTGCCGGTCGAGGACCTCGAGCTCGAGACCTTCGACCTCGACCACGACGGCAAGATCTCGATCGTCGAGAGCGAGCGGGCTCGCCTCGGCATCGTCGATGCCCGCCTCGAGGAGATCGCCGAGGAAGGGGGCGTCAAGGGCGCCATCGCCGAGGGCATCCACCGTGTCGTCGACAAGCTCGACAACGACGAGACCTGAGCCTCGTCACCCGCTTCTCGTCATCCATGACGACACCCCGTGTCGTGGCGGCATGACACGGACCGTTCCGCTCAGCGGCGGCGGACGGCGGGATGGGGGAGCGGCGTGGCCTTCGGGCGGCTGAGGATGGCCCGCATGCGCTCGTAGGGCGCCTCGCCCACGAGGCCGATGATCTCGTCGCGCAGGTAGTCGTACACCGGCACCGTGCCGACGAAGGCGTCGGCCGACTCGGTGCACCACCAGTGGAACTCCTGCCCGCCGGGTCCCCAGTCGCGACGCTTCCACTCGCGCAGCGTCGAGGTGACGTGGCCGTTGTCGTCGGTGTGGTTGTCGAGGCGTAGCGGCAGCTGCCAGCAGACGTTCGGCTTCCAGTCCATCGGCTTCTCGCCTGCAGCGAGCGCGGCGTGGTGGAGCGCGCAGCCGATGCCTCCCTCGAAGCCCGGGCGGTTGAGGAAGATGCAGGCGTCGTCGACGAGCCGGGTCACCGTGTCGTCGTCATCGCCCGGCGCGAGGAAGCCGCCCTTGCGGCCCTTCTTGTAGAACTGCCACACGTCGGGGGTGAGCTTGACGACGGCGCGCACGACGGTCTGCACGTCGTCGTCGTCGACGAAGTGCGCGCCGTAGCTGCAGCAGCCCTGGGCCATCTCGGTGGCGTCCGCGTCGAGCACGCCTTTGCAGCCGTCGCCGTAGATGCAGCTCCAGTTCGAGCGGAGGAACGTCGCGTCGAACACCCACGTCCGTTGCTCGTCGGGATCGTCGAAGCTCACCCACTCGTGGCTGTCGAGGGGGATGGCGGACGCTGAGCCAGCGGTCGATGAGGCGCGTGAAACGGGCACGAGAGCGAATGTAGGCGTCGGTAGGCTCGGATGCACCATGTCACAGCAACCCCCTCGCACCGCCGACGAGCTGCGCAGCGCGTTCCTCGACTTCTTCGCCGAGCGCGCCCACCAGATCGTGCCCTCGGCGAGTCTGATCCCACACGATCCGACGGTGCTGTTCACGGTGGCAGGCATGGTGCCGTTCAAGCCGTACTTCGTCGGTGACGAGACGCCGCCGTTCCGCCGCGCGGTCAGCTCGCAGAAGTGCGCCCGCGCTGGTGGCAAGCACAACGACCTCGACGATGTCGGTCGCACCAAGCGGCATCTCGTCTTCTTCGAGATGCTCGGCAACTTCAGCTTCGGCGACTACTTCAAGGCCGAGATCATCCCGTGGAGCTGGGAGCTCGTCACCGAGGGGTTCGGACTCGACGGTGATCGTCTGTGGATCACGGTGCACGACAGCGATGACGAGGCCGAGGCGATCTGGCACGAGGCGGTCGGCGTGCCGATGGAGCGCATCCAGCGGCTCGGTGACAAGGACAACTTCTGGCAGATGGGCGAGACCGGCCCGTGCGGGCCGTGCAGCGAGATCCACATCGACCGCGGGCCCTCGTTCGGCCCCGAGGGCGGCCCCATCCACGACCCTCACGGCGACCGGTTCATGGAGTTCTGGAACCTCGTCTTCATGCAGTACAACCAGGCGGCCGACGGCAGCCGCACCCCGCTGCCCAAGCCGTCGATCGACACCGGGCTCGGACTCGAGCGCATGCTGTGCCTGCTGCAGGGAGTCGATGCGGTCTGGGAGACCGACCTCATGCTGCCGCTCATCGAGACGGCGTGCAGCGTCAGCGGCCGCACCTACACGGCCGGCGACTACCACGACCGCGACAGCTTCAGCATGCGGGTCCTGGCCGAGCACGCGCGCAGCAGTGCCATGCTCGTCAGCGACGGCGTGTTCCCGAGCAACGAGGGACGCGGCTACGTCCTCCGTCGCATCATCCGGCGCGCGGTGCGCCACGCGTACCTGCTCGGCACCGAGAAGCTCGTCATGCCGTCGCTCGTCGAGACGGCGATCGACGTGATGGCGAACGCGTACCCCGAGGTCGCCAAGAACCGCGACTTCATCGTCGGCGTGCTCACCCGTGAAGAAGAGCGCTTCCGTCAGACGCTCAAGACCGGCCTCGCGATCCTCGAGGACGAGCTCGAGTCCAACCCGCAGCAGCTCCCGGGTTCGACGGCGTTCCTGCTGCACGACACGTACGGGTTCCCGCTCGAGCTCACCGAGGAGATCGCCGGCGAGCGCAACATCGGTGTCGACGGCGCCGGCTTCGATGCCGAGATGCGAGAGCAGCGTGAGCGTGCGAAGGCGGCACGCAAGGGCGCCGCCGCAGATGACGACCGGCTCGACAGCTACCGCGAGATCGTCGAGCAGTTCGGCACCACCGAGTTCCTCGGCTACACCGACCACACGACCGAGTCGCGGGTGCTGGCCGTCGTGCCCGGCGCGCCTGCCGACGACGGGACCGAGACGGTCGAGATCTTCCTCGATCGCACGCCTTTCTACGCCGAGAGCGGCGGCCAGGTGGGCGACGCGGGCACGATCGTCACCGACGCCGGGTCGGCCGAGGTCGTCGACACCACGTTCGCGCTGCCCGGCCTGCGCCGCCACATCGCTCGCGTCCTCGACGGTGAGATCGCGGCCGGCGCCACCGCGACGGCTGCCATCGACGTCGAGCGGCGCGATGCGACACGACGCAACCACACCGGGACGCACATCCTCCACCACGCGCTCCGCCAGGTGCTCGGTGAGCACGTCAAGCAGGCCGGCTCGCTCGTCGGGCCCGACCGGCTGCGCTTCGACTTCAGCCACTACGCGGCGCTCACCGACGACGAGATCGCGCGGATCGAGGAGATCGCCAACCACGAGACGCTGGCCAACGCGCCGGTGCGATCGTTCGAGACCACCAAGGACGAGGCGATGGCCATGGGTGCGATCGCCTTCTTCGGGGACAAGTACGGCGACGTCGTCCGCGTGCTCGAAGCCGGCAGCTCCGTCGAGCTGTGCGGTGGCACCCACGTCCGCGCGACGGGGGACATCGGCATCATCAAGATCGTCAGCGAGAGCTCGATCGGTTCGAACCTGCGCCGCATCGAAGCCGTGACGGGCGCGAACACGTTGCACCTCCTGCAGCGCGACGAATCGGTGCTCACCGACGTCGCCCGCCTGGTCGGCGCGTCGACCGACGAGCTGGTCCCCGGTGTGCAGCGGCGCCTCGACGAGATCAAGAGCCTGCAGGACGAGGTGAAGGCGCTTCGCGGTCAGCTGGCGAGTGGCCGCGCAGGAGATCTCGCTGCTGCCGCCAGCGACGGCATCGTGGTCGAGCGCGTCGACGGGCTGACACCGAACGACCTGCGCGAGCTGGCCCTCGCCGTCCGCCAGCGGCCCGGCGTCGAGGTCGTCGTCCTCGCGGGGGTGAGCGACAGCGGCGGGGTGTCCCTCGTCAGCGCGGTCACACCTGCCTCCGGGAAGGTGGCCGGTGCCCTCATCAAGGACGCGGCCAAGGCCGTGGGTGGCGGCGGTGGCGGCAAGGGCGATGTGGCGACCGCCGGCGGGAAGAACGTCGCGGGGATCGACGACGCACTCGACATCGCCCGAGCCGCGGCGACGAGCTGATCCGGGCACGCTGATGCGAGCGCTCGGCGTCGATCTGGGCTCGAAGCGGATCGGCATCGCCGTCAGCGACCGCAGCGGCACGATCGCGACGCCCCTCACCGTCGTGCAGCGCAGCGGCAACGTCGCGGCCGATCATCGCCGGATCGCCGCGCTGGTCACCGAGGAGGAAGCCGAGATCGTCGTCGTCGGGTTGCCGCTGAACATGAACGGCACCGCAGGCCCGGCGGCCAAGGCTGCCATCGCCGAGGCGGAGGCCTTGAGTACCGTGGTCGGCGTGCCCGTGGAGACCTTCGACGAGCGTCGGACCACCGTGGTGGCCGACCAGGCGATGCGCGAGTTCCGCATGCGCGCCGAGGCCCGCCGTCGGATCGTCGACAAGGTGGCCGCGGCCGTGATGCTGCAGTACTGGCTCGACGGGCGTCAGGGACGCACGGCAGCGCAGGGACCCTGCTGATGTCGGCGCCGGTGCGCGAGCGCAATCGCCGGCACCACCCCGTGCCGATCCCGCCCGGCGAGTGGCCGGCCGACCCGTGGGACGACCCGGACGCGACGGATGCGATCGTGATCGAGCGGCCGGGTCGCCGGGCGCGCTGGCCGTTCCGTGCGGTGGTCTGGACGCTCGGCTGCTTGCTGATCGTGGCCGTCCTCGTCGCCGGGTCCATCGGGTGGTGGTACATCAACCAGATCAACCCGAAGGGAGATCCCGGACCCGCGGTCAACTTCACCGTGAACGAGGGGGAGACGATCGACTCGCTGAGCGAGCGCCTGCAGGACGACGGGATCATCACCAACGCGCGTGTCTTCCGCTGGTACGTCGCACGGCAGGGTGGCCTCGAGCTGACGCCGGGCTACTACCGGCTCCGGCCGCGCGACCACATGGGGAACCTCATGCGCGTGCTCGGTACGCCGCCCGCCGAGACGTACACGGCGGTCACGTTCCCCGAGGGGTTCACCGTCGCGCGCATGGCCTCGCGGCTGTCCGAGAAGGTGCCGCAGATGTTGGTGAGCGACTTCGTGAAGGCCACCTCCGACGGCACGGTCAGGTCCGAGTTCCAGCCCGAGAGCGTCACGAGCCTGGAAGGCCTGCTGTTCCCCGACACCTATCAGGTCTCGAACGGCGAGTCGGCCGTCCAGGTCGTGCAGCGGATGGTGTCGTTGATGGAGCGCGTCGGACGTCAGGAGCAGATCGTCGAGAAGGGCTACGGGCTCGGGCACAGTGCCTACGACATGTTGATCATCGCGTCGATGATCGAGCGCGAGGCCAAGGTCGACGAGGATCGGCCGTTGATCGCGCGGGTCATCCTCAACCGGCTCGCGCTCGGTATGCCGCTGCAGATCGACGCGACGCTCTACTACAACCAGGACCCGAACCTGCCGTTCGATCAGCTGAAGGCGATCGACACGCCGTACAACACGTACCTGCACACCGGCCTGCCGCCCACGCCCATCGCCAACCCCGGACGGGCCTCGATCGAGGCCGCGCTGAACCCGGCCAACAACCCGCCCGCGGGTGGCGCGGCCTGCCAGAGCCTGCCGCGTGACCAGTGCCTCTGGCTGTACTACGTGATCGCCGACGAGGACGGCCGTCACGAGTTCGCGGTGACGCTCGCCGAGCACGAGGCGAACGTCGAGAAGGCGCGCGCCGCCGGCCTGCTGTGAACGGCCCACCACCGATCACCGGCACCACCCGGCTCGCCGCCGTCATCGGCCACCCGGTCGCGCACAGCCTGTCGCCGGCGCTGCACAACGCCGCGTTCCGCGCTGCCGGCGCCGACTGGGTGTACGCGGCCTTCGACGTCGCGCCGGGCGAGGCGGCGCGCGCGCTCGAAGCGATGCGCGTTCTCGGGCTCGGAGGGCTGTCGGTCACGATGCCGCACAAGGAGGATGTGGCAGCGGCCGTCGATGCCTGCACTCCCGCTGCGCGGTCGCTCGCGAGCGTGAACACGGTGGTGCGGTTGCCCGACGGTCGTCTCGAGGGCCACAGCACCGATGGCGACGGGTTCGTCGCATCGCTCCGCGAGGCGGGTTGCGAACCGGCGGGGAGACGGTTCGCGGTGCTCGGGGCCGGGGGCGCGGCACGGGCGGTGATCGACGCGCTGGCTCGCGAGCGAGCGGCGCAGATCGTGGTCGTCAACCGCACCCCCGCCCGTGCAGAGCAGGCTGCCGCCCTCGCCGGTGCGGTCGGCTCGGTCGGCGACCCGCTCGACGTCGCCGACGTCGACGTGATCGTGAACGCCACCTCGCTCGGCATGGGCGTCGGCAGAGGAGCCGGTACCGACGTGTCCGAGGTGCCCCTCCCGACGCGCCTCATCCGGCCCGCCCACGTCGTCGTCGATCTCGTGTACCACCCGCTCGAGACGCCGCTGCTCGCGGCAGCGCGGGCTGCGGGCGCGCAGGCGATCGACGGCCTCGGGATGCTCGTGCACCAGGCTGCGCTGCAACAGCAGCTGTGGCGCGGTGAGCTGCCCGACACCACGGTGATGCGCACGGCCGCGCTCGACGAGCTGTCGGCACGAGAGCGCCTGCCAGTAGCCTGACCCGCGATGTTGCGCTTCCTCACCGCCGGCGAGTCGCACGGCCAAGCGCTCGTGGTGATCGTCGAAGGGCTCCCGGCAGGGTTGCCGATCACCGTCGACGAGATCCAGGCCGAGATGGCGCGGCGCCGGCTCGGGTTCGGACGCGGGCCGCGTCAGAAGTTCGAGCAGGACGAGCTCACACTGCTCGGCGGCGTGCGTCACGGGCGAACGCTCGGATCGCCCGTCGCGATCGAGATCAAGAACTCCGAGTGGTTCCGCAGCGACAAGTGGCACGAGGAGATGTCGCCGGCGCCTGGCGCCACCAAGCAGCCGCTCACCCAGGTGCGCCCGGGCCACGCCGACCTCGTGGGCATGCAGAAGTACGGCTTCACCGACGCTCGTGACGTCCTCGAGCGGGCGAGCGCACGCGAGACGGCCGCTCGCGTCGCTGCCGGCGCGGTGGCGAAGAAGCTGCTGGCCGAGCTGGGCGTCGAGATCCTCTCGCACGTGGTGCAGATGGGTGCCGCGCGCTCGAAGGCCACCGAGCGTCCGACCTTCGCCGACCTCGCGCGGGTCGACGAATCGCCCGTCCGTTGCTTCGACTCGGCGGCCGAGCAGGCGATGATCGACGAGGTGCACGCCGCGGCCAAGGACGGTGACTCCCTGGGCGGCATCGTCGAGGTGCTCGGGTACGGGGTCCCGATCGGTCTCGGCAGTCACGTGCACTGGGACCGCAAGCTCGACGCGCTGCTCGCGCAGGCGATCATGAGCATCCAGGCGGTGAAGGGCGTCGAGATCGGCGACGGGTTCGAGGTCGCCGGTCGCCGCGGCAGCCAGGCGCACGATGCGATCGTGTGGGATGCCGGGGTGGGCGACTACCGGCGCGAATCGACGCTCGCCGGTGGCACCGAGGGCGGCATGTCGACCGGCGAGCTGCTGGTGGTTCGTGCTGCGATGAAGCCGCTGGCGACCCTCAACCGACCGTCGCTCAAGACCGTCGACGTCGTCACGAAGGAGTCGACGGTCAGCTTCAAGGAGCGCACCGACGTCACCGCCGTGCCCGCGATGGGCGTCGTCGCCGAGACGATGGTCGCGCTGGTGCTGGCGTCGGAGGCGCAACGCAAGTTCGGCGGCGACAGCGTCGCAGAGTTCGTGCGCAACGCCACCGCGTTCCAGGCGTCGCTCGACCAGTCGTGATCCCTCCCGATCAGCACGTGGTGCTCGTCGGCCTGATGGGAGCGGGCAAGTCGAGCGTCGGCCGCGTGCTGGCGGATCGGCTGGGGCGCCGGCTGTACGACAGCGACGCGGTCATCGAGGCCCGGACCGGACGCACCGTGCGCGAGATCTTCGAAGACGACGGCGAGCCCGCGTTCCGCGCGCTCGAGACCGACGTGCTGCTCGAGGCGCTCGCCGATCCGACGCCGGGCGTCATCGCCGCAGCCGGCGGCGTCGTGCTCGCCGAGCGCAACCGGGCGGCGTTGAAGACCGCTCGTGCCAAGGTGGTGTGGCTGCGCGCCGAGCCGGCGAACCTGGTCGACCGCGTGCGCACCGGTGTCCACCGTCCTGCGCTCGACGACGACCCGGCCGGTACGTTGCAGCGGATGCAGGAGACGCGGGCCCCGCTGTATCGCGAGGTCGCCGACATGATCGTCAGCGTCGATGGTCGCAGCGTCAACGAGGTCGCCGAGGCGGTGCTCAGATGACGATCCGCACCATCCGCGTGCAGCTGGCCGATCGCTCCTACGACGTGCTGGTGGGGCACGGCGCACGTGCCGAGCTCGCGTCGCTGCTGCCGGCGACCGCCCGCCGCGCCGCGATCGTCACCCAGGCCGGCATCCCGCTGCACGTCGATCCGGGTGTGGCGCACGAGGTGATCGAGATCGGCGACGGCGAGCAGCACAAGCGGCTGGCGACCGTCGAGACGCTCTGCGACCGGTTCGCGAGCCTCGGGCTCACGCGCCACGACGTCGTGATCGGCGTGGGCGGCGGCATGGTGACCGACGTCGCCGGCTTCGCCGCAGCGGTGTGGCACCGCGGGATGCCCGTCGTGCACGTCGCCACCACCTTGCTCGGCATGGTCGACGCGGCGATCGGTGGCAAGACGGGGGTCAACATCGCCGCCGGCAAGAACCTGGTCGGCGCGTTCTGGCAGCCGAGCGGCGTCGTGTGCGATCTCGACGCGCTCGCCACCCTTCCACCGCGCGAGCTCCGCTGCGGTCGTGGCGAGATGGCCAAGTACCACTTCCTCACCGGCGACGACCTGCTCGCGATGGACGAGGTCGACCGGGTCGCCCGATGCGTCCAGATCAAGGCCGAGGTGGTCGCCGCGGACGAGCGCGAGGGCACCGGCCAGCGCAGGGGTCGGGCGATCCTGAACTACGGGCACACGTTGGCGCACGCACTCGAGATCGAGACCGGCCATGCGATGGCCCACGGCGAGGCGGTCGCCATCGGGCTGGTCTACGCGGCGCGCCTCGCGCGGTTGCTCGACCGGATCGATGATGCGCGCGTGCAGCAGCACGTCGATGTCGTCGGCGGCACGTACGAGCTCGACACGCGGGTGCCGTCGAGCGTCGATCCGCGACGACTGATCGAGCTGATGGGTCGCGACAAGAAGGCGCTCGACGGCCTCACGTTCGTGCTCGACGGCCCCGACGGTGTGGAAGTCGTGGCCGATGTCGCCGAGGAGGCAGCCTTCGCCGCACTGCGGGCGATGGACCACGCATGACCGACGTGCCGCGGCTGCAGACCGATCGGCTGCTGCTGCGCGAGTGGCACGACAGCGATCGTGCACCGTACGCCGCGTTGAACGCGGACCCCGTGGTGATGGAGCACTTCCCGTCCACGCTCACCGAGCAGCAGAGCGACGAGATGGTCGACCGCATCGTGGCGAAGTGGGCCGACGGCTTCGGGTTGTTCGCCGTCGAGGTCACCGATCCGTCGCCCGACGCGGCACACCTCCGAGGTCGGTTCATCGGGTTCGTCGGCCTCGCCGCCCCCACGTGGACCACGTGGTTCACGCCCTGCGTCGAGATCGGCTGGCGGCTCGCCCGGCACAGCTGGGGGCGTGGCTATGCGCCGGAGGCGGCCCGTGCGGTGCTGGCGTGGGGCTTCGGCAACGTCGATCTGCCCGACGACGAGATCGTCAGCTTCACCACCGTCGCCAACACGAAGTCGCGTCGCGTGATGGAGAAGATCGGCATGGTGCACGACCCGTCGCGCGACTTCGACCACCCGGTCCTCGCGGGCTGGGAAGGACGTCGTCACGTTCTCTACTGCATCGACCGGACCCGTTCTGCCACGATGTGACCGTGGCGCTCATCTCGCTCCTGCACGGGCCGAACCTCAACCTGCTCGGGTCGCGCGAGCCGCACGTCTACGGCACCGCCACGCTCGACGACTACGTCGAGTGCGCCCGACACGCGGCGCGCCAGCTCGGTCACGAGATCGAGGCGTTCCAGACCAACCACGAGGGCGCGCTCGTCGATGCGATCCACGGTGCGCGTGGCCGGTGCGCCGCCATCGTGATCAACCCTGGTGCGTTCACGCACTACGCGTGGAGCCTGCACGACGCGCTCGCCGCGTTCGAGGGACCGATCGTCGAGCTGCACATCTCGAACCCCCATGCTCGCGAGCCGTGGCGGCACACCAGTGTCGTGTCGCCGGTGGCGACGGGCACGATCGTGGGCCTCGGCATGCACGGCTACGAGCTGGCCGTGGCAGCGGTCGCCCGCAAGCTCGCTCCTGAGGCGACGACATGACCGTTGCGTTGTCGGCGATCGACGTCAGCCGCCGAGCCCCGGCGCTCCGCGAGCGGATGGACGATGTCGGCGCGCTCGTCGTCGACGACCTCACCAACCTCCGCTGGCTCACCGGGTTCACCGGTTCGAACGGCGTGGGTGTGGTGCTGCCCGACCAGATCGTGCTCGTCACCGACGGGCGCTACGGCGAGCAGGCCGCGCGGCAGCTCGCCGCTGCCGGGTGCAGCGGCACGGTCCGGGTCGGGCGCACCGCAGCCGACCTCCTCGACCTCGTGGCTGCAGCCGTCGACGGCATCGACCGCGTCGGCTTCGAGTCGGCCCACACGTCGCACCAGCGCTTCGTCCAGTACACGGGCGCGCTGCACGGGGCGCTCGTTCCGACCATCGGGTTGATCGAGCGCGGCCGCCGGACGAAGGACCCGGCCGAGATCGCGCGCATCCAGCAGGCGTGCGCGATCGCCGATGGCGCGTTGGCCGAGGTGATCCCGTCGATCGTGCCCGGCGCGTCGGAGCTCGACGTTCGCAACCGCCTCGAGCAGGCGATGCGCGACCGGGGTGCTGCAGGGCCGAGCTACGAGACGATCGTCGCGACCGGCCCCGTGAACGCGCCGCTGCCGCACCATCGCCCGACGTCGACCGTCATCGAGGACGGGCACACCGTGATCATCGACGTGGGCGCGTTGCTCGACGGCTACCACAGCGACATGACGCGCACCTTCCTCGTGGGCGAGCCGTCGCCGCTCCAGCGCGAGGTGTACGAGGTCGTGCTGGCAGCGCAGCGTGCCGGCGTCGCCGCGGTGCGCCCGGGTCTCGCCACCCGCGACCTCGACGCCGTGTGTCGTGACCACATCGTCGCGGCGGGCTTCGGTGAGTGGTTCAGCCACGGAACCGGCCACGGCGTGGGTCTGCTCATCCACGAGGATCCCTTCGTCACCACCGCCGGCGACCTCGAACTTCAGGTCGGGGACGTGGTGACCGTCGAGCCGGGCGTCTATCGTGGTGACCTCGGCGGCGTCCGGGTGGAAGACCTGGTCGAGGTGACCAGCACCGGCTGCCGCGTACTCACCAGCTCGCCCAAGGACGCTCCATGCCTGCCATCAGCACCAACGACCTGAAGAACGGGATCACGCTCGAGCTCGACAACGGTCTGTTCCAGGTCGTCGAGTTCCAGCACGTGAAGCCCGGCAAGGGCGGTGCCTTCGTCCGCTCCAAGCTGCGCAACCTCCGCACCGGTGCGATGCTCGACCGCACCTTCAACGCCGGCATCCGCGTCGAGCAGGCGCTGCTCGACAAGAAGGACATGCAGTTCCTCTACCGCGACGGCGACGAGTACGTGTTCATGGACACCGAGAGCTACGAGCAGATGCACGTCAACCCCGTCGCCCTCGGCGACGCGGCCGACTACCTGGTCGAGCAGGCCGTCGCGATCATCGCCTTTTACAACGGTGAGATCGTCACCGTCGAGATCCCGGCATCGGTCGAGCTGTCGATCGCCGAGACCGAGCCGGGCATCCAGGGCGACCGGGTGAGCGGCGCGCGCAAGCCGGCCACGCTCGAGACCGGCAAGGTCGTCCAGGTGCCGTTGTTCATCAACGTCGGCGACCGGGTGAAGGTCGACACCCGCAGCGGCGAGTACATCACCCGCGTCTGATGACGCAGCGCCGCCGGGCTCGCTCGATCGAGGGTGACGCGCGGACCGATGCTCGCGAGCGGGCGATGATCCTGCTCTACGAGGCTGCATCGAAATCGCTGCCGGTGCGCGAGGTGATCGCCTCGCAAGTGGTCGAGCCGGACGCGCTGACGCAGCACCTCGTGCTCGGCGTCGACGAGCATCGCGAGCGGCTCGACGGCGCGATCGCCGAGCACGCCAAGGGATGGACGCTCGCCCGCATGCCGCTGCTCGACCTCACGATCATGCGCATCGCCGGCTTCGAGCTGCTCGGGCGGCCCGACGTGCCGGTCGCCGTGGTGCTCGACGAGGCCGTCGAGCTCGCCAAGCGCTTCTCCACCGACGACTCGGGGCGCTTCGTGAACGGCGTGCTGTCCGCGCTGGTGCCCGTCCTGCGCGGTTGATCGCCGTCACGCCTCGTCGTCGGACAGACTGGACGAGGTGATCACGCTGCCGTCCGCAGCCTCGGTCCGCACGCGGGCCACCGCCGCGTTCGATCGCGTCCGCGCGCTCACGATCTGGCAGTGGACGGTCGTGGCCATGATCGCCGGCTACACGACGTACTTCACCCGCGTCACGCTCGACGTGCACCACGGCCTCGGCACGTCGGCCTACGACTTCGGTCTGTACGACCAGGGCGTGTGGTTGATGTCGCGCTTCCACGCACCGTTCGTCACGTTGATGGGCCGCAACCTGTTCGGCGATCACACGTCGTTCATCCTGATCTTCCTGGTGCCCGTCTACTGGGTGTTCCCGAGCGCCGGCGCGCTGTTCTTCACGCAGTCGTTGGCGATCGCGATGGGCGCGTTGCCCGTGTACCTGCTCGGACGCAAGCTGCTCGGCAACGAGCTGTACGCGTGCACGCTCGCCGCCTGCTACCTGCTGCACCCGGCGCTCGCCTGGTCGAACCGCGAGAACTTCCATCCGGACAGCTACATCGCGCCGCTCGTCGGCATGGCGATCTATGCGGCCGTGGAACGGCGATGGCGCATGTACGCGGTGTTCTTCGTGCTCTCGCTCCTCGTGAAGGAGGACGCATCGCTCGTGCTCGTGCCGCTCGGCGTCTGGGTCGCGGTGAAGCGCGACCGCCGCATCGGCCTCATGTCGATCGCCGGGAGCATCGGCTTCATGTTGTTCGCGATGTTCGTGGTGATGCGCGGGCTGATCGGCGTCCCGACGCGCAACGCGTGGCGCATCCCCTTCGGTGGCCCGGGCGGGCTCGTCAAGCGGCTGTTCACCCACCCACTCGACATCGTCCGCCACTACCTGAAGGACGACCGGCCCTGGTACCTCTGGCAGATGACCGCGCCGTTCGCGTGGGCGTTCGTCGTCGCGCCGAGCGTCGCGCTGATCAGCGCGCTCGTGATCGCCACGAACATGCTCAGCACGTTCTGGTACCAGTACCAGATCCAGTACCACTACGCGCTCGTCGCCGTGCCGGCGCTCGCGATGGGGACGGTGTGGGCGGTCGCGCAGGTGCTCGAACGTTGGCGTGGTCTGGTCGTGGCGCTCGTCGCGTGCTCGTCGCTCTGGTGCGCGTGGGCCTGGGGCGCAGTGCCGTTCAGCCGCTACCTCCCGTACTCGTGGCCGCCGAGCCATCCCGTCGCGGTGGACGCTCGCCAGATCATCTCCCTCGTGCCCGACGACGCCTCGGTGTCGGCGCAGTACGCGATCACGGCGCACCTCGCGCGGCGGGACGAGGTGTACATGTTCCCCACACCGTTCTCGGCCGAGCTGTACGGAGCCGACGATTCGCTCGCGTATCGGCGCCTTCCCGCGGCCGACACGGTCCAGTACGTCCTGCTGCCGGCGACGATCGACACGGCGGCGCACCAAGAGGTGTGGGATCGCGAATCCCCCGCGTTCACGTTGGTGGCCAGCAACACCTGGTGGCGGCTCTACGAGCGGACGACCACCCTCGCGCGCGACGTGAGCGGCTAGCCTGCGAGGTGCCGTGAAGCGGGTCCCGTGAGGCCCAGACGGCAGGAGATGGTCATGCGCGGTCGCGGTCGAATGCAATGTCATGCACGGAGATGCATGATCATCCAGTTAGGCTGGGGCTCATGATCCGGCCTGCCGCACTCGTCCTGTCCGACGGCAGCGTCTTCGAGGGCGAGGCGCTCGGCGCCGCTCCGCCCGGCGGGATCGCCGGTGGTGAGGTCGTCTTCAACACCGTGCTCTCCGGGTACCAAGAGGTGCTCACCGATCCGTCCTACGCGGGGCAGATCATCACCTTCACCAACCCGCACATCGGCAACTACGGGGTCAACACCACCGACTTCGAGGCCCGGCGACCCTTCTGCCGTGGCGTCATCGTGCGCGACCTCGCCCGCCGGCACAGCAACCATCGAGCCGAGGGATCGCTCGACGCGATGCTCAACCGGTACGGCATCAGCGGCATCGGGGGCATCGACACGCGACGGCTCACCCGGCTCTTGCGTGACACCGGTGCGATGCCCGGCGCGTTCGGTCCGACCGACGGGCCGATCGGCGAGGCCGACCTGCTCGCGGCTGCACGCGCCGAGCCGGGAACCGACGGCATCGATCTCGTCGCCGAGGTCACGACGCCCACACCGTACGAGGTGGGCGCCGGTGACCGGTTGATCGTCGCCTACGACTTCGGTGTGAAGCAGTCGATCTTGCGCAACCTCGCCGCGTTGGGCCGTGTCGTCGTCGTGCCGGCATCGACGACGGCCGCCGAAACGCTCGCCATGCGGCCTGCCGGTGTGTTCCTCTCGAACGGTCCCGGCGACCCGGCAGCCGTCCCGCACGCCGTCGACGCGATCTCTGGGCTGCTCGGCGAGGTGCCGGTGTTCGGCATCTGCCTCGGTCACCAGCTGCTCAGCCGCGCGATCGGCGGCGAGACGTTCAAGCTCCCGTTCGGCCACCACGGTGGCAACCACCCGGTGCGCCACGAGGCGACCGGCCGCATCGAGGTCACCAGTCAGAACCACAACTTCTGCGTCGATCCCGAGTCGCTCGGCGGCCGCGCCGAGGTGACGCACCTCAACCTCAACGACCAGACCGTCGAAGGGCTGCGCGTGCACGGCGTCCCGGCGTTCAGCGTCCAGTACCACCCCGAGGCCGGGCCGGGCCCGCACGACGCCCGCTACCTGTTCACCATGTTCGACGAGCTCATCGGTGGAGGCCCAGGTGCGACGGCCAGCCACGGGTCGTTGCTCATCGCTCCCGAGCGGGGCGTGGCCTGATGCCGCGGCGCGACGACCTCAGCTCGGTCCTGGTCATCGGATCCGGGCCGATCGTCATCGGGCAGGCCTGCGAGTTCGACTACTCGGGCACCCAGGCGTGCCGGGTGCTGCGCAGCGAGGGCTACCGCGTCATCCTCGTCAACTCCAACCCGGCGACGATCATGACCGATCCCGACTTCGCCGACGCGACCTACATCGAGCCGATCACGTGGGAGGTGGTCGCGAAGATCATCGAGCGCGAGCGGCCCGACGCGGTGCTGCCGACCATGGGCGGCCAGACCGGCCTGAACACGGCGATGGAGCTCTTCGAGCGGGGCCTGATCGGCGTGCCGGGTGCAGCCGAGATGATCGGTGCCAACGCCGAGGCCATCGCCACTGCCGAAGATCGCGAGCGCTTCAAGCACGCGATGATCGAGATCGGCCTCGACGTGCCGCACAGCGGCATCGCCCACACGATGGACGAAGCCCGTGCGGTGCTCGCCGACATCGGGTTGCCCGCGATCATCCGCCCGGCGTACATCCTCGGGGGGCGCGGCACAGGGATCGCCACGACCTTGGACGACTTCGAGCGCATCGCCGCCAACGGGCTCGCGGCGAGCCCGATCAGCGAGATCCTCATCGAGCAGAGCATCGCCGGCTGGAAGGAGTACGAGCTCGAGGTCATGCGCGATCGCGCCGACAACTGCGTGATCATCTGCTCGATCGAGAACGTCGACCCGATGGGGGTGCACACCGGCGACTCGATCACCGTCGCGCCGGCACAGACGTTGAGCGACGTCGAGTACCAGCGCATGCGCGATGCAGCGTTCGCGTGCATCCGCCGGGTCGGTGTCGAGACCGGTGGCAGCAACGTGCAGTTCGCGGTGAACCCGCAGACCGGCGATCAGGTCGTGATCGAGATGAACCCGCGGGTGTCGCGCAGCTCGGCACTCGCGTCCAAGGCGACCGGGTTCCCGATCGCCAAGATCGCGGCCAAGCTCGCCGTCGGCTACACGCTCGACGAGATCCCGAACGACATCACCAAGATGACACCGGCCAGCTTCGAGCCGAGCATCGACTACGTCGTCACCAAGATCCCCCGGTGGGCGTTCGAGAAGCTCCCGGGTACCAGCGGCGTGCTGGGCACGCAGATGCAGTCGGTGGGCGAGGCGATGGCCATCGGGCGCACGTTCCCCGAGAGCCTGCAGAAGGGCCTCCGCTCGCTCGAGCAGGGCCGCCTCGGGCTCGGGTGCGACCCGGCCGAGGAGCAGTACGCGGCCCTGTCCGACGACGACCTGCTGGCCGCCGTCGCCGTCGCGACCCCCGACCGCATCCAGCAGGTGGGCGAGCTGCTGCGTCGCGGTGTCGCGCCCGATCTCGTGCACGACGCCACGAAGATCGACCCGTGGTTCCTCGACCAGCTCTGCCTGGTGGTCGAGGAGCGCCACGAGCTGGCGGCACGCGGCCTCGCGGGCATGGACCGCCACGCCTGGCGCCGCGCCAAGCGGCTCGGGTTCGCCGACGCGCAGCTCGCCCACCTCTGGCGCCTCGACGAGCCCGCGGTGCGCGCAGCGCGCCTCGCTGCTGGGGTGCTGCCGACGTTCAAGACGGTCGACTCGTGTGCCGCCGAGTTCGCGGCAGAGACGCCGTACCACTACAGCGCCTACGAGGACGAGAACGAGGTCCGGCCGAGCGACCGTCCCCGCGTCGTCATCCTCGGCAGCGGCCCCAACCGCATCGGGCAGGGGATCGAGTTCGACTACTGCTGCGTGCACGCGTCGTTCGCCCTGCGCGACGCCGGCTTCGAGACCGTCATGGTCAACTGCAACCCCGAGACCGTCAGCACCGACTACGACACGAGCGACCGGCTCTACTTCGAGCCGCTCACCCGCGAGGACGTGCTGAACGTCATCGACGCCGAGACGGAGGCGAGCGGGGGAGTGGCACCCAAGGTCGTCGTGTCGCTCGGCGGGCAGACGCCGCTCAAGCTGTCGGGGCTGCTGCCGGTGGAGCTCATCGCCGGGACGTCGCCGGCCTCGATCGATCTCGCCGAGGACCGTGAGAAGTGGAACGCGCTCTGCGACCAGCTCGTCATCCCGCAGCCACCCGGCGGCACCGCGACCGATCTCGAGCAGGCACTGCAGATCGTCGACCGAGTCGGCTTCCCGGTGCTCGTGCGGCCGAGCTACGTGCTCGGCGGGCGGGCCATGCAGATCGTCCACGACCGCAACCACCTGGCGCGAGCCATGGCAGAACTGGCGGGCTTCGGCAGCCTGGGCAAGGAGGGCGGGCTCTCGGCCGAGCGACCCGTGCTGATCGACCGGTTCCTCGAGGATGCGACCGAGGTCGACGTCGACGCCATCCGCGACCACACCGGCGAGGTGATCATCGGCGGCGTGATGGAGCACGTCGAGGAGGCCGGCGTGCACAGCGGCGACTCGGCGTGCGCGATCCCACCGCAGACGCTGCCCAGCTGGGTCGTCGAGGTGATCGAGTCGTACACGCGATCCATCGCCAACGCGCTCGACGTGCGCGGCCTCATCAACGTGCAGTACGCCGTGTCGGGCACGACCGTGTACGTCATCGAGGCCAACCCACGGGCGAGCCGCACGGTGCCCTTCGTGGCCAAGGCCACCGGCGTGCCCCTCGCCAAGATCGCGACACGCGTCATGCTCGGGGCGACGCTGGCCGAGCTCCGCGCCGAGGGCCTGCTCGTGGCGCCCTCCAACCATGGGCACGTCGCCGTGAAAGAGGCTGTGCTGCCGTTCAACCGGTTCCCCGAGGTCGACACCGCGCTCGGACCCGAGATGCGCTCGACCGGCGAGGTCATGGGGATCGATGTGAGCTTCGGCAAGGCGTTCTTCAAGGCCGAGCTCGCGGCCGGGACGCTGCTGCCGTCGGAGGGCACGGTCTTCCTGTCGCTCGCCGACGGTGACAAGCCGGCCGGCCTCGTCGTTGCGAAGCGGCTGCGCGAGCTCGGACTCGGCATCGCTGCGACCGAGGGCACCGCCGCGTACCTCGCCAGGTTCGACCAGCCCGTCGACCTGGTCGTCGGCAAGGTCAGCGAGGGAGCCGAGCTCACGGCGGTCGACCTCATCGCCGACGGCAAGGTGAGCTTCGTCATCAACACCCCGCAGGGTCGCGGCGGGCGCACCGACGGCGAGCAGATCCGCAAGGCGGCCAACAGCAACCGGGTCAGCTCGGTCACCACGGTCGAGGCCGCGCTCGCCGCCGTGCAGGGCATGGGCGAGCAGGCCGGCGACCATCTCACCGTGCGCCCGCTGCAGGAGTTCCACGCCCGCCCGTGAGCCAGCACGTGAGCCAGCTCTGGAGCCGGCGCAGATGAGCGTCGACACCCGGACGCACGTCGGTTCGGTGGCGCTGCCGAACCCCGTGCTGCTCGCGTCGGGCACGGCCGGGTACGGCGCCGAGCTCGCCCCGTACCTCGATCTCGGCGCCCTCGGCGCCATCGTCACCAAGTCGCTCGCACACTTCGAATGGGCGGGCAACCCCGCCCCCCGCCTCCATCCGGCCGGTATCGGGATGCTCAACGCCGTGGGCTTGCAGGGACGGGGCGTCGCGCACTGGCTGGTCCACGAGCTGCCGCCGCTGCTCGACATCGGAGCCCGGGTCGTGGCCAGCATCTGGGGCAGGTCGGTCGACGACTTCCGGCGTGCGGCAGATCTGCTCGGCGCCGCTCCCGACGGGGTCGTCGCCGTCGAGGTCAACCTCTCCTGTCCCAACCTCGAGGGCCGGGCCGGCATCTTCGCCCACGATCCCGTGCTGTCGGCCGAGGCCGTCGCGGCCACGGCCGGATGCGGACGCCCGCGCTGGGCCAAGCTCAGCCCCAACACCGACCGCGTCGTCGAGGTCGCGGGCGCGGTGCACGACGCCGGCGCCGAGGCGGTGACGCTGGTGAACACCCTGCTCGGCATGGTGATCGACCCCGACACCTGTCGACCTGCGCTGGGCGCCGGCGGTGGCGGGCTGTCCGGTCGCGGGATCCACCCGGTCGCGGTGCGGGTCGTGCACGACGTCGCCGCGACCCACCGGGCGCTGCCGATCGTCGGCGTGGGCGGGGTGAGCACCGGATGGGACGCGGTCGAGCTGATGCTCGCCGGCGCGTCGGCCGTCCAGGTGGGCACCGCGACCTTCGCCGACCCTCGGGCCGCATCGCGGATCGTCGCCGAGACGGTCGACTGGGCCGCCGCGCGGGGCGTCGCGCGCCTCGCCGAGCTCGTCGGACGAGCACACCCATCGGGGTGACCCCCGGTGAGAAATCCCAGGTGTCCGCGATCCGGGTGCAGCTCACGGCTAGGGTGACGCCCATGGCAACACCCCCAGCACTGTCACCTGAACAGCGGGCCGCTGCGCTCGCCAAGGCTGCCGAGGCTCGCACCGCGCGTGCCGAGTTGAAGACCCGCCTCAAGATGGGGTCGCTCTCGCTGGCCGATGCGCTGGCGTCGACCGATTCCACCGTGGGCAAGCTCAAGGTCGTGTCGCTGCTCGAATCGCTCCCCGGCGTGGGCAAGGTCAAGGCACGCAAGATCATGGAGGACATCGGCATTGCCGACAACCGCCGTGTCCAGGGCCTCGGCCAGCAGCAGAAGGCCGCGCTGCTCGACCAGCTCGGCAAGTGAGACACTGACCTCCTGAGCCAGCCGTCGATCTTCATCGTGTCCGGCCCCGGTGGAGTGGGCAAGGGCACCATCGTCCGCGCGTTGGTGCAGCGCGACCCCATGCTGTGGCTCAGCCGCTCGTGGACCACACGTCCGCAGCGGCCCGGTGAGGCCGACGACGCGTACGTGTTCACCAGCCGCGATGCGTTCGAGCAACGGATCGCGACCGGTGGCTTCCTCGAGTGGACCACGTTCCTCGAGAACTACTACGGCACACCGCTGCCCGAACCGAACCCGGGTCGTGACACGGTGCTCGAGATCGAGGTCGACGGGGCGCGCCAGGTGAAGGCGGTCCACCCCGACGCCGTGCTCATCTTCGTCCTGCCCCCATCTCGTGACGAGCAGGAGCGGCGCCTGCGCGGGCGCGGCGACCCGGAGCACCAGGTCGAGCGACGTGTCCGCAAGGCCGAGGAGGAAGAGCCGATCGGTCGTGCCCTCGCCGACCACATCGTGGTCAACGACGACCTCGACGAGACGGTGAACGAGATGCTCGAGATCATCCAGCGCCACCGCCACCCCGAACAGCAGCAAGACGGCGCTGTCGGCCGCTAGGCTGCACTGCCGCTTTCAGGAGGTCTGACCGCACATGCAGCGCTCGCACGACACGATGATGAACCCGCCGATCGAGGAGCTCCTCTCGCGGGTCGACTCGAAGTTCGCCCTGGTCACCCTCGCCGCCCGCCGGGCTCGGCAGATCAACTCCTACTTCAGCCAGCTCGGCGACGGGCTCGGCCACATGGTGCCGCCCCAGGTGAGCTCGGTGGCGCGCAAGCCCCTCAGCATCGGGTTCGAGGAGATCGCGGCCGACAAGATCGTGCGCGTCGAGGTCGATCACGATGCGGTGACCGACGAGACCGACGAGGCGGGCGAACCCGTCGAGAGCGACGCCACGGCCTGATCGGCCCACCGAGCGTCACGCCGCCGACATGATCTCCGGACGCCGCATCGTGGTCGGCGTCACCGGCGGCATCGCCGCCTACAAGGCCGTTGATGTGTGCCGGCGCCTCGTCGACGCGGGTGCCCACGTCATCCCGGTCATGACGAAGGGGGCCGAGCACTTCATCGGGCGCACCACGCTGTCGGCACTCTGCAGCGAGCCGGTCCGGACCAGCCTGTGGGACGAGGACACGCCCATCCCGCACACCCGGCTCGGCCAGACGGCCGACCTCGTGCTGGTGGTGCCCGCGACGGCCCGTCTGATCGGGGCCTACGCGGCAGGCCTGTCGACCGACCTGCTCACCAACGTGCTGCTCGCGACCCGTGCCCCCGTCATCGTGTGCCCGGCGATGCACACCGAGATGTGGGAGCACCCGGCGGTGCAGGACAACCTCGACCTGCTGCGGCGCCGCGGCGTGCACGTCGTCGCGCCCGACAGCGGGCGACTCGCGGGCGGTGATCACGGGACCGGCCGGCTGGCAGGGCCCGAGCGGATCGTCGCCGAGGTCGAGCGTGTGCTCGGTGCCGGCGACATGGCGGGCTGGCACGTCGTCGTCAGCGCAGGTGGCACCCGCGAGCCGATCGACGCCGTGCGCGTCATCGCCAACCGCAGCAGCGGCAAGCAGGGCTACGC
The DNA here is from genome assembly GCA_050248155.1 of Ilumatobacteraceae bacterium. Lineage (GTDB taxonomy): Bacteria > Actinomycetota > Acidimicrobiia > Acidimicrobiales > Ilumatobacteraceae > VFMC01. Next base: position 116,041 of record JBFWSW010000007.1, read on the forward strand.
GATCGCCCACGAGGCGCTCTCGCGTGGTGCGCGGGTGACGCTGGTGTCGACCGTCGACCTGGCGGTGCCGGCGGGCGCCGACGTGCGTCGGGTCGACACCGCGGCCGAGATGCGTGACGCGATGGTTGAGCTCTCCCCGTCGGCCGATGTGGTCGTCATGGCAGCAGCCGTCGCCGACTTCCGCCCGGTGGCGCCCAAGCCCGGCAAGATCAAGAAGGGCGAGGGCGTCCCGCAGATCGTCCTCGAGCCGACGCCTGACATCGTGGCCGGCCTCGGTGAGGTGAAGCCACCGAACCAGGTGCTCGTCGGTTTCGCCGCCGAGACCGACGACCTCGTCGCCAACGCGCACGAGAAGCTGCGGCGCAAGCGGCTCGACCTCATCGTCGCCAACGACGTGGGCGCCCCGGGCGTGGGTTTTCAGCACGACACCAACGCCGTCACGCTCATCCGGGCCGCCGGCAGCGTGACCAGCGTCTCGCTCACCGACAAGCGCGCCGTCGCTCGCGCCATTTTGGATAGCGTGTGCGAGATCCGCCAGGGGGCCGGCGATCTCGACTGAGCGGGCTGCCGCTCCACCTGCCCCGACCCGCCTCGTCCCACCGACCCCTTCAGCCCAGGAGACTCACGCAGTGAGCACGTTCACCTTCACCTCAGAGAGCGTCACCGAGGGCCATCCCGACAAGATGGCCGACCAGGTGAGCGATTCGGTCCTCGACGCCATCCTGGCCGACGACCCCAACGGTCGCGTGGCGTGCGAGACCCTGCTCACGACGGGTCTCTGCGTCGTGGCGGGCGAGATCACCACGTCGGCGTACGTCGACATCCCCAAGCTCGCCCGCGAGACGATCAACTCGATCGGATACGACAACGCGGCGTACGGGTTCGACGGCAACACCTGCGGCGTCATCGTCAGCATCGACGAGCAGAGCCCCGACATCGCCCAGGGCGTCGACCAGAGCGAGGAGCTGCGCGGCGGCAAGGCGGGCGAGGACTACCTCAACAGCCAGGGTGCAGGCGACCAGGGCATGATGTTCGGCTACGCGTGCGACGAGACCCCCGACCTCATGCCTGCGCCGGTGTGGTTGGCTCATCGCCTCGCCGAGCGGCTCACCGAGGTGCGCAAGGCGGGCGCTGTGCCCTACCTCCGTCCCGACGGCAAGACGCAGGTCACCTTCGAGTACCAGAACGGCAAGCCGGTGAAGCTGTCGCACGTGCTCATCAGCACCCAGCACGCCGACGGCATCGACCGTGACTCGGTCATCCGCCCCGACCTCATCGAGCAGGTCATCCGTCCGATCGTGCCGCACCAGTTCGCCGACGACGACTACGACGTCTACATCAACCCGACCGGCAAGTTCGTCATCGGCGGGCCGCACGGCGACACCGGGCTCACCGGCCGCAAGATCATCGTCGACACCTACGGTGGCATGGGTCGCCACGGTGGTGGTGCGTTCAGCGGCAAGGACCCGAGCAAGGTCGACCGGTCGGCTGCGTACGCGGCACGATGGGTGGCCAAGCACGTCGTCGCCTCCGGCGCTGCCGCTCGCTGCGAGGTGCAGGTCGCGTATGCGATCGGCATGGCCCACCCGGTCAGCATCCTCGTCGACACCTTCGGCACGTGCACCATCGACGAAGCGGCCATCGTCGAGGCCGTGCGTGAGGTGTTCGACCTCCGCCCCGCAGCGATCGTGCGCGATCTCGACCTGAAGCGGCCGATCTACCGCAACACCGCCGCCTACGGGCACTTCGGCCGCAACCGGCCCGAGTTCACGTGGGAGCACACCAGCCGCCTCGACGCGTTCCGCGCCGCGGCCGGCCTCTGACGGTCACGACCGACCAGGGCGCGCCGGCCACGACCACGTCCGTCGCCACCGTCCTGCCCGACGTCACTGGGCTCGACAAGTCGTTCGACTACCTCGTCCCTGCCGACCTCCGCGAGGTCGTGCGCGTCGGCTCGATGGTGCGAGTGCCGCTGGCCGGTCGTCGGATCGGTGGTTGGATCACGCGTCTCGGGATGACCGACATCCCGATCGATCGTCTCGTGCCGATCGCCAAGTGGTCCGGTCACGGGCCGAGCGCCGAGATCGTCGATCTCGCCGAGTGGGCCGCCGAGCGGTGGGGCGCCGACCGGGTCAGACCCCTCCTCGTGGTCGCCAGCCCGGCGAACATGGTCCGCGCGCTCCCGTCGGCGAGGTCGTCTCGCATCAGCCCGCCGGGGCCGGCGCTCGGAGCGGCCGTCGCAGGTCTGCTCGAGCAGGGGGGTGGCGTCGTGCGCACGTCACCCAGCGACGACGTCGTACCGATGTTGATCGGCATCGCCGCGCGTGGCCCGCTGCTCGTCGTGCACCCGGCCGCGCACGGAGCAGGCGTCGTCGCCGCCCGGCTGCGTGGAGCCGGCCTCCGCGTGGCACTCCTCCCGGACGACTGGGCGGCAGCTGCGGGTGGCGCGGCAGATGTCGTCGTGGGCACGCGCAACGCGATCTGGGCGTCGATGCCGGATGTCGGCGCCATCGTCGTCCTCGACGAGCACGACGACGCGCTGCAGGACGAGCGCACACCCACGTGGCACGTACGCGAGGTGGCCATCGAACGAGCCCGGCGTCGCGGGGTGCCGTGCGTGTTGGTCTCGCCGTGCCCGACGGTCACCGCGCTGCACTGGTCGGGTAAGCGGTGGCTGCACCCGACCTTCGCCGACGAGCGGGCCGGGTGGCCCGTGGTGCAGGTGATCGACCGGTCGGCCGGCGCACCGTGGCAACGGTCGTTGCTGACGTCCGAGCTCATCGCCCACCTGCGCGATCCCCGACAGCAGGTCGTCTGCGTGCACAACACACCGGGACGTAGCCGGCTGCTGGCGTGCCGGTCGTGTCGCTCGCTGCTCGTGTGCGAGCGCTGCGAGGCCGCGGTCGAACAGCCCGATGGGGACACCCTGCACTGCCGGCGGTGTGGCACCGACCGTCCGCCGGTGTGCCAGCACTGCGGATCGAGCGCGCTCGCGAACGTGCGACCGGGCGTCGCCCGGCTGCGTGACGAGCTCGAGGCCGCCGCCAACCGGCCCGTCGTCGCCGTGACGGGCGAGTCGTCCCTCGATGTCGCCGAGGCCGGCGTGTACGTCGGAACCGAGGCAGTGCTGCACCGTGTCGGGCACGCCGACGTGGTCGCGTTCCTCGACTTCGACGCCGAACTGCTCGCGCCGCGCTACCGCGCGTTCGAGCAGGCGATGGTGCTCCTCGTCAGAGCGGCCCGCCTGCTCGGTCCGCGCGACGAGGGGGGCCGGCTCCTCGTCCAGACGTTCTCGCCGCGCCACCCCGTCATCGACGCGGCGCTGTTCGCCGACCCGGGTCGGCTCACACGTCTCGACGCGTCGCGTCGCCGAGATCTCGGCCTGCCGCCGTTCCAGGCGCTCGCTCGGGTGAGCGGCGCTGGCGCGGAGGAGTTCGTCGCGACCGTCGGCCTCGACACCGCACCCGACGGCGACGCGTACCTCGTGCGGGCGGACACGTGGGACGCGCTCGGCTCGGCCCTCGCGTCGACGCCGCGTCCGAAGGGGGCACGGTTGCGGATCGAGGTCGACCCGGCGCGGCGCTGAGCTGGGCGGGGCTCGGCGGGGCCGGGCTGGGAGGGGCTGTCACATGGTGCGCCGGCCGCCCACCCTCAGCACGCGAAAACCGGCGCCCGACGCGATTCGCTCGGCGCGGTGATCCTGCTCGGAGAGCCATCGCTGGAGCGAGTCGGCACCGAGGTGCTGCTGGACGACGAGGTGTGCCTCGCCACCCGGCGCCAACCGTTCCAGCCAGCGCAGCAACAGGGCGTGCAGCGCGTCCTTGCCGACGCGGATCGGCGGGTTGCTCCAGATGGCTCCGAACCGGATGCTGTCGGGCACCTCGTCGGGGTGCAGCACGGTCACGTTCGACAGGCCGTTGCGCTCTGCGTTCAGCCGGCACAGCTCGCGGGCTCGCTCGTTGACGTCGATCGCCCACACGCGTGCGGCCGGTGACCGGCGTGCCATCGTGAGGGCGATCGCTCCGGTGCCGCACCCGAGGTCGAGCAGGTCACCGCCCGGCGGAGGCGGCGGCACCTTGAGCAGCAACAGCTTCGTCCCCCGGTCCACCCTCCCGTGACCGAACACGCCACGGTCGGTCACCAGGGTCAGTGGCCCGTCCGGGAGCGACCACGTCACCGATCGCCGGTCGCTGTCCGCGCGCGGCTGCTCGTCGAAGTAGTGCGCCATCTGCTCGGTAGCCTTGCATGCATGGGGTACACGATCCGCACCTTCGGCGACCCGGTCCTCAAGACCAAGGCTGCTGCCGTCACCGACATCGACGGCAAGATCGTGCGACTGGTCGACGACATGTTCGACACGCTGTACACCAGCGACTCCGGCATCGGGCTCGCCGCGCCGCAGATCGGTGTGCAGAAGCAGATCTTCGTCTGGGAGATCGACGACGAGCCGATGGTCATCATCAACCCCGAGATCGTCGAGAGCCGCGGTGAGTGGGTGTACGACGAGGGTTGTCTCAGCATCCCCGGTCTGTACGTCGAGATGGTGCGGCCGAAGGAAGTGCTCATGCGTGGGATCGATCTCGACGGCAACACCGTCGAGATCGAGGCCGACGAGCTGGCCGGCCGGCTGTTCCAGCACGAGCTCGACCATCTGAACGGCGTGCTCATGTTCGACCGGATGGAGCCCGACCAGCGCAAGGCTGCGATGGCCGAGTACCGCCGGATCGTGGAGGCCGCGTCGGCGTCGGCGCCGGCGACGCCCCCAGCTCCCAAGCGTCGTCTGCGCTTGACGTGACCCGGCCCCGCCGGCTGGTCTACCTCGGCACGCCGGAGGTCGCCGTCCCCCCGCTCGAGGCGCTCGCCGCCTCGGGGTTCGAGATCGCCGCGGTGGTCACCCGAGTCGACAAGCGCCGCGGACGGGGGAGCGCGCTCACCCCGAGTCCGGTGAAGGCAGCAGCAACAGCGCTCGGTCTGCCCGTCGTGCACCGTGTGGACGACGTCCTCGACATCCACGCGACGAACCCGGTCGACCTCGGTGTCGTCGTCGCCTTCGGGCAGCTCATCCGCCCGCACGTGCTCGATGCGATCCCGATGGTCAACCTCCACTTCTCGCTCCTGCCGCGCTGGCGCGGTGCAGCGCCGGTCGAGCGTGCGTTGCTCGCCGGCGACACGTCGACCGGTGTCTGCCTGATGCGGCTCGAGGAAGGCCTCGACACCGGCCCGGTGCACGGATGCGTCGAAGCGCCCATCCGGGATGACGACACGCTCGACTCGCTGCGCGGCCGGCTGGTCGAGCTCGGGACCGAGCTGTTGATCAGCCAGCTCGAGGCCGGGCTCTCCCCACCCACCGCCCAGTCCGGTGAGCCGACCTACGCCGCGAAGATCACCCCCGACGACCTCCACCTCGATTGGGCCCAGCCCGCGATCGTGCGCCACCGGGTCGTGCGTCTCGGGGGAGCGTGGACGTCGTTCCGAGGCAAGCGCCTGAAGGTCGTCGAGGCCGAGCTGCTCGACCCGGGTGCGACAGGCGACCAGCTGGAGGAGGACCCGGGGGTCGTGGGCGGGCTGCGCCTCGTGCGGGTGCAACCGGAGGGCCGGGCGACGATGTCGTTCCGTGACTTCGCCAACGGCGTCCGACCTCAGGTCGGGGAGCGCGTGGGCTGACCCGCTGCCACCGAGACGTCTCGGTAGACGACCGCGGTGCCATCGAGGACGACGACGCCGTCCTGGTTCGAGATCGTCGTGCGGAGGGTGCCGATCGGCTTGTCGTCGCGGCGATCGAGCACCTCGACCTCGGCGGTGATCCGGTCGCCCGGACGCACCGGCGCGCGGAACGACCAATCCACGTGCAGGAACACCGATCCGGGGCCGGGCAGGTCTTCGGCCACCGCTGCGTTCAGCAGACCCGACGTGACGCCACCCTGCACGATGATGCCGCCGAACCGGCTCGCAGCTGCCAGATCGGCGTCGTAGTGCAGCGGGTTGCGGTCGCCGGTGATCTCGGTGAACCGGACGATGTCGTCCGCGCTCACGGTGCGGCTCCGGCGGGCGATCGTGCCGACCGCCGGGATCGCCGCGGCCGGGCTCGCCGCGGATGCCGTCGTCTCGATGCCAGTTCCCATCTCGGTGCTCCTCGTCCGTGTCGTGGCTGCGATCGACCCGGTTCGACCCGCGCGACCGTGATCAGGGTCGCGTCGCGCCCTTCCCCGTGCCTTCCCCGGCCTCATGTCCATTGCTCGCTGGGGGGTCCGGTGGTCATGGTGGTGCCGTCGGGGTAGGTGACGGTCAGGCGGCGGTCCGGTGACAAGGACAGTTTCCAGTGGTTGTCGTGGATGAGGTCGTGGTGGTGTTTGCAGATGGGGACGAGGTTTTCGATGTCGGTGGGGCCGTGGTCGGCGTCCCATTCGATGGTGTGGTGCGGTTCGGTTCGTGAGACGGGGACGGTGCAGCCGGGGATCGCACAGTGCCGGTACATGATCCGCAGGGCGCGGCGTTGGTCGTCGTTCGCGAGCCGTCGTGTGCGCCCGAGCTTCAACACGACACCTTGTTCGTCGATGAAGGCGAGGGTGATGTCGGCGAACATCGCCATCCGGCGCACCGTGTCCAACGGCAGGTCGAGGCCGGGGATGCCGCAGTCGAACCGTGTGCCGGGGTGTTCACCGAACAGCCAGGTGGTCGCGTCGAGCACGATCGACAGGTCCACCCGCCCCCCACACGAACACCCGGCACACTTCGTGTCGCACTCACCGTCATCGGCGGTGGTGCCGGGGTGGGGGATGCCGAGCAGGTCCAACAGGGCGTGGGCGCGGAGGAACCCGGTCCGCTCCAACGGGTCGGAGGGTGCCATGGGCGGGGTGGGTTGGTGGCGGAGCCGGTCGAGTTGCTGGTCGAGCCGGTTGATCAACATCGCTCCGGTGATCGGGTCGAGGCGTCCGTTGATGCGGACCATCCCGGTCGCCGGATCAACCCAGGCGCTCATGCGCACATCACGCTGTTGACGCTCCAGCCTGGCCATGCCGCCGTCCGAGCGGATCTTGCGGGCGGCCTTGGCGATCTCGCGGCGGAACTGCTCCGGGTTCATCGCCTCCGCCAACCCAGCGAGCCGTTCACCCTCTGCCACCAACGCTGCCCGCTCGTTGGGTTCGAGCGAGCGGAGCCCGGCGGTCATCGCGTCGAGGTGCTCACCCGACACCTTGCCGTCGGCGAGGGCGTCGGCGAGCGCGGGGACGCTGTCGGCGGTCTTGGCGCGTTCCGCGGTCTGGTTGCCGTGGTGCAGGCTGGTCCCGGTCGCCTCGGCGACTTCGGCTTCGGGGAACACCGACGGCGACACATCGGCCAGTGCCCGCAGCCCGTTGGTGAACGCGACCTCGCGGCCGTCGAGCCAGCG
>JBFWSW010000008.1:0-97025 GCA_050248155.1 Ilumatobacteraceae bacterium
GAGGCGCTCCGCCGGTTGGGCAAGCAGTACGAGTACGTGACGTACCCGACCGAGGGACACGGTCTGCTGCGCACCGAGCCGTTCCTGCACTTCCACCGACGGCTCGAGCGGTTCCTCGACTGGTACCTCATGCCCTGACGCAGACGACCGGAACGTCCGTTTCCTGAACTTGCGGTCAAGGAACCCTTGAAACGGCGCGCGAACCGCGGTCAGAATGGGCCGACTGCGGCCTCGCCGACCTGCTCGCTCACCTGGCGGGCTCAGCGCGGCCCACAACCGGGGAGATCACACATGTCACGACGGAACGTCGCCCGCGCGATGCTGGCCCGCACGATCCTGACCGGTCTGGGGGCGCTGCTCGTCGGCGCCGGCGTCGGTTCGTCAGCTTTGTCGGCCGGAGCGTCCGCCGGGTCCGACGACGAGAAGGTGACGCTGACGGTGGGGATCATCCAGGACCTCGACACACCGAACGTCACCGCCGGCTTCCTCGTGTCGTCGTACGAGCTCTGGAACCTGCAGTACGCCACGCTCACCGACAAGGCCGCCGACGACTTCGCCACCATCCCCGGCCTCGCCGAGTCGTGGGAGGCCTCCGACGGCGGGCTGACCTACACCTACACGTTGCGCGAGGGCCTGAAGTGGAGCGACGGCGAGCCGCTCACAGCCGAGGACATCGCGTACACGATCAACCGGTCCCGCGACGAGGAGTGGATCAACCACTCGGCGACGACCGCCAACCTCGACGCCACCGTGATCGACGATCGGACCGTGAAGATCACGAGCTCGGTGCCCGATCCGAAGCTGCCGATCATGGACGTCTACATCGTGCCCAAGCACATCTGGGAGTCCCTCTCCGCCGACGACGTCACCACCTACGACGCGCTCGACGGCGTCGGTTCCGGGCCGTTCACACTGAAGGAGTGGAAGTCGGGGCAGGGCTGGACGATGGTCGCCAACCCCAACTACTGGCAGGGCCGGCCGGCTGTCGACGAGGTGGTGTTCCGGGTCTTCACCAACCCCGACGCGATGGTCGCCGCGCTCGAGAAGGGCGAGATCGATGCAGCGCACTCCGTGCCCAGCTCGTCGTTCGAGCGCCTGCAGGGCGAGGACGACATCGAAGCCGTCTTCGGCAACCAGGGCGGGCTGACCGAGCTGGCGATGAACGGCATGGCCGGAGGCATCGGCGACGGACACCCGGCGCTGCTCGACCTGAACGTCCGCCACGCGATCCATCGTGCGATCGACAAGGACGTGCTGTTCGACCGGGTCATCCTCGGCCTCGGCCGCAAGGGCCTCACGCTGTCGGTCTCGCCCGACCCGGAGTGGCAGCCCGAGATCCCGGAGGCCGAGCAGTACACCTACGACCCGGAGGCGGCGAAGAAGCTGCTCGACGACGGCGGCTACGTCGACACCAACGGCGACGGCATCCGCGAGATGCCCGGCGGCGGACAGGAGCTCGTGTTCCGATACGCGGAGCGGTCCGAGAGCGAGAACTCGGCAGCGATCCGCGAGCTGATCACCGGGTGGCTCGAGGCGATCGGCATCGGGACGACGGTCAGCGTGTACGACGACACCCAGCTCACCGACGTGATCGCGTCGGGCAAGTACGACCTGTTCTCGTGGGGTTGGACCCCCTTCGTCGATCCCGATCCGATGCTGTCGTACTTCACCTGTGACCAGGTCACCTACGACGCCGAGGAGGTCGGGTACAACGACGCCAACTGGTGCAGCGAGGAGTACGACGCGCTGTACGAGCAGCAGAACCAGGAGCTCGACCACGCGAAGCGGGTCGACATCGTCCATCAGATGCTGCGCCTGTTCTACGACGAGTCGACCTACGTCGTCCTGTTCGAGGACGCCGACCTGCAGGCGTACCGCACCGACCGCTTCTCCGGCTGGCTCCGTCAGCCGGCCGACACCGGGCCGGTGCTCTTCTCCAACACCTCACCCACGTACTTCAACTTGAAACCGATCGACGGTGGTGGTGATGACGGCGGCGGCCTCGGCACCGGAGCCTTGATCGGCATCATCGCCGGCGGGGTGCTCGTCCTCGGGGTCGGCGCATCACTCGCGATCAGGTCACGCCGGACCCGCGAGGACCGCGAATAGCCGGTCCGATCGGCGAACGAAGGACGCGGAACGCCCCGTGCGTGCTCGGTACGCGATCGGCAAGATCCTGGGTTCGATCGGAACGCTCGCGTTCGTCGTCGTCTTCAACTTCTTCCTCTTCCGTGTCGTCAACGACGACCCGGTCGAGAGCTTGTTCCGCGGACGGAACCTGTCCGACGCTCAGAAGGACCGGTTGCGGCACCAGTTCAACCTCGACGGCTCGCGACTCGAACAGTTCGTCTCGTACGTCGGGCAGACGGTGCGCGGCAACTTCGGCATCTCGCTGCTGAGCAGCCGACCGGTCACCACCGAGATCGGCGAGGCGCTCTGGCCGACGGTGCTCCTCGTCGGCACGGCCACCTGCCTCTCGATGATCATCGGGATCATGATCGGCATCCGTGCCGGCTGGCGGAGGCGCAGCGGCTTCGATGTCGGCTCCACGACGTTCTCGATGTTCACCTACTCGGTGCCCGACTTCTGGCTGGGCATGCTCCTCCTCGCGATCTTCTCGTACAACCTCGGGTTGTTCCCGACAGGGGGCCTCGAGGACGCAGGGAGCACCAAGACCGGTCTGGCCCAGCTCCTCGACCAGGCCCATCACATGGCGTTGCCGGCGCTCGTGCTCGCCATCGCATACATCGGCGAGTACGCGATCGTGATGCGGTCGTCGCTGATCGACACGGTGCGCGAGGACTACCTGCAGCTCGCCCGCGCCAAGGGTCTGCGCGACGCCGACATCCGCCGCCGCCATGCGGTGCCCAATGCGCTGCTCCCCGTCGTCAGCCTGTCGGCGCTGAACTTCGGGTACGTCCTCTCCGGAGCGATCGCCGTCGAGTCGATCTTCTCGTGGCCGGGACTCGGGCAGGCGACGTTCGAGGCGATCCGTGGTCCCGACTTCCCGATGCTGCAGGGGTTGTTCCTGCTGTTCAGCGCCGCGCTCATCCTGGCCAACCTCGCCGTCGACCTGCTGTACGGCTACCTCGATCCTCGGGTGGGTGGCCGATGACCACCGTCGATCCCGCGCCGGGCTCAGCGGCCGAGCCCCCGCCGGAACCCTCGCACGAACCGGCACCTGATGCGACACAGCTGGTGCAGGTGTCGCCGCGCAGCATCGCGTGGGCGCGCCGGCGGGCGTCGTTGCTCGACACGGTGCGCCGGTTCCGCCGCGACCGGCTGGCGATGGCCGGACTGGTCGTCCTCGTGCTCTTCGGTCTGATGGCGCTCCTCGCACCACTCATCGTCGACCGTGACGCGCTGAGCGCCGTGAACGCGATCGACAACCCCACGTGGGCCAAGCCGAGCGGCGACTTCCTGTTCGGCACCGACTACCTCGGTCGCAGCGTGGCGGTGCAGTTCGTCTACGGCTCGCGGGTCAGCCTCTTCGTCGGTCTGATGGCCACCGTCCTGACGATCGCGATCGGCTCGATCGTCGGCATCGTCGCCGGGTTCTTCGGCGGGTGGACCGACTCGGTGCTGATGCGCATCACCGACTGGTTCCTCGTCATCCCGTTCCTCCCGCTCGCGATCGTGCTCGCGTCGGTGCTCGGGCGGAACGTGTGGAACATCATCTTCGTCATCGGCATCACGTCGTGGCCATCGACGTCGCGCATCGTGCGATCGCAGGTGCTGACGGTGAAGGAGCGCCTCTACGTCGATCGTGCCCGCGCGCTCGGGGCAACGCGATCTCACGTGATCGCCCGGCACGTGCTGCCCAACGTCTCGCCGCTCATCCTCGCGAGTGCCACCCTTGCGGTGCCGATCTCGATCCTCACCGAGACCACGCTCGCCTTCCTCGGTCTCGGTGATCCGACGGAAGCGTCGTGGGGCAAGACGTTGGAGGAGTCGTTCCAGCGTGGCGCGATCAGCAACGGAGCGTGGTGGTACTACCTGCCGGCGGGCATCGGCATCGTGCTCGTCGTGCTCGCGTTCACGCTGTTCGGTCGAGCACTCGAGGAGATCCTCGACCCGCGGTTGCGTGAGCGATGAGCCTGCTCGAGCTGCGCGACCTGAGCATCACGTACCACACCGAGGGCGGACCGGTCCCGGCCGTGCGCGGGGTCGATCTGGTGATCGAGCCGGGCGACACCGTCGGGCTGGCGGGGGAGTCCGGATGTGGCAAGAGCACCATCGCCGCCGCCGTGCTCCGGCTGTTGCCGGCGGGTACGACTGTCGGGGGCGAGATCCTGCTCGACGGTGAGGACGTCTATCAGATGCGCCCCGGACAGCTCCGTGCGGCGAGGTGGACGAGCGCGGCCATCGTGTTCCAGGGCGCATTGCACTCGCTCAACCCGGTTCACCGCGTGGGCAGGCAGATCGAGGAAGCGATCCTCTTGCACTCGAAGATCGGCCGTGCGGCGGCGCGCGCACGGGTGGCCGACCTGCTCGAGCGGGTCGGCATCCCGGCGTCGCGCGCGGCCCGCTACCCGCACCAGCTGTCGGGTGGACAGCGCCAACGCGTGCTCATCGCGCTGGCGCTCGCGTGCGAGCCGAAGCTGCTCATCGCCGATGAGCCGACGACAGCGCTCGACGTGATGGTGCAGGCGCAGGTGCTCGATCTGTTGGCCGAGCTGCAGCGCGAGCGGCAACTGGCCATGCTGTTCATCACCCACGACCTGTCGGTGCTGACGTCAGCGTGTCGCAGGCTGGCGATCATGTACGCGGGCCGCATCGTCGAGGAGGGGGCGAGCGAGGACCTGTTCCAGCATCCCGAGCACCCCTACAGCCGGGCGCTCGCTAGCGCCTTTCCGACGATCGGGGACCCGGCCTCGCGCATGCACCCGAGCGGGCTCGCCGGAGATCCCCCGGATCCCAGCGATCTGCCCACTGGCTGCACGTTCCACCCGCGTTGCTCGCGAGCGGTCGAGGAGTGCACAACGATCGACATCCAGCTGGTGCGGGCGAGCGCGGCTCGGCGAGCGGCGTGCGTGCACGTGAGGCCGTTCGATGGCTGAGCCCGCCGTCGTTGACACCTCGCCAGGTCCAGCGGACGTGGTGCTGCACGTCCGTGATGCGCACGTGCAGTTCGGTCACGGTCAGGCACCGGTCCGCGCCGTCGACGGCGTCGATCTCGACCTCGGCCGGGGCGAGGTGCTGGCACTCGTCGGGGAGTCCGGCTGCGGCAAGACCACGCTCATCCGTGCGATCATCGGCCTCGAACCCCTCACGAGCGGCACCATCGCGTTCGAGGGACAGCCCGTGCAGATCCGAGCGCGGGGACTGCGCGCCCTGCGGCGGCGCGTGCAGATGATCTTCCAGGATCCGTCGGGCGCGCTGAACCCGCGACACACGATCTACGAGGCCGTGGCAGAGGGATTGCGCATCCACAAGGTGAAGGGCCACGAGCCCACCCTCGTGGCGTCGGCGCTCGGCCGCGCCGGGCTCCGACCGCCCGAGCGGTACCTGCGCCGGTACCCGCACGAGCTCTCGGGTGGGCAACGCCAGCGAGTGCTGATCGCGGCGGCGATGGCCCTCGACCCCCAGCTGCTGCTCGCCGACGAGCCGGTCGCCAGCCTCGACGCCTCCATCCGTGGCGAGATCCTGGCGCTCATGCGGTCCTTCGTCGACTCGCACGGCGTCAGCATCGTCGCCGTCACCCATGATCTCGGCCTGGCGTGGAACATCGCCGACCGTGTCGCCGTCATGTACCTCGGCCGCATCGTCGAGCTCGGCTCGACCGAGGACGTGCTCGGCGATCCACAGCACCCATACACGAAGGCGCTGTTGAGCGTGGTGCCCGAGACGGCGCATCTCGAACAGCAGATCCTGACCGGCGAGACTCCCGACCCGAGTCGAGTGCCCCCGGGCTGCCGGTTCCATCCCCGCTGCCCGCTCGTCGCCTCGGGCGAGGCAGCGCGACTGGGCATCGAGGCGCGCTGCCGTGGCGAGGATCTCTGGCTGGCCCCGGTCGATGGCGCGCAGGAGCACGCCGTGGCGTGCCACGCGGTGCCCACGAGCTGAGCGCTCGAGCCGAATCGTCTGGCTCGTTCCCATTGCTCGCTGGGTGGTCCGGTGGTCATGGTGGTGCCGTCGGGGTAGGTGATGGTCAACCTGCGGTCGGGGGAGAGTGAGAGCTTCCATCCGTTGTCGTGGATGAGGTCGTGGTGGTGTTTGCAGATGGGGACGAGGTTGTCGATGTCGGTGGGACCCTGGTCGGCGTCCCACTCGATGGTGTGGTGTGGTTCGGTGCGTGAGACGGGGACGGTGCAGCCGGGGATGGCGCAGTGCCGGTACATGACACGGAGTGCCCGTCGTTGGTCGTCGTTCGCGAGCCGTCGTGTGCGCCCGAGCTTCAACACGACACCTTGGTCGTCGATGAAGGCGAGGGTGATGTCGGCGAACGCTGCCATCCGCCGGACCGTGTCCAACGGGAGGTCGAGGCCGGGGATGCCGCAGTCGAAGCGTGTGTTCGGGTGTTCGCCGAACAGCCAGGTGGTCGCGTCGAGCACGATCGACAGATCCACCCGACCGCCACACGAACACCCGGCACACTTCGTGTCGCACTCACCGTCATCGTTGGTGGTGCCGGGGTGGGGGATGCCGAGCAGGTCCAACAGGGCGTGGGCGCGGAGGAACCCGGTGCGTTCGAGTGGGTCGGATGGTGCGAGGGGTGGGGTGGGTTGGTGGTGGAGCCGGTCGAGTTGCTGGTCGAGCCGGTTGATCAACATCGCTCCGGTGATCGGGTCGAGCCGTCCGTTGATGCGGACCATCCCGGTCGCCGGATCAACCCAGGCGCTCATGCGCACATCACGCTGTTGACGCTCCAGCCGGCTCATCCCGCCATCGGCACGGATGCGGCGTGCGGTCTTCGCGACCTCGCGGCGGAACTGCTCCGGGGTCATCGTCTCGGCCAGTCGGGCGAGCCGTTCCCCCTCCGCCGCGAGGGCGGCCCGTTCTGCCGGTTCCAACGAGCGCAGCCCGGCGGTGACCGCGTCGAGGTGCTCACCCGACACCTTGCCGTCGGCGAGCGCGTCGGCCAGGGCGGGGACGCTGTCGGCGGTCTTGGCCCGTTCCGCGGTGCGGTTGCCGTGGTGCAGGCTGGTCCCGGTCGCCTCGGCGACTTCGGCTTCGGGGAACACCGACGGCGACACATCAGCCAGTGCCCGCAGCCCGTTGGTGAACGCGACCTCGCGGCCGTCGAGCCAGCGACGCACCCGCGTCACCTCCCGCAACGCCGCCTGCAACTGTGCGAGATCGGCGGTCACCGGATCGAGCCCGTGCACGCCCCGGACAGCGCGCAGCACCACATCGACGTCCACACCCACCACCCCCTCACCACACGCGACGAACAACGAGAGCCGACATGCGGCCGATCACGCCCGGGGGAAGACGGGCACCGATCACCCTACGCCGAGGGTGTCACACGCACCCCCGACGACGACTGACCAGCACCGATCACCCTACGACGCGGGTGTGACACGGATCCGACCCGATGGACCAGATTCGGTCAGGACGTGCCTGAGGCGCCCAACGTGCGGCGGAGGACCGGTGCGGACTGGTGCAGCATTTCGTCGAGCGCGACGCCGAGGCACTCCGCCGGCGTTCGACCGTCACTCAGCCCGGTCAGCGTGGCCCGCCGGGCGAGCTCTTTGATGAACGCCGGCGCGACACTCTCGGTGCGCTCGACGAGCGCATCACCCTCCGCCCCCGCCGGCATCGCGCCCGCGTACAGCTCGATGAGACGACGCCGTGCGCGCTCGTCGGGCAGGACCGTCTCGATCGCCTGGTCGACCCGGCCGGGTCGCGCGGCGAGCGCCGGCTCGAGCATGTCGACCCTGTTGGTCGTCAGGATGAAGAGCACGTCCGCATCGTCGGCGAGGCCGTCCATCTCGTTCAACAGCTGGAAGAGGATGGGGCTGTGCTCGGCGCCGGGCAGGCCGCGATCCATGCCGATCAGGTCGACGTCCTCGATGACGATGGTGGCCGGCTGCAGCTGCCGCGCGATGGTGCTCGCCTGCCCGACAGCCCCGACCGCAGCCCCGCTGAGGATGATCGTCGTCCGCCCTGGCATGGCGCCGAGCAGGTAGCTGATCGTGTGCGTCTTGCCAGTGCCGGGCGGGCCGTACAGCAACAACCCGCGCTTCACGTGCTGGCCCGCGGCGCGCAGCTCGGTCGCCCGGTCGCTGATGCCGATCGCGTGTGCTTCGATCGCGTCGAGGTCGCCGTCGCGGAGCACGACGTGCTCGCGCGACACCGACGGAACGGACGAGAACGTGATGCCGAACTCGCCGTGCACACCGTACGAGAACGAGATGAGCTTGCCGCGGAACGAGTTGTGCTCGTCGATCAACGTCCGCAGCCGATGGAGGAAGCCGTCAGCCGCCCTCCGGGTCGTCGCGACGACCTCGATCGTCATCTCCGGAGGGAAGTGCTCGCGACTGGACACCATCGCGGCGACCGGTGCGCCGTCGTGCTCGGTGAGGATGATGCCGGCGCGAAGGCACGGTACGGTCATGCCGACGCCGACCTCCAGCTCGATGTACTGCGGCGGAACTTCTCCCGGCCCGTACCAGCTGCCCACCATCAACCCAGCCAGCGACACGCCGCTGTGGTGGCCGATGTCGGCCGCGAGACCGACGACCTCGAACCGATCGGCGGTCGCTGCGTACGCATCGAGGGCGAGCTGCACGTTCGCCCGCTCGATGAGCGGAAGCGACATGGACGTGTTCGGCACGGCGTCGTCATCCCCGAGGCCGAGGTGTGCTTGCAGGCGTTGCGCGAGCGACGAGCTCGTCGACGGAAGCGCCCGCACGGCCATCTGCGAGAGCTCGACGAGGGCGCGCACCAGCGACCGGGCCTCGTCGGCTGAGAGCTCGGCCATCGTCATCGCCTGCGACACGTGTACGTGCCGTAGGCGCCCCTCACGTATTCGCGATCGAGGATCTCGAAGCCGACTCGTTCGAGCATCGGCTCGAACAGCCAGCTGTAGGTGCTGTACTCGAGCCGCACGTGCTCGCCCAGCTCGGCCGGGGTCCACCCACGCGCCGGATCGTCGACCCCGCCGGCCATCCACGCCGGCACCCACATCTCGGCCTCGTCGGGCTCGAAGTCGAACACGAGGTCCTTCAATCGCAGGATGCCGCCCGGGGCCATCACCGCCGCCAGCCGGGCCAGCGCGATCCCCTTCCAGAAGTCGGGGATCTGGTGGAGCGCGTTTCTGCTGAACGCGAACTGCATCGGATCTCCCGAGTGCTCGTACGACAGGAACCCGGCCAGCACGACGGTCACGTTCTGCAGCCCCGCACCCGACACCCGTCGCCGCAATGCCGCCACCATCGCCGGCGACACGTCGACCGCGATCACGCGATCGCACATGGCGGCCGCGTCGACCGTGAACCGCCCCGTACCGCAACCGAGGTCGAGAATCGTCGAGCGCGGTCCGAGCCCGTGCGCACGCAACGCTCCCAGATCGTCAGCGGGGTCGTAACCGGCCTTCGCCTCGTAGCCCGCAACGTACGCCTCATCGAGGTGCTCGTGGCCTGCGTGGGCCAGTTCGTCGAGCCACCACTCGGCGGCCGGCATGGAGGTCACGGTTCGAGCTCGCCGCCGACGATCAGATCGATCGCCCGGCGACATGTCCGTTCGAACGCGTCGGCCGCCATGCGCAGGTGATCGTCCGGCGTGTCCTCTTCCTTGGTGTGGCTGAGGCCGGCGATCGACGACGAGAAGATCATGACCGTCGGGATCTCTCGAGCCACCTCGCTCGCATCGTGCAGCGCACCACTCGGCAGCGTCACGTCGTGGCCCTCGACCTCGCGCACCGACTCGCGAGCGGCGTCGAGCAGCGCCGGATGGAACGGCATCGGGGGGATGCGGAAGATGTGCTCCCACTCGACGATGCACCCCTCGGCCGCGGCGGCCGCATCGGCGGCGACGTGCGCCTCGTCGAACATCGCCTGCAACGATTCGGCGTCGATGTGGCGCATGTCCATCGTGATGCGCGTCTCGCCGGCCACGGCGGTGACCACGCCCGGCCAGCACTGCGCGTGCCCGACGGTCGTGACGCCATCGTGGCGCTCGCCGATCTCGGCCAGTGCCAGCGCGAACCGCGCCGCCGCCCGGAAGCTGTCACGCCGCATCGGCATGGGCATCGTGCCGGCATGGGCAGCCTGACCACGGAAGATCAGCCGCTCGCGCTCGATGCCCTTCGTGCCGGTGACCGCGCAGATGCCGAGTCCCTGCGATTCGAGCACCGGGCCCTGTTCGATGTGCACCTCGACGTAGGCCCGCACCTCGGCCATGCGCGTGCGGGCGCCGTCGAGGTTCTCGATGTCCACACCGTGCTGCGCGAGCACCTCGGGCAACCGCGCCCCCTCCTTGTCGGTGAGGCCGCGCAACACGTCGACGTCGAGCGTGCCCATCGACGCTGCCGATCCGAACAGGCTGCGGCTGAAGCGCGCGCCTTCCTCGTCGGCCCAGTCGACCAGCGCGACCGTCACGGGCGGCGTGCCGTCCGCGGCCAGCGATCGCAGCAGCTCGAGGCCGGCCATCACCCCCAGCGCGCCGTCGAGCCAACCGCCCTTCGGCACGCTGTCGAGGTGCGACCCGACGACCAACATCTCCGGACGTTCGCCACGGAGCACGGCCCACAGGTTGCCCGCCTCGTCGGTGTCGACCTCGACGGGCAGCGTCGTCAACGACTCGCGCAGCAGCGCCCGCGCCTCGAGCCAGTCGGGTGTCCAGGCCAGCCGCCGGCTTCCTTCCGGTCCGCCGGTTCGAGCCGCGAGCTCGCGCAGATCGGTGATCACACGGTCGGGTCGAAAGCTGTTCGTGCTCGTGTCGGTGTTCGCGCTCATCTCATCCGTCGTAGAAGAAGGGGGTGTGCAGGCCGGCGAGCTCGCGCAACCGGCTCGTGTCGGCCCAGTGCACCGCGTCGTCCGACAAGTGGTTCACCTCGTCGGTCGTGCGGATGCGTTGGGCGATGTCACGTCGACCGTAGTGGACCTGGATGAACAGCCGGCCTCGGCCTCCGCTCGCCGGCGTGCCACGGTGCCAGACGTCGCTGACGAACATGGTGACGTCGCCGGCGGAGCCCTCGAGCAACACCGGGGGTCGACCGTCGTACGTGAGCTCGGGGTCGTTCATCCGGTCGAAGGGCGCGAGCCGTCCGGATCGATGGCTGCCCGGAACCACCGCGGTCGGCCCGTCGGCGAGACGGCAGCCGCGGAGGAGGATGTGCGCGCCGATCGCGAAGATCGGATAGGGGATGCGGTCGTCCCACGGGACGTCGGCGGGGCGCGGCACGTGCGGGCCCGCATCGCAGTGCCACGGGCCGCCACCGAAGTCGGGCGGGTTGCGCCACAGCGTGTTGGCGATCACGTGGCAGTCCTCGCCCAGCAACGGCTCGACGACCTCGAGGATGCGGGGATGGGCGAGCACCCGGAACGACGCCTCGCTGCGGTTCAGCAGCTGGTAGCGGAACTCCTCCCGGTCCGACCGTGATCGCTCGGGCGGCGCTTCGGCGAACACTCGATCGGCCTCCGCCACGAGCGTCGCGATCTCGTCCTCGTCGAGCACGTCGCGGAGCACCGTGCACCCGTCGCGTTCGAGCTCGACGCTTGCGGCCGGACCGTCAGCGGCCAGCAGCCCGAGGTTCTTGCCCAGTCGCCGGATCACTGCGGGAGCGTACCCCGACGCAGCCGACGCAATTCCGCCGCGGTCCACGGGTGAGGCCTGACAGGCTGCACCCATGGCCATCACGATCGAGACGCCGACGGAAGACCATTGGCCGGCGATGTTCCGCATCGACGCGCGGGGCTTCGGGTGGGTACCCGAAGAGGGCGATCTCGACGCGCGCCGCCCGATCATCGACCTCACGCGGTTCCGCATCGCCGTCGATCGCGGCGAGATCGTCGGCGTCGCCGGATCGTACGAGCTCGACGTCACGCTCCCGGGAGGAGCGACGGCGCCGATCTCCGGCGTCACGTGGGTATCGGTGGCAGCGACCCATCGCCGCCGAGGGATCCTCACGCAGATGATGGACGCGCTCCACCGCGACGCTGTCGATCGAGGTGAGGTCGCCGCATTGCTGTTCGCCTCGGAGGGCGGGATCTACGAGCGGTTCGGATACGGCATCGCGACACAGCTGCGCTCCATCTCGATCGATCGTCGGGCGGCGCTGTTCCGGTCCGATCTCGCACCGGCCGACGGATCGGTGCGCTACATCGAGGGGGATGCCGGGCTCGACCACCGGACGCGGATCTGGGAGTCCTACCGGCGCCTGCGCGCCGGGGAGGTGACACGCGCTCCCGCGTGGCAGGAGTTCATCACGTGGCTCTGGTCGAAGCCCGAGAGCGGGATGAGCCCTGCCTTCTGCCTCGCGCACGACGACGGCTACGCCGTGTACCGCATCGCCGAGAAGTGGACCGACTCGGGTCCGATGCACCGCCTCGATCTGGACGAGATCGTCGCGCTCACACCGGAAGCCCATCTCGAGCTGTGGCGCACCGTGGTGGGCATCGACCTCGTCGCGACGATCGAGTCGCGTGGCCTGCCGGTCGACGATCCGGTGCCGTACTGGTTCACCGACAACCGCGTGGTCCGCACGACCGGACTGCGCGACGGCATGTGGGCCAACCTCCTCGATGTCCCCACCTGCTTCCGCACACGTACGTACGGCGCCGACGACGCGCTCGTGATCGAGAGCGAGGGCCGGCGCTGGAAGGTCGAGGGTGACGGGTCGGAGTCGTCGTGCCGGAGCGTTCGTACCCGCCCCGATCTCGTGGTCGATCAGCCGACGCTCGGTGCGCTGCTCTTCGGGGGCGTCCGCCCGTCGCAGCTGGTGGTCGCGCGTCGGGCGACGGCGCGAAACGAGGCCGTCCTTCGGCGAGCCGACGCCTTCTTCCTCACCGCTCCGGCGCCGAACTGCCTGACGTTCTTCTGATCGAGACGTCAGGGGAGCGGTAGGTTCGACCGACGATGGCTTCGGCGTCGCTCGCCCCGTTCCGCTCGCGTGATTTCACGCTCATCTGGATCGGCGCGCTCGTGTCCAACGTCGGCACGTGGATGGAGACGGTCGCCCTCGGCTACTACGTCGCCGACACGACCGGGCAGCCGTCCTGGTCGGCGATCGTCGCCGCGGCGTCGTTCATCCCCGGCGCGATCGTCGGCCCGGTCGGCTCGGCGATGGCCGACCGTCTCCGTCGCCGTCGGGTGCTGCTCATCAGCAACAGCGTGTCGGCGGTCATCGCTGCTGTCGTCGCCGTCTGGGTCGGCAGTGGCCACGCGACGGCACCCGGGCTCGCGGTGCTCGGGTTCATCGGAGGCACCGTGTTCGCGTTCGGGTTCCCGTCGTTCCAGACGTCGCTGCCCGAGCTCGTCCCGCGCGAGCACCTCGTCGCTGCCGTCGGTCTGTCGAACGCGCAGTGGAACCTCGGCCGCATCCTCGGCCCGGCACTCGCCGCGGTCACGATCGCCGTCGGCGGGATCGGGTTCGCCCTGTGGTGCAACGCGATCAGCTTCCTGGCGGTGATCGCGAGCATCGCCACTGTCTCGATCTCGAGCGTGCGGGGTGAGCGCCGGCCGATCTTCGCAGCACTCGGCGACGGCGTCCGCTTCGCTCGCACGACACCGGTCATGCGCCGGATGCTGACCGTGATGGTCGCGGTGATCTTCCTCGGGTCGCCCTTCATCGCGTTCGTGCCGCAGATCGCCACCAACGTCTTCGACGGCGACTCGACCGCGACCTCGATCCTCGTCATGTCGCAGGGCGTCGGAGCCGTGGCTGCTGCCTTCACCCTCGGGTCGGTCTCCCGGCGCTTCGGTTCGAGTCACGTGATGCTCACGGCAGCTGCCGCACTGTCCGTGACGCTCTGCCTCTACGGCGCAGCACCGGTGCTGGCGTTGGCGGCGGTCGGCCTCGCGCTGGTGGGCCTCTCGTACGGGTTCGCGTTCACGACGATGGCGGGGATCGCGCAGGAGGTCGCCCCCGATGCCATGCGCGGCCGCGTCCTCGCCGTCAACAGCTTCGTCCTCGGCATCCTGTACCCGGTCGGCACCTTGGTGCAGGGTGCGATCGCCGACGTCACGTCGCTGCGAACGGTCACCATCGGATCGGGCGTCGCGTTGGCCGTGGCGCTCTTCGTGCTGCGCGTCACGGGCCGCGTCCCGTCGATCGGCCGTCCGCTGCGCTCCGACTCACCGGCCGCCTCGGCGTCGGTGATGGTCGAGTGATCGAGCTGCTCGACCTCGGCGACATCGCCACGGCGCTCGACGTCCACCGCGTGCAGCTCGCCGCCTACCGCGTCGAGGCGGACCTCATCGGCTTCGACGGCATCCCGCCGCTCCACGAGACCCTCGACGAGCTCCGTGCCGAGCCGCTCTCGTGGCGGGGCATCCGAGCGGAAGGGAGCGTCGTCGCTGCCTTGGCCGCCACCTTCGACGGTGACGCTTGCGACGTCGACCGCCTGATCGTCGACCCGGCGCACCACCGCCGCGGGCTCGGTCGGCGGCTCATGGAGTCGGTGCTGCACCACGCCGTCGTGACGGTGTCGACCGGCGAGGCCAACACCCCCGCCGTCGCGCTGTACGAATCGCTCGGATTCGCTCGCGTCGGTCGTCGCGAGATCGGGCCCGACGTGTGGACCGTGCAGTTCCGACGATCGAGTTGACGCGGGCGATCAGCCCCCGACGATGGTCGCGGGGTCGCAGTTGCTGCCGCACACGACGACGACGGTCCGTTCGCCCCGCTGTGGCACGTACGCACCAGCGCGCAGCCCGGCCAGCGCTGCCGCACCACCCGGCTCGGCGATGAGGCGGAACTCGTCCCACAGCGCCCGCTGGGCGGACCGGATGTCGTCGTCGGTGACCGTGACGGCCTCGTCGACGAAGTGGCTGGCGATCGACCAGGCGACGTCACCGATCTGGCGCGTGCCGAGCGAGTCGGCGGCGATGCCCGACACCTCGACCGGCACCGGCGCACCGGCCTCGAGCGCGGCCTGCAGGCAGCGACTCGTGGCGGGCTCGACGCTGACGATGCGCCGGGTGTCGCGCACCCACGCCGCCTGGCCGGCGGTGAAGCCACCCCCACCCGTCGCGACGACCAACGTGTCGTAGCTGTCGAGCTGGTCGTCGATCTCGGCGGCGAGCGTGCCCTGCCCGGCCACGACGTCGACGTGCTCGAACGGGTGCACCATCAGCGCGCCCGTGCGTGCCTGGTGCTCGGTGGCCGCGGCCTGCGCGTCGTCGTACAGGCCGTCGATCACGTGCACGGTCGCCCCGAAGGACGCGATGCGATCACGCTTCATGGCTGGGCTGGACGAGGGCACGAAGATCTCGGCGGGGTAGCCGAGCCGATGGGCGGCGAACGCGACCGCCGCACCGTGGTTGCCCCCCGATGCGGCGACGAGCCCGGCCTCGGGGATCGAGTCGGCCGCGGCCAGGATGCGGTTGAACGCCCCCCTCGGCTTGAACGAACCGGCGTACTGCAACAGCTCGAGCTTGAGCGCGATCCCGTGGTTGAGACCGAGCTCGCCGGGCCGGGTCGAGATGATGGGCGTGCGGCGGATGTAGGGCGTCACGCGGGCGCGAGCGGCCTCGATCATCTCGGGTGTGACGAGGGGAGCGGTGACAGCCACGGGCGCCGACCCTATCCGCGCCCGCAGATCGCATCGTGAGAATCCGGGTCCCTGGGTCTAGCGTGACGACATGGCCGCAGCCCCGAACGAACCCGGTACTCCCGTCGACGTGAAGCCCCGCAGCCGCGACGTCACCGACGGCATCCAGAAGGCGCCGGCGCGCGCCATGCTCCGCGCTGTCGGGATGACCGATGACGACTGGGAGAAGCCGCAGATCGGCGTCGCGTCCGCGTGGAACGAGGTCACACCCTGCAACATGACGCTCCGCAAGCTGGCCGAGCACACCAAGCAGGGCGTGCGTGCCGCCGGCGGTTTCCCGCTCGAGTTCGGCACCATCACGGTGAGCGACGGCATCAGCATGGGCCACGAAGGCATGCGCGCGTCGCTCGTCAGCCGCGAGGTCATCACGGACTCGGTCGAGTGCGTGATGCACGCCGAGCGCCTCGACGGCTTCGTCGGATTGGCTGGTTGTGACAAGAGCATCCCGGCGATGCTGATGGCCGCGGCCCGGCTCGATCTCGCCAGCGTCTTCGTCTACAACGGCTCGATCATGCCAGGCGACCTGAACGGCACCTCGCTCGACATCACCAGCGTCTTCGAGGCAGTGGGAGCGTGCGCGCTCGGCAAGATCACCGAGGACGAGCTCGGCGAGATCGAGCGGCGAGCCTGCCCCGGCGAAGGCGCCTGCGGTGGCATGTTCACGGCCAACACGATGAGCTCGATCGCCGAGGCGATCGGCATGTCGCTGCCCGGCACCGCCTCGCCGCCCGCCATCGACGCGCGCCGGGAGGATGACGCTCGTCGTGCCGGTGAGGCTGTTGTCAACATGCTGCGCCTCGGCATCACGCCACGCATGATCATGACGAAGCCGGCGTTCGAGAACGCCATCGCGGTCACCTCCGCGCTCGGCGGGTCGACCAACGCGGTGCTGCACCTCCTCGCGCTGGCCCACGAGGCCAACGTGCCGCTCGAGCTCGAGGACTTCAATCGCATCGCCGCCAAGGTGCCCCACATCGCCGACATGAAGCCCGGCGGCAAGTTCCACATGAGCGACCTCGACCGCGTCGGCGGTGTTCCGGTCGTGATGCGCCACCTGCTCGACGCCGGTCTGCTGCACGGCGACGTCCTGACGGTGACCGGCAAGACGCTTGCCGAGAACCTCGCCGAGCTCGATCCGCCGCGACCCGACGGCGTGGTGGTGCACAGCCTCGACGAGGCGATCCACGATGAGGGCGGCATCCTCGTGTTGCGCGGGTCGTTGGCGCCGAGCGGCTCGGTCGTGAAGGTCGCCGGGTTGAGCCAGGAGCAGAAGCAGTTCGAGGGGCCGGCGCGGGTGTTCGATGGTGAGGACGGCGCGATGGAGGCCATCCTGTCCGGCTCGATCCAGCCGGGCACCGTCCTCGTCATCCGCTACGAGGGCCCGAAGGGCGGCCCGGGGATGCGTGAGATGCTTGCCATCACGGGAGCGCTCAAGGGGGCCGGCCGTGGTTCTGACTGCGCGCTCATCACCGACGGTCGGTTCAGCGGTGGCACGTGGGGCTTCTGCATCGGTCACGTCGCGCCCGAAGCAGTTGACGGCGGCCCGATCGCGTTCGTGCGTGACGGCGACATCGTCCGAGTCGACGTGCACCGGCATGCGCTCGATCTGCTGGTCGACGACGCCGAGCTCGCCCGGCGGCGCGCCGGGTGGTCCCCCAACCCGCCGCGCTACACCATGGGCGTCCTGGGCAAGTATGCGAAGCTCGTCCAGGGCGCCGAGACGGGCGCGGTCACGAACTGGTTCTGACCTACCCGCGGCGGCGCGCCAGCGCGAGGCGCCAGCCGAGCATCAGCACACCCAACGCGATCGAGGCGACGACGATGAACGACGCCGCGGTCCCTCGGTCGAACACCCAGTGACGCAGCACCATCCCCAGCGCGACGGTGATGACCCACACGGGAAGACCCGTTCGCAGCGCATCGGGACGGCGCCAGGCCTTCAGCAGCAGCCAGCTCGCGAGGAGCGCGATCAGGAACGGCGCAGCGACCTTCAGCGCACCCACGACGGCGTTGCCGTCCTCGTCGTGGCTTCGCCGACCGAGCGCCACGAACACGACGACCGACGCGACATCGAGGAGTGCCGCTCGGATCGCTCGCACGTGCACGTCAGTGTTGGTGGAACTGCCCGAGCTTGCCTCGGTAGAACAGCAGCGGCAGCGGCTCGGAGTCGGGGTGGGCGTGGTCGAACTCCTGGATGAGCCCCATCACGAAGTGGTGATCGCCGGCGTCGACGACCTGGTCGATCGTGCAGTCCATCCAAGCGATGGCGCCATCGAGGATGGGTGATCCGGTGACGGGTGCCGGAGTCCACTCGACGCCCTCGAACGGATTGTCGATGTCGCTCTTCGCGAACGTCCAGCAGAGCTCGCCGTGGCCGTGGCCGAGCACGTTGACGCAGAACGCGCCCGACTCGCGGATCTTCACCCACCGGTCGGAGGTGACCATCGGCAGGAACCCGACGAGCGGCGGGTCGAGCGACACCGACGAGAACGAGCCGATCGTGAAACCGATGGGCTCGCCCTCGAACATGCCCGTCACGATGGTCACACCGGTGGGGAAGTGGCCGAGCACCTGGCGGTACTTGAGCGGATCGATCGCCATGGCCTCGACTGTAACGGGGGGTGGCGGCGAACGCCCTACAGCCTGGCCGCCGCGTGTGCGATCCTGGCAACCATGACGAGCACACCCACGGAGAAGGCGGCGCTGCGCCGGCGGATGCGCATGGTGTGCGAGCTCGTCGACGACCGGGCGATCCGCAGCGTCGAGCTGTGGGCGCGGCTCGCCGACCTCGGCGAGTACCGAACGGCTCGCACGGTGATGGCCTTCTCGTCGATGCCGTCCGAGCCCGACACCGACGGCCTCTTCGCCCGGCTCGACCACGACGGCAAAGCCCTCGTGCTGCCGCGGATCGTCGACGACGCGCTCGAGCCGGCCCTGCCAGGGGCGGAGCTGGTGGCGGCCGTGTGGGGCATCCGTGAGCCGCAGGGACCGCCGGTCGATCCATCGACGATCGATCTCGTCGTCGTGCCCGGCGTGGCGTTCACCCTGGGCGGCGCGCGGCTCGGTCACGGCAAGGCGTACTACGACCGGTTCCTGGCCGGGCTCACGGCGGCGAAGGTCGGTGTCTGCTTCGACGAGCAGCTGGTCGACGAGCTGCCGATGGAGCCGCACGACGTGTGGCTCGACCGGGTCGTGCACGCGTGATGTTCTCGCTCGAGGAACTGCGCGCCGCGACCGACGTGGTCCGCCGAGTCGTCCCGCCGACACCGCAGTACCGCTGGCCGCTCCTCGCCGAGCGGCTCGAGGCGCCCGGCGCCGAGGTGTGGGTGAAGCACGAGAACGCGACCCCGGCGGGTGCGTTCAAGGTGCGCGGCGGTCTCGTCTACGTCGACCGGCTCGTGCAGCGCCGGCCCGACGTGCCCGGGCTCGTCAGCGCGACCCGCGGCAACCACGGCCAGAGCATCGCCATCGCGGGAACGCGTGCCGGTCTGCCGGTCACGATCGTCGTGCCTCATGGCAACAGCCCCGACAAGAACGCGTCCATGCGCGCGTGGGGCGCGGAGTTGGTCGAGCTCGGCCGCGACTTCCAGGAGGCGCGAGAGCACGCGGCGGCGCTCGCGGAGGAGCGTGGTCTCGAGATGGTCCCCTCGTTCCACCTCGACCTCGTGCTCGGCGTCGCGACGTACGGGCTCGAGCTCTTCGAGGCCGTCCCCGACCTCGACGTGGTCTACGTGCCGATCGGCATGGGCTCGGGGGCGTGCGGGCTGATCGCCGCCCGCGACGCGCTCGGCCTCACGACCGAGATCGTCGGTGTCGTGGCCGAACGGGCGCCTGCGACGGCGCTGTCCGTCGCTGCCGGCCACGTCGTCTGCACCGACGACGCCGACACCTTCATCGACGGCGTGGCCTGCCGCGTGCCCGACGCCACGGCGATCGATCTGATCTCGTCAGGCTGCGCGCGGATCGTGCAGGTGAGCGAGAACGCCTGCGCCGAGGCGATGCGGGTGTTGCTCGAGACCACGCACCAGATGCCCGAGCCTGCCGGCGCCGTGGCGACCGCGGCCATGTTCGCCGAGGCCGATCGCCTGGGCGGCAAGCGGGTGGCGACGATCATGACCGGCGGCAACCTCGACGCGCACCTCCTGCGCGAGGTGCTCGCCGGCCGCACCCCCACCGTTTGACCACGCCTGAAGGACGGGCTCAGATGTCGTCGTAGTACTCGCGGCCGAGGTGGGTGATCTGATCCTCGCCCATCATCCAGCGCAGGGTGTTCTGCAGCTTGGCCAGTTGCACGAAGAGATCGTGCTCGGCGTACAGGCCGGGTGCCACCTGCGGGCTCTTGTAGTAGAAGCTCAACCACTCCTGGATGCCGCCGAGCCCGGCACGCTGGGCGAGATCGCTGAAGAGCACGAGGTCGAGGGCGAGCGGCGCCGCCAGGATGGAGTCGCGGCAGAGGAAGTTCACCTTGATCTGCATCGGGTAGTTCAACCATCCGAAGATGTCGATGTTGTCCCACCCCTCCTTGTTGTCGCCGCGGGGCGGGTAGTAGTTGATCTGCACCTTGTGGAAGATGTCGCCGTACAGGTCGGGGTTGGCCTTCGGCTGCAGGATGTCTTCCAGCACGCCGAGCTTGGACTCTTCCTTCGTCTTGAAGTTCTCGGGGGCGTCGAGCACCTCGCCGTCGCGGTTGCCGAGGATGTTTGTGCTGTACCAACCCGACAGGCCGAGCTGACGCGCGCGCAGCATCGGGGCGAGCACCGTCTTCATGAGTGTCTGGCCGGTCTTGAAGTCCTTGCCACTGATCGGCACGTTGCGCTCGGTGGCGAGCTGGCGCAGCACCGGCGTGTCGACCGCGAGGTTGGGGGCACCGTTGTTGAACGGCACGCCCTCGAGGATGGCTGCGTACGCGTAGAGCATCGACGGCGCGATCGACTCGTCGTTCGCGTCGATGGCCCGCTCGAAGCTCTCGAGATCCATGTGCGCGGGCCCGGGCTCGATGAAGATCTCGGTGCTCGCACACCAGATCATCACCAGTCGGTCGACCTGCTTCTCTTCGCGGAAGCGGTTGATGTCCTCACGAATGCCCTCGAGCATGGCGCGCTTGCTGATCTCGCCCATCGTGTGCTCGCCGTCGAGGTTGCGCGCGTACTTGCGCTCGAACGCGGCGCGCATGGGGCGGATGTCGCGCAGCACGTCGCTGATCGCCTCGATGTGCTTGCCCGACTCGAGCACGCCGGCGCGGGTGGCCGCGACGTAGGCGTCGTCGGGGAACACGTCCCACGCGCCCCAGACGATGTCGTCGAGGGCGGCGAGTGGGACGAACTCCTTCACGAGCGGCGTGCGGCCGTCGGTGCGCTTGCCGAGGCGGATGGTGCCCATCTGGGTCAGGCTGCCGATGGGGAGCCCCTGGCCCTTCTTCACCAGCTCGACACCTGCGATCAGGGTGGAGGAGACGGCGCCGAGGCCGACGGTGAGCACGCCGAGGCGGCCGTTGGCAGGGGAGATGGTCGTGGTCATGTGGTGAGCTCCGATGCGTCGCCTGCGGGCAGCCTCGATGCTGCATGGCCGCGGGACGTTCTGCGGGGGTTCAGGCTAGCCAGCCGGTGGGTTGCATCGAGCGGCCGGATCGTGTTGAATGCTGCTCGTGCGCGCCCACGCTGCTGTCACCTCGCTCGTCGTACTCATCGTGTAGACGCACGCCCACATACTCGCGTGCGTCCAGGCCTCCCCAGAGCGGGAGGCCGTTTCGTTTTTCCGTCCACCCCGCCAACCCAGGAGCCACCATGTCGACCGGCCACACGTCATCCGGCAAGATCACCGGGGCACAAGCCCTCATCAGATCCCTCGAGATGGAGGGCGTGGAAGTGATGTTCGGCCTCCCCGGCGGCTGCATCCTCCCCGCCTACGACCCGCTGCTCGACAGCTCGATCCGCCACGTCCTCGTCCGCCACGAGCAGGGCGCAGGCCACATGGCGGAGGGCTATGCACACGTCACCGGACGTCCCGGCGTGGCGATGGTCACCAGCGGTCCGGCCGCCACCAACATGGTCACCCCGCTGATGGACGCGTACATGGACTCGATCCCGATGGTCTGCATCACGGGGCAGGTGCCCACGACGGCCATCGGCACCGACGCCTTCCAGGAGTGCGACACGGTCGGCATCACCCGCAGCGCGACCAAGCACAACGAGCTCGTGATGACGGCGCAGGACTTGCCGCTCGCCATCCGCCAGGCGTTCCACATCGCGACCACGGGTCGTCCCGGCCCCACCCTGGTCGACGTGCCGAAAGACGTCCTGACCACCACGATGGACTGGTACTGGCCGACCGACGCCGAGGTGAACGACAGCCTGCCCGGTTACCGGCCCAACGTGAAGGGTCATGCGCGGATGATCAAGGAGGCTGCCAAGCTCATCCTGGCCAGCGAGCGTCCGATCATCTACGCGGGCGGCGGCATCCTGAAGGCACGTGCCGCCGCCGCGCTCCGTGAGCTGGCCGAGCTGACGCAGATCCACGTGGTCACGACGCTCATGGCACGCGGCGCGTTCCCCGACGACCACCCGCTCTGCCTCGGCATGCCCGGCATGCACGGCAACGCCACGGCCGTCACCGCGATGCAGAAGAGCGACCTGCTGATCACCCTCGGCGCACGCTTCGACGACCGCATCACCGGCAAGGTGGCCACCTTCGCCCCCGAGGCCAAGGTCATCCACGTCGACATCGATCCCGCCGAGCAGGGCAAGGTCCGCCGCCCCGACATCCCGATCGTCGGCGACGCCCGCTACGTCATCGAGCAGATCGTCAAGGCGATCAAGGATCTGCAGCAGGGTGGCGAGACACAGGCCGACACCGGTGCGTGGAAGAGCCGGATCAGCGGCTGGCGCGAGCAGTTCCCGCTCAGCTACGAGGCGAGCGAGCCCGGCGAGGCGCTCAAGCCGCAGTTCTGCCTCGAGCAGCTGCGTGACAGCGCACCCGAGGGAACGATCCTCGTCAGCGGCGTCGGCCAGCACCAGATGTGGAGCAGCCAGTACTGGCGCTTCAACGAGCCCTACACATGGGTCAACTCGGGCGGCCTCGGCACGATGGGATTCAGCGTGCCGGCGGCCATCGGAGCGAAGGTCGGGCGTCCCGACCGCACCGTGTGGGCGATCGACGGTGACGGCTGCTTCCAGATGACCGCGCAGGAGCTGGTGACGGCGTCCGTCGAGCGCATCCCGATCAAGGTCGGCATCTTGAACAACAGCTACCTCGGCATGGTGCGCCAGTGGCAGGAGATGTTCTACGACGAGCGCTACAGCGAGGTGTACCTGTCACCCGAGCTGCCCGACTTCGTGAAGTGGGCCGAAGCGATGGGCTGCGTCGGCATCCGCGTCGACAGCCCCGAGGAGGTGCAGCCGGCCATCGACAAGGCGAACTCCATCGACGACCGACCCGTCGTCGTCGACTTCCGCGTCGACGCCCGCGAGAAGGTGTTCCCGATGGTCCCGGCAGGCATGAGCAACGACGACCTCATGCTGCCGCCCAGCCAGACCGCACGGCGGGAGTTCCTCCGGTGAGCGCGATGTACGACGAACGGCCGACGCACCACATCCTGTCGGTGCTCGTGCAGAACCGACCCGGCGTGCTGGCACGCGTCGCGAGCATGTTCGCCCGCCGCGACTTCAACATCTACAGCCTCGCCGTCGCGCCCGCCGAGCAAGAAGGCTTCAGCCGCATCACCATCGTCGTCGACGTCGAGTCGACGCCGCTGGAGCAGATCACGAAGCAGCTCTTCAAGCTGATCGAGGTCGTGAAGATCAGCGAGCTCGACCCGCGGCGCTCGGTCGAGCGCGAGCTGATGATCGCCACCATCCAGAGCTCGCCCGACCAGCGCGGCCAGGTGGTCGAGCTGGTGAACATCTTCGAGGGCAAGATCCTCGCCGTCGGCGTCGAGGCGCTGACGGTGTCGCTCGACGGCCACCCCGACAAGCTCGACGATTTTGAAGAGCTGCTCGACGGATATGGCATCGTTGAGCTGCAGCGCACCGGTCGCGTGGCGCTGCCCAAACTCGATCGTGAGGCACGCCTGCGCGCGGTCTCGAACAAGGGAAAGGCTGGCTGAGATGGCCGCGAAGATGTACTACGAGGCGGACGCCGATCCGTCGATCATCCGGGGTCGCAAGGTCGCGATCATCGGGTACGGGTCGCAGGGTCACGCGCACGCCCTGAACCTGAAGGAGTCGGGCGTGCCCGTGGTGGTGGGCCTGCGCGAGGGCTCGTCGTCGAAGGCCAAGGCCGAGGCGGCCGGTCTGACGGTGATGGGCATCGGCGAGGCAGCAAAGTGGGCCGACGTCATCATGCTGACGATGCCCGACACCGAGCAGAAGGCGACCTACGACGAGTTCATCAAGCCGAACATGAAGAAGGGCAAGGCGCTCGCGTTCGCCCACGGGTTCAACATCCGCTTCAAGCGCATCCGCCCGCCGAAGACCGTCGACGTCATCATGATCGCACCGAAGGGTCCGGGCCACCTCGTGCGCCGCACCTACACCGAAGGTGGCGGCGTGCCCTGCCTCATCGCGGTGCACCAGGACGCCACGGGCAACGCGCACGCGCTGGCGCTCAGCTACGCCGAGGCGATCGGCGGCGCTCGCGCCGGTGTCATCGAGACCACCTTCGCCGAGGAGACCGAGACCGATCTGTTCGGCGAGCAGGTCGTGCTGTGCGGCGGCCTCACCTCGCTCGTGCAGGCCGGGTTCGAGACGCTCGTGGAGGCGGGCTACCAGCCCGAGATGGCGTACTTCGAGTGCCTGCACGAGGTGAAGCTCATCGTCGACCTGATGTACGAGGAGGGCATCGCCGGCATGCGCTACAGCATCAGCGACACGGCCGAGTACGGCGACGTCACGCGCGGCCCGCGGATCATCAACGCACGCACGCGCGCCGAGATGAAGAAGATCCTGAAGGAGATCCAGAGCGGCAAGTTCGCGAGGGAGTGGGTGGCCGAGAGCGAGAGCGGCCGGGCCCACTTCAACGAGCTCCGCGCGGCCGGCAAGGCGCACCCGATCGAGGACGTCGGCGGCAAGCTCCGGGCGATGATGCCGTTCCTCGGCGCAGGCAAGCAGCGCGTCGCCGACGTGAGCGGCGGCTGATCCCAACCCGACCATCGCGATGAGAGATGAGTGGCAGATCGCCACTCATCTCTCATCGCGTGAATTCCGACTTGATTGGTCGGGATTCCGGGGCGTACGGTGCCTCCCCATGTCACCACAGTGGGGTTTCGAGACGCGCCAGATCCATGTCGGGGGTGACCCCGATCCGGCGACCGGGGCTCGGGCCGTCCCCATCTACCAGACCACGAGCTTCGAGTTCCGCGACACGGCACACGCGCAGAACCTGTTCGCCCTCGCCGAGATCGGCAACATCTACACGCGCATCATGAACCCGACGCAGGGTGCGCTCGAGGCGCGCCTCGCGAGCCTCGAAGGCGCTGTCACCACGGCGGTCGGTCTGCCAGGCGCGCTCGTGGTCAGCAGCGGGCAGGCGGCCGAGACGCTGGCGATCCTCACCCTCGCCGAGGCCGGCGACCACATCGTCGCCAGCCCCTCGCTGTACGGCGGCACCTACAACCTGTTCCACTACACGCTGCCCAAGATGGGCATCGAGGTCACCTTCGTCGACGATCCCCACGACCTCGAGCAGTGGCGCGCCGCCATCCGTCCGAACACGAAGATCTGCTTCGGCGAGACGTTGGCGAACCCACGCAACGACGTGTTCGACATCGAAGGGGTCAGCAAGGTCGCCCACGACAACGGCATCCCGCTCATGATCGACAACACGGTCCCGACGCCGTACCTCATCCGGCCCTTCGAGTGGGGTGCCGACATCGTGGTGCACAGCCTCACCAAGTTCATCGGTGGCCACGGCACCTCGATCGGCGGCGCGATCCTCGACGGCGGCACGTTCGACTTCGGCGCGAGCGGTCGGTTCCCGAACTTCACCGAACCCGACCCGAGCTACCACGGTCTGCCCTACTGGCCGGCGCTCGGCCACGGCGCGTTCATCATCAAGGCCCGCGTGCAGCTGTTGCGTGACATCGGCGCCGCGGTCTCGCCGTTCAACGCCTTCTTGTTCCTGCAGGGCCTCGAGACCCTCAGCCTGCGGATGGAGCGGCACTTCTCGAACGCCCAGAAGGTGGCCGAGTTCCTCGCCGGTCACGACGAGGTGGAAGACGTCGCGTTCGCGGGCCTGCCCAGCAGCCCGTGGCACGAGCGTGCGAAGAAGTACGGCGGTGGCAAGGGCTACGGCAGCATCATCGCGTTCAACATCCGCGGCGGCCGTGAGGCCGGTCAGAAGTTCGTCGAGGCGCTCGAGCTGCACAGCCACGTCGCCAACCTCGGCGACGTGCGCAGCCTCGTCATCCACCCCGCCACCACCACGCACAGCCAGCTCACCGAGGAGGAGCAAGCTGCGACCGGCGTGTACCCCGGTCTCGTCCGGCTGAGCGTCGGCCTCGAGTCGATCGACGACATCATCGCCGACCTCGAAGCCGGCTTCCGCGCCGCGAAGGGCTGACGTTCATCCGGCAACTTCGGCAGTCCGCGGTCGCTGATCGACCCCGGACTGCCGAGAATCGGTGGGGCACGGCATTCCTGGCAGTCTCACGTCGGTGACCGACCGGAGACTGCCGAAGTTCGGGCGGGGTCAGGCGTCGTCGTCGCCGGGGTGCTGCTCGCGGAGGAAGCGCTCGAAGTCGGCGGCGAGGTCGTCGGCGCTGGGCAACGACGCTTCGGCGCGTCGGTCGTGGTCGCTCTCGAGCATCGACACGTAGGCGGCCGCCTGCCGGTCCTCGGCGACGGCTTCGTCGTGCAGGGTGCGCCAACGGGCGACCTCGTCGTCGAGTCGCGCCGCGCCAGTCGGCACACCGAGCACGTGCTCGAGGTGGCGGAGCAGTGCGGCCGACGAGAGCGGGTGGCGCGCGTTGCCCAAGTAGTGGGGCACACCCACGCGCAGCGAGATCGCCGGGATGCCCTCGCGGTCGAGCCGCTCCTGCAGCACGCCGACGAGGCCGGTCATGCCCTGGTACTGCGGACGGCTGAGGCCCAGCGCGGCGACGAGACCGTCGTTGGTGCTGCTCCCCACGACCTGCGGCAGACGGGTGTGTGGGATGGCCTCCGCTGCCGCGCCGACGGTGACGACGACCTCGCAGCCGAGCTCGCGCGCCACGGTGACGATGCAGTCGGCGAAGGTGGCGTAGCGCAGATGGGGCTCGACGCCTGACAGCACGACGAGATCGTGCGGACCGTCGGAATGGCGCGAGACGCGGAAGTCGTTCGCCGGCCAGCGGATGACCCGGTTCTCGTCGTCGTCCAGAAAGACCTCGGGACGCTCCTGCGTGAAGTCGAAGAACGGGTCGGGATCGATCGACGCGACGATCGGGCTGACGACGTCGTCGAGCAGCTGGTCGAGCGCCCGCGTCGCGACCTCGGCGACGTCGAACCAGCCGCGCAGTGCGACCACCATGATCGGCGAGCGCAACGGTGCCAGCTGATCGAACGAGGTGGTGAGCACCTCGGTGACGTTCACACGAGCGCCTCGACCACGACATCGATGCAGCGGGTGAGCGCTTCGACGTCGGCAGGTTCGATCGCCGGGAACATCCCGACGCGCAACTGGTTGCGGCCGAGCTTCCGGTAGCTGTCGGTGTCGACGATGCCGTGGACCCTCAGCGCAGCGTTGATGTGGGCCGCGTCCACGCCCCCGTCAGCGGGCGACGCGATGTCGATCGTGCCCACCACCGCCGACCGCTTCAGCGGATCGGTGACGAAGGGCTGGGCCCACGGGCGTGACTCGGCCCACGCGTAGAGGATGGC
The DNA here is from genome assembly GCA_050248155.1 of Ilumatobacteraceae bacterium. Lineage (GTDB taxonomy): Bacteria > Actinomycetota > Acidimicrobiia > Acidimicrobiales > Ilumatobacteraceae > VFMC01. Next base: position 27,572 of record JBFWSW010000008.1, read on the forward strand.
GGCCGAGGTGGAGCTGCGCCGGTGGCACCAGTCGAGTCCGCCGTTCTCGAGCATCCACTGGATCTGTTCGTCGAGCAGCACGAGCGTGCCGATCGCCGGGGTGTTGTAGGTCTGGTTCAGCAGGCTGTTCTCGAGCGCGATGTGCAGGTCGAGCGACGCGGGGACCCACCGTTCGGTGGCGTGGATGGCGCGGATCCGTTCGAGCGCGGCGGGGGAGCAGGCGGCGAGCCACAGCCCACCGTCGCTCGCGAAGCACTTCTGCGGTGCGAAGTAGTACACGTCGACCTCGGCGGGATCCCACAGCAGGCCGCCCGCAGCCGACGTGGCGTCGACGGCGACGATGGCGTCCGCCGACGCGCCGGCCGGCCGGAGCAGCCGCATGGCGACACCTGTCGACGTCTCGTTGTGCGTGAGCGCGTACAGATCGGCGCCCTCGACTGCCGCGAGCTCGGGATGGTCGCCTGGCTCGGCACGGACGATCGTCGGCTCGCCGAGGTGCGGCGCCGCAGCCGCGGCCTCGGCGAACTTCGAGGAGAACTCGCCGAACACGGCATGCGCGCTGCAGTCGCGGACGAGGCCGAAGGTCGCCGCGTCCCAGAACACCGTGGTGCCGCCGTTGCCGAGCACGATCTCCCATCCGTCGGGCAGACCGAACAGCTCGCGCAGGCCTGCGCGGACCGAGCCGACGAGGTTCTTCACAGGTGCCTGCCGATGCGACGTTCCGAGCAGGTTGCTGTTGGCCTTCGCCAGCGCCAGGGCCTGCTCGGGCCTGATCTTCGACGGTCCGCACCCGAAGCGCCCATCGACCGGCAGGAGGTCGTGGGGGATCTGGATGGCGGTGGGGTCGAGGATCGGCCGATCGGAGGTCACGTGGTCAGTCTGTCGCCGGTCGGGTCGGTGTCCCAACGGCATTCACAAAACGTCAGCGAGGCCGTGACGCGAAAGCCACCCCGGGCTCACGGAGGGTCGCCAGTAGCATCGGAGGACGTGAACCGCACCTCCCATCGTCTCGCTGCCATCGCCGAATCCGCCACCTTGGCCGTCGATGCCAAGGCCAAGGCGCTGAAGGCCACGGGCGAGAACGTCATCGGCTTCGGCGCCGGCGAACCCGACTTCCCGACCCCGGACAACATCGTCGAGGCCGCGGCGCGTGCGTGCCGCGATCCGAAGATGCACAAGTACACGCCCGCTGCAGGGCTGCCCGAGCTGCGCGAGGCGATCGCGGCGAAGACCAAGCGCGACAGTGCCTTCGAGTGTGGGGCGAACCAGGTGCTCGTCACCAACGGGGGCAAGCACGCCGTCTTCGTCGCCTTCGCCGCACTGTGCGATCCCGGTGACGAGGTGATCTGCCCCGCCCCGTACTGGACGACCTATCCCGAATCGATCAGCCTCGCCGGCGGCGTACCGGTGGTCGTCCAGACCGATGAGTCGACGGGCTTCCGAGTGACGGTCGAGCAGCTCGACGCGGCGCTCACCCACCGTACCAAGGCGCTGCTCTTCGTCAGCCCCGACAACCCCAGCGGGTCGGTGTACACCCCAGACGAGGTCGAGGCCATCGGCAGGTGGGCGGTCGAGAAGGGTGTCTGGGTGCTCACCGACGAGATCTACGAGCACCTCACCTACGACGACAACCGCTTCGTCTCGATGCCCACGATCGTCCCCGAGCTCGCCGACCAGTGCATCATCGTGAACGGGGTCGCCAAGACCTATGCGATGACGGGCTGGCGCGTCGGCTGGATGATCGGCCCGAACGACATCATGAAGGCGGCGATCAACTTCCAGTCGCACTCCACCTCGAACGTCGCCAACGTGGCGCAGGCCGCCGCGCTCGAGGCGGTCAGCGGCGACCTCAGCGCGGTCGCGATGATGCGCGAAGCATTCGCTCGACGCGCCGTCACCATGCACCGGATGCTGAACGAGATCCCCGGCGTGTCGGCGATCAAGCCGCAGGGCGCGTTCTACTGCTACCCGAACTTCACCGAGCTGCTCGGCCGGCCACTCGGCCCGAACGGCACGGTGTCGGCCGACACGCTCGCGCTCGCCGACACGATCCTCGGAGAAGCGAAGGTCGCGTTCGTGCCCGGCGAGGCGTTCGGCACGCCCGGGTACGCGCGGTTCTCGTTCGCGATGGCCGAGGACGACATGGAGGAAGGCATCCGCCGCATCGCCAAGTTCGTCGCCGGCTGATCAGTCGTCATGGCGCCGGCGCTCCCGCCGCTCGACGACCCGTTCGGGTTCGACCAGCTCGACCTCGAGTGGTTGCGCGCGAAGAGCGGCACCAAGTGGCACAAGCACCCCGGTCAGCTCGCTGCGTGGGTGGCCGACATGGACTTCGCCCCGTTCGCCGGGCTCGACGACGTGCTGCGGCGCCGCGCCGACGCACACGACCTCGGGTATCCCGACTGGGGCTATCCGAACCCGAGGACGCCGGTGTGCGAGCTGTTTTCAGCTCGCGCGTCTCGGCGGTACGGCTGGACGTTCGATGCGGCCGAGGTGCGCGAGCTGTGCGATGTGACCCAAGGCGTGCAGGTCGCGCTCCAACTCGGCACGGCACCGGGTGACGGCGTCATCCTCCACACGCCGTCGTACCCGCCGCTGTGGCACGCGCTCGAGCACATGGGCCGCCGCCAGGTGGACGTGCCCGCGCACATCGGCAGTGACGGCGTGTCGTACGACTACGACGAGCTCGAGGCGCGGCTCCGCAGCGAGCCTGCGCAGGCCCTCCTGCTGTGCCATCCCCAGAACCCGACGGGTCACGTCTTCGGACGAGACGAGCTGCAGCGGTTGGCAGAGATCGCCGAGCGGCACGATCTGCTGATCATCAGCGACGAGATCCACGCCGATCTCACGTACGCGCCGGCGAGGCACGTGCCGATCGCGTCGCTGTCACCCACGGTCGCGGCTCGCACCGTCACGATCCACTCGGCATCGAAGGCGTTCAACGTCGCCGGCATGCGCTACGCGGTCGCTCACGTCGGTCCCGCGTCGCTGCGCGCCGCCTGGGATGCGTTGCCCGACCACCTGCTCGGCGCGCTCAACCTGATCGCGGTCGACGTCACCGAGGTGGCGTGGCGTGAGGGCGACGCGTGGCTCGACGCCGTGGTCGCCTACCTCGACCGCAACCGCCACTGGCTGCGCAGCCTGCTCGCCGAGCACCTGCCCGATCTCGGCTACACCCCACCCGAGGCGACGTACCTCGCCTGGCTCGACTGCCGCGCGATGGGTGATGGTGACGGCCCGTTCGAGGTGTTCCGCGGGCGCAGCGTGCAGCTGACCGCCGGACCCGACTTCGGCCGTGGCGGCGATGGCTTCGTCCGTCTCAACTTCGCCACCTCGGCGTCGATCCTCGAGCTCGTCGTGCGGTCGATGGCCGGCGCCTGAATCCGGGCAGCAGGAGCCCATGGCGGCCGGGTGTTGCCCTGTTCAGCGCCACCACAGAGGGTGGTGCGCGGCGAGCGCGGCGAGGGTGACGAGGCAGGCGCACTCGGCGACCTGCTCGCAGGCGCCGAGCACGTCGCCGCTGATGCCGCCGATCTTGCGGACCGCGAGCGCGCCGACCGCCGCGGCGGATGCGACAGCGACGGCGAGCACCGGGCCGATCCACCAGCCGATGGCCACCGAGCCCAGGGCCACCCCCAGCACGACCGCCACCGCAGCGCGAGCCGGGGTCGTCGACCGCCCGTAGTCGGCGCCGAGCCCGCGATGTGTCGCGAGCGGCACGGCGGCCATCAAGGTGACGGCCACCGTCCGAGCGACCACATGTGCTGCCACGCACGACGCGAAGACCACCGACGCGCTCGGGAGCGACCCGATCGCCGCCACCCGGACCACGATCGACGCGCAGAGAGCGGCCACGCCGTAGGTGCCGTGGCGCGGATCCTTCAGGATCTCGAGCCGTCGTTCGACCGTGTAGCCGCCGCCGAACGCATCGGCGACGTCGGCCAAGCCGTCCTCGTGGAACGCGCCGGTCACGAGCAGTCCCACGGCGACTGCGATCCCCGCAGCAACGAGCGGCGTCGACAGCTCGAACATCCCCGCGCCGGCACCGCCGGCCAGGGCGCCGATCACCGCTCCGGCGACCGGGAACCACACGACCATCGCCCCGAGGTCGGGCTCGCTGCGCAACCGGATCGGCAGGCGGGTGAGGAACTGCAGCGCGGCCAGCGGGCCGATCGGGGGCAGCCCGGTCAGCCGAACCACTCCCCGAACGTCGGCACCTGCGTGATGCCGTCGCACGCCATCGCGACGAGCGGCACAGCGGCCATCGCTCCCGAGCCCTCGCCGAGGCGCATCTCGAGATCGAGGAGGGGCTGCTTGCCGAGTCGCTCGAGCAGCCGGCGGTGCCCGGGTTCTGACGAGCAATGGCCGACGAGGCAGTGGTCGAGTGCGTCTCGCCGCATGCGCGCGAGCGGCATCGCCGCTGCGGTGACGACGTAGCCGTCGATCAGGACCGGGAGCCGCCGATGCCGCGCAGCGACGATCGCCGCGGCCATTGCGACCAGCTCGGCCCCGCCCACCTCGCGCAGCACCTCGAGGGGATCGGTGATGCCCGCCACACGGTCGACCGCGAGCCGCACCGCCTCGCGCTTGCGGTCCATGCCGGCATCGTCGAGACCGGTCCCGCGTCCGACCCATGCTGCCACTTCGCCGCCGCCCAACGCAGCGGCGACCGCTGCCGCCGCGGTGGTGTTGCCGATGCCCATCTCGCCCAGCACGAGCAGGTCGGCGTCGAGCGCGTCGACGGCCGCACGACCAGCGGCAGCCGCCTCGTCGAAGCGCTGGACCGACATGGCCGGCTCGAACCTGATGTCACCGGTCGGTCGGCCGACACCGACGTCGATCGCCTCGACGCTTGCCCCGGCGACGGCAGCGAACGCGCTGACCGTCGACTTGCCTGCGCGGTACGCCGCGAGCATCGCGGCAGTCACGTCGACGGGGTACTTGCTGACGCCGGCCGCCGTCACGCCGTGGTCGGCGGCGAAGATGACCCCGGCCGGGCGCCGGACCGCCGGCGAGGTCGTGCGCTGCCACTCGGCCACCCACGCGGCGACCTCGTCGAGTCGAGCGAGCGCGCCCGCCGGTCGCAGGATGTCGGCGGCGCGGGCGTTCACCGCCGCGGCCGACTCGTGATCGCCGTCGGGCATCGTGGCGACGGCGTCACGCATCTCGTTCATGACAGGTGCTCCCATGGATCCGACAGAGGGATGGCTCGTCCGGCGACCAGCAGCAGGGCGTGGTCGGCGATGTCGACGAGCCCTTGGTTGAGGCGGCCGAGCTCGTCGCGGTACTCGCGACCGAGTGCCGTCTCGGGATGGAGTCCGAGGCCGACTTCGTTGGTCACCACCACCGTCGGACCCTCACGGGGGACGAGGCTGGTCATCAGGTCGATGCAGGCCGCCTTTCGCTGTGCAGGACCGAGGTCATGTGCGAACAGGTTGCCCATCCACACCGTGACGCAGTCGACGATCACGAGCGACGCGTCAGGTGCGGCACGGATCGCTGGTCCGAGGTCGAGTGGCGCCTCGACGGTCGACCACTCGGGTCGATCGGCACGGTGAGCGTCGATGCGCTCGCGCATGTCGTCGTCGAAGGGCTCGGCCGTGGCGATGAACGTCACGTCCCCATCGTGACGACGACCGATCTCGACCGCAAGCGAGCTCTTCCCGCTGCGCGCGCCACCGAGGAGGATCGTCACTGCCATCGCGTTGGGAGTGTACGCACCGCTCCGCTACAGTCGCCTCGCTCGTCCGCAGCGAAGCCGGTTCGAATCCGGCACTGTCCCGCAACGGTGAAGCGTGTCGATCCACCCGGACCGACACGACAAGTCCGGTCGCCTGGTTCGAGTGCGATGACCACACCCTCGAGGCAAGGGCCGGATCGGCACCGGAGCGATCGCTCCGATCGAACCCAACTTGTCCTCCCGTTCCGGAGGACGGTGTCCTCCAGAAAGCACGGAGGATCACCATGTTCAGGTGGAGACGAGCGTTCGCCCTCCCCGCAGTCGCACTCCTCGCGCTCGGCGCGTGCGGCGGTGACGACGACGACACCACGCTCGACGCGACCACGACGCCGCTCGCGACCGATGCACCGGCGACGACGCCTGCAGCCGAGACGACGTTGGCGTCGCCCAGCACCGAGGCGGCGATGCCGGTCGACATCCCGACCAAGATCGTCAGCCTCTACCCGACGGGAACGGAGATGCTGTTCGCGATCGGTGCAGACGACCAGGTCATCGCGGTCGACGACCAGAGCAACTACCCCGACGGAGCCGTTGCGAAGCAGACCGACCTGTCGGGCTTCGCACCCAACGTCGAAGCGATCGCCGCGTACGAGCCCGATCTGGTCGTCCACGATGGCACCACCGACATCGGCACCCAGCTCGACGCGGTCGGGATCCCGCAATGGGCCGGACCGGCGGCCGAGGACTTCGACGACATCTACCAGCAGCTCGAGCAGCTCGGCGCGCTGACCGGGCACGTGGCCGAGGCCGCCGAGCTCGTCGCCCAGATGGAGACCGATGTCGACACCGCGATCGCGGCGATCCCGCCGAGCGACACGCCGCTCAGCTACTACCACGAGCTCGACAGCACGCTCTTCAGCGTGACGTCGAACACCTTCATCGGCCAGGTCTACAGCCTGTTCGACCTGCGCAACATCGCCGACACGACCGAGGCCGGAACCGATTATCCGCAGTTGAACGCGGAGTTCGTGATCAGCCAGGACCCCGATCTCATCTTCCTCGCCGACGCCGACTTCGGTGAGTCGCCGGAAACGGTGGCGGCACGTCCGGGCTGGGAGACGATCACGGCGGTGCAGCGCGGGTCGGTGATCCCCGTGAACACCGACATCGCGTCGCGCTGGGGCCCGCGCATCGTTGAGTTCATCGAGATCGTGTCCGACGCGATCGCGACGGCTTCGGTCGCGGGCTGAGCGATGGCCGTCCACGTCCAGCCGCTGGTGCGTCGACGAGCGGCCACCGTCCACCGGGTCAACTGGTGGTTGCCCGGCTCGGTGCTGCTCCTCGCCGTCGCGCTCGTGCTGGGCGTGATGATCGGGCCTGCCGGCAACTGGGGCACTGCCAGCTGGAACATCGTGTGGCACGTGCGCATGCCGCGTGTCGCGCTCGCCGGCGTGGTCGGAGCCATGTTGTCGATCGCAGGCGCGAGCTACCAGGGGGTGTTCCGCAACCCCCTCGTCGACCCGTACCTGCTCGGCGTCGCCGCCGGCGCGGGGCTGGGTGCGACGATCGTGTTCGCGCTCGACCGCGCCAACACATCCGGCTGGATCGTCGATCCGCTCCCGCTCGCCGCGTTCGTCGGCGGCCTGCTCGCCGTGTTGATCACCTATGTCGTGGGGTCCGCGGCCACCGGCCGTTCGGGTGTGACGCTCGTCCTGGCCGGTGTCGCGGTCACATCGCTCGCGACTGCCATCCAGGCCTTCGTGCTGCAGCGCAACAACGACGTCATCCGCGAGGTGTACGGCTGGATCCTCGGTCGCCTCAGCACCGCGACGTGGCACGACGTCAGGCTGGTGCTGCCGTACGTGGTCGTCACGAGCGGCGTGCTGCTGTTGCACCGTCGGCACCTCGACGTGCTCCGCGTCGGCGACGACGAGGCCGCTGCGCTCGGTACGAACGTGGGCCGTGTGCGTCTCGTGGTCGTCATCGCGGCGACGATGGGCACCGCTGCCGTCGTCAGCGTGAGCGGCTTGATCGGCTTCGTCGGGATCATCGTGCCCCACACCGTGCGGTTGTTGGCCGGCGCGTCGTATCGGCGGCTGCTGCCGCTCAGCATGATCCTCGGTGCCGCGTTCCTCATCCTCGCCGACATCCCCGGGCGTGTCCTGCAGGATCCGGCGGAGACCCCGATCGGTGTCGTGACAGCGTTCTTCGGCGCGCCCTTCTTCATCCTCGTGCTCCGTACGCGGCGGAACGTGCGATGAGCTCACTCGTCCTCACGGGCCTCCGCGTCGAGTACGGCCGTCGCACAGCAGTCGCCGGTTTCGACGACACGATCAGACCTGGCGAGTGGTTGTGCCTCATCGGCCCCAACGGCGCCGGCAAGTCCTCGGTGCTCCGCGCCGTCGCCGGGCTCGTCCCGTACACCGGTCGCATCGACATCGATGGCGCGCCGCTGCTCGCCCGCTCGCCGCGCCGCCGCGCAGAGCTCGTCGCGTTCGTCCCGCAGACGCCCGAGCTGCCGGACGACATGCTCGGTGAGGAGTACCTGCTGCTCGGCCGGAACCCGTACATCTCGTACTTCGGCGTCGAGAGCGCGCACGACCGGGCGATGGTCGCGAGCGTCATCGAGCGGCTCGACCTGCACGAGCTCGCCGGGCGGCCGCTCGCGACCCTCAGCGGAGGTGAGCGTCAACGCATGGTGATCGGCCGCGCGCTTGCACAGGAAGCGCCGATCCTGCTGCTCGACGAGCCGACGAGTGCGCTCGACATCGGCCACCAACAGCAAGCGCTCGAGCTGGTCGACCGGCTCCGCCGGGAGCACGGGTTGACCGTCGTCAGCGCGATGCACGATCTCACCCTCGCCGGTCTGTACGCCGATCGGCTGGCTCTGTTGCACCGCGGTCACGTCGTGTCCACCGGTCCCGCTGCGCACGTCCTGCGCTCCGAGACGCTGAGCGAGTTCTACGGCGTCAGCGTCGCGGTGCACCACGATCCCGACGGCACCGTCGTCGTCGTCCCTCGTCGCGCGAGCATCTGAGCTGGGTCAGCTCGGGTCGAACCAGGTGTCGCCGTCGAGGATGCGGTCGGCCTCGGCGGGGCCCCACGAGCCCCGGAAGTACGGGTGAACGGGTCCGGGATCGTCGAGCACCGGCTGCACGATGCGCCACGTCTGCTCGACGACGTCCTGGCGCGCGAACCGGCGCGGCGAGCCGGCCAGTGCGTCTTCGAGCAGGCGCTCGTAGGCCTCACGTCGTTCGCCGAGCGCAGCCGCGAAGTCGACGGCGAGGTCGACGTTCTGACTGTCGAGGTGCTGCCCAGGTGTCTTCGCCTGCACGGTGAAGGTGACCCCGTCGTGCTTGCCGAGCCTGAATCGGACGAGGTTGCGTTGTGGCGGCGGCCCGCCCGCTTCGTCGAACAGCAGCGCCGGCGGTTCACGGAACTCGACCACGACCTCCGTCGCGGCCTTGGCGAGCGCCTTGCCACAGCGGATGTACCACGGCACCCCGGCCCACCGCCACGACTCGACCTCGAGCCGGACGGCCGAGAACGTGTCGACCTGCGAGTCGGCGGCCACGCCGGGCTCGTCCCGGTACCCGACGTACTGCCCGCGCACCAGGTGCGTCGGATCGATCGGGCGCGTCGCGGCGAACACCTTCGCCTTCTCGTCCTGCAGGTAGCTCGCCTCGGGTCCCACCGGCGGTTCCATCGCGACGAGCGCGACGACCTGCAGCAGGTGGTTCTGGAGGACGTCGCGGATCGAGCCCACCCCGTCGTAGAAGCTGCCGCGCCCCTCGACGCCGATCGTCTCGCTCATCGTGATCTGCACGCTGCGGACGTACCGCCGGTTCCACACCGGCTCGAGCATCGTGTTCGAGAACCGGAACACGAGCAGATCCTCGACGCTCTCCTTTCCGAGGTAGTGGTCGATGCGGAAGATGCGGTCCTCGGGGAACACGCTGTGCAACGTCTTGTTCAGCTCGACCGCCGACGCGAAGTCCCGTCCGAACGGCTTCTCGACGACGATGCGGCCTCGTTCGTTCAACCCGACCGACGCGAGCGATTCGGCGACCGTCGGGAACATGTTCGGCGGGATCGCCATGTAGAAGACAGCGTGCTGGCTGTGGTGCCGATCGAGTGTGTCGCGCAGCGCGATCCACGTCGCTGGGTCGGCGTAGTCGCCCTGGATGAGGTCGAGCCGCTTCATCAACGGCTCGATCGACGACGCTGCCGCGTCCGGGATGGCGGCGATGATCGCGTCGTGCGCGTGCTGGCAGAACGCCTCATCGGTCCAGTCGCTCCGTGCGACCCCGATGACGGGCACCTTCAGCAGGCCGTGCTGCTCCATGTGGTACAGCGCCGGGAACAGCTTGCGCTTGGCCAGGTCGCCCGTGGCGCCGAAGAGCACGAGCGCGTCGGCAGGCGGCTGGTGCTCGCGCGCGATCACTGCTGCTCCTTCGTCGCTTCCTCGGCGCGGACCTCCGCGTGGCCTCCGAACTGCGCGCGCATCGCGGAGAGCACCTTGTGCGCCACATCGCCTCGTTCGCGCGAATAGAAGCGATCCCACAGGGCCGACGACAGCGTGGGCACCGGCACACCCTCGTCGATCGCCGCGTGCAGCGTCCAGCGGCCCTCACCGCTGTCGCTGACGCGCCCCTGGAACGCGCTGAGGTCCGGGTCGACCGCCAGTGCCGCCGCGGTGAGATCGAGCAGCCAGCTCGACACGACGCTGCCCCGCCGCCACACCTCGGCGATCGCGGCGAGATCGAAGTCGTACTGGTAGTACTGCGGGTGGGTCAGGGGTGCCGTCTCGGCGTCCTTCGCGTGTCGCTCGCTGCCGATGTCGGCCTTGGCGAGCACGTTCAGGCCCTCGGCGTAGGCCGCCATGAGGCCGTACTCGATGCCGTTGTGCACCATCTTCACGAAGTGGCCGGCGCCGCTCGGTCCACAGTGCAGCCACCCGTGCTCCGCCGGACGGGGTTCGCTCGTCGGCACCCCCGTGCGCGGGGCGGCATCGACACCGGGTGCGAGCGCGTCGAAGATCGGGGCCAGTCGCTGCACGGCCTCCGGCACACCTCCCACCATCAGGCAGTACCCGCGCTCGAGCCCGAACACACCGCCACTCGTCCCCACGTCGACGAAGTGGATGCCCCGCTCCGCGAGTGGAGCGGCCCGGTCGACGTCGTCGTGGTACCAGCTGTTGCCGCCATCGATGATCGCGTCGCCGGGCGACAGCAGGGGAGCGAGGCGCTCGACCGTGTCGCCGACGAAGGCTGCCGGGACCATGATCCACACGTTGCGCGGGGTGTCGAGCGACGCGACGAGATCTTCCAGCGATCCGGCGCCACGCGCACCGACCGCCTCGACAGCGGCGATCGCGTCGGCGCTCAGGTCGTAGGCGACGCAGTCGTGGCCGGCCAGCAGCAACCTCCGCACCATGTTCGATCCCATGCGGCCGAGTCCGATCATCGCGAGTTGCATGTGTGCCAGGTTGCCACGTCGGCGCACCCGATAGCTTCCGTGCCGTGGAGAAGCCGGATCCGGCCCGTGAGCTCGACCGAGACGTGACCGGCTGCGCCGCAGCGCACCAGGTGCTGCTCGCCGCACTGGACGACCTGTCCGACGCCGATGCTCGCCGCCCGTCGTTGCTGCCCGGTTGGTCGGTCGGGCACGTGGTCACCCATCTGGCACGCAACGCCGACAGCTTCGTCGTCGTCTTCGCCGGTGCCGAGCGCGGGGAGGTGGTGCCGCAGTACCCGAGTGCCGAGGCGCGCAACAGCGACATCGAAGCCGGTGCCTCACGACCTGCGCACGAACTGGTCGACGACCTCCGCCGCGCGATCTGGCGGCTCGAGTCGGCGTGGGCGTCGGCGTCTCTCGTCGCGTGGGAGGGCTTCGGGCAGGGTTTCGCCGGCCGGATCGCGACGCGAGACGTCCCGTTCCGGCGTTGGGGCGAGACCGTCGTCCACCATGCAGACCTCGGCCTCGAGTACACGCCGGCCGACTGGCCGGCCGACTGGGTGCGACTCGAGTTGCGCCGGCTGACGATGCTGTGGACCAGCCGCCGGTCGATGGGCATGACCGACCTGCCGCCCGAGGCCACACGGCTCGACGACCGCACGAGGTTGCTGTGGCTGCTCGGCCGCGCCGAGGTGCCAGGGCTGGCTCCGGCCGGGCTGTACGGATGAGTCGGCCGCGTCGGCGCCTGCGACGCCGGCTCGGGATCGCCGTCGGGATCGCGGCACTGGCGTTCGCGACGAGCCCCGGTCGCGCCGCAGCGCACGCCGGGCTCGAGAGCAGCATCCCTGCCGCGAGTGCGACGCTCGAGGAAACGCCGTCGGACATCGTGCTCGACTTCGACGAGCCGATCGAGGCGTCGATCTCGACGATCGAGCTGTTCGACGCGGACGCGCACCGCATCGAGATCGGCGAGCCGGAGGCTTCCGTGGGAGACGACTCCGTCGTGCTCGCTCCTCTGCCCGATCTCGACGACGGCATCTACGCCGTCGTGTGGCGGATCGGCTCGGCCGACGGGCACATCGTCGACGGCGCGTTCAGCTTTCGCATCGGAACGGGTGGGTCGGGTGACGCCGGTGACCTCATCGACCAGGTGCGCGGCGGCGCGCGGGCTGCACCGTCGGTCGATCGCGCTGCCGACGTGGCTCGGCTGCTCGGGTTCGTCGGCCTCACTGCGCTGATCGGGTCGGGCTTGTTCGCGCTCATGTCGCCGCACTCGCTCGTGCAGCGCCGGTCGACGAGGTTGCTGATCGTCGGTGGGTGGGTGCTGCTCGTCGCCGGCACGTTCGGGTCCTTCGGGCTCTACGGTGCCGAGGCGGTTGCGGGCGATGTCGGCGATGCCTTCTCGCCCGAGGTCTGGCGGCAGGTCGCCGAGACCCGGAACGGCTGGCTGCTGCTCGTGCGATCCGGGCTCGTGGTCGTCATCGGCGCGGTGATGTGGCTTGGGATGAGGCGCCCGTCGCTCAGGACGACGAGCTGGTGGCAGGCGAGCGCCGTCGCGCTGGGCGTCGCGATCGTGCTCACCTATCCGTCAGCGGGCCATCCGTCAGCGGAATCGCCGAGGTCGTTGTGGGTGCTCGTCGACGGTGTGCATCTCGGTGCGGTCACCGTGTGGCTGGGCGGCCTGCTGCTGTTCGCGACCGGCGGCTCGGTCTGGTTCTCCGATGACGGCGAGCGCACGGTGCGGCGGTTCTCGAACGTAGCCACCGTGCTCGTCCCCGTTGCCGTCGTCTCCGGTTCGGTGCAGATGTTCAAGCTCGGGGGCGACCTCGACGACTTCACCGAGACCGGGTGGGGTCGCACGTTGCTCGCCAAGCTGGCGATCGTCGTCGTCCTCCTGGCGATCGCGGGGGTCAGCCGGTGGTTGCTCGCCAACGTGGGTGTGGCGTCGGTGCGGCGCACTGTGATGGCAGAGGCGGGCTTCGGCATCGTGGTGCTCGCCGTCGCTGCCAGCCTCGTCAGCCAGCCGCCGCAGCCGATCGACCAGGCGTCGGTCTTCAGCGCGTCGCTCGCGCAGGGCGGAGTCCTGGTCGACGTGACGCTCACCCCGGGCCGAGTCGGCGCCAACGAGCTTCACCTCGTGGTGACCTCACCGGGTGGCAGCCTGACGCCCGTGTCCGACGCGTCCGCGCGCATGGAGCTGCCCAGCCGGTCGATCCCCACCACTCCCGTCACGATCGAGCAGGACGGTGCCAACCACTACACGGGTTCGATCACGCTGCCGTTCGAGGGAGACTGGACCCTCGAGATCGTGATCGAGGTGACGCCCGGCAACACGGTGCTGATGTCGACCCCCGTACCAATCCGGTGAGCCGGCCACGAGGCCGTCAGCACTGCTGCTGGATGGACATCTCGTTGGCAAACGCGCGTTGCACGGCATAGATGGCGTTGAGGGTTGTAGCGTCCGCGTCGCCGGCCAGCGACTCGCGGAAGGCCGTGATGCGATCGTCAACGGTCTGCGGCGCGCATGCTGCATCCGGGACGTCGCTCACATCGAGCCGGTCGAGCGCGTCGTCCGGCAACCTCCCCATCTCGATCAGCTCCCCGGTCAGCGCGATGATCGCTGTGAGCTGCAGCTCGGCCGTTCGCGACCGGAAGCGGGCGTCGGCGGCCGCCGCACCCTTGCTTCCGTCGAGTCCGAGCTCGGCGAGCAGGGAGCGCGCCGCCGGTGCCAGCACTCCTATCGAGAGATCGACCGCGGCACCTGCGATGGCCGCCTCGGGTGCGGCCGCCGACACTGCGACGCCGACGACCATCAAGGCAGCGTCGACCCAGAACGCCTTCGCGAGCGCGTCGCTGCGTTCCTCGTCGCGGAAGGCGAGCTGGAGGGCGGCGAACATGCCGGCGACCTCGTCGACTGCCTGCGAGCTCACCTCACCCTCGGCGTCGACGAAGCGCGTCTGCGAGATCTGCTCCTGCACCTCCTCCATCCGCGACACGAGGAGGTCGGCCGCCTTTCCATCGGTGATCACCCACCTCAGTGCGCCGTCTGCTTCTCCGGGCCGCCATGCCCATTCTTCGGAGCGTGACGTGAGCTGCAACAGCCATGGCGCGAGCAGCGTCGCGAAGAACGCATGAGTGTGCGTCAGACCACCGCCGTTGTGGGGCTCGCCGCCGCCGTCGTTCTCGACCGCCCAGCGCACGAGCGGAGGCACGACGGTACCGATCTGCCCGACGGACAACGTCTCGGGGGACGTACCCCGGATGATCAACGCCTCGACCGCCGGCGCCTGCGCGGTTCGCAGCACGAGCTCGGGGCGGTCTGCGCACAGCCGCAGGAGCTCGAACGACGCGAACCCGTCGGTCGCGAGCCATCGGAACAAGAGGTCGGGGGCGTCGTCGCCAGCCGCATCGAAATCCGCCGGCGGCCGGTCGTCCGCCCAATCGATCCACCGCACGAGGATGTCATGTGATGCCTGAGCGCCGTTGTGCGCGTCGAGGCCGAGGTGCGGGAGGAGGAGCGCAGCGGTGTACGGATCGACTTCGCGGAGCACGGCGGGGTAGACGGCGGGGCGCTTGGCCGTGTGCGATCCGGCGGCGAGCACGGCCCCGATCGCGCCGAATGTGTCGTCGAGCTGCACGAGCCGGTCGTGCGCGGCTCGATCGTCTGCGTCGCTGACGAGCACGCTCTGATGGGTGAGGCGGTCGAGCCCGAGCTGATCGAGCACCCTCGACCACGCCTTCGCACCACCGACCGTGGCTCGGAACATCGCCGCCGCCTCCGGGACACGAGCGATCGCGCGCAGCTGATCGGCCAACCACGTCAGCTCCGCGCCGGTGAGCTCGTCGGTGAGCGACTCGTCGAGCAGCCCCCCGCCGATCGCTCGAGCCTGCTCGATCATCGCGAGGCGATTGGCCGTCGCGGTGGTGGACGGGTCTCGCCGGATGAGCCAGCCGGCACGCTGACCGGCGAGCAGCAGCACCGAGCGGATGTCGGCCGTGTCGAGACGGATGGATGTGGCGTCCTCGAGCGTGCGGCAGCAGAGCAGTTGATCGAGGACAGGCACCCATGCATCGAGCGCGGTCCGACACGACCGCACCACCTGCATCGCGTCGGCAGCCGACTGGTCGCTCGATCGCGCGAGCGCGAGATCGTCGGATGCATCCTGGAGCGCGTGCCGCAAGGCGAGCACGAGCGACGAGTCGTAGCCGAGGTACGCCATCAGCCCGGCACCACCGTCATCGCCGCGAGGACGGCGGCTTGCTGCTCGAGGCTGCGCGCACTCCAGACGAGGTCGTCAGCCGCATCGGTGATGCGCCGGCCGAGCGTGATCAGCTCGTCGTGGCACTCGAACGCGGTCGGTCCGAGCCACACGTCGGTGCCGGCGCGGCGATGCAGATCGACGACCGGGCTCGCCTGCAGCCGGCCCGCCAGCTTGCGGAGGCCGGCGGCTCGGGCGCGCAGGATCTCGACCTCGGGGGAAGGTGCCGTCACGGCGTCAATGACGGACAGCGGATGGAGACCAGCGGAAATCGGGCCTCACGTGAGTCGTCGTTCGACGACGTGGTGGGGGAGCTGTGTGGTGGGATCGACGAAGCCGTCGCCGACGACGGCGAAGCCGTGCGACCTGTAGAAGCCGAGCGCGGTGTCGCGGGCGTTGGCCCACACCAGCTCGGCACCTCGCTCGACAGCCCGCCGGCATCCCTCGACGAGCAGAGCCCCGCCGACGCCGCGACCCTGGTGAGAACGGAGGCTCGCCATCCCGCGCAGCTGCACCGCCGGCACCGATGGCCGATCGGCCGGTGATCGCGGCACCCAGGTGCTGGTCCCCACCAGCACGCCTGCCTCGAACGCGCCGAGATGGACCACCCCTGGCCAGTCGTCTTCGTCGAATCGGGGATCATCGGTCGGCGTGCCCTGCCTCAGCACGGCACGGCGAACGGCATGGGTCTGCTCGGTCGTGATCTCGACGACCGTCCACCCGCCCGACGGCCCGGAGGTGCTCATCGCTCGACGGTGACCATCGTGCCCTCCAGCTCGGCCGAGCGGTACATCGCGTCCACGATGCCATGAGCACGCAGTGCCAGCGAGAAGTCGGGGTGCGCCGGGCGACCTTCGACGATGGCCCGCACGAACTCGCCATCGGGGTTCATCGACCCGTCGAGCAGTGGCCCGACGGCCGCGACGATCTCCTCGCCTCCGAGCGAGCCGCTGCTGCCGTCGGTGTCGGTCCAGTGGACGGGCCCCAACCAGTCGTCGCCTTCGATCACGATGTAGCGGCGCTCGCAGAAGATCTCGACCCGCCGCAGGCTCGGACGCGCGAGGTTGTCGTGCCAGACGCTCGTCAACGTGCCGATCGCGCCACTGGCGAAGACGAGCGTTGCGTTGGCGACGTCCTCGATGCCGTCGTGCCCGTGGAAGTTCGCGGTGTTGGCGCTGACCCGCACCACGTCACCGACGAGGAAGCGCAGCATGTCGACGTCGTGGATGCTGTGCTCGAGCAGGGTGCCCGCGCCCACCAGCGACCGCTCGGCCCGCCACGTCGACGCGTAGTGGCCCTGGATGGGGATGAACTGGTCGTCGCGGAACACGACGGTCATCACACGTCCCGCCGCAGGATCGGCGATCAGGTGGCGAGCCCAGTTGTAGGCAGCCGACCTGCGAAGGATGAGCCCCACCTGGTTGACGACTCCTGCATCGGCGACCCTCGAGGTCATCCGCGCGGCAAGCGGTGTCGTGATCGCGAGTGGCTTCTCGCAGAACACCGCCAGGCCCCGGTCGACGGCCTTGTCGACCTGGCGAGGGTGCTCACTGGTCCACGTGCAGACGTACACCGCGTCGCAGGTGTCGAGCACCTCGTCCTCGCTCGCGCACACGGTGTGTCCGGAGGCCGCCGCGAAGGCCTGGGCTCGCTCCGTGTCGGGGTCGAACACGCCCGCGCGCTCGACCCCGAGCTCCGCCTCGATGCCGCTGCGCCGAAGGCTCTTCGAGTGATAGGTGGCGATCAGGCCAGCGCCCAGGAAGCCGATGCGCACTCCGCCGCGTCGATCCGTCGTCATCGCTTCGCGACTCTACGGCCGAGTCATCCGTCGCCGAGGGCGATGGTCCGATCGGCGACGGCATCGGCCTCGGCGCGATCGTGGGTCACGACGATGGCGGTCGTGTGGGTGACGCGCAGCAGGCGTGCGAGATCGTCGGCGAGTCGATCGTGCAGCTCGCGGTCGAGCCCGGTGAGCGGCTCGTCCAGCAGCAGCACCGGCGGGGCCGGCGCCAGCGATCGCGCCAGCGCCACGCGCTTCGCCTCTCCGCCGCTCAGCGACGTGACCCGACGCGACCCCAGACCGCTCAGACCGACGAGCTCGAGCACCTCGGCGATCCGCGCCGCACGGTCGGCGCGCGACATCCGCTCCGCCGGCGCCATCTGCAGCCCGAACGCCACGTTGCCGGCGACGTCGCGGTGGGGGAACAGCTGGTTGTCCTGGAACACCATGCCGATCCGCCGACGATGCACCGGCATCGACGTGATGTCGACGCCGTCGAGGCGGACGGTGCCAGAGCTCGGCTGCAGCAATCCAGCGATCACGCGGAGCAGCGTGGTCTTGCCCGAACCGGAGGGGCCTTGCAGCGCGACGACCTCGGCATCCGCCGCGTGCAGCGAGACGTGGTCGAGCACGACGCGGCCGCCCAGCTCGACGACGATCTGTTCAACGTCGAGCATCGACGATCCGGTCTGCCGGGTCGGGATCTGCCAGTTCGACGGCGACGAGCACGACGAGCGTGAGCGCGGCGAGCACCACCGCCAGCGCGCTCGCCTGCGCCCGAGGGATCGCCCCCGCCCGTCCGAGCAGGCGGGCGATGACGATCGGCAAGGTCTCGTTGCCGCTGCGCGTGAGGAAGGTGGTGGCGCCGAACTCGCCGAGCGAGATCGCAGCAGCGAAGCCGGCGCTCGTGACGAGTGGGCGGCGCAACATGGCGACGTCGATGGACCACCAGGCGCGCACCGGCGACGCGCCGAGGGTCCCGGCTGCCTCGATCCACCCCGCCGGCCTCGCGCGCAGCACGGGCAGCATCGTCCGCACGACGAACGGCACCGCAACCAGTGCGTGCCCGAGAGGCACCAGCCACGGCTCGTCGCGCCAGTCGACCGGCGCATGGTCGAAGGTGATGAGCATCCCGAAGCCGATCGTCACCGCCGACGTGCCGAGGGGGAGCATCACGCCGACGTCGAGGAACCGACCGACTCGGCGGCCGGCTGCGATGGCGAGGGTCGCGACCGTTCCGATGGTCAGGCTGATCGTGGTCGCGATCACTGCGAGGCGCAACGACGTCGCGACGGCACGCAGCGGATCGGCGACGACCGTCAACCCGGGCCGGACCTCCCCGGTGCCCAACGACCGCCAGCCTGCGAGCGACCACGATCCGCCCGGTCGGAACGAGTCGACGGCGAGGCTGAGCAGTGGCAACGCCATGGCGACGACGGTCAGCGTGACCCCGACCAGCACGCCGACGCGGGCGCGCCCCCGCTCGGGTCGTGGCCGGGGCGACGGCGTCAGCGCGAGCTCGACGGTCGATCGCTGCGCGCGGCTCGATGCGATCACGAGGAGCACGAGCGCGGCGAGCTGCATCGCCGAGAGCACCGCCGCCCCTCCGATGTCGCCGAGTTGCGTCGCGCGCCGTGCAACCTCGACCTCGAGGGTGGGGTTCGCCGGTCCGCCGAGCACCTGGACGACGCCGAACGAGGTGAACGTGAAGAGGAAGGTGATCGATCCTGCGGCGACGATCGCAGGACGCAACAGGGGGAGTGTCACCCATCGCGCGGCCTGCCACGGTCCGGCGCCGAGTGTGCGTGCCGCGGCCGCCAGATCTCGCGGCAGCTGCGACCAGACCGCGCCGACCACTCGCACCACGACGGCGATGTTGAAGAAGACGTGGGCGATGATCACGGCGAGCGCGGTGCCGTGAAGTCGCGCCGGGAGGAGCGACACGAACGCAGCCCCGACGACGATCGTCGGAAGGAGGAACGGCACGGTCACGAGTGTGACGACGAGCCGCCGGCCGGCGAAGTGCCAGCGCGAGACGAGATACGTCGGCAGGAGGCCCACCGCGATGGTCGCCACCGTGCTGACCACGGCCTGCCAACAGGTGAACCACAGCACACGTCCGATGCCGGGACGGGTGAGCGTCGTCCGGACGAGCGAGGCGTCGGCGACCTCGCTGAGCAACGTGACGACGGGCCACGCGTAGAAGACAACCAGGAACAGCGCCGGCAGGAACGCGAGCGCAGGAACCAACCAGCGCGGGCGACCGAGTGGGGGCCGCCTCACGACTCAGCCTTGTCGCTCAGCCTGGGGCCGCTCAGCCTGGGGCCACCTCATCGGATGACCAGTTGGGTCCACTCGTCCACCCAGTCCTCTCGATGCTCGGCGATGTCGGCTGGCGCGACGGTGAGCGGGTCGTCGACGACAACGCTGTAGGCGGTGAACTCCGGCGGCGGGGCGACGTCGGTGCGTGCCGGCCAGACGAACAGGTTCAGCGCGACCTCGGATTGGAACCGCACTCCGGCGAGGAAGTCGACGAGCTCCTCGGCCTCGTCCTGGTGGTCGGTGCCCCGCAGCACGCCGGCGAACTCCACCTGCCGGAAGCAGCTGTTGGTCATGACGGCTGTCGGCGCATCGGTGCGCGGGGGATCGGCGAACAGCACCTCCGCCGGTGGGCTGCTGGCGTAGCTGACCACGAGCGGTCGAGGGCCGTCACCGCTCGAGCCGCTGAACTGCTCGTCGTACGCGATGGTCCAGGACTCGACGACCTCGACACCGTTCGCGCGCAAGTCGGTCCAGTACTGCTGCCACCCGTCCTCGCCGAACTCGGCGATGGTGGCCAGCAAGAACGCGAGACCGGGCGACGACGACGCCGGGTTCTCGACCACGAGCAGGTCGCGATAGGCGGGCTCGGTCAGCTGGGCCAGCGTCGTGGGTGGCTCGATCTGGTGCTGGGCGAACCACTCGATGTCGTAGTTGATGCACACGTCGCCGAAGTCGACCGGTGTCATCTCGTGGCCGGGCACGAGCTCGCGCAGGCCGGGAGCAATGTGATCGAGCTCGCTCGACTCGTAGGGCTCGAACACGTCGGCTTCGACGACGCGGGAGAGCAAGGTGTTGTCGATGCCCCACATCACGTCGCCTTCCGGGTTGCCCGCAGTGAGCACCGCCTTGCTCGCCATCGTCCCGGCGTCGCCGGCCGACACCACACGCACATCGATGCCGCTGTCGGAGGTGAACGCCGTCAGCGCCTCGTTGAGCGAGGTGCCCTCGAGGGGGAACGAGTCGTACACGACGAGCGTCAGCGTGACCGGCTGATCGCCGGCGTCGTCGTCGCCGCCGCAACCTGCGATCACGAGACCGGCGCAGAGGGCAGCGATCGTGACGCGCCTCATGACGTCACCCCGGGAACGATCACGGTGAGCACCCCGCTGCCGACGGCGATGGTGGTCAGGCCACCGATCGATTCGTTGCTGACGCCGAGCGTCGAGCTCGATCTGATCACGGCATCGCGCAGGGGCCATCGGGCGCCACAGACCTGCACGCCGGTGCAGTCACCGTGCAGGGCGAGGAGCGAGAACACCCGTGCGGGCTCGAGGTGCAGCTCGGTGCGCCGACCAGGGTGCAGCACTCGCACCTCCGTCGCCCCGAGCTGTGCGGTCACCTCGTCGAACAGCTCGAGCTCGGGATCACCGAGACAGATCACCGTGCCCAACAGGTGATCGAGCCGGGTCGCGTCGTCACCGCCCAACAACTGCAGGTGCGTGGCACCGGTCGAGCTACGCATCGACGCGGCGTGACGCACCGCCAGAGCGGTGTCGGTGTCGTCCTTGTCGGGATCGTGACGGTGGATGGGGATGCCGTTGGCGCCTGCCCACTCGAGTCCCTCCGGGCTGATGCTGTCCAGATCGCCGACCAGCACGGTCGGCTGCAGGCCCAGTTGCAGCGCCGTGTCGAGCCCGCTGTCGGCGGCGACGACGGCGACGAAGGGCCCATCGGCTCCGATGACAGGACCGCCACCGGTGACGACGGCGATGCTCGCAATGCTCATGGTGCTCCCTCCGCTGGCATTACCCAGATCAGGTTCGTGGGTCGGTGGCAGCGGCCACCCTCTCAGCCCGCCGTGCTCGCGAGCTCCCCTGGTGCAAGGTTGTCGGCCCGAAGCCTAGCGTCAGTCGCAGATCGTCGCCGGTCCGATCGGCTCGAGTGTGGCGGCGGTCCGCCCGGCCATCCGGCGTGTGACGAACACGACCGCGAGCAATCCGCCGATGACCAACGCCATGCCCACGAGCTGGACCCACCGGATGCCCTGGTCGAGCAACAGGTACGCCCAGCACACCGCGAGCGCGGGTTGGCCCACCTGGAGGATCGAGATCGTGCCGATCGGCACGCTCCGCTGCGCGAACACGATGAAGCCGTGCGCCACGGTGCCCGTCACGAACGTCAGGATGGCGAGATACGGCAGCGAGTGCACCGTGACATCGGTGAAGTGGCCGGTCGCCAACGAGATCGGCAGCAGCGTGACCGTCGCGGTGGTCATGACTGCCGCCATGATCGATTGCACCGACATCTCGTTTCGCAGCCGGCGGCTCGACAGCAGGTACGTCGCCCACAGCAGGCACGCGCAGACGACGATGCCGTTTCCCGACCAGCTCGCGTCACCGCGCGGCGGTGCGTTGAACAGCACCAGCATCAGGCCGCCGAGCGACAGGAGTCCGAACCAGAGCGCTCGCCGGTTGACGTGCTCGCGAAAGAGGATGGCCCCGGCCGGCACGGTGATCAGCGGTGTGAGCGAGCCGATGAACTCGGCGTTGGCGACCGTCGTCTTCGTGACGCCGGTGAAGAAGCAGACGAGGTTCACCCCGAATGCGATGCCCGGCAGCAGGGTGCGGCGGATGTCTGCCCACGAGATCGTCCGGCGCTCCGTGACCCACAGGATGACCCACCAGACGGACGTGGTGGCGACCATCCGCCAGAAGGCGATCGTGGGGCCGGGGAGCCCGGCCTTCTTGACGATGGTCGAGCCGAGGCTGAAGCAGCCGATCGCGATGCAGAGAGCGATCAGCCCGAGCGGGCGTGCGCGCACCGCCAGGGGGTGCTCAGCCACGGGTCGGCTGCCGGCGGATGTCGGGCTCGATGTAGATCGTGATGTCGAACGACACCGCACCGCGGATCGCGACCTCGGTGGCGTCGATCGCCAGCGCGAGGTCGCTGACGGACAGATCGTGTTCGTAGTCGATCTTGGCGGCGACGAGGAGCGCCTCCGGGCCGAGGTGGAGGCAGCGGAGGTGGATGAGCCCGAGCACGTGCGGGGTCGCCGCGATCGCTCGCTCCACATCGGCGACGACCTCGTCGGTGGGTGCCTCTCCGATCAGCAGCCCCTTCATCTCGGCCGCGAGGATCCAGGCGATGACGACGAGCAGCACGCCGATCGCGATCGACCCGGCAGCGTCCCAGCGGGCGTTGCCGGTCGCCTCGGCCATCACCAGGCCGGCGAGCGCGAACAGCAGGCCGGTCTCGGCACCGACGTCCTCGAGCAGCACCACTGGCAGCTCGGGTGACTTGGCGTTGCGGATGAACCCCCACCAGCTCATCGAGGCAGGTTTCAGGTGCCGTGCCTCTCGCACCGCCGTCCGCAACGAGAACCCCTCGAGCACGATCGCGAGGAACAGGATGACGAACGCGACGATCGCGTTGTCGACGTCGTGAGGGTGACGGAGCTTCTCGATGCCTTCGTACAGCGCGAACAAGCCGCCCATGCTGAACAGCACCAGCGCGACGACGAACGCCCAGAAGTAGCGCTCCGGGCCGTACCCGAACGGGTGGGCGGCGTCGGCCGGCCGGCGCCCCCGCTTCGAGCCGAACATGAGCAGCGCCTGGTTGCCCGTGTCGGCGAGCGAGTGGCCGGCCTCGGCGAGCAGACCGGCAGACCGGGTGATCAGGAAGCCGACGAACTTCGCGATGGCGATGCCGAGGTTGGCGAAGAACGCCGCGACGATCGCCTTCTTGCTGCCCTCGTGCACCCGTCTAGGTTGCCATGCGTCGGCCGATTCGCGACAAGGCCGGGAGAGGCGAGGAGCACATGGGACAGATGACCGATCGAATCGTGCTCGTGTCGGGTGGCGGGCGCGGGATCGGCCGGGCGATCAGCGAGCTGCTCGCCGCGGAAGGCGCCGCAGTGGCGGTGAACTACCGCCGCGACCGGGACGCAGCCGACGAGACGGTTGCCGCGATCGAGGACGCCGGCGGGTCGGCGCGTGCCTATGCGGCATCGATCGACGACCCCGAGGCGTGCGCCGGGATGGTCGACGCGGTGGTGTCCGACTACGGCGGCATCGACACGTTGGTGTGCAATGCGGGCATCGCGTCGAGGGGCAAGGCGGTCGTCGACACCGATCCCGATGAGCTGCTCCGAGTCGTCTCGACGCACGCGCTCGGCCCGCACTACCTGGCTCGAGCGGCGCTTCCCCACATCCGCGAGCGCTCGAGTGCGCGCGGGCGGGGCGATGTCGTGATGATCTCGTCGGTGGCGACATCCTCGATGGGTGCCAACGGCGCCCCGTACAACATGGGCAAGGCGGCCATGGAGGCGCTCGCCCTGACCCTGGCCAAGGAGGAGCGCCCCCACGGCATCCACGTCAACATCGTCGCGCCGGGCCTGGTGGACACCGAGATGGGCCTGCGCCTCGCGCGAGCGTTCACCGGCCGACGCGAGATGCCCGACCTGCGCTCTCTCGACGCGGCCTCGCCGTTCGGCCGGGTCTGCCAGCCCCTTGATGTGGCCAACGTGGTGCTGTGGTTGTGCAGCCCCGGCTCGGGGTACGTCACCGGGCAGCGCATCGAGTGCAACGGGGGAGGCTGACGGATAGCGTTTTCGGGGTGAGTCCGCTCGCCGCCGAGTCCGACAGCTCCACCCGCAGCCCGATCATCTCGATCACCCCTGCGGCACATCACGAGCTCGTCGTGCTGCGCGATGCCGAGCCCGACGCCGACCGTCTGGGTTTGCGCCTCGAGATCGTCAGCGGCGCCGGCGAGGACTTCCGCTACGACCTCAGCTTCGACGTCGTCACCAAGGCGGGCTTCACCGACGAGGTGCGCACGCACCTCGACGGCGATCACCCCGACCGCTCGCTCAAGGTCATCATCCCGGCCAAGGACGTCGACCTCCTGCAGGGTGCGGTGCTCGACCACACGGCCTCGCAGGGTCTCGTCATCCGCAACCCCAACAAGCCGCAGCCGCCCTCGATCGACGGGCTCGTCAGCGGGGACGAGCTCAGCGCCGAGGTCGAAGCGATGATCGCCGACGAGGTCAATCCGGCGCTCGCTGCACACGGGGGCTTCGTCACCTATGTGGGGCACGACGGCGAGGGGAGCGCGTTCCTCACCATGGGCGGCGGTTGCCACGGTTGCTCGATGAGCCGGGTGACGATGCTCGACGGGGTGCAGACGATGCTCGTCGAGCGCATCGCGGGCATCGAACGGGTGAAGGACATCACCGACCACGCCACCGGCGAGAACCCGTTCTACCGCTGAGCCCCGCCGCTCGCCCAGCCCGGTCCCGTTCGCATCGGCCCCACATCCGGTCGTAGTGTCCGCGCCATGACAGGAATCGTGAGCTACGGGGTGTACGTCCCGTACTGGCGCCTGCGCCGCGAGGCGATCGGCGCGGCGCTCGGATCGGGCGGCGGCCGAGGTACCCGCAGCGTGGCGAGCTACGACGAGGACACCACCTCGATGGGAGTCGAGGCGGCACGAGCGGCGCTGGCGTGGGCGCCCGACTCGGCGTCGCCGAGCGTCGTCGCCTTCGCCACGACTGCACCGGCGTACCTCGACAAGACCAACGCGAACGTCATCCACGCCGCGCTCGCCCTGCCGTCATCTGCCGGCGCCGTCGACTGCATCGGCTCGGTCCGCTCGGTCGCCGCAGCCGTCATGGTCGCCCAGAGTCGAGCGGGCCTGGCGGTGCTGTCCGACATCCGCATCGGCCTCCCCGGCGGTGCCGACGAGGCTGCAGGTGGTGACGCCGCGGTGGCGTTGCTGATGGGCGAGGGCGACGAGGTGATCGCCGAGACCATCGCCGGCGCCGAGGCGACGGGCGAGTTCGTCGACCGGTGGCGCACTCCGGGTGACTCGCACTCGAAGCAATGGGAGGAGCGCTTCGGCGAGCACGCGTACCTGCCCTTCGTCGAGCAGTCGTTCACCGACGCGCTCAAGCTCGCCGGCCTCACCGCGACCGACCTCGATCACGTCGTCGTCGCCGGGCTGCACACACGTGCGGTCGCTACCGCCCGGCGCTCGCTCGGCGTCCGTCCCGAGTCGTTGGCCGACGACCTGACGGCGCAGATCGGCAACACCGGGGCGGCGCACGGCGCGCTGATGCTCGCCGACGTGCTCGACCGGGCTCGCCCCGGTGAGATCGTCGCCGTGGTGCAATTGGCCGACGGCTGCAGCACGTGGCTGCTCCGGGTCACCGATCGGATCGGTCGCAGGCGTCCGGCCCGTGCCGTGCGCGACTCGCTCCAGGCGTGCCGCGACGACCTGTCGTACAACGCGTTCCTCACCTGGAGGGGCATGTTGCACCGCGAGCCCCCGCGACGGCCCGAGCCCGACCGACCGGCGGCTCCGCCGTCGTTGCGGGCCAGCGCGTGGAAGTACGGCTTGTTCGGCTCGCGAGACGAAGCCGGCTTCGTGCACCTCCCACCGGCGCGAGTCAGCATGGAGAGCGGCGCCATCGATCGCATGGAGATGGTGCGCATGGCCGACGTCCGGGCCACGATCGCGACCTTCACCGTCGATCGGTTGGCGTTCAGCCTCAGCCCACCGGTGGTCGCAGCAGTCATCGATTTCGACGCGCCCGACGGATCGAAGAGCGGTGGAAGGTTCCAGTGCGAGCTCACCGATGTCGACCCCGCCACGGTCCGCATCGGCGACCGGGTCGAGATGACCTTCCGCCGCCTCTACACGCAGGACGGCATCCACAACTACTTCTGGAAGGCGCGTCCGGTCCAGGGCGCGTCCGACGCACGGCAGGACGAACAGCGGGGGGGCAACTGACATGGCGTCACACGGCATCCGCGACCAGGTCGCGATCGTCGGCATGGGGTGCACGAACTTCGGCGAGCACTGGGACAAGAGCACCGACGACATGCTCATCGAGTCGTCGTCGGCTGCGCTGGCGAGCGCGGGCATCGCGCTCGACGACGTCGACGCCTTCTGGCTGGGAACGATGGGCTCGGGGCTGTCCGGTCTCACGCTCAGCCGCCCGCTCAAGATCCAGCACAAGCCGGTCACCCATGTCGAGAACTTCTGCGCGACGGGAAGCGAGGCGTTCCGCAACGCGTGCTACGCAGTCGCGTGCGGCGCCTACGACATCGCCATGGCGATCGGCGTCGAGAAGCTCAAGGACAGTGGGTACTCCGGCCTGGTCGTCGGCGCTCCGGCGAACGACGGCACCGGCCCCACCGTCACGGCGCCGGCCTCGTTCAGCCTGCTCGCTCCGGCGTACGCGAAGAAGTACGGGGTCGACGACGCCGAGCTCAAGGACGTGCTGACGCGCATCGCGTGGAAGAACCATCGCAACGGCGCACTGAACCCGCGAGCGCAGTTCCGCAAGGAGGTCTCGAAGGAGACGATCAGCTGCAGCCCGATCGTGGCCGGCCCGCTCGGCATCTTCGACTGCAGCGGTGTCAGCGACGGCTCGGCCGCGGCGATCATCGTGCGCGCGGAGGACGCCCACAAGTACACCGACAAGCCTCTCTTCGTGAAAGCGCTGTCGTTCGTTGCCGGCCCGGCGAGCGGCCCCATCGACCCGGCGTACGACTACAGCACCTTCGACGAGGTCGTGCGCTCGGCCGAGGATGCGTACGCGCAGGCCGGCATCACCGACCCGCGAGCAGAGCTGGCGATGGCCGAGGTGCACGACTGCTTCACCCCGACCGAGCTCGTGCTGATGGAGGACCTCGGGTTCGCCGAGCGCGGCATGGGCTGGAAGGAGGTGCTCGCCGGCACCTTCGACCTCGACGGCGAGCTCCCGGTCAACCCCGACGGCGGGCTGAAGTCGTTCGGACACCCCATCGGTGCATCGGGTCTGCGGATGCTGTTCGAGTGCTGGCTGCAGCTGCGCGGCGAGGCCGGCGACCGCCAGATCGGTTCGATCGGAGCGGGCAAGACCAAGGCGCTCACGCACAACCTCGGCGGCGGTCCCGGTGCCTGTGTCAGCTTCGTCAGCGTCGTCGGCAGCGAGCGCGACTGACCGGGTCACCCGGCCGGCCGGACCGCCGTCCGGATGAACGTCTCGACGGCCGTGCAGAGCATGGAGCGGTCGGCGTCGAGCGTGGCCACGTGGCCGCCACGGTGCAACGTCACCCGGTGCGGCTTTCGTCCCAGCGCCGTGGCGACCGCATCCGAGCTCGCCGGATCGACCACCTCGTCGCCGGCGCTCGTGACGATGAGCGTCGGCACCGTCACCTTCGCGAGCTCGATCGTCGCGATGCCCTCGTGCATGGCCAGCAGCGCGTCGATCGGCAACCAGGCGTAGGCGATCTCGTCGACACCGGTCGGTTCGACGTCGATGCGTCGGTGGCCCCGTGAGCGCCGCCACTCCAGGCCGTCGATCGCGTCGGGATCGGGAGCGAGCGGGTTGATCGCGACGATCGCCGAGCACGCGCCGCTGGCGGCCAGATCGAACGCGAGCATCGCGCCCATCGACTGACCCACGACCACGTCGGCGGTCCAGTCGGCCGCGGCGTCGAGCCAGTCCGTCCACCGCAGCCCGCACAGGTCGGACGGATCGGAGCCGTGCCCAGGCAGGGTGGGCGCGAACGCTGTGTGGCCGGCCTGGGAGAGCGAGGCCACGAGCGGCCACATGGTTGCGCCGGTGCCGCCCAACCCGTGCAGGCACAGGACGCGCATCAGCCGAGCGCGCGGTGCAGGTCGTCCAACAGGTCGGCGGGATCCTCGAGGCCGACCGAGATGCGCAACATGCCGTCGCACACGCCGATCGCGGCCGCTTCGTCAGGCGTCAGGCTCGCGTGCGTCGTCGTCATCGGATGGCACACGAGCGTCTCGGGCCCGCCGAGTGACGTGGCGACACGCAGCAGCCGCGCGCGGTCGAGGAACCGTTCGGCCGCCGGCAGCCCGCCGGCGAGGACGATCGACAGCACGGTTCCCGGGTGGCGCATCTGCCGCTTGGCCAGGTCGGCCTGCGGATGCGTCGGCAGGCTCGGGTGGTGCACGGTGGCGAGCGCCGGGTGGTCGACGAGCTCGGCCGCGAGGAACGAGGCGCTGGCAGCCTGGTGCGTGGTGCGCACCGACAGGGTGCGGATGCCCCGGAGCCCGTTGAGCGCGTCGAACGGCGAAGGGACCGCGCCGTGCAGCACGGAGTAGGCCCAGATCGCGTCGACCAGTTCCTTCTCGCCGGACACGACGCCGAGCGTCGCGTCGTTGTGGCCGGCGATGCCCTTGGTCGCCGAGTGCAGCGAGAGGTGGACGCCGTGGTCGAGCGGGCGCTGCCCGAGGGGCGTCGCGAGCGTCGAGTCGACGACGGTGATGGGGCCCCGCAGCGTCCCCAGCTCGTCGAGATCGACGAGGTCGAGGCGCGGGTTGGAGGGGGTCTCGGCGACGACGAGCATCGTCTTGCCGGGTCGCACGGCGTCGGTGAACGCGCCCGGGACGTGACCGTCGACGAGGGTCGTCTCGATGCCGAACCGAGCGCATGGCCCCTGCAGGAAGGCGAGCGTGCCGGCGTAGAGGTTGCGCTGGGCCACGATGTGATCGCCTGCCGAGCACAGCGCGAGCACGACGCTCGCCACCGCGCCCATGCCGGAGGCGAACGCGAGCGAGTCCTCGGCACCCTCGAGCGCGCTCATCGCCTCCTCGAACGACCGCACCGTGGGGTTCGAGTACCGGCTGTAGAACTCGTCGATGCGCGTCCCCATCGCGCGGCGCCTCGCATCGGCAAGACCTTCGGACTCCCACGCCGTCGACGCCCACAGCGCGGGGGCGAGCGACCTGCCGCTCGCGACACGGCCCGCGGTGATCGCCTGCGTGGCCGGCTGGGGGTGCTCGCTCATCGGGCAAAGACTACGGGGTCGTGGCACTCGTCACCCGCAGGATTCGGGCCTTGAGCCTCCGGACGCCCGATCGTAGAGTCTGCCGGTGCGCACGGATCCGGGCCGGTGGTGGCGACGATGATCGGCCGGCTCGACGAGGTCGTGGTCGACTGCCACGACACGATGCTGTTGGCCGAGTTCTGGCAGGCCGTGCTCGGCGGTCACATCGTTCGTCAGAGCCACGAGTGGGTCGCGGTGCACCCGCCGACGGGTGTCACCGTGTCGTTCCAGCAGGTGCCCGAGGACAAGATCGTCAAGAACCGCGTCCACCTCGACGTCGACGTGGACGACCTCGATCGAGCGGCACTCGATGCCGAAGCGCTCGGCGCGCAGCGCGTCGGCGACGTCGTCGTCGACCCGCTCGGAGGCTTCCAGGTGATGCTCGATCCGGAGGGCAACGAGTTCTGCTTCGTCAACGGCCCGACCGCCGTCGCGAGCTGATCGGCGCTCGGCGCGACGCCGGATCGGTCAGCGCGGTCCGCGCACCAGCACGCCGGGCAGCGCGCCGGTGAACTCGTCGTTCGCCACGGTCTGCACGCCGCCGACGAAGGTCGCCATGTAACCGGACGCGCGCTGCACGAGCCGGCGCCCGCCCGCCGGCAGGTCGAAGGCCATGCGCGGCGGACCGAAGCGCAGAGCGCCGTGATCGATGATGTTGAGGTCGGCCTTCATGCCCGGCGCGACCAGCCCGCGATCGCGCAGGCCGTACAGCTCGGCCGTCTGACGGGTCTGCCGGTGCACCACGTACTCCAGCGGCAGGCGCGGGCCGCGCGTCCGATCGCGCGCCCAGTGCGTGAGCATGAACGTCGGCGTGCCGCCGTCGCAGATGGCGCCGCAGTGCGCGCCGGCGTCGCTCAGACCCATCCGCGTGTGCGGGTGCCGCGTGGCTTCATAGGTCATCGAGAGGTCGCCGTACGCGTAGTTGAAGAACGGCGCGTACAACATGCCGTTGCCGTCGTGGGCGGTGAGCTGCGCGAGGACCAGCTCCATCGGCGGCACCCGCATCCGCTCGGCCCGAGCGCCGATGCTCGCCTCGACCGATGGCTCGTAGTCGATGTCGCCGTCGAGCACGGGCCACATGCGGTGGAGGTTGTCGAGCACCACCTTCTGGAAGAAGCCGCCGTCGTCGGGCACCTCGTGCACGATCTTGCGTCGTCGGTCGGGCCGAGCGAGCGCAGCGAGCCGCTCCGGCATCGGCAGGTGCGCGACCTCCGTGTAGGCCGGGTGGAACAGCAGCGGGTGGACGCTGCCGTGCAGGCAGTAGAGGATGCCGATCGTGCGTCCGGCGACTTGCGCCACGAGCGGCAACCCGTCGGCGTGGGCTTCGTCGAGCAGGTCGAGCACGTCCCGCCACACCTCGGGCGCGCTGTCGGGCTGGTTGAGGTTCACGCTGACGGGCTGACCGGTGTGCGCAGCGAGCCGGCGCATCCACGGCCACTCCTCGACCGGTACCCGCGCGTGATCGGGAGCGAACTGGAAGACACCGTGGCCGACGCGCCGGATCGCCGACCCGATGCCGACCAGCTCGCGCTCGTCGGCGGTGGTGCCGGGCACCAGCTCGCCGCCCTTCGAGCGGTGCAACGGCGTGCGGCTGGTGGAGAACCCGAGGGCACCAGCGCGCAGTGCCTCGTCGACGAGGTCGGCCATGCGGGTGATGTCGTCGTCGGTGGCGGGCTCGTTCGTCGCCCCGCGCTCGCCCATGACGAACGCGCGCAGTGGGCCGTGCGCGACCTGCGACCCGATGTCGACCACGTGCGGTGCCCTGTCGAGGGCATCGAGGTACTCGGGATAGCTCGTCCACTCCCACGTGATGCCCTCGGCCATCGCGCTGCCCGGGATGTCCTCGACACCTTCCATGAGCTCGATCAGCCAGTCGTGGCGATCGGGTGACGCGGGCGCGAACCCCACACCGCAGTTGCCCATGACGACAGTGGTGACGCCGTGCCAACTCGAGGGCGTCATCCACGGATCCCACGTGGCCTGCGCGTCGTAGTGCGTGTGGATGTCGACGAAACCGGGCGTGACGAGCAGCCCGTCGGCATCGACCGTGCGGCGGGCGAGCGATGCGGTGCCGGCCGGGACGACGCCCACGATGCGATCGCCCTCGATCTCGACGTCGGCGGGTCGCCCGGGCGCGCCCGACCCGTCGACCAGCAAGCCGTCGCGGATGACGAGATCGCGCATTCGATCAGTGTCGCAGAGTCACCGGGGCGGACCGGCCAGGCCGGCGACCTCGCCGTGCAGCAAGCCGTTCGAGCTGATCGCGCTGTCGTGGCGGAACGTGCGCTCGCCGAAACGGTCGGTGAAGGTGCCTCCGGCTTCCTCGACCACCACCATCACCGCGGCGAGGTCGTAGGGCATGACTCCGATCGCGTCGATCGCCAGATCGATCGCACCCTCGGCGACCAGCATGTGCTGCCAGAAGTCGCCGAACCCGCGAGCTCGGTAGGCGCGCTGCTGCAAACGGACGAGCTCGTCGGTGAGACCGAGGTCGTCCCACCCCGTCGAATACGTGACGCACAGCTGCGCCTCGGCGAGGTCGGCGACCGACGACACCCTGATGGCTCGCTCGCCGGTCTCGATCTGCGCGGTCGCCCCCTGGCCACGAGCGGCCCACCAGCGACGGCCCATCGCGGGTGCCGACACGCACCCGACGACAGCGCCGTGGACCTCGTGGGTGAGCGCGATCAACGTCGCCCACACCGGGATGCCACGCACGAAGTTCGACGTGCCGTCGATCGGGTCGACGATCCAACGCCACGGCGACCCGGAGTCGCCGATGACGCCGTGCTCTTCGCCGTACAGCCCGTGCTGTGGTCGTTGCGAGACGATCGCGTCGCCGATCGCGGTCTCGGTGTCGCGATCGGCCTCGGTGACCTCGGTGCGGTTGGCCTTCCAGTCGAGGTTGAACGAGCGTCGTTCGTAGTGCGGCAAGGTGATCGCGTCGGCGATGTCGGAGAGCGCTCGGGCGAACGCGAGCTCCTCGGCGAGATCGAGCTCGATGGGCGCGCCGGCGTCGGGCTTCACGCGGTCTCCGGTGGTCACACGACGTCGCGCACGGCGTCGGCGATGCCGTCGGCGTCGAGACCTGCTGCCGCGAGGATGCGCTCGGCGCTGCCTTGCGGGATGAACCTGCACGGCAGCCCGAGGGCGATCGTGCGCACCGAGGGAGCGAGGTCGTGCACCCGGTCGGCGATGATCATGCCGACGCCACCGTCGCGCACCCCGTCCTCGCACGTGATGACGGCAGTGTGGCGCGCCGCGTCGGCGATCATGTCGGGATCGAGCGGTGCACAGCTGCGGACGTCCCACAACGTCACCTCGATGCCTGCATCGGCGAGGCGTGCAGCAGCCTTGCCCGCGGCGAGCACCATCTTGCCGATCGCGAGGATGCAGACCGATCCGTCGCCGGTGCGCAGCTGCCGGCCGTGCAGCCCTGACCCGACCTCGTGCTCGGCGACGTTGTGCGCGGTACCCCGCGGATAGCGGATCGCCACGGGGCCCTCGTCGGCGAGGACGGTGGCGTCGTGCAACATGACCTGGAGCTCTTGCGCGCTCGACGGCGCGAGGACCCGCATGCCGGGCACTCGGCACAGCATGGCGAGGTCGTAGACGCCGTGATGGCTGGCACCGTCGGGACCGGTGACGCCGGCGCGGTCGAGGCAGAACACGACCGGCAGCCGGTGCAGCGCCACGTCGTACACGACCTGATCCCACGCGCGGTTGAGGAACGTGGAGTAAATCGCGACGATCGGGCGCAGGCCGCCCATCGCCATGCCGGCGGCACCGGTGACGGCGTGCTGCTCGGCGATGCCCACGTCGAAGAAGCGGTCGGGGAACCGAGCCTGGAAGGGGAGCAGTCCTGTCGGCCCCGGCATCGCTGCCGTGATCGCGACGATGCGCGGATCGGCCTCGGCTTCCTTGATGATCGCATCGGCGAACGCCTGTGTGTACCCCGTCGGAACAGCGCGGGGCGGGCCGACGGCCGGATCGAACACGGGAGCGTCGTGGAGGTGCTTCTCGTCGTCGTCCTCGGCCGGGGGATAGCCCCGGCCCTTCTGCGTGACGACGTGGACGATGATCGGACCCTCGGCCGACAGCTCGATCGCGTTGCGGAACGTCTCCTCGAGCTCCTCGAAGGAATGGCCGTCGACCGGACCGACGTAGCGCACCCCGAGCGCCTCGAAGAACGACGGCGGTTGGAGGAACTCGCGCACCGCAGCCTTGAAGGCCTCGACGCTCTTCTCGGCCTGTGGCCCCACGTACGGCAGCTCGCGCAGGAAGTTCTCGAGCCGGCGCTGGCGCCGCACGTACACCGGATTGAGACGGATGTTGGTGAGCGTGTGGGCGAGCCTGTCGGTGATGCGCGACGGCAGGCTCGGATGGTCGGCCATCGTCACGTCGACCGACGTCGGTGCCGCCGTGAGGTTCGAGATGGTGGGTGCGTACGAGCGACCGTTGTCGTTCAGCACGATGATGACCCGTCGACCCGAGTGCCCGAGGTTGTTCAAGGCTTCGTACGCCATCCCACCTGTCATCGCGCCGTCGCCGATGACGGCGACGATGTGCCGAACCGGGTCGACACCCGAGTCGCGGGCGACGGCGAGACCGTACGCATAGGACAGGACGGTGCTCGCGTGGCTGTTCTCGATGTGGTCGTGAACGCTCTCCTCGCGGTTCGGGTATCCCGACAGGCCGTTCGCCTGACGGAGTCGCTCGAACCCCGCCTGCCGCCCGGTGACGATCTTGTGGACGTAGGCCTGGTGGCCCGTGTCCCACAGGAGCGCATCGGTCGGCGAGTCGAAGACGCGGTGCAGGGCCAGGGTGAGCTCGACGACGCCGAGGTTGCTGCCCAGATGGCCGGCGTTCTCGGACACGGCCTGCACGATGAAGTCGCGGATCTCACCGGCGAGCTCGTAGAGCTCGGTGTAGGACAGCGACCGCAGATCGGCGGGTTCACGGACGTCGGTGAGCGGCATGCGCGCTCCACGCTACCCCTGGCTTCGAACCCCGCGCCCATCACGCCCTAGGTTCGTCGCGCATGGCCAGTGGAGACCTCTTCGATCTGTCAGGACACGTCGCGCTCGTCACGGGCGGCAACAGTGGCATCGGTCTGGGGATGGCCGACGCGCTCGCCGCGCACGGCGCCGACGTCGCGATCTGGGGGACGAACGCCGACAAGAACGAGCGGGCTGCGGAACGGCTCTCGGCCCATGGGGGTCGAGTCGCGACCTTCGTGTGTGACGTCGGCGATCAGGCCGCAGTGGTCGCGTCGATGTCCGCGACCATCGACTCGCTCGGGGCGGTGCACTCGTGCTTCGTCAATGCCGGCGTCGGGGGGCAGGCGCCGAGCTTCGTCGGCATGACCGCCGACGAGTGGCACCGCGTGCTGCGCGTCAACCTCGACGGTGCGTTCTTCACCGCGCAGGAGGCGGCGCGACACATGGTCGCGCGCCACGGGTCCGGAGACGAGAGTGGCGGCTCGATCGTGTTCACGAGCTCCGGCTCGGCGTTCTTCGGCCAGCAGCGCGGCCAGCACTACGCGAGCAGCAAAGGCGCCGTCGTCTCGATGATGAAGGGCATCGCCGTCGAGCACGCGCGTCACGGCGTCCGCTGCAACGCGCTGGTGCCCGGTTGGATCGAGAGCGAGATGACTGCACCGGCCTTCGGGTGGGAGAAGTTCGTCGCCAACGTCCTGCCCCGCGTGCCGGTGCGCCGCTGGGGAACGGGCGCCGACTTCGGCGGCATCGCCGTGTACCTCGCCAGCCGCGCGAGCAGCTACCACACCGGCGACGTCATCACCATCGACGGCGGCTACTACAGCTACTGACCGCGATGAGAGATGAGTGGCGTATGGCCACTCATCTCTCATCGCGTGGAACACTGGGGTGATGGGGACGACGATCGAGGGGCACGCCGGCCAGCAGGCGGTGGCGGCGATGTTGCAGTTCGGCACCGACGTGATGTTCACGTTGAACGGCGGGCACATCTGGCCGCTGTACGAAGCGGCCCGCGACCGAGGCATGCGTGTGGTCGACACGCGGCACGAGCAGACGGCGACGTTCGCAGCCGAGGCCTACGCCAAGCTCACCCGACGTCCTGGCTTCGCTGCGCTCACCGCCGGTCCGGGCATCACCAACGGCGTGTCGGCCATCACCACCGCGCACTTCAACGGTTCGCCTGTCGTCGTGCTCGGCGGGCGAGCGCCAGAGATGCGCTGGGGTTCGGGCTCGTTGCAGGAGATGGACCACGTGCCCGTCGTGGCGTCGATCACCAAGTCGGCGTCGACGGTGAAGGACTCGTCACAGGCAGCTGCGGCGGTGCATGCGGCGGCGACGTTGTCGCTCACGCCGCACCGCGGTCCGACGTTCCTCGACTTCCCACTCGACGTCTTCGGCCCGTCGAGCGGAGACATGCCAGACGCCGCGTCGCCGGTCGTCGAGCCCGATCCGGCCGAGGTGGCCAGAATCGCTGCACTCGTTGCCGAGGCAGAGCGACCGGCCTTCATCGTCGGCAGCGATGTCTACTGGGACGGTGCGTGGGACGAGTTGCGGGCCGCGGTCGAGCACCTCCGCGTGCCGTGCTTCTTCAACGGGCTCGGACGCGGCATGCTGCCGGCCCGCCACGAGCTCTCGTTCCTGCGCACCCGCGGCCTGCTGAAGCAGCGCGCCGACGTGGTTGTCGTGCTCGGCACGCCGCTCGACTTCCGTCTCGGCTTCGGCCGGTTCGGCAGCGCGCAGGTGGCGCACGTCGTCGACAGCGACGCGCAGCGTGCCGGTCACGTCGACGTGCCGACCGCGGCCGGCGACGCGAAGCTGATCCTGCGCGCGCTAGCCGAACACACAGGTCCGCGGCGCGACCACGACGATTGGATCGCCGAGCTCCGCGACGCCGAGCGTCGCGGAGCCGCGTCCGATGCCGAGCTCCTCTCGGCCGACTCGTCGCCGATCAAGCCGAGCCGCATCTACGGCGAGCTCGGCCGGCGGCTCGCCGACGATGCCGTCGTCATCTGCGACGGCGGCGACTTCGCGTCGTATGCCGGCAAGTTCGTCGAGGTGCAGCAGCCCGGTTGCTGGCTCGACACCGGCCCCTACGGCTGCCTCGGCAACGGCTTGGGCTACGCGACGGCCGCCCGGGTGACTCGCCCGTCGAGCCAGGTGGCCGTGCTGCTCGGTGATGGCGCCGCCGGCTTCAGCCTCATGGACGCCGACACGCTCGTCCGCCACGGTCTGCCTGTGGTGCTGATCGTCGGGAACAACGGCATGTGGGGTCTCGAGAAGCACCCGATGCAGGCGATCTACGGCTGGGACCTGGCATGCGATCTGCAACCTGGCTGCCGGTACGACGAGGTGGTGCGGGCACTGGGTGGCGCGGGTGAGCTGGTGACCGAGCCGAGCGAGATCGGCCCGGCCCTCGACCGTGCGTTCGCCTCGGGCGTGCCCTATTTGGTCAACGTGGTGACCGACCCGTCGGACGTGTACCCACGCTCGTCGAACCTCGGTTGACGCGGTCGCGGTCAGGCGCAGCCGGCCGCCGCCGCTGGGACGATCTCGCCTCCCGCAGCGAGGTCGAACAGGTTGCTCGCCTTGCGCAGGAAGCCGGCCTCGACGAGCTGCTGCTGGTCGACCGGTGGCTCGCCGTTCATCGCGTAGTAGGACTCGACGGCGACCTCAAGCGTCTTGCGGTCCGCGTCGCAGGCGAACCCGTTCACCTGATCGACGATCCCCGGATCGGAGGACGCCGACCCCTCGGCGGCGGTGGTGTCGTCGACGACGTCGATCGCCGCGCCGACGTGCTGGGCGGCCTCGCCATCAGCACATGACACGAGCAGCGCCGAGCCGAGCACGATGCCCAGGGCGACTCGCCGGATCAGGGGAGCTTGCTGAGGAATCGGTCGACCTCCACCAGGACACGGGTGACCTTTCCAGCAGCCACCAGACCTCTGGTATCGGACGCCGACACGGTGAACATGAGCCGTCTTCCGTCGATCTTCTCGAGCGTCGCCTCGGCGACCACCTCGGCTCCGATGCCCGTCGGCTGGAGGTGGTCGACCTGCACCCGCATCCCGACGGTCGTGTGACCGGGCGGCAGCCGGCCTTCCACGGCCTGGACGGCAGCCTCCTCGCACAGCGCGATCACCCGCGGCGTGGCCAGCACGTCGACCGATCCCGTCTTCATCGCACGGGCCGTGTCGGCCGGCCCGACGAGCAGGGTCGCCTCGCCGCGGAGGCCGACTTCGATGTTCACGAGTGGTCACCATAGAGGCCCACCACCGGCTGCTCGCGCTCGAAGATCTGTCCGGGGGTGCCCTCGGTAGGCTCGACCCATGATCGATGAGGACGTCCTGACCAGGGTGCTCACCGCCGCCGTACGGGGTGGGGCCGACTTCGCCGAGGTCTTCGCCGAGGACAAGCGCACCACATCGGCGGGCCTCGACGACGGCCGCATCGAACAGGTCACGAGCGGCCGCGACCGTGGTGCGGGCATCCGTGTCGTGAAGGGCGACACCACGGGGTTCGCCCACACCGCCGACCTCAGCGAGGCGGGACTGGTCGCCGCAGCCGAGTCCGCTGCGGCCGCAGCCAGCCAGGGAGGTGGTGGTGCCCGTGTGGTCGCACTCACCCGCTGCGCCGGCACCAAGGTCAACACCGTCGAGCGGTACCCCGACGAGATCGCCAAGGCGGCCAAGGTCGAGCTCCTCGAGCGCGTCGACGAGGCGGCCCGCAGCGCAGGTGCCGCCATCGTGCAGGTGTCGGCGGGTTACGCCGACAGCCGCCGGCACATCCTCGTCGCCAACACCGACGGCCTGCTCGCCAACGACGAGCAGGTGCGGGCTCTCATCCGCGTCAGCGCGGTGGCCAACGGCGACACCGGGATGCAGACGGGGTTCCAGAGCGCCGGGCAGACGGTGGGCTTCGAGATGTTCGACTCCGTCGACGTCGAGGCCCTCGCCCGCGACGCGGCGCGCCAGGCGATCACCAAGCTCGCGGCCCGGCCGGCGCCCAGCGGCTCGATGCCCGTCGTCATCCAGCGGGGGAGCGGAGGGGTCCTCTTCCACGAGGCGTGCGGCCACGGGCTCGAGGCCGATCTGGTGTCGAAGGGCGCGAGCGTGTACCGAGGCAAGGCTGGCGAGCTCGTCGCCTCGCCCCTTGTCACGCTGGTCGACGACGGCACGATGAGCACCGAGTGGGGTGCGATCGGCATCGACGACGAAGGCCACCCCAGCCAGTACAACGTGCTCATCCAGGACGGTGTGCTCACCGACTACATGTGGGATTACCTCCGGGCCCGCAAGGAGGGCCGGGCGCAGAGCGGCAACGGTCGCCGGCAGAGCTACATGCACCTGCCGATGGTGCGCATGACCAACACCTACGTGCTGAACGGCACCGATCAGCCCGACGACATCGTCCGCGCCACCGACCACGGCGTGTACATCGCCCACCTCGGCGGCGGCAGCGTCAACACCGCCACGGGCGACTTCGTGTTCGGCATGACCGAGGCGTACCTCATCGAGAACGGCGAGATCACCGAGCCCCTGCGCGAGGGCAACCTCGTCGGCAACGGACCGCAGGTCCTGCGCGACATCGACATGCTCGGCAACGACTTCGGCATGGGCAATCCCGGCACGTGCGGCAAGGACGGACAAGGCGTGCCGGTCGGCGACGGTCAACCCACGCTGCGGGTGAAGGCCCTCACCATCGGCGGCACGGCAGCATGAGCGAGCTGCTCGACATCGCCGATGCCGTCATCGCCCGGGCGCAGCCGGGTGAGCAGGTCGAGGCGTACGTCTCGCGCGACCGTGAGACCGACATCCGCATCTACGAGGGCGAGGTCGAGCACCTCGTGAGCGCGCAGAGCGAGGGCATCGGCATCCGCGTCATCCGCGACGGTCGCACGGGGTTCGCCTATGCCGGCACGCTCGACCCGCAGGCGATCGACGAGGTGCTCGCCGACGCCCGCGACAACGCTGCGTTCGGGTCGAGCGACGAGTGGGCCGGGCTGGCCTCACCCGACGGCGTCGACATCATCGCCCAGGAGCTGTGGAACGAGGGGCTGGCGAGCTTCGCCACCGACAAGAAGATCGACCTGGCGAAAGAGCTCGAGCGGCTCACGGCGGCGACCGATCGACGGGTGCGAGTCGAGGAAGCCGACTACGCCGACGTCGCCGCCGAGTCCGCCGTCGCCACCACCACCGGGATCCACCGCTCGGGCCGCGAGAACGGGTGCTACGTCAGCGTCAGCACGCTCGCCGACGACGGCGACGAGACCCAGACCGGTTTCGGGTTCAGCGTGGGCCGGTCACCGGACGACTTCGATCTCGACAAGGCGGCTCGCGAGGCTGCCGACCGGGCGACTCGGCTCCTCGGCGCCACCAAGCCCGCCAGCAAGCGGCTCACCGTCGTGCTCGACCCGTTCGTCACCGCTCAGTTCCTCGGCGTCATCTCGGGCACCCTGAACGGCGAGGCCGTCATCAAGGGGCGCAGCTTGTTCCGCGACCGGATGGACGAGCAGGTGGCCAGCCCGATCGTGACGTTGGTCGACGACCCGACGAACCCGCAGGCGTACACCGCCACCGAGCTCGACGGCGAGGGGCTGGCGGCGCGCCGGAACGTGCTGATCGACGGTGGTGTCCTGCGGCGGTTCGTCCACTCGTCCTACAGCGCACGTCGGGCCGGCACCACCAGCACCGGCAATGCGGTGCGGGGCGGGTTCAAGGGCACCCCCGGCGTCGGCTGCCTCGCGCTGCAGCTCGTGCCCGGCACCCGGTCTCAGCTCGATCTGGTGGGCGACGTGGCCGACGGCGTGCTGGTGCAGCAGGTCTCCGGTCTGCACAGCGGCGTCAACCCGATCAGCGGCGACTTCTCCACCGGTGCCTCCGGCCTGCTCATCTCGAACGGGCAGCTGGGCGCGCCGGTTCGCGAGTTCACGATCGCGTCGACGCTGCAGCGGATGCTGCTCGACGTGGCCGAGGTGGGCGGCGACGTCGACTGGCTGCCGATGCGTGCAGCGGGGGTCAGCCTCGTCATCCACGACGTCACGATGAGCGGCGCCTGAACGGCGCCTGAACGGCGTCAGGGGCTGCGCAACACCTCGCTCACCGGCCGGCAGGTGATGCCGATCGACTCGGCCTGGCCGACATCGAGGACCACCCGGGCCGGCCGGTTCAAGCCCGACTCGAGGATCGTCGAAGCCTGCACGGAGCGAGGATCGAGCCCGAGCCAACGAGCGATCAGGCGGGCGAGCGATGCCCGGTCGATGGCCTCCGGGCCGGCGACGTGCAGCGGCCCCGTCACGTCGCGCCGGCCGGCCAGCTGCACGATCGCGGCAGCCAGGTCGGCGGCGTGCACCGGGCACCGGAGCTCGTCGGTGAAGAACGACATCGACGTGCGCCCGGTGAGCGCATCCTGGACGTCGGTCTGCACCGGGGCGAGCTGCTCGGTGCCGTAGATGAGCGACGTGCGCACGATCACCGCGCCGGGACACGCGTCGGCGACCTCGCGCTCGGCTGCCGCCTTCCACCGGCCGTAGTCGGTGATCGGGTTGGGCAGGTCGGATTCGAGGTAGGGGCGGAGCCGGCCGGCGAAGACGACATCGGTCGACAGGTGCACCAGGCGCGCGCCGACGGCGGTGGCGCCGGCCGCGACGTTGGCGCTCGCCGTCACGATCGCCCGTGGATCGTCTCGGCGGTAGGCGAGGTGCACGACGGCAGCCGGCTTCCATGCCCTGATCTCGTCGATCACGCTCGCCCTGTCGCGGACGTCGAGCTGGTTCGACGGCGGTGCGATCACCTCCCATCCCGGCGGCCACTTGACGGTGGAGGCAGCGCCCACGAGGTGGCGGCCGAGGAAGCCGCGACCGCCGGTGACGAACACCAGCCGGCGGCGCCTGATCGATCGCACCCCGCCACAGTAGGCAGCTCGTCGGTAGGGTCTGCGGGTGCCCCTCGCCAGCCCGGCGGCCTCGATGCGCCACCCTCACCTCGCCGCGCCTGTCCGACCGGGTTGGGTGCGCGTCGACATGCACAGCCACACGATGTGGAGCGGCGACAGCACAACCACCCCTGACGAGCTCGCCGAGGCGGTCGCCGAGAGCGGCGTCGACGTCGTGTGCATCACGGACCACAACGCGATCAAGGGAGCGACGGAGCTCGCCGACCTCCTGCCGTGCCGGGTGATCGCCGGCGAGGAGCTGCGCACCCACGCAGGCGAGCTCATCGGCCTGTTCCTCACCGAGCGCATCCCATTCGGGACCCCGCCCGCCGAGGCTGCGCACCGGATCCGCGAGCAGGGCGGCGTCGTGTACGTGCCTCACCCCTTCGACCCGATGCGGCGCAACCTCTCCGAGGTCGCGCTCGACTCGCTCGTCGCCGACGGACTGGTCGACGCGATCGAGGTCATCAACGCGAAGACCTCGCTCGGCAGCCTCAACCGTCGAGCTGCCGAGTACGCCGCACACCACGGGCTCGCTGCGGGTGCCGGCAGCGACGCGCACGTCCCACTCGCCATCGGCGCCGCGTGTGTCGAGATGCCCGACTTCGACGGTCCGGCGGACTTCCTCGCGAAGCTGCCGCTCGGTCGCCCGGTCGGGCACCACTGGGACGAGCCGCGGCCGTGGTCGCCGCGGGTGCTGCCGAGCACCTCGGCCGAGTAGAACTGTCGGCCGTGCCCATCCTCCATGCCATCGTGCTCGGCCTCGTGCAGGGTCTCGCCGAGTTCCTGCCCATCTCGTCGAGCGGCCACCTGATCCTCGTCCCGTGGTTCTTCGGCTGGAACGACTTCGACTCGGCGTCCACCTCGAAGGCCTTCGACGTCGCCCTGCACATCGGCACGCTGGTCGCGGTCATCGCCTACTTCCGCAAGGACCTCGTCGTCTACGTGCGCGAAGGCCTGCGCTTGGTCATCCGACGCGAGAAGCCCATGAACGAGGAGGGTCGGCTCGCCTGGCTCCTCGTGCTGTCGGCCTTGCCGGCCGCCGCAGTCGGCGCCGTGTTCGAGAACACCATCGACGAGCACCTCGGCACCCCCACCCTGATCGGCGTCTCGCTGATCGTGTTCGGCGTGCTGCTCGCCTGGGCCGACCGCAGGGCGGGTCGCCGCACGATGGATCAGTATCGCAAGCCCGACGCGATCGGGGTGGGCCTGGCCCAAGCGTTGGCACTGAACCCGGGCACGTCGCGATCGGGCATCACGATGACAGCGGCGCGCACGTTCGGGTTCAGCCGCGATGCTGCCGCCCGGATCAGCTTCCTCATGAGCATCCCGGTCACCGCCGGCGCGATCGTCTTCAAGCTCACCAAGCTCGTGGCCGACGGCGGCTACGAGGGCCTCATCCCACCGATGATCGCCGGCATCATCACCTCGGGCCTGTCGGGCTGGTTGGCGGTGTGGGGGACGATCAAGCTGGTGCGCACCCGCAGCTTCGCCCCGTTCGTCGTGTACCGCTGCCTGCTCGGTGTGGTCGTCCTGGTCGTGGTCATCGGCGGCTGGCGCTGACCCCGCTCAACCCTCGGGCCGCATGACGAGCACCGCCGTGCGATCGGCGGCAGCGGTGGCAACCGCAGCTGCATGCGACGTCGCGACGCCCACCGTGACCGAGGCGGTGCCGGTCGCGGCCACCACGCCGTCGGTCGCGATGACCACGCCGGCGGACACGACGTCGACCCGATCGCCGACCTCGACGGCGAGCGAGGCCTCGTCGACGGGGACCGACACCGCTCGCCGGTCGCCGGTGAGGAGCGGCAGTCGGCTCGTGGCGAGGTCGCGCTCGACGAGCACTTCGCCGGCCGTGACGTGCTGGCGAGCCAGTGGGGCCTCGGGCAAGGCGCCGACGAGCGCTGCGGCCGGCGCGACGGCGGCGGGCACCGAGCGTCGTTCGGCGGCGATCGGCTCGCCCGGTGCGAGGTCGCGCGTGGCCACCCAGACCTCGACGGGAGTGCCCCACGCCGATCGGGCTCGGCTCAACTGGCGGCTCTGCGCGATCAGCACGAGTGCGACGACGAGGGCCAGCGCGGCGACCGCACCCCAGTACACGGCCCGGTGGCGGGCGACGAACGAGCGGACGTGGGCCATCCACATCGGGGTCCTCCTCGAGGCGCGCCGGGGCGCGCGGTTCGGCATCGGGGAGGGGAAGAGGCCCGGAGTGAGCGACCCGACTGAGCGACCCGGGTGAGCGAGACGGTCAGTCGCCGGTCTTGGCGGCGGCGGGAGTGCTCGAGGTCTTGTCGCTGCTCGAGGACGACGAGGAGGAGTCGGAGCTGCTGGAGCTCGATGCATCGGAGCCGGCCGAGGACGTCGACGAGCTGGACGAGCTCGACTTCCCGCCGCGAGAGTCGGTCTTGTAGAACCCGCCACCCTTGAACGTGACGCCGACCGGCGTGAACACCTTCTTGACGGGCATGGTCTGGCCGGTACCGGGGTGGACGGCCTCGGTGAGGGCGGCGTCGGTGAAGGCCTGCTGCACCTCGATCGTCTCGCCGGTGTCGGTGAACTTGTACACGTAGGTCGGCATCGTCAGGATCCTGCGTCGTCTGCTGGGACTTTGGCACTCGAACTGCCCGAGTGCCAAAGAGTATCGCAGGGCTCGGCGAACGCCACTTCGTAGGATGCACCACCATGCGCGTTCACACAGCCGTCGTCCCTGCCGCAGGCATGGGCACCCGGTTCCTGCCCGCCACCAAGGCCGTGCCGAAGGAGCTGCTGCCGATCATCGACACCCCGGCGCTCCAGCTGATCATCGACGAAGCCGTCGGTGCAGGTGTCGACCACATGGTCATCGTCACGAGCCACGCGAAGCCTGCGATCGAGGCGTACTTCGAGCCGCAGCCGGAGGTGGTGGCCAAGCTGCGCTCGTCGGGGCGCGACGAGATGGCCGACCACCTCGAGTCGATCGGTCGCGACGTGAAGGTCAGCTTCGCCTACCAGGACGTCGCGCTGGGCCTCGGACATGCCGTGGGCTGTGCCCGTGACGCGGTGGGCGACGAGCCCTTCGCCGTGCTGCTGCCCGACGAGCTGATGGGTTCGAGCTCGCTGCTCGACCAGATGGCCCGCCTGTGCGAGCGCACCAACGGCAGCGTGGTCGGCCTGAAGGAGGTGCCCCACGAGGATGTGAGCCGGTACGGCGTCATCACCCCCGCGGGCGAGCTCGACGCCGATGGGGTCATCCCCATCAGCTCGATGGTCGAGAAGCCCAAGCCGGAGGATGCCCCGAGCGACCTCATCATCATCGGTCGCTACGTGCTCACCCCGGACGTGTTCGACGAGATCGACCGCGTCCAGCCCGGCGCGGTCGGCGAGATCCAGCTGACCGATGCGCTGAAGGCGCAGGCGGCGCGCAGCCCGTTCCACGGGGTGTTGAGCGATGTGCGGCGGCACGACACCGGCAACCCGCTCGGCTGGCTGACGGCCGTGATCGAGCTCGGGCTCGCCGACCCGCAGATCGGCGGGCCA
Organism: Ilumatobacteraceae bacterium; assembly: GCA_050248155.1. Classification (GTDB taxonomy): domain Bacteria; phylum Actinomycetota; class Acidimicrobiia; order Acidimicrobiales; family Ilumatobacteraceae; genus VFMC01. Next base: position 72,301 of record JBFWSW010000008.1, read on the forward strand.
CTGCGGCAATGGCTGAGCGAGCAGCTCACCTGACAGCGTTCGCACCCGTCGCTGCCGCCACGGCGATCACCGACGCGCTCGCTGCCGCCGGCCGTCCCGAGCGGGCCGAGGCCGAACGGGCGTACTTGAAGAGCGACCTCGAGCACCTGGGCACCTCCGTGCCCGACATGCGGGCGATCGTGAAGCGGTTCCTGCGGGCGCGTCCCGACCTCGCCCACGACGATCTGGTGGCGTTGGTCGGCGAGCTCTGGAGCGCGTCGATCCACGAGCGCCGGATGGCGTCAGTCGAGCTCCTCGTCGCCAGGCCGAAGCTGCTCGACGCGCGCGACCTCCCCACGGTGGAGGTGCTGCTCCGCGACAGCCGGACCTGGGCGCTCGTCGACACCCTTGCCGGGCACGTCGTCGGCCGGATCGTCGCGGCCGATCCGGAGGCGCTGGCGGTGCTCGACCGTTGGGTGGGCGACGATGACTTCTGGATCCGACGCGCTGCCGTCCTGGCTCTCCTGGTCCCGCTGCGCGACGGCCGCGAGGAGGACCGCTTCTTCCGGTACGCCGACCGGTTGCTCGCCGAGCGCGAGTTCTTCATCCGCAAGGCGCTCGGGTGGGTGTCGCGCGAGCTGGGCAAGCGCCGGCCCGAGCTCGTCTCCGACTGGCTGCGGCGCAACCTCGACCGGATGAACCACGTCACCCTGCGCGAGGCGGTGAAGTACCTGCCCGACGGCGATCAGATCGTGTCGCTGTGGCGCCGGAACAAGGTGGGGTAGTCGATCACCAGCCCGTACTGGTCGACCTCGAGGTCCTGGACGAACCCGGAGTCGGGCTGCTCGAAGCGCCAGCGGTGCGTGTCGAGCCGGGTGTACCGCTGCCGGTGGGGCCGAACACCGAGGGTGTCGACGTCGATGTACGCCACGCTCAGCTCGGCGGTGTCGCCCACTTCGAGCGGAAGTCGCCGGATCGGCAGGGTGTTGGTGAACGGCGTGACCGGCAAGTCGACGTCGTAGCAGCCGCGCAGCTCGGGTCGCTCGGCTCCGTTCATCTCGGCCCAGCGTGACGAGCCGTCGGTGAACAGCCAGAGGTCGGGCTCGTCGAGGTCGCGGAACAGCAGGAACTGGCGCACCTGCCACGACGGTGTCAGCCGGACCACGTACTGGACCCGCTCACGCCCGACGACTCCCGACGCGGTCCAGCCCTCGTTCTCCCACCGGATCTCGAGTCGCTCGCTGCCGTCGCCCTCCCAGGTCGACCACATCACCGTGTGGCCGTCGGCGGGGAACGGCGCGTAGTGGCTCACCGACCCAGTGTGCCCTGCCTCGCCCCAAGTTGGGTACCGTGCGGCTGTGATCCCCCACGACGAGGCCCGCCGGTTCGTGCTGGAGCGTTGCGCCACGCTTCCTGCCCATCGTGTACCTATCGACGACGCGACCTGGGCCGTGCTCGCCGAGGCCGTCATCGCGGGCGAGGACGTCCCGCCGTTCGCCAACTCCGCCGTCGACGGCTACGCGGTGCGTGCCGCCGATGTCGCCGAGGTCCCGATCGAGCTGCACGTCGTGGACGAGGTCGCGGCCGGGGCCGCGAGCACCCACGTCCTGCAGCCCGGCGAGGCGATCCGCATCATGACCGGCGCACCGATGCCGGCGGGCGCCGACGCGTCGGTGATGGTGGAGGACACGGAACGGCTCGACGGTGGGTCACGCGTGCTGATCCGCCGGGTCGCATCACCGGGTGACGCCGTCCGGGGTGCGGGCGACGACGTCCGTGCCGGCACCGCACTGTTCCAGCCGGGCGACATCGTCAGCCCCGCGGTCGCCGGTGTGCTGGCGAGCGTGAACGCACGCGAGGTGCTCGTCGTGCGGCGCGCTCGGGTCGCGGTCCTGTCGACCGGTGATGAGCTGATCGACGACGGCTCGCCACTCGCACCCGGGCAGATCCGCGAGAGCAACAAGACGATGCTCGTCGGCCTGCTCGGCGAGGCCGGATGCGACGTGACCGACCTCGGGGTGGTGCGCGACGACGAAGCCGCGCTCGAATCGACGCTGCGCGACGCCGCCTCCGCACACGATGCGATCGTCACCAGCGGCGGCGTCAGCATGGGTGACTACGACGTCGTGAAGGCCGTGCTGTCGCGCATCGCCGACATGCGCTGGATGCAGATCGCGATCCGTCCGGCCAAGCCGTTCGCCTTCGGGCTGCTCGACGACGGCGCCGGGCGGCAGGTTCCCGTGTTCGGCCTGCCGGGCAACCCCGTCAGCTCGCTCGTGAGCTTCGAGCTGTTCGCCCGTCCCGCCCTGCGCCAGATGATGGGGCATCGCACCATCGATCGCCCGGTCATCGTGGCCGTGGCCGACGACGGCATCGCCCGGCGTCCCGACGGCAAGACGCACTTCACCCGTGTGCGCGGATCGTTCGGCCCGGACGGCCGCTACCACGTGCAGGCTGTGGGCGACCAGGGCAGCCACCAGCTCGCCGCGACCGCGTCGGCGCAGGCCCTCGCCGTCGTCCCCGATGGTGGTGGGATCGAGGCCGGCGCCCCGGTCGACGTCATCCTGCTCTCGCTAGGCTGATCCGATGACCGGGGGCCCCGTGCACGACGACCAGCGCGAGCTCCTCGTCGACTCGTTCGGCCGCACCATCCGCGACCTGCGCATCTCGGTCACCGATCGCTGCAACTTCCGCTGCACCTACTGCATGCCCGAGGAGGGCATGGCGTGGGTTCCGCGCAGCGAGGTCCTCACCTTCGAGGAGTTCGAGCGTCTCGCCCGCATCTTCGTCGAGCGGTTCGAGGTCGACGGGCTGCGGCTCACGGGTGGCGAGCCGACGGTGCGCGCCCACCTGCCCATCCTCGTCGACAAGCTCGCCCAGCTGCGCGTGCCCGCACACAGCGATTCGCCCCTCGCCGGCCGCAAGCCCGACCTCGCGCTCACGACCAACGGCGCCACGTTCCGCCTCCTCGCCCACGAGCTGCGCGACGCCGGCCTCGACCGGGTCAACATCAGCCTCGACACCTTGCGGCAAGACCGCTTCCAGCAGATGACCCGGCGCGACGAGCTGGTCCGGGTGCTCGACGGCATCGAGGCCGCCAAGGAGGCGGGGTTCGATCCGGTGAAGATCAACGCCGTCATCGAGCGGGGCGTGAACGACGACGAGATCCTCGACCTCGCGCGGTTCGGGCGCGACCACGGGGTCGAGATGCGGTTCATCGAGTTCATGCCGCTCGACGCCACCGGGCACTGGATGAACGACAAGGTCGTCAGCCAGGACGAGATCCTTGCCGCGCTGCGAACCGAGTTCGAGCTCGAGCAGGTGCCGGCCCGGGGGGCTGCGCCCGCCGACCGGTGGCGCTACACCGACGCTGCAGACCTCGGCGGCGGGGGTTCGATCGGCATCATCCCGACGGTGACCCAGCCGTTCTGCGGCGACTGCGACCGGGTGCGCCTCACCGCCGACGGGCAGTTCCGGACGTGCCTGTTCGCCACCGACGAGTTCGACTTCCGGGCGCTCATGCGGGGCGGCGCGACTGACGATGACATCGCCATGGAGATCCAGCGCGCCGTCGGCCTCAAGTGGGCCGGCCACCAGATCAACCAGGTGAACTTCATCCGCCCCGCCCGCTCGATGAGCCAGATCGGTGGTTGACCGCCCGCTTCGACGCGGGCGGCGACACATCACCTCGAGGCGGATGACCGTTGCGGCGGTCGTCGTCACCGCGGCGGTCTGCGTGCAGGGGGCGACTGCCGACGCGCCGATCGACCAGGTCTCGGCGAGCGCGACAGCCGAGGCCGTCGCGGTCCGGATGAACCCACCCGGCCCGTCGGTCGGCGGCTGCCAGGTCTTCCCCGGCGACAACCCGTGGAACACCGACATCAGCGCGGCGCCGCTGCACCCGCGCTCACGCCAGATCGTCGACAAGATCCTCTCGGTCGGCGGCGACTTCCTCCACCCGGACTTCGGATCGAACCCCGACTACGGCATCCCGTACGTCGTGGTGCCGCCCGACCAGCCGCTGGTGCCGATCGAGTTGACCGAGTACGCGGACGAGAGCGACCCGGGGCCCTACCCCGTGCCGCTCGATGCGCCGGTCGAGGGCGGTGCCGACAGCGACGGCGATCGGCACGTGCTGGTGGTCCAGCAGGGCACCTGCATCCTCTACGAGATGGGCGTCGCCTACCCGAACGGCGCGGGTTGGACGGCGTACGTCGGGGCGAAGTGGGACCTGCGGACGGGGGCGCTGCGTCCGCTCACGTGGACGAGCGCGGATGCCGCCGGCCTGCCCATCCTGCCCGGCCTCGTCCGCTACGACGAGGTGGCTGCCGGAGCCGTCCGCCATGCCATCCGTGTGACCTTCAGCCAGACCCAGCGGGCGTTCATCCTCCCGGCCACGCACTTCGCCTCGTCGCGCACCGACCCCGACCTGCCGCCCATGGGCATGCGCTTCCGCCTGTCGTCGTCGTTCGACACCAGCGGCTTCACCGGCCAGTCACGCGTCATCGTCGAGGCCATGAAGCGCTACGGGTTCATCGTCGCCGACAACGGCAGCAACTGGTACTTCCAGGGCGCTTCCGATCCTCGCTGGGACGACGACGACCTCGAGCAGCTCAAGAGCATCCCGGGCTCGGCGTTCGAGGTCGTGTACAGCGGCGATCCGCAGACCGGTTGACCGGCCGCGCCGGCAGGCGGTTCCCCGGCCACCGGCCGGGTTCAGTAACCTGGTCGACACATGAGCGACCTGGCCTTCACCCACCTCGACCCGATGGGGCGTGCGCGCATGGTCGACGTGACGCCGAAGGAGCCCACGCATCGGCGCGCCGTGGCCCGGTGCAAGGTGTTCATGCAGCCAGAGACCACGGCGGCCATCGCCAACCGTGAGGTCAAGAAGGGCGACGTCCTGGCCGTGGCCAGGGTCGCCGGCATCCAGGCCGCGAAGCGCACGAGCGACATGATCCCGCTGTGCCACCCCCTGCTCGTCGGCGCGGTGAACCTCAACTTCGAGATCGGCGACGACTTCATCGCGGTCGAGGCCAACGTCGACACCGTCGATCGCACCGGGGTCGAGATGGAGGCCCTCCATGCGTGTGCGGTCGCAGCCCTCACCATCTACGACATGTGCAAGTCGGCGGACCGAGGCATGGTGATCGGTGAGCTCGCCCTCTGGGAGAAGACCGGGGGGCGTTCCGGCGTGTTCCGGAGGGCTCCCGACCTGGCCCTCGACGGTGACGACAACTCGACCAACGTTTCGGATACTGTCACGAACGTAGTAGATTCGTAACCCGGGCGAGACGGGCCGTTCCCTGCCGCGGCAGGGTGCGTTCATCTCGGCCGACAGCCACAACATGAACGACCACCTCACACAGAAGCGCAGGGCACGGTAACCAATGGGCAAGATCGTCCTCCTCGCAGTCGCCGCGGCATGGGCAGCCGTGTTGCTCCCGCCCTTGCTCCGCTCACGTCTCGAGAACCGCCCCGGTTCGTCGGTCCACGACTTCCGCCGTCAGCTCTCCACCCTGCAGCGCACCGTCCCCACCCGATCGATGACGCCGATGCGCTCGATGGCTCGGCCGCTGGCCTCGTCCTCGCTGCAGCGGCCCGCCTCCGGCCGCCCGCTCGGTCAGATGCAGCGTGCCCACGTGCAGCCCCAGTACGACTACACGGGCGAGCTCCAGCGCCGCGAGCACGGCCCGCGCACTCACCACCGCCAGCCGGCTCGCCGGGTGTCCCATCGCCAGTTGATCCGCCGCCGGCGGGCGAACGTCCTGTTCTTCCTCACGACCGCGACGATCCTCACCCTGTTCCTGGCCGCGACCACCAAGTCGTCGGGCATGGTGTACGCGTTCGCGTTCTCCTTCGTTTCGCTGTGCGGCTACGTGTACAAGCTGGCGCAGATCCGCCAGTTCGACCAGGACCGCCTCTACAGCGACGCCAACTGGTTCCACGCAGCCTGAGACGACGGCGCGTGACGCCGCTACACTGCGGTGTCCCATCGGGGGTGTAGCTCAGTTGGCAGAGCGCTACGTTCGCAATGTAGAGGCCAGGGGTTCAATTCCCCTCACCTCCACCCGAGGCCGAGGCAGGTCGCCCGTAGCGGGGGCACGCTGACCACCGGCGCGGTGGTCGCGAAGCCCCCACTCACACGCGGTCGGCGCCGTCCATCCACGCGTCGCCACGCACCCGTTGGCCGTTCTTCACGGCACGCACGGCGATCCAGACGAACATGGCGGCCCAGACGCCCGCGATGCCGAGCGACGGGCGCAGGTACACCACGGCGAACAGCGGCAGCGACACTGCGAACGCCAGGGTGGTCTGCCAGCGGAGGTCGCGGAAGTCGTTCGAGCCCATCAGCACGCCGTCGAGCACGAACGTGATCGCCGCAGGCACCTGCATCAGCCCCAGGATGACCAGCGCGATCCGTGCCGCGGCGATCACATCTCCGTCGCGACTGAACATCAGCGGCAGCACCGGTGACAGGGCGAGTGTCACGATCGTGAGGCCGCCGCCGACACGCCACCCCCACCGCCACAGGTGATCGACCACGTCGCGCGCCGCTGCGCGGTCGCCGCTGCCGAGCGCGTGGCCCACCAAGCTCTGGCCGGCGACCTTGAACATGTCGACGCCGATCGCGAGGAACAAGAACAGCTGCGCCGCGATCTGGTGCCCGGCGAGATCGTCGGTGCCGACCTTGCTCGCCGTCGCGGTGGCCACCGCGAGCGCGGCGAGCAGGAACGCCGTTCGCTGCACCAGGTGAGCCCCGACCTTCACCACCTCCCACATCACCCGCGGCACCACGACCAGTCGGTGCAGCCCGTCGCGGCCCAGCCGAGGAACGACGAGTGCCAACATCGCCGCCGCGCTGCACATCTGGGCGATGACTGTGCCCCACGCGCTACCGCCGATGCCTCGATCGAGCCCGAACACGAGCACGAGCTCGAGGACGAGGTTGATCACGTTCGCGGACGCAGCGACGATGAACGGGCGCGTCGCGTCGGGGAGGCCGTACAGGTAGCCGATGCACGCAACGGTGACGAACTGGAAGGGAATGCCCACCGCGCTGATCCGCAGGTACGTCGCGCCCTGGTCGATCACCGCCGGATCGTCTCCCAGCACGCCGAGCAGGCCGCGCGCGCCGAGCCCCACCACCAACGCCATCGCGAGCCCGATGCCCACCGCGAGCCACAGAGCCTGGAGCGCGTCGGCCGCCGCGCCGTCGAGGTCGCCGCGTCCACGGCGCACGGCCACCCGAACGGTCGTGCCGTAGGACAGGAAGTTGAACACCCAGACCACCGTGTTCAGCACGGTGGAGGCGAGCGCGAGCCCACCCAGCGGGTCGGTGCCGAGGTGGCCGACGATCGCCGTGTCGGTGAGGATGTAGATCGGCTCGACCAGCAGCGAGCCGAGCGCCGGGATGGCGATGGCGATGATGCGGCGGTCGAGTGAGTCGAGGGGGTGGCGACGCACGCCGGAGTGTCTACACCGGCAGGTCGCCCGTTGCCGTGCGAGTGCTGCCGTGATCGGTGTAGGCCTTGATGGTGTTCTCGGCGATGCGCATCTGGTGGATCTCGTCCGCGCCGTCGGCGAAGCGCGCCCAGCGTGCGTGCTGCATCATGTTGGCGAGCGGCGTGTCCGTCGAGTAGCCGAGCGCGCCGTGCACCTGGATCGCCCGGTCGACGATCCGATTCAGGCTGTTGGCGACGAAGTGCTTGGCCATCGAGACCTCGGTGCGGAAGTCGTCGCCCCGATCGATCTTGTAGGCGGCGTGCAGCACCATCAGCTTGCACTGGTACAGCTCCATCGCCGAGTCGGCGATCAGCCACTGCACGCCCTGCTTCTCGGCGAGCGTGCTGCCGTGGCTGTACCGCTTGAGCGACCGGTCGACCATCATGTCGAGAGCCGTCTCGGCCTGCGCGATCCAACGCATGCAGTGGGCCAGGCGGGCCGGCCCGAGCCGGTACTGGCCGAGCCGGTGTCCGTTGCCTCGTCCGCCGAGGATCTGCGAGTCGTGCACGCGCAGGTCCTCGATGACGATCTCGCTGTGCCCGCCGGGGCCGTGCATCGTCTCGATGTCGCGGACGTTGTTCCACCCCTCGCTGGGCAGGTCGACGATGAAGGCGGTGTTCCCGCCACGTGACCCCTCAGGCACGTCGAGCTCGGTCTTGGCGATGAGGATGGCGAACTTGGCGCGCTTGGCCTGCGAGATGAACCACTTGTGCCCGTTGATCACCCACTCGTCGCCGTCTTTCACAGCGGTGGTGCGGATGAGCGTCGGATCGCTGCCGGCCACCTCGGGCTCGGTCATCGCGAAGCACGACGAGGTGGTGCCCTCACACAGGGGGCGCAGGTACTTCTCGGCCTGCTCGGGCGTCGCCCAGTGCAGCAGGGTGTGCATGTTGCCCTCGTCCGGCGCCTGGCAGTTGAGCACCCACGGCCCGACACGGGTCTTGGCTGCCTCGGCCTGCACCATCGCGAGCGCGACGTGGCCGAGCCCCATCCCGCCCCACTCGGCTGGCATGTGCGGGAGCCACAGTCCCTCGTCCTTGGCCCGGCCGCGCAGCCGGATCAGCTCGCCGACGTAGGAGCGGTACGCGTCTCGCTCCATCTCGTCGCGATGGCCGAACGGCTCGATGGCCGGCTTGATGACATCGTCGACGAACGAGCGCACGCGCTCGCGGATCTCTTGGTGCTCAGGGGCGAGCGTGAAGTCGATGGCCATGTGTGTCCCTCTTCGCTGATCTCATGCACGTGCATGAAATGGTAGCTTGGGCAGCGGATGGCGCCGAATCCCGAGCTGACGAAGCAGCGTCTCATCTCGGCGGCCGAGACGCTGTTCGCCGAGCGTGGCATCGACGCTGTGTCGCTGCGTGAGATCAATGCCGCCGCCAGTCAGCGCAACTCGACCGCATTGCAGTACCACTTCACCGATCGGCGCGGGCTGCTCAACGCGCTGCTCGCGAAGCACCTCGTCGACGTCGAGGCACGGAGGAACGAGCTGCTCGACGCCTACGAGGCAGCGGGCGTCGACGATCTCCGAGCGCTCGCCGAGGCGCTGGTGCGGCCGTCGGCCACGAAGCTGGCCGATCCCGACGGGGGTCGCGCCTTCCTGCGCATCCACGCCCAGCTGATCAATCGCCCCGACTGGCCTCCACGTGCGCACAGTCGCCGATCGAAGTCGGGCGACAGCATCGAACGCTGGCGACGGCTGGTCGCTCCGCTGCTCCCTGACGTCGCCGTCGAACGGCTGCACCACCGGTTCACCGCGTTGCGCGTCACCGCGACCGAGTTGGCTCGCAGGGCGGCCAGTGCGCCTCGTCGCGACGATCAGCTCTTCACGAGCCACCTCGTCGACCTCGTGACCGCGCTGTTGGCTGCGCCCGTGTCGGCCCAGACGGCTGGACTCTTGAATGAACGGATGCCCCGAGTGGCCGCTCGCTCCGACACCACTCCTCCGAGGTCGGCATGACACGCTTGCCTGCATGAACCCGTCGACCTGGATCCACCGCATCGAGCGCGTGAACGGCGTCAGGATCCACTGCGTCGAGGCGGGCACGGGTCCGCTCGTCCTCCTCGTGCACGGATTCCCGGAGTCGTGGTACTCGTATCGGCACCAGCTCGACGCGCTCGCGGCTGCCGGATACCGTGCGGTGGCGATCGACGTGCGCGGGTACGGACGCTCGTCGAAGCCAACCCCGATCGAGGCGTACCGCATGCTGATGCACGTCCGTGACAACGTCGAGCTGGTCCATGCGCTCGGCGAATCCCAGGCCGTCGTCGTCGGTCACGACTGGGGTGCGCCCATCGCATGGAACTCGGCGCTGCTGCGGCCCGACGTGTTCCGCGCCGTCGCCGGGTTGTCGGTGCCCTATTCGGCTCCTGGTGAACGCAGACCGTCCCACGTCTTCCGTGCCATGGGTGGCGACGAGGAGTTCTACATCGAGTACTTCCAGCAGCCTGGCAGGGCCGAGGCCGAGATCGAGGCAGACGTGCGGCGTTGGTTGCTCGGCTTCTACTTCTCGGCATCGGGGGATGCGCCGCCGCGCGGGTCGCTCACCGGGACGATGGCGAGCGTCCCGCACGGGCATCAGCTCATCGAGCGGTTCAGCTACCCCGACGAGATGCCGGCATGGCTCACCGCCGACGACCTCGACGTGTACGTCGGCGAGTTCGAGCGATCCGGCTTCACCGGCGGCCTGAACAGGTATCGCAACGTCGATCGCGACTGGGAGGACCTGTCCGCCTTCCGCGGTCGTCCGATCGAGGTGCCCGCGCTCTTCATCGGCGGCGATCGTGACGGCCCGACCATCTGGGGTGCCACATCGATCGACCGCTTCCCCGAGACGCTGCCCCGGTTGACCAAGTCGGTCGTCCTCCCCGGCTGCGGCCACTGGACGCAGCAAGAGCGAGCCGACGACGTCAACGCGCTGCTGGTCGAGTTCCTGGCGGCCGCGGCGGACTGATCACGAGGGGTTCGAGTAGCGCGACGACGGCTTCGTCGATGAAACGCTTCGCTGCCTCGTCGGGCAGCCGGACCGACACGATGGCGGCACGCACCGCCGAGTACGGCACGTCGATGACGGCGAAGGTGATGCGCCGCAGCGACTCCCGGTCGTCGAGACCGAACGCACGCTGCAACGAGGTGATCGACGCCGACATGCGGCGGCGTTGCCGCCGGTGCTGTGTGATCAGGTCGTCGGGCCACTGTGCGCGGAGCAGGTCATCGGCGCGGTAGCGCATCGCGAGGATCGCATCGAGTCGCTGATCGTGGCTGAACTCGACGACGTTGCGTGCCGCGCGTCGGGCAGCTGTCACGGGGTCGGGGTGATCGAGACCGGCGGTGAACACGTCGTGGAACCGGTCCTGCGTGCGCAGCCACAGGTTGCCGGCCAGATCGGCCCGGGTGCGGAACCGGTGGTACAGCGAGCCGCTCGGCGCGCCGAGGCGATCGGCCACCGCGGTCATCGACAGCGCGCCGACACCCGACTCGGCCACCACGACGAGGGCTGCGTCGAGGATCGCGTCGCTCGGGAACAGTGCAGGACGAGGCATCGGATAACAGAGAGTAGTCTCCAGAACGAGCGGCTCGGCATTGAAGGTGACGCCCTCGTCAAGTAGAACGTCGCGGGAGATCGGAGAGGAGAACCCGTGCCGTACCAGTTCACACCGCAGGGCGAGGCGCTGCTCGCCGAGGTCGTCAGCTTCATGGACGATCACATCTATCCGAACGAGTCGGAGTACGAGGAGCAGGCCGCCGAGCTCGGTCACGACGCCACACCGCCGGTGCTCGAGAAGCTGAAGGCGGCGGCTCGCGAACGTGGGCTGTGGAACCTGTTCCTCCCACACCTGGCCCCCGACGCGCCCGGCACCAAGCTGTCGAACCTCGACTACGCCCCGATCTCGGAGGAGCTCGGCAAGGTGCGATTCGCGTCCGAAGCGCTGAACTGCGCCGCACCCGACACCGGCAACATGGAGATCCTCAACGCGTATGGCACCGAGCGGGTGAAGCGCGAGTTCCTGGCGCCGTTGCTCGAAGGCGACATCAGGTCGGCGTTCTCGATGACCGAACCGGCTGTCGCCTCGTCCGACGCCACGAACATCGGTCTGCGCATCGAGCGGGACGGCGACCACTACGTGCTGAACGGCACGAAGTGGTTCTCGTCGGGCGCTCTCCGCGATCGCTGCAAGGTGCTCGTCGTGATGGGCAAGACCGATCCCAACGCATCGCGACACCTGCAGCAGTCGATGATCGTGGTGCCTCGCGATGCCCCGGGGGTGTCGATCGGGCGCACCCCCCACGTGTTCGGCTACGACCATGCTGGTGGCCATCCCGAGGTCGTCTACGAGAACGTGCGTGTCCCTGCCGACTACCTGCTGGGTGAGGAAGGCGGAGGGTTCGCCATCTCGCAGGCACGCCTGGGACCCGGTCGCATCCATCACTGCATGCGCTCGATCGGGGTCGCCGAGCGGGCGCTCGGTCTGATGGTCGACCGCGCACTCCAGCGAACCACGTTCGGCACACTGGTGGCGCAGAAGGGCCTCATCCAGGACTGGATCGCCGAGTCGCGCATCGAGATCGACATGGCACGGGAGTACGTGCTGCGCACGGCGCACCTGATGGACACCGTCGGCAACAAGGCGGCCGCGACCGAGATCTCGGGCATCAAGGTGGCCGTGCCGAACGTCGTGCTCAAGGTGCTCGACCGCGCGATCCAGGTGCACGGTGCAGCCGGGGTCACGCAGTTCACACCGCTGGCCGAGATGTGGGCGAGCATGCGCACGCTCCGCATCGCCGACGGACCTGACGAGGTGCACAAGATGACGATCGCTCGTCGCGAGATCCTGCGGCACGATCCGTCGTTCCGCATGAACCCGATCGCCCTGGCCACTGGTCCGGACGGCGAGCCGCAGCCGTTCGCCCGGCCATAACGTCGCCAGCGCAGCGCTGTAGCGTCGGTTCCGTGGCGAACGACGACCGGCTCATCACGACCACCGAGCAGCTCGAGTCGATCTACGGGGAGCGGGTGCCCACATCGTTGCTCAAGGAGCTCGACCACATCTCCGACGACTACCGCGCCGTCATCGAAGCGGCGCCCTTCGTGGTGCTCGCGACGGTGGGCCCCGAGGGACTCGACTGCTCACCTCGTGGTGACCCGCCCGGCATCGCAGAGACCATGCGGATCAACGGACGCGCGGTGCTCGACAGCGATGCGAACGGCGAGATGCTCGAGCGGATCACGGCGGGCGGCATCGACGCGGCGGCCTACGACGCGGCGTACCCCGAGCGGCTTCGCCAGACCATCTACTGACGGGCCGTCGTCGTGCAACCACGTCCCACTGCAGCCGAACTGCTCGCCACCGTCGCCGAGGTCATCGAGCGCGACATCGTTCCAGCGCTCGAAGGCCCGGTGCAGCACCATGCTCGCGTGGCCGCGAGCTTGGTCGCCATCGTCGAGCGGGAGCTCCGACTCGGGCCCGCGGCGGCGGCGGCCGAGCTCGGCGCGATCCAGCGGCTGCTGTCCGGGCCCGACCCGACCGGCGGCTGGTCCGATCCCGCGCTGAGCGCGACGCTGCCCGACGCACGCGCCCGCCTCGCGGCGGCGCTGCGCGACGGTCTCGCCGACGACCCGGCGATGGCGCGAGAGGTGTGGGCGGCGCTCATGGAGATCAGCCGCGCCGACCTGTCCATCTGCAAGCCCGGCCACGATTCGTGGGAGGGTGACTGATGGCCGATCTCTCGCCGGCGCTCGCGACGTGGCTGACCGAGCGTGTCGGCCGATCGGTGGAGGTGCGGTCGCTCGAGCTCGCATCGGCCGGAGCCCGTCGGTTGAACGCGCTCTTCCACACGGTCACCGAATCGCCGGACGGAGACGCACCCGACGTCGCCCATCTCGCGCTCACGATGATCCCCCATGCGGCGATCCAGATCCTCGACGTCGCCGGTGAGGCGGCCGTGCGCAACCTCGCCGAATCAGTCGGTGTGCCCGTGCCCCACGTCCATCACGTCTGCCTCGACGAGTCGGTGCTCGGCGGCCCGTTCTTCATCAGCGATGCCGTCGCCGGCGAGACCGTGCCACGCCGCGTGCTGCGGCTGGTGCACGGAGCCGACATCGGCGAGCTGGTGGTGCAGCAGCTCGGCACCGCCATGGCCCGGCTGCACTCGATCCCGGCGGACGACGCACCGGGGGCGCTCGTGCGGCCCGCAGCACCCGTCGAAGCTGCGCTCGTCGGCGTCGACGAGCTGATGGGGCAACTGCTCGATCCGTCACCGACGTTTGCCTTCGGCATCCGGTGGCTCGAACGGCACCTGCCGTCGGAACCGTCGACGTTGTCGATCGTGCACTCCGACATCCGTACGGGCAACATCATCGTCGCCGAGGACGGCCTCCGAGCGATCCTCGATTGGGAGACGGCGCGGATCGGCGACCCGATGGAGGACCTGGCCTGGCCGTGTCAGCGCATGTGGCGGTTCCGCGAGGACCGGCACACCGCGGCGGGCATGGCGGGCATCCCCACCCTGCGCGACGCCTACGTCGCAGCGGGCGGGGCATGGGACGAGGACCGCTTCGAGTGGTGGCGTGTCCTCGGGACGGTTCGCTGGGGGATGGGCCTCGCCGGGCAGGCTCGCCAGCACCTCGACGGCAGCTTCCCCTCGATCGTGATGGCAGGGAGCGGGCGTCGCGTCCCCGAGCTCGAGTACGACACGTTGCTGCTGCTGCGCGACCGCTGACGTCCGGCGGAGTCAGCCGCCCAACCGCTCGAGCTCGGACACCACGCGTTGGGGGCTCACCGGGCGCTTCGTCCCGATGACCTGGGCGAACTCGCTGATGCGCAGCTCCTCGAGCATCCAACCGAGTTCGACCACCTCCGCGTCGAGCCCGCCACGGCCCAGGCGATCGAGCAGGGTGACGTACCGCTGCTCGAGGCCGGTGACCACGCGCATGCGTTGCTGATCGCGCACTGGGTTGTCGGGGAGCTTGTCGAGCCTGCGCTCGAGGCCACGCAGGTAGCGGACGATGTCGTCGAGGCGACCGAGACCTGCGGAGGTGACGAACCCCTTTCGAACCAGCCGCTGCAACTGTGCCCGCGCATCGCCGGCCGAGGCGGCCACCGCAGGTGCCACGAGCCGGTCGATGCGCGCGCCCAGATCGTGCGCCGAGGTGATCGCCGTCGCTGAGGTGCGCAGCGCCGTCGTGGCGCGAGCGGGGATCTGGTCACGTCCCGCGCGCACGAGCTCGGCGAAGCTCTCGTCGTCGTGTGGCAGGCTCGGTGCCTCGCGCACGACCGAGTCGGCAGCGGCGGTGATGCAGTCGTCGATGACATCAGCGATCGTGCCGACCGCACTGCTCGCGAGCGCCAGCCGCTCCGCGTTGGTGAGCGCGCCCTCGAGCGCGCGTCGCGAGACGGGGACGGAGAGGAGCAGCAGCCGCCGCACTCCGACCGGGGTCACGCGTCGCTGGAGGTCGGCGTTGGTCAGGATGCGCAAGGACACGTCGGCGCCCTCGTCGACGAGAGCAGGGAAGCCACGCACCAGGTGGCCGTCGCGCAGGCTCTCGACAGTGGGCGGCAACGTGCCGAAGTCCCACGAGGTGATGCCGGACCGCTCGGCGATCGGGGACGCCTCGGCGATCGCCGTCCGAAGCCGTGGGTTGAGCTGTCGCCGCAACGAATCGAGGTCGTTGCCCCGCCCGATCGAGTAACCGTCGGCGTCGAGGACGTCGAAGGTCATCTGCAGGTGCGGCGGCAGTCGTTCGGGACGGAGGGCGCCGGCGGGGATGGTCACCCGCGACACTGCGCTGAGCGTGCGGGCGACGGCATCGACCAGCCGGCCGGAGGGTGACGGCATGCGCTCGAGCGTCCGCACGATGATCTCGTTCAGGGGCGCGAGCTCACGCCGGTACTCCTTGGGCAGGGTGCGCACGAGCGTCCCGACGAGCTCGTCGCGGAGCCCCGGAACCAGCCAGTCGAAGCCGACGTCGTGCACCCTGTTCAGGACGGCGAGCGGCAGGTGCACGGTGACACCGTCGTCGGGAGCCCCTGGCTCGAACCGGTACGAGAGCTCGAAGACGAGGTCGTCCTGGTGCCAGCGCTCCGGGAAGGCGTCGGCTCCCGTGTCGGCAGAGCTTCCGAGGAGCAGGTCCCGGGTCATGGTCAACAGCTCGGGACGTGTCGCGCGCTGCTGCTTCCACCACCGATCGAAGTGCCGTGCCGAGACGACGTCGGCACCGACACGTGCGTCGTAGAAGGCGTGCACGGACTCGTCGTCGACCAGCCCACTGCGACGAGTGCGCTCTTCGAGATCGCGGAGCTCGGTCACCAGCTCGCGGTTGCGCGTGGCGAACTCGTGGTGCGTCGACCACTGGCCCTCGACGAGCGCGTGTCGGATGAACATCCACCGCGCCAGCTCGGGGTCGGTGCGATCGAGACCGACCGTGCGCGCCGAGACGATGGGCAGGCCGAACAAGGTGACTCGCTCGTGAACGACGGCCGCGCCTCGCTCGTCGTCCCATCGCGGCTCGCCGTACGAGCGGCGGACGAGATGTGCGCCGGCGCGCTCGGCCCACTCGGGGCGGATGCCGGCAGCCGTCCGGGCCCACAATCGGTTCGTCTCGACCAGCTCCGCAGCCATCACCCAACGCGGTGACTGCTTCGCTGCAGCAGAGCCACGAGCGATCGCGAACGTCGAACCATGGGCACCGCGGTAGTCACGGGTCGTGCCCTCGCGCATGCCGATCTGCGACAGCAGCCCGGAGAGGAGTGCCTGATGGACACGGTCGGGATGGCTTCGCTCGACGGGCTCGGAGCGTCCGTCGGCGTCCCGCGCGTGCCGCGCCGTGCGGAGCCCCAGCGAACCGGCGATCTGGCGGAGTTGGCTGAAGAGGTCCTGCCATTCGCGCACGCGGAGGTAGTTGAGGAACTCGGCTCGGCACAGCTTGCGGAACTGGTTCGAGCTCAGCGCCTGTTGTCGCTCGCGCAGGTGGTCCCAGAGCCGGATGAGCGCGAGGAAGTCGGACCCGTCTGTGGCGAAGCGGCGGTGTGCCTCGTCGGCAGCCTGCTGTGCGTCCGCAGGCCGCTCACGAGGGTCCTGGATCGAGAGGGCGGACGCGATGACGAGCACCTCGCGCACGCAGTCGAGCCGTTCGGCTTCGAGCACCATCCGGCCGAGCCTCGGATCGACCGGCAGGCGAGCCAGCCGGTGCCCGAGCGGCGTGAGCCGGCGAGGTGTGCCCTCGCGTTCGGGCTGCAGCGCGCCGAGCTCGTCGAGCAGCGCGTAGCCGTCGCGCACGGCGCGCGCATCGGGCGGATCGAGGAACGGGAACGACGCGACCTCGCCGAGCCCGAGGGCGGTCATCTGCAGGATGACCGACGCGAGGTTGGTCCGCAGGATCTCGGGCTCGGTGAACTCGTCTCGCGCCGTGAAGTCGTCCTCGGTGTACAGC
Source organism: Ilumatobacteraceae bacterium (assembly GCA_050248155.1). Classification (GTDB taxonomy): domain Bacteria; phylum Actinomycetota; class Acidimicrobiia; order Acidimicrobiales; family Ilumatobacteraceae; genus VFMC01. Next base: position 89,217 of record JBFWSW010000008.1, read on the forward strand.
CGCACGCAGATGCCCGGCGCGACTCGCCCGCACCGGCCGGCGCGCTGGTTGGCCGACGCCTGCGAGATCGGCTCGATCGGCAGCCGCTGCACCTTGAGGCGATGGCTGTAGCGCGAGATACGCGCGGCGCCTGCGTCGACGACGTATCTGACGCCCGGCACGGTGATCGACGTCTCGGCGACGTTCGTCGCCAGCACGACGCGCCGCCCACGGTGCGGTTGGAAGATGCGGTGCTGCTCGGCAGCCGACAGACGGGCGTACAGCGGCAGCACTTCGGGGCGCTGGCCGTGGGGTCGCTCGTTGCCGCGGCCCATCGCGTCGGCGACGTCGCGGATCTCACGCTCCCCGCTCAGGAACACGAGCACGTCACCCGGCCCCTCCGCTGCCAGCTCGTCGACCGCGTCGCAGACGGCCTGCACCTGATCGCGGTCGTCGCCGGGGGAGTCGCCGAAGGGGCGGTAGCGCACCTCCACGGGATAGGTGCGCCCGCTGACCTCCACGATCGGTGCGGGGCCGTTCGGGCCGACGAAGTGTGCGGCGAACCGTTCGGTGTCGATCGTCGCCGATGTGACGACAAGGTGGAGGTCGGGCCGACGGCCGAGCACACCGTGGAGGTAGCCGAGCAGGAAGTCGACGTTGAGGCTGCGTTCGTGCGCCTCGTCGACGATGATCGTGTCGTAGCGCCGCAGCATCGGGTCGCGCTGGATCTCTGCGAGCAGGATGCCGTCCGTCATCACCTTGACGACCGTCTCGTCAGCCGTTCGATCGGTGAAGCGGACCGCGTAACCGATCGCGGTGCCGAGCTCGACGCCCATCTCGTCACTGATCCGCTCGGCGATGGTGCGTGCTGCGACGCGGCGTGGTTGCGTGTGGCCGATGATCCCGTCGATCCCCCGGCCGAGCTCGAGGCAGAGCTTCGGGAGCTGGGTGCTCTTCCCCGACCCGGTCTCGCCGGCCACGACGACCACCTGGTGATCGCGCAGTGCGGCGATCAGGTCGTCGCGACGCTCGGCGATGGGCAGGGCCTCGGGGATCGCCAGCGCGTCACGAGCGCGCAGGCCGGCGACGGTGGCGGCCCGTCGCTCGGCCAGTGCGGGATCGGCACGCGGCGCGCGGGTTCGGCGGGAAGGTCTCGAGCGGGACATGGCGGGTGCTGGCCGACCAGCATGCCAGCACCCGCGTCCGCCCGCGCCCGAGGATTCTCAGCTGACGACGCGTTGGTAGGTGACCGTGGCGCCGCAGAACCGGTGGAACGTGCCGCCCGACACCTGCCCGAGCGTGAAGGCATCGATGTAGTAGCGGACCGAGCCCGACACGGCATCACCACCGGTGATGTTCAGCGTGGTCGAGCCGTAGCCGACGGCACCGGTGGTCTGGCCCTGGCTGCCGACGAGGTTGCCACTGGTCGGCGCGCCCGCGAAGTTGCCGTCCACCTCGCTGATGATGAACGTGAAGTTGGCCGTGTCGTTGTCGAACCAGCGGAACGTCACCGACTGCACGGCCGCACCGTGCGGCAGGGGGACGTCGAGGAAGAGCTCGCCCGTCTCGGCGAGATCGACGCAGCCCAAGCTGTCGGGCGCGCCCGTCGAGATGCCCATGCCGTTGTACGCCTGCAGCTCGATCGACTCGGTCACGATCGACGAGGCGCCGGACGGGAGGAGGTAGCCGCTGACATCGGCGATGAGGTTGACGGACCCGGCCAGGTTGTAGAGGTCGATCTGCCCTCCCGATCCGAGGGCCATCGTCACCGTGTTGGCGATCGCGAGCGGGCTCCCGGGGTTCAGCACCGACGTGGTGCCGCGCGGGGTCCCGGTCGGGGTCGCGGTGATGAACGTCGGCACCGTCGCATCGACGGCGGTCAGCGTCACGATGACGCCCGTCGCGTTCATCGGGACGCCCTGCACCCCGGCGACCTGGACGGTGATGGTCGAGTTGGCCCCGACCGGCGCCTTGGCCGGCACTCCCAGCGGCTCGCGAGTGTCGAGGATGCGGGCAGGATCCATCGTCACCACGCTCGAGGGTGCGGACGGTCCGGCCGTCACGGCCGTCTGGACGCCGAAGGCGGCCGTCACCAGCGCCGCAACGGCGAGGAATCGAAGGGACAGGCGGCGGATGTTCGTGGTTCGGATCTTCATGGGTCACCTCTCTGCAGTGCTCCTCCTCGAGGCGTGACATCGTTGTGACACGCGCCCGATCGACGTGCCGACGGAGAGAGCGGTCACGTCGCCACGGGTAGTGTCTGGCGGTGTCGATGCCGCGCGGCGCCCTTCCCCTGGTGGGCCGAGCACGAGAGCTCGACGCGCTCCGGTCGGGGCTGCAGGCCGCCGCTCGCGGAGTCGGCAGCGCCGCGTCGATCGTCGGCGCCGCCGGGATCGGCAAGACGCGTCTCGCGAACGAGGCGCTGCGGGTGGCCAGGGATGGCGGCTTCCGATGCGCGTGGGGCCCAGGGTGGGCCGAAGGCGGTGTGCCCCCGCTGTGGCCCTGGCAGAGCGTGCTCTCCCAGCTCGGGTGTGATGACGACCTGCTGCGCTCGTCGCCGGCCGAGAGCGACCAGGAGCGCTTCTCGACGTTCCGTCGGGTCGCGTCCGCGATCGCTGCCGTTGCCCGCGAACAGCCGGTCCTCGTGGTGGTCGATGACGCCCACAGCGTTGACCCCGCGTCGCTGCTGCTCACCCGATTCCTGGTGCGGACGATGCGCGCCAGCGCGGTGGCCTTCGTCGTCACATACCGAGATCCGGCCGAGGCCACGTCGGCTGTGGCGGCAGCGCTCGAGTCGCTCCGCCGCGACACCCTGTTGTTGTCACCGGGCCTCTTCTCGCGCGAGGAGCTCGCCGATCTCCACGAACTGGTCGGTGTAGCAGCAGGGACCGATCGGTTGAGCGAGGCACTCGCCCTGACGGGTGGGAACCCGCTCCTCGTCAGCGAGCTGCTGGCCGCCGAGGAGTCGTCGGACGCCGCGGCGGGTGGGGTCCGCACGGTCCTGCATCTCCGCCTTCGTGGCCTGCCGGCCGAGGCGCACGCACTGCTCGTGGCGGCAGCGGTGTTGGGGCCCCTGGCGACGATCCCGATGACCCTCGCCGTCGCACAGGTCGATCCGTCGACGGGTGACGAGCTGCTGGGCCAGGCCCACCGCGCGGGGGTCCTCGTGCCATCGGCGGACGATCGGTGCGTGTTCGCGCACCGCCTGTTGGCCGACGCACTCGTCGACACGCGGTCGCCGGCCGAGCGGGCCGACCTGCACGACCGAGTCGCGGACGAGTTGGCACTCGCCGACACGACCGCCGTCGAGCACGTGCTCGGGATCGCTCATCATCGGCTCGCCTCGGCGGCCCTCCGCCACGACCCGGCGAGCGTCGCGCGAGCGACGTCCGCATGCTCGCGCGCCGCCAGAGCACTCGTGGCCGGGTTCGCCTACGAGGCCGCGTCCCATCTGCTCGCTCGCGCCGTCGAGCTGCACGAGCACCATGGTCCGCCGACCCCGGTCCGGCTGGTGCTCGAGGTGGCGCGCACAGACCTCGCCGCGGGGAACCTGCTCGCAGCCCGTGCCTGGTTCCGGCGTGCTGCCGAGCGAGCCGACGATCCGCTCGACCTGGCCGACGCAGCCGTGGGGCTGGGCGGGATCTGGGTCCATGAGCACCGAACTGCCGCCGACCACGCAGCGTTCATGGCGTTGCTCGACCGCGCCATCGAAGGTGTGGGCGATCGACACCCCTCGGCGCGGGCCCGGCTCGAGGTGCGGCGATTGGCCGAGCTCGCCTACACGGGCCGCGTCGAGCCCGCGGCGGTCGAGCGCGCGGTGGCCGCCGCGCGTGCGACGGGTGACGCGCTCGTGGTGGCCGATGCGCTGTCGCTCTGGCACCACACGATGCTCGGGCCGGCGAACTCGACTGTCGCGAGGCTCCGGGTGGCCGATGAGCTCGTCACCGCAGCGGCGTCCGCGGGCAACGACATGCTCGGCCTGATGGGTCTGCTGTGGCGGGCGATCGATTTCGTGCTGATGGGGGATCACCGCGCCGAGCGCGCGCTCGGCGAGCTGCGCGAGCGAGCCGATGCGCTGCAGGTCGGCGCGGTGCTGTTCGTCCTCGACGCGATCGACGTGATGCGGCTGCTCCGGACCGGCCGGATCGAGGAGGCCGAGCAGGCCGCTCAGCGCTGCTTCGAGCTGGGGACCACGATCGGCGATGCCGATGCGGTCGGCTACCTCGGCGCGCACCTGTTGACGATCCGCTGGCTCGAGGACCGGGCCGGTGACATCTTGCCGCTGGCACGCAGCGTGGCCGCGTCGTCCGCCATGGTGGAGGGCGACCTGGCTCCCCGTGCCGCTGCTGCGGTGCTCGCAGCGATGATCGGCGAGCACGAGCAGGCGCGCGCCGACCTTCGGCAGGTGATGTCGTCAGCGCCCCGCAGCGCTCACACCTCGAGCAACTGGATGATCACCATGTTCTGCGCCGCGGAGGCGGCGCGGCTCCTCGACGACCTCAAGACCGCCGAGGCTGTGTACGCGGCCCTGTTGCCCTACCGGCAGCTGCCCATCCTCGGCTCGGTCGGTGTGGTCTGCCTGGGCTCGGCCGAGCGCTCGCTCGGCGTCGCGGCGCGAACCCTCGGCGACGTGAACCTCGCCGTGCACCACTTCGAGCAGGGCCTCGAGCACAACCGCCGACTCCAGAACGTCGTGATGGCTGCGATCTGCGAAGGCGAGCTCGGCTGCTCGCTCATCGAGCGGGCCTGTGCGGGCGATCTGCGGCGCGGTCAGGAGCACGTCGAGGCCGCTGTCGATGGCCTCGAACGCTTCGGGTTGACGGCTCGAGCCCGGCGTCTCCGGCGCACGGCCGACGAACTGCTGCGGGCGGCGCCTGCGCCCGACGGTCACCTGGTCCGTGTGGGGGCGGGTTGGCGGCTCGAGTTCGGCGACCATGCCGTCGACCTGGCCGAGTCCGTCGGGGTGCGACGGCTCGGTCGGTTGCTCGCCCGGCCGTGGGTGGATCTGACGGCCGGCGACCTGGCCGGCGATCTGGTCGGGGTGACCGACGGCACGAGACCGCATGACGTCCACGACCTGGCGAGCCTGCGCTCGTACCGAGGGCATCTCGACGGGCTGCGGGCCCAGATCGCAGACGCTGAAGCCGATCACGACATCGAGCGCGCGTCACGGTTGCGGATCGAGCTGGACCAGGTCGTCGAGCAGCTGCGACCCACGCTCGGGCTCGGTGGCCGACCGCGTCGGTTCATGGACTCGTCGGAGCGCTCACGGGTGGCGGTGCGGAAATCGCTCGAACGCGTGATGGTGGCGATCGAACGTCAGGACGCGGAGCTCGCGCACATGGTGCGGGCGAGCATCCGCACCGGCGCGGTGTGCAGGTTCGAACCGGCGGAGCAGTTCCCGTCGGTCTGGCACGTCGGAAGGTGATCGAGCCGGCGAGCCCCGCTCAGTTCGTTCACCCCGGTTCGCCGTCCGCCCACGCGCGCATGCGCTCGAACGACGAGCGCAGGAGCCGCGACACGTGCATCTGCGAGATCCCGACCCGCTCGGCGATCTCGCTCTGCGAGAGCTCGTCGAAGAAGCGCATCGAGACGATGGCGCGCTCGCGCTCGGGGAGGCGCTCGAGCAGGTTCCGCACCATGTCGCGGTGCTCGCTCTGCTCGAACCCGGAGTCGATCGTGGCAAGGGCCGACCGATGGTCTGCCGCGACCGCGTCGTCGGCGGTCGAGCCGTCGAGGCTGCTGGCCGAATAGGACGCACCTGCAGCGAGACCGGTGACGACGTCGTCGCGATCGATGTCGAGGTGCGCAGCGAGCTCGGCGACCGTCGGTGACCGGTGCAGGGCGTGTTGGAGCTCGTCGGTCGCTCGCCGAACAGCGAGGTGGAGCTCTTTCGCGCTCCGTGGTACGCGCACGGACCACGTGCGGTCGCGGAAGTGCCGCTTGATCTCGCCCTCGATGGTGCGGCCGGCGAAGGCGGAGAACGGGGTGCCGTGGTCGGGATCGAAGCGATCGACGGCCTTCACCAGCGCGACCATCGCGACCTGTCGGATGTCCTGGTCGTTGGTGCCGCGCGAGAGTCGACGGGCGATGTGCGCGGCGAGGCCCATGTGCAGCTCGACCAGCTCGTTGCGCGCCTGTCTCGTCGGGTTCTGCCGATACGAGACGAACAGCGCGTGGTGATCGACTGTCGGCTCGTCGGTCTCAGTCGACATCGTCTCGTGGCACTGCGGTCTTCGTGAGCGTGAACCCACTGGCCGACAACTCGTAGTGATCGGTGACCGCCTCGAGGATGCGCTGGGCGAGCTCGTCGACCTCCATCGAGCCGACCTGATCGCTGCGGCTCGCAGTTGCCTCGACTCGGCCGCGACCCACTCGGAACTCGATCGTGAGCCGGGCGGCCGGATCTGCGGAGCCGAGGTCGACGAGGACTGACACCACCTCGTTGATGCCCAAGCGGAGATCGTCGATCTCGTCGACGCTGAAGCCGGCGTCGGCCGCAAGCGACGCGGCCACGATGCGGGCGGTCGACGCGTGCCGCAGCGCGAGCGGAAGGGACAAGGTGATGACCTGGGTGTCGACGAGGTCGCTCGGACTGCTGTTCGGTGGTGGCATGCGATCGCTCATGGTCTCGGGACTCTAGTGGGGGGCTCCTGGTGGCTTCCCCGAGCCGCCGTTCATGAAACACCCTTTGGTGTGACGGATTCGCCCGCCCGCAACGTTTCCCGGTCGTCCCTCGTGGGGATCCCGGTGTCGCGCAGTCGAGTCGTTTGGGCTCGGCGCAGGACGGAAGGAGCGCATCATGGGTTCGAAGATGGATGATCTGAAGGGTCGTGTGAAGGAGGGCGTCGGCGCCGCGAGCGACGACCGCGAACTCGAGCGCGAGGGCAAGCTCGACCGGGCCGGCAGCGCCGTGAAGGACAAGGCCGAGGACGCCCAGCGGAAGGTGGCCGACGGCGTCGACGCAGTGAAGGAGAAGTTGAACGACCGTCGTTGAGTCACCTGGGTGTGACGGCAGTGTCTTCGCGAGCGAGCCCCGGCTTAGGCCGGGGCTCGTTCGTATTGCGGTTCGAGATGCCGGTCAGCCGGGCTCGATCTCGCCCTCGCCGCGCACGTTCGCCCCGCGCTCGGCCATCTCTTCGTATTCGGCCGACACGCGATCGAGATCGACGTCCGCCGCGGCTCGCTCAGCAGCAGCCGACTCCTCGTCGGTCGGCGGCCGGTCAGCGGCCGGCGCGGTGAAGCGCTCGCCGTCGTTCGAGCGGGTCGGGTCAGTGCTCATGTCGTGTGCTCCTCTGATGTGGGGTGTGAACGAGCCGGTGAGGTCGACCTCTGGCTACCCGCCGGTGGGGTCAGCGAAACGGGGCGGCGTCGAGAGCCGTTCCTCAGCCCCTCCCGTGCGCGACAATGAGCGCCGGCATGAGCGTGGGATCGGCGGGCACGGCGGCGTCTGGCATCGGACGCCGCTTCGCGCGCCAGACGCAGGAGCTGACGTCCATCCGACGCTTCGTGCGGACGTGGTTCGAGGCACGCGATGTCGATCCAGCCGCGATCGACGATCTCGAGCTCGCTGTCAGCGAGCTCGCCACCAACGCCATCCAGCACGGCTCCGGCGATGTCATCGAGGTGGAGCTCGCCGCCGAACCGGCGGAGCTGGTGGCCATCGTCGCTGCCGACTCGGAGCACCTCGAGCGCATCGGTGACGTGCGCTCCTGGCACATCGCCCCTCCTGATGCCGTCAACGGGCGCGGCCTCGGGATCGTCGCGGCGGTGATGGACGAGATCGAGTTCTCGGCCGACCAGGGTCGTGCCGTCTTCCGCTGCCGGCGA
>JBFWSW010000008.1:97125-106257 GCA_050248155.1 Ilumatobacteraceae bacterium
AGCTGATACTGATCGGCGCGCAACGCGGCCTGCGTGCGGTTGGTGACGCCGAGCTTCGAGTACAGCCGACGCATGTGGCTCTTCACCGTGTCGACCGAGAGGTACAGCTCGTTCGCGATCTGCCGGTTGGTCGAACCGAGCGCCAAGAGGGCCAGTACCTCTTTCTCGCGGTTGGAGAGCTCGCTCGTCTGCTCCGATCGGGGTGACCGGGTGATGTGACTCATCCCGAGTCGCTCGCCTGCTGCCGTGCGCTCGAGTGCCTGCAGCAGCCGCTCGCCACCCACCGACTTGAGGATCACGCCGGAGACGCCGGCCTGCTCGGCCTGGGCGAGGAACTCGGCGGTGGCGTCCCAGGTGTAGAGCACAACCCGGTCGACGTAGCCGTCGCGCACCATCGACGATGCCCGGCTGAGCGCATGTCGCCGCCCGGCGAAGGTGTCGAACAGCGCGATGTCGGCTTGGCGTTCGGGCTCACGGTCGACATCCAGCTCGACGACCTGCACCCGGTCCGAGTAGGGGGCGAGCATCGCGGCCAGCCCGGCGACGATGATCTCGTAGTCGTTCACCAGGGCAACGGTGATCGGCGCAGCGGTGGTCGAGTCGGTCGGTAGATCCATGGCGCACCTTGCCTCCTGTGTCAGAGCCGTCTCAGCGTTCGTCGGACGGGTGGCCTCGCGGCCGTTGCTTTGGCGACTACCCCTTCGGGTCATCTGCGAAACACGACGTCCCTGGTGGACTCAGCTTCCAGGAGCAGCGATCCCGACTCGCGGGGGGTCGAACGACCCCCGTGGGTGGTACCCTCCCGCCCCATGTCCGACACTGCGGCCCGTCTCGACATCTCCTCGGACCCCGAAGGTCTTGCGCTCGCCGGCGAGCTCGACGCGCACACCGCCCCGTTGCTCGCCGAGCAGCTCGCGGAGCTGCCGAGCGGCGAGGGCAGGCTGGTGCTCGACATCGCCAAGGTCGAGTTCATGGACTCGAGCGGTCTGCGCGTCATCATCGATGTGCACCAGCGTGCGGGCGAGGCCGGCCGCACACTCGTGCTGCGGCACCCGACTGCAGCGGTGCAGCGACTGCTCGAGATCAGCGGCCTGGCGGATCACCTCGTCACCGAGTGAGCAGCCCGGGTTTCAGACGGTGGCGGGCACCTTGCGTGCGGCGCTGAACCGCTCGTCCGCAGCCGTCCAGTCGACCATCTCGAAGTAGGCGCTCGCCCACTTCGCCTTCTCGTTCTGGTAGTCGAGGTAGAAGGCGTGCTCCCAACCATCGGCAACGATGACGGGACGTGACGCGACGACGTGCGAACCGTGGTGGTCCTTCACCTGCATGATCATCAGCCGCTGCGCGAGCGGCTCCCACCCGAGGATCGCCCACCCCGAGCCTTGGATGGTCGTCAGGGCCTCGGTGAAGCGTTCCTTGAAGCCGTCGAACCCCCCGAACTCGGCGTCGATGGTGGCGCCGAGCTCACCCCCCGGCTTGCCGCCTCCGTCGGGGCTGAGGCACTGCCAGAACGTCGAGTGCAGCAGGTGACCGCCGATGTTGAACGCGAGTGACTGCTCGAGCCCGGGCACCTGCCAAGCCTCGGCGCTGGCGAGGCGGTCGAGCGTCTCGTTGGCGCCCTTCACGTACGCAGCGTGGTGCTTGTCGTGGTGCAGCTGGAGCTGCCGGGCGGACATGTGCGGCTCGAGCGAGCCGTAGTCGTAGGGAAGGTCGGGAAGGGTGTAGGGGCGCGAGTTCGGAAGGGGCATGTACACGGTCTACCCGATTCAGCAGGCAGGAAACGACGCGCCCCGGGACACGCCCGGCACACGTTTGGATCACATGTTTGCTGGGGATCGTCGCGGGGTACGACGCCCGTCCGTATGGGGCAGGATGGCCATAGCAGTGCTGACCGTGTCAGCCGATGAACGCGCCCGGTGATGGCGTCCGCGTCGATGGCGATGGTCGGGTGGTGGTGGTCGGCGACATCGACGTCGTGAGCGCACCCTCCATCGAGGCCGCCATCCGCAAGACGGAGGATCGCTTGGGGGACAGCTCTCGTCCCCTCGTCCTCGACGCGCGCGAAGTGCGGTTCATCGACTCGTCAGGGCTACGCATCCTGTTGGCGGCGAGCAACCGCAACAGCCGGGCGGGACGGCGAGTCGTTCTGGAGGCGCCGGGCCAGACCCTCGTTCGCCTGCTCGAGATCACGGGCACGGGTGACATGTTCGACATCGACGAACCCGGTTCCTGACGCGCTCGCCCCGACAAGCCCGTCGCGTTCACCGAGCGATCGACGGCGGAGTGGGCGGGGGCGGGTCCCCGGGTTGCGGTGGCACGGGCACTGGCGGCATCGGCACCGGTGACGGATCCGGCGAAGGCGGAACGTCGGTCATCGCGAACTTCATCGCCGGGGAGTTCCCCACCGGACGACCCCGCAAACGCGCCGCAACTGCCCGGTCGGGCGGTTTGGCGGTCAGCGCGCCAGGGCACCGTCGGGCCCGGCGGAACGTGAACATCCCCCGAAGGAGCATCCAATGAACCCCTTGAACGCGGTCCGGAACCGGACGACCCGCGCGGCTGTGGTCGGCTTCGTGGCCCTCGGCCTCGTCGCCCTGCCGGCGTGCGGTGGCGACGACGACGACACGCCGACCGACTCGATCATCGACTCGATTCCTGACTCGATGCCGTCCGTGACGACCGGCATGCCGACCGACACCACGATGGCGCCCGGTGGGACGACCGGCGGCTCGATGGGCACGGAGACCTCGATGGGTGCCGTCACGAGCATGGTCGATTCGACGACTGCCCCTTGACGTCGGATCCGAGGGCCGGTTCCGCTCCGGCGGGACCGGCCCTCTTTCGCGTGCGGCGCCCAGCGCGTCAGGTGTGCGTCACGTCGAGCCCGGCGGCTCGGAGTGCCGCGATGACTTCGTCGCTGTGCGCTCGATCGGCGGTCTCGACCAACACATCGACGACCGCCGACCGGAGCCGGGTGGCCGAGCCCAAGCGGTCGTGGGTGAGCTCGACCACGTTCGCTCCGTGCCGCGCGAGGACCCCGGTCAGCGCGTGCAGCGAGCCGGGCCGGTCGGGCAGCGCGACGGACAGCGTCGTCAGACGCCCGGTTCGGGCCAGGCTGCGGAGCATCGCCGAGGCGAGGACGCGCAGGTCGATGTTGCCGCCCGAGAGGACGAGCCCGACCTTCCGGTCCCGGAACCGCTCCGGGTCGGCGAGCAGCGCAGCGAGGGGAGCGGCCCCGGCACCTTCGCTGACCACCTTCTCGATCTCGAGATAGAGGGCGACCGCGTGCTCGATTGCAGCTTCGTCGACGACGACGACGTTGGTGCCGAAGTGGCGGGCCACGCGGATCGCGCCCGGGCTCGGGTTGGCGACGGCGATGCCCTCGGCGATCGTGTCGGTGCCGAGGGCGCGGGGAACCCCGCGCAGCGCTGCGTCGAACGCGGCGCAGGCCGCCGCCTGCACGCCGACGACCTCCACCTCGGGTGCAGCGCCGTGCGCGGCGACGAGCGAGCCGGCGATGAGCCCGCCGCCGCCAACCGGCACCACGACCATGTCGAGGTCGGGCACCGACGCCAGCAACTCGAGCACCGCTGTTCCTTGTCCGGCCATCACGAGCGGGCAGTCGTACGGCGGGACGAACACCATCTCGTGTGCTCGGGCCAGTGCGAGCGCGTGCTCGCGCGCCGCTTCGAGTGTCGCTCCGTGCAGCACGACATCGGCGCCCAGGTGTCGGGTGCGGGCGACCTTGACCAGTGGCGTGCCCTCCGGCATCACCAAGGTCGCACGTATGCCGAGGCGAGCCGCATGGTGGGCGACGCCCTGCGCGTGGTTGCCCGCCGACATGGCCACCACGCCGCGGCGACGCTCGTCGGCGTCGAGAGCGAGCAGGCGGTTGAGGGCGCCGCGCTCCTTGAAGGATCCGGTGTACTGCAGGTTCTCGAACTTGATCGTCACCTCGGCGCCCGTGATCTGCGACAGGGTGCGCGAGACGGCCGTGGGTGTCTCGCTGATGCTGCCTCTGATGCGCTGCGCCGCCGCCTCGACGTCGGCGAAGGTGATCGGTAGTCCGATGTTGACAGGCACCGTGCGCGCTGACATGCGGCCCGAGCCTTGCAAACCTGTGCGCCCGGCGCCAGGGCGATTCGGGCGTCGCTCCCGATCAGGCGGGCGGGAGCAGGACGTCGCCCATGACGTGGATGACGCCGTTGGTCGCCTCGATGTCGGGTGTGACGATCGGGAACCCGTTGATGAGCACCTGGTCGCCGTCGTGCGACACCTCGAGATCGAGCCCGGAGACGGTCGTCAGCGGGCCGTCCTCCAGATCGGCGACGTCCAGCGCGCCGGGCACGACGTGATATGTGAGCACGGTCGCCAGGAGCTCGGGGTCGTCCTGCACGTCGTGGAGTGCGTCGAGGGGCAGCGCTCGGAAGGCGTCGTTGGTGGGCGCGAAGACCGTGAACGGCCCGTCGCTGCGCAAGGTGTCGACGAGCCCCGCGTCGACGACCATGCCGGCGAGTTGCGTGAAGACGACGCTGCTGAGGGCCGTACCGACGAGGTCGTACGGGCCGAGCTCGACCCCGGCTTCGCCGGACGTCGCCGCGGTCGTCGGAGGAGACGTCGTCGCCACCGCGCCGACGGTCGTCGTCGGTGCGGTGTCGGCCGGATCTTCGGAGCAGGCCACAGCGGCGACGAGCAGCGCGGCCACGCCGAGCAGGGGGACGAGACGAGGGGTTCGCAGGATCACCCGTCGACCGTATGCAGCCGCTCGGGTCGCCCCGTAGGGTCAAAGGTCCCGGTTCGGGCGGTCGAACGTCACCCGAGCGAGAGCTCGTACCACTGCACGCGGGCCGGAAGGAGCGGCGCGAGGTCGAGGTCGAGCCACAACGTCGAGCCTTCCGGATGGCGCAGGGCGACGCGTCCCGTCGTGGGGCGTCTCGCCTCGACGCGGTCGATCTCGAAGCGACCGCACACCTCCAGCCAGCTCGCCGCGGTCGCCCGTCGACGATCGTACGATTCGTCGAGCGCGACGTTGTCGGCGAAGAGCGCATCGGCCGCGTCGTCCTGCCAGTCGTTCAGCAGCTCGACCAGTCGGCGCCCCACCTGGTCGATCGACGCGGAGTCGATCGGGGTCGCCTCGGGGATGGAATCGTGGTCGGCGAGGATGTCGAGCATCGCCTGCGCCATGTCCGTCATCGGTGCGTACGTGATGTTCGCCACGGCAGCGACGCCGAAGCCGCGCCCCGAGACCCATCGCATCGTCGAGCCGTACCCAGGGATGCCACCGGAGTGGGTGATGACCGTGCCGAGGCGCGGGTCGTCGCGGACGCGGAGACCCATCCCGTAGCCGGCGGCGATCGTGCGGCCGTTGAACGTGTCCATGCCGACGTAGCGATGCATCTGCTGCAGCTCACGCCGCGACGCGCTCGACAGCACGTCGTCGGACCCACCGGTACGCATCGAATCGTCGAGGAAGGTCATCCAGGTCGCGAGGTCATCGAGGTTGGTCCACAAGCCTCCCATCGGCGCGATCTCACCGTCGCCGAGCGGCGCCGAGTCGGGCACTGCGCCTCCGTCCCGGTGCTCGTACGGCCGCGCCCAGTCGTCGTGGTCCGGCTGCGACCACGTCGTGCTCGACATGCCGAGCGGGATCAGCAGCCGCTCGGTCACGACGTCCTGGACTCGCCGGCCGGTGGCTCGCTTCACCACCCGGCCGAGGAGGCCGTAGCCGAGGTTCGAGTACTCGTAGGTCGCGCCCGTTGCGCCGGCGAACAGCACGCCCCTCGACAGCTCGCGGTCGAGCTGGGCGTCGGTGATGTCGAGATGGCGGTCGGCCCACGCGTCGTCGGTGGCCAACCCCGCCGACATCGACAGCAGGTCGCGCACCCTGATCGCGGCGGCGCCGGGATGGTGCACGGCGGTGAGCTCCGGGGCGTGGCTCGCGATCGGATCGTCGAGTCCGAGCACACCCTCGTCGCGCAGCAGCAGGACCGCGGCTGCGGTGAAGCTCTTCGTCATCGAAGCGATGCGGTAGATCGTGTGAGCCGTGGGAGCGCGGCCGTCGTCGAGCGAGCCGGTGGTGCCGACGTGCGCGAGCCTGCCATCGGCGATGATCGCCCACGCGACGCTCGGACAGTGGTGTTCGTTCGCGGTCGCCTCGGCCAATCGATCGAGCTCGGGCAGTGCGTCGGCGAGGCTCACAGCGCTGCCGTGATCGCAGCGAGGAGGTCGTCGTAGGTGTCCGTCGCCTCGAACTCCGGGAACTGCGCATGGATCGCTGGGGGCGCGTGGAACCAGAAGCCGACGTGGGCCGCAGCCAGCATCGCGGCGTCGTTGTAGGAGTCGCCTGCCGCGACGACGCGGTAGTTGAGCGACCTGAACGCCTCCACGGCGAGCCGCTTCTGGTCGGAGAGACGAAGCCGGTAGTCGACGACGCGATCGTCGTCGACGACGAGCTGGTGGCAGAGGATCGTCGGCATCCCGAGCTGACGCATCAACGGTGCGCCGAACTGCTCGAAGGTGTCGGAGAGGATGATGACCTGCGTGCGTTCGCGCAACGCGTCGAGGAACCCGCGCGCGCCCTCCAGGGGGGTGAGCGTTCCGATGACGTCGGTGATGGTGGTCATCGTGAGCCCGTGCTGCTCGAGCAGGGCGAGCCGACCCCGCATGAGCACGTCGTAGTCCGGCTCGTCGCGGGTCGTGCGACGCAGCGCGTCGATGCCGGTTCGTTCGGCCACCGCGATCCAGATCTCGGGCACGAGCACACCTTCGAGGTCGAGGGTGACGATGGTCTGCTGCTGCGCGCTCACGGCGGCCCATTGTTCTCGATCGCAACTCGGCCCCCGAAACCGTCCGCGCGCGCGGCAGACTCGGACCATGCCGTTCGGACAGCAATCAGGACCTCCGGCGTCGCCCAAGCAGATCTCGTACCTGAAGTCGCTGCTGCGCGCCGAGGGCTACGACGACTTCCGGTCCGCACGCCATCCGCTCGGATTGACGCAGCGGCAAGCGGGCGGCAAGTTCACGAGCCGCGAGGCGTCGCAGCTGATCGATCGTCTGACGGGCGCGGAGCCGGTCACATCACCCGAGCCGACCCCGTCCGAGCGGGACGCGGCGGCTGACCACGCCTCTGCGCTCGACCCGCTCGACGCGACTCGCCGCGATCTGCTGCGAGGCATGCCGGCCGAACTGCTGGCCGACGAGCTCGCGCGGCGGGGATGGACCACTGTGCCGCCGCCGGAGGGCGACCACTAGAGTCCGGCGCGGCAGTGACGCATCGAGGGGGATTCCATGCCGCGCAGCACCATGCAGGACGACTACCAGCTCACCATGGGGCCGCTCTTCGCCCATGGGCGGCGGGTGCACTCGCAGAGCAAGGTGATCACCTTCACCGGCGACGGGTACATCGAGTCGACGTTCGCGGAGGTGGCCGACCGTGCCGACCGACTGGCTGCGGCGCTCACCGCACTCGGCGTGGGACGCGGCGACCGCGTCGGCACGTTCCTGTGGAACAACCAGACACATCTCGAGGCCTACCTCGCGATCCCCTGCATGGGTGCGGTGCTGCACACCCTGAACATCCGCCTGTTTCCCGAGCAACTCGCGTACGTCATCAACCACGCCGAGGACAAGGTCATCATCGTCGACGCCTCGATCGCGCCGTTGCTCGCCCGGGTGCGCGGCGAGCTGACGACCGTCGAGCACATCATCGTCAAGGGGTCGGGCGACACGTCCGGGCTCGGCGAGGGCTTGCTCGACTACGACGCGTTGATCGACGAGGCTGAGCCGGGATTCCAGTACCCCGAGCTCTGCGAGAGCGACGGCATGGCGATGTGCTACACGAGCGGCACGACGGGAAACCCGAAGGGTGTGATGTACAGCCACCGCAGCACGTACATGCACTCGATGATGGTCACGTCGACGGCGAACATCGCGCTCGCCGAGACCGACCGCATGCTCGTCATCGTGCCGATGTTCCACGCCAACGCGTGGGGCACTCCGTACGCCGCGTGGATGATCGGCGCCGACCTCGTGTTCCCGCAGCAGCACCTGCAGGCAGGTCCGCTGGCACGCATCATCCACGACACACGGCCGACGTTGACGGGTGCCGTGCCGACCATCTTGAACGACCTCCTCAACAACGCGCCCGACACCGACATGTCGTCGCTCCGCTTGCTGATGTGCGGCGGCTCGGCGGTGCCACGCGGCCTCATCGAGGGGTATCGCAACACGTTCGGTGCGACGATCGTGCAGGGCTGGGGGATGACCGAGACCAGCCCCGTGTGCGCGCTCAGCCACCCGCCCAAGGACCTCGGCGACGACGATGAGATCACCTGGCGCACGCGCACCGGACGCTTCATCCCCGGTGTCGAGCTGCGCATCACCGACGACCTCGGCGAGGAGGTGCCGTGGGACGGCGAGTCGCTCGGTGAGATCGAGGTGCGCGGCTCGTGGATCACCGGGTCGTACTACAACGTCGACGACCCCGAGAAGTTCCACGACGGTTGGCTGCGCACCGGGGACGTGGCCGCCGTGTACCCGAACGGCTACGTCATGATCAGCGACCGGGCGAAGGACGTCATCAAGTCCGGCGGCGAGTGGGTGTCGTCGGTCGATCTCGAGAACACGTTGATGGGGCACCCCGACGTGCTCGAAGCAGCGGTCATCGGGGTGCCCGATCCGCGGTGGGACGAGCGACCGCTGGCCTGCATCGTGCTGAAGCCGGGCGCGACGGTCACCGCCGACGAGTTGAAGACATGGCTCGCCGAGCGCACCGCCAAGTTCTGGTTGCCCGAGCGGTGGACGTTCATCACCGAGGTGCCGAAGACCAGCGTCGGCAAGTTCGAGAAGAAGGTCCTTCGCGCCCGCCACACCGCCGGCGAGCTGGACGTCACCACCATCGGCTGAACGGCGCGAAAGGATCCGCGCTCGCCGAGGCTCTTGTCGGTCGTGACGGTCCCACGCCCGACCCCGCTCGACGACATCGCCACCACCGAGCGGTGGTTGGTCGAGATCGAACGAACGGTGCGACGCGCGCTGGTGGCGCGCAACGGTCTGCACGCTGGCGGGGACGCGGCTGCCGAGGCGATGGCTTGGGCGTGGCAGCACCGTGAGCGTTTGGCATCGATCGACAAC
>JBFWSW010000009.1:0-98770 GCA_050248155.1 Ilumatobacteraceae bacterium
CACGAACGCACGTGATCGGCAGCCGGTTCGCGCCGGTGCTGCGTGACCTGCAGCCCCTCAGCGACCGGTTCGGCGCGGCGGGCCACCGCCTGTTCCTGGTCGGCGGCACGGTGCGCGACCTGGTCCTCGCCAACGAGAACGGGGCGAACCAGAGGGAGCCGCTCACCCACGAGTTCGACATCGACGCCACCACGACGGCGCGTCCGGACGAGATCAAGCGGTTCCTCGACGGGTGGGCCGACGCGGTCTGGACGCAGGGCGAGCGGTTCGGCACGATCGGCGCGACCAAGGGTGGCCGCGTGTACGAGATCACCACTCATCGTGCCGAGGCCTACCAGAACCACTCGCGCAAGCCCGACGTCGAGTTCTCGCGCGACATCGAGGCCGACCTCTCGCGGCGCGACTTCACGATCAACGCGATGGCGATCGAGCTGACCGGTCTCGAGCCCGAGCGCGAGCCGACGCTGATCGATCCCTTCGGCGGCATCCACGACCTCGCCGGTCGCATCCTGCGCACACCGCTCGCCCCGGAGGCCAGCTTCTCGGACGACCCGCTGCGCATGTTGCGCGCCGCGCGCTTCGTCGCTCGCTACGGGTTCGAGCCCGACGCCGGCTTGCTGCGTGCCGTGCGGGCGATGGGTGAGCGGCTGGAGATCGTCTCGGCCGAGCGGGTCCACGATGAGCTCGGCAAGCTGCTGCAGGCACCCCGACCCGGTCGCGGGCTGCGGTTCGCCGGCGACACGGGCCTCCTCCAGCACGTCGCGCCCGAGCTCGCGGTCGCCGGCGCGCAGGAGGACGAGCCGTGCCACGACGACCTCTGGGCACACACCGTCGATCTCGTCGACGCGGTCGCGGCACCTGCAGGCCAGTCGTACGATCGCCGCATCGTCCGGTGGGCAGCGCTGTTGCGCCCGCTCGGTGCCGAGCGGGCGCGCGCCCGGATGCACGCGCTGCGGTGCTCGAACGACGAGGTCGCCGGCGCCACGCGGCTCATCGAGCTCGCCGGTCCGACGTTGGAGCGCCTCGCCGATGGCGAACCGTGGACCGACGCCGAGGTTCGTCGGCACCTCGCGCGGGCCGGAGATCTGCGAGCCGGCCTGCAGGCGCTGATGGAGGCCGAGTCGCAGGTGCTCACCGGATCGCTCCACCACCGCGTGCAGGAGGGGTTGCGGGCGCTGGCGGATCGCGTCGACGCGCTGGGCCGTCGGGAACCCCTCGACGACCTCGGTCCCCAGCTCTCCGGCGATCAGGTGATGGCGATCCTCGGGCTCTCCTCGGGCCCGGCGATCGGGGCTGCCCTTGCGCGGCTGACCGACGTCCGGCTCGACGAGGGGATCCTCGACGGTGCGAGTCTCGAATCTCGACTCAGAGAGTGGTATGACGACTACGTAGAGCGTTAGACTTTCCCGGCAGATCCGGGCGCGCGACCCGCGGCGGGGAGACAGTCAGACGCGATGCAGGCAGCGGACACCCGAGGGGTGGGCGACGACGTTCGATCCGGCGCGGTGCGGCACGCCCGCGGGCTGGCGGCCGTCATCGTCACCGTCGCGCTGAGCGGCGTGCTCGTCGAGCTCGTCCAGCACGGCTCGGCCGTCGACGAGTGGGATCTTGGCGCCAACCTGGGCCTGGCCGGCGGCGCGCTCCTCGCGACCGTCGCGCTGTGGCAACGGTGGTACGTCGATCGGCGCGCGCACATGTTCCTCGTGGCACTGGCCATGTCGTGCTGGGCGGCCGGTCAGCTCACCTGGATCGTGCTGCACAACGGATGGGGGGTCGATCTGTGGCCAGGCCCGGCCGACGTGTCCTTCGCGCTCGTGCCGGTGTTCGGGCTCGCGGCGACACTGGTGCGCCTGCGCCGCTTCCCGCCGATCCGGCGGCTCGCGATCGTCGTCGACGCGGTCGTGATGGCGCTCGCGGCCAACTTCGTCACGTGGGAGCTCTGGATCCGCGACGCCGTCGAGGGCTACACCGGGTTCGAGCAGACGGTGCTCGTCGGTCTGCCGATGGCCGAGGTCTTCGTCGTGGCGTTGTCGCTCGTGATGCTGCTGCAGCAGCGCTCGCTCACGCTCGGCTACGCCGTCTTCGGTTGGACCTGCCTCGCCGTCGCCGACACGATGTACGCGGCGTCGGGTGGCTTTCTCGAGTCGCACGCGTTCGTCGTCGCGTACGGCTGGTGGACGGGCACCTTCGTGGCGCTCGCCGCGCTCTCCGGACGCTCCTCCCGATTCGTCACCGAGGACAACCGACGACCCGAGATGGTCCGCATGGTCGCGGTGTACCTGCCCG
Source organism: Ilumatobacteraceae bacterium (assembly GCA_050248155.1). Taxonomy (GTDB): domain Bacteria; phylum Actinomycetota; class Acidimicrobiia; order Acidimicrobiales; family Ilumatobacteraceae; genus VFMC01. The sequence goes on from JBFWSW010000009.1 coordinate 2,287, forward strand.
CGACCGTGTCGATGCTGCTCGCGACGCAGCGGTATCTCCTCGACCGTCACCCGATCAGCACGATGTCGGGCGTGCTCGCCGTCGTGTTCGTCGTGTCGGTGACGGCGGACCAGCTCGTCCGAGCGTGGGAGAGCTCGGACTACTCGCAGCGTCTGTCGCGCTCGGTCAACGATCTCGCCGCCACCGAGCGCAAGCTCCGCTCGTTGCTCGACGACCTGCCGTCGGCGGTGCTGATGATCGACGCGCACGGTGTGGTGCGCGAAGCCAACGCCGTCGCGCAGACGTTGACCGGCCGTTCGAGCAACGAGCTGATCGGTCAGCACTTCTCGCTCGCAGTCCGGGAGGACCACCGCGAGGTCGTCAACGAGGCGTGGCGCGAGCTGCAGCTCGGCAACGGCGAGGGCATGCAACGGCCGACCCTGCCGCTCGCGCCGCCGGCCGACCCGCACATGTTGGTCGAGCTCGACGCGCTCGTGCCGCTGCGCGACCGCGAGAACGTCGTCGTCACGTTGCGAGACGTGACGGCCAACGTCCGCGAGGCGACGGCGCTCGAGCGTGCGCGCGAACGCTTCCGCCTGGCGTTCCACGGCGCGCCGACCGGCATGAGCCTCTCGTCGGTGCACGACGGCCAGATCCTCGATGCGAACGAGTCGTTGCTCGACATGTTGGGCATCGAGCGCCGCGAGCTGCTCGGCCGGCGCCTCCAGGACATCACGCATCCGGACGACTGGCAGCGTACGAGCATCATGCTGACCCGCGCCGCGGCGGGGGCGATCGAGAGCTTCGCCCTCGAGCAGCGCTACCTGCGACCGGATGGTTCGATGATGTGGGCGCAGACGTCGGTGTCTGTGCTGGATCTCGAGCACGAGGCGGTGGCGATCGCGCACGTCCAGGACATCACCGAGCAGCGGCGCGCCGCCGAGCAGTTGCGGTGGGCGGCGACCCACGACGAGCTCACCCGGCTGCCCAATCGCTCGCACTTCACGGCGGAGCTGACCGAGCTGCTCGCCTCGTCGCCGCTCGGGACGATCGCAGTGATGTTCATCGACCTCGACAACTTCAAGGTGATCAACGACAGCCTCGGCCATGCGACCGGTGACCAGCTGCTGAAGGGCATGACGCAACGCCTTCGTGCCGTGCTGCGCGATCACGACATGTTGAGCCGCTTCGGTGGTGACGAGTTCATCGTGATCCTCAACCACTTCTCGGCCGACGGATCGCCTGCAGCGATGGCCGAGCGGTTGCGCGCCGAGATCGCCCGTCCGCTCACCGTCGACGGAGTCGAGCTGTTCGTCACCGGCAGCATCGGCATCGCCGTCGCCGACCGCGCCGACGTGACAGCGAGCGATCTGCTCCGCGACGCCGACGCGGCCATGTACCGGGCGAAGGCGCGCGGTCGTGACTGCGTCGAGATCTTCGCCAAGGGCGTGCACGATGCGTCGGTCATCGCGCTGCGCACCACGAACGAGCTGCGGCGCGGCATCGAGCGCGACGAGATCGTGCCGTACTACCAGCCGATCGTCGATCTGCACAGCGGGGTGCTGACCGGGTTCGAGGTGCTCGCCCGGTGGCGTCATCCCGATCGTGGTCTGCTCGTGCCCGACCAGTTCCTGCCGATGGCGGAGGAGACCGGGCTGATCGCCGACGTGGGCGCTGCCATCCTGCGCGCATCGCTCGTGCAGCTGGGGCTGTGGCGAGAGCGAGTCGAATCGTTCGCCGACCTCAGCATCGCCGTGAACGTGAGCAGTCGCCAGCTGCTCGGCGGCGCGTTCGCCGAGGTCGTCGCCGACTCCCTCGGCGAGGCGGGGGTGCCGGCCGGGCTGCTGTGGCTCGAGATCACCGAGACCGCGCTCATGACCGACGTCAAGGCCGCCTCGATCGCGCTGCGCGAGCTGCGCAGCATCGGGCTGCACCTGTCCGTCGACGACTTCGGCACGGGCTACTCGTCGCTCACCTACCTCAAGCGGTTCCCGGTCGAGGCGATCAAGATCGACCGGACCTTCGTGAACGGCCTCGGCATCGACAACGAGGACAGCACGATCGTGGAGGCGGTGATCAACCTCGGCCACTCGCTCGGGCTCGCCGTGGTGGCCGAGGGCGTCGAGACGCCGCTGCAGCTGTCACGGCTGCGTGAGCTGCGCTGCGACCGTGGCCAGGGCTACCTGTTCGGGCGGCCGCGGCCAGCGGAGATCATCGAGGCCGAGCGCAGCCTGCTCGCCGCGGAACGGCCGATGGCCGGCTGAGCCGGTGCTACACGCCCTGCTTGCGCGCCCGCAGCAAGAGCACCGTCGGCGCAAGTGGCTCGCGGGCGCCGATGGGCGCGAGCTCGTGGATGACGTCGATGCGGAAGTTGCTGCGCTCGAACGACATGAACAGCTCGCCGATCGAGCGCGTGGTCGTGCCGTAGCGCCGCTGAGGTGCCGCCTGCCCGCTGTCGAACATCGCCGCGACCGGGTGGGTCAACGACACGACGAAGGGGTGCTCGGGACGGAGCACGCGGTGCACCTGGCGCAGCAAGCGGGGCAGGTCGTCGATGTCGTCGAGCGTCTGCGCGGCGACGACGAGGTCGATCGAAGCGCTCGTCGCGAAGCCCAGGTCGGCGAGCTCGCCGACGTGGCACTCGACCCGCACCTCGGCCTCGTCCGCTCGTTGGCGGAGCGTGGCGATGCGATCGGCCCGGGGGTCGAGGGCGATGGCCTTGGCGCCGAGCGACGCGAGCGTCACGGAGTTGGGTGGCAGCGTCGGGGGTGTGGAGGGCACGCCGAGCTCGAGGACGCGCTTGCCGTTCACGTCACCGCACAGCCGGTACTCGCTGTCGTCGGCGACACCCCGCCCGTACCACACGCTGTTCATCCCCAGCAGTGTGACCGATGTGTTCGCCCGAGACGCGCATCTGCGCCCGTGCGCCTTCACCCGAACGGGCTTGCGAAGGTGCGACCGGGCGCGGATCGGTAGCCTTGGCGGGCATGTCGTCGCTCGCTCCTGGTTCCGGCTTCTCGGCCGGCGCGCTGCGGGGCGCCGGCGTCGGCGTGATCGACCATCGCCTGGCGAGACGCCACCTCATCAACGAGTTCCGACGTGGAAGGCTCCGCCAGGACCAGGTGTGCGACGCCCATCCCGAGCTCATCCGTGCGGCGCGCAACGTCGGCTCCGAGAGCCGGGCGTCCTGCCCCATCTGCAGCGAGAGCTCGCTCCGGCTCGTCACGTACGTCTTCGGCCCGCGGCTCCCGGCGCACGGGCGGTGCGTGTCGACCGCGAAGGAGATGGCGGCGATCAACCAGCGCGGCGACGACCTGACCGCCTACGTGGTGGAGGCATGCGTCGAGTGCCGGTGGCACCACCTGCTGCGAGTCCTGCCCGTCGGCGGTCCCCGCCGGCGCCGCACCGGCTGACGCGAGCTTCGGCAGTCAGACGTCGATCACCGACCTGGGACTGCCGCAGTTCAGGAACGCAGTCAGAAGGGGCTGAGGCCGAGGCGGTTGCGCACGGCGATGGCCTCGCCCACGTGGGCGTTGCCGTGGCCGAGCACCGGCCACTGGACGAACCAGTCGACGGTGTGGCCCTCCCACATCGAGAACAGCCAGCCCACCTCGTCGGGATCGAGCCCGGCCTTGCCGGCGAGCCGGCGACGGGTGTCGGGGACGACCGACATGGCCATGAGCGACAGCCGCTGCAGCCACCGGCGCGTCGAGCCGAACACATCCGTGAGGTAGGCGAGCAGCGGGTCGGCGGCGACGGCGCCGGAGACGGCGGTGTCCTCCCGCTCGGTGAGCCCCGCCGCCGTGCCGGCACCCTCGAGGCCGAGGGGGCCGCGATGCGCGATGAAGATCGGCGGCCGGTTGCGGATGACCGTGGTGAGCGCGAGATCCTGGTGGCGTGCGAGGTGGAGGAGCAGCCAGGTCGTGCTCGATCCGCCGCCGTCGGCCTGCTCGTGCCACCGCTCTGCCGGCACCTGCTGCACGACCGAGCCGAACAGCCGCGAGCGCAGGTCGTCGTGGGCATCGACCAGGTACTTCCGCAGATCCATGCCGCGACGGTACCCCGCTGCGAAACCGCGTCACAGGCCCGAGGTATCACGGTGACATGTCGCCGAACTGCCGCTACGCTCGCCGGGTCATATTCACCCTGCCCCGTCCGATGGGGCCCCGGCCCGCCGCACGGCACCGGGTCCGAAGGGAGGTTCCACACGCATGATGCGTGCTTATGAGCTCATGGTCATCATCGATGGTGACCTCGACGACACGCCTGCTCGTGCGTGGATGACGTCGATCTCCGATTCCATCGCCGCAGCCGGTGGCACCGTCCACGGCCGGCCCGACTGGTGGGGTCGCCGCCAGTACGCCTACCCGATCAACAAGAAGGAATACGGCTACTACGTCGTGTTCAACCTGTTGGCACCGGGTGGCGCCCTCGACGAGCTCGAGCGCTCGTTCCGCATCGCCGACGACATCGTCCGCCACAAGCTCATCCGTCTGCCCGACGCCGAGGCAGCTCGCCGCGGCATGACGGAGCCGGCGGCCTGACGGCCGCCCAGAGAGAAGGAGGCCGCCATGGCCGACAACGAGATCACCATCGTCGGGAACCTCACCCGCGAGCCCGAGCTGCGCTTCACCACGAGCGGCACGGCCACGTGCAGCTTCGGTGTGGCGGTGAACCGTCGGTACCAGCAGAACAACGAGTGGGTCGACGCGCCCACGAACTTCTTCAACATCACGGTCTGGGGCCAGTACGGCGAGAACGTCGCCACCTCGATCAACAAAGGCGACCGCGTGCTCGTCAAGGGCCGGCTCGACTTCCGCAAGTACACCAACAAAGACGGTGTCGAGGTGACCACCCACGACATCGTCGCCGACGAGGTCGCGGTGTCGCTGAAGTACGCCACCGCGTCGGTCACGCGCATCCAACGGTCGACGGCCGACGGTGGCGGCTCCGGTGGCGGGGCGCCCCGCCCGTCCGGTGGCGGCCGTCCCGCCGACCCCATCTACGGCGACGAAGAGCCGTTCTGATCCCCTGACGCATCGTTTCGAACCGAGAGACTCATGACCAGCAAGAAGAACAAGGCCCGCACACCCCGCGAGGCGAACCCCAAGAAGTTCAAGAAGAAGACCAGCGTCCTCGTCACCGAGAAGGTCGAGTTCGTCGACTACAAGGACGTCAACCTGCTGCAGCGCTTCGTCAGCGACCGGTCCAAGATCCGCAACCGTCGGGTCACGGGCAACGACGTGCAGCAGCAGCGCGACATCGCCAACGCGATCAAGAACGCGCGCGAGATGGCGCTCATCCCGTACACCAAGCGGGTGTCGCAGACCCGTACCGGCCGCGGACCTCGTGAGGGTCGTGACGGCGACGAGCGCCGGCCCCGCCGCGACGAGGCAGCTGCAGCGCCCGCCAGCCCCGACACGGCGACCGACGCGGTCGAGACCGAGGTCGACGACGTGGAAGTGGAGGCCTGATCGTGAAGGTCATCCTCCGCTCCGACCTGTCCGGCGTGGGCAAGCGTGGCGACATCGTCGATGTGGCCGATGGGCACGCGCGGAATTACCTGCTGCCCCGCCGCCTCGCCATCCCGGCCACCGAGGGCGCGACCAACCAGGCCACGGCCATGCGACGCGCCCGCGACCTGCGCGACGCCGCCGATCGCGAGTCCGCGCAGACCGTCGCGTCGGCGCTCGTCGCGAAGACCATCGTCATCACCGCCAAGGCGGGCAGCGAGGGAAAGTTGTTCGGTTCGGTCACCACCGGCGACATCGCCCAGGCGATCCACGCCCAGGCGAACATCTCGATCGACCGCAAGAAGCTGCACGCCGACCCCATCAAGACCCTCGGCATGCACAGCGTCAGCGTCAAGCTGCACGCCGACGTCGAGTTCCCGGTGTCGGTCGAGGTCGTCAAGGCCTGAGCGCCCGGCCCGCCGCTCGCGCGGGCCGTCCACATTCCCGACACAGTGCGCCCCAAGGGGCTTGTGACCTGTCGCGCCCCTGGTCAGGGGGGTGGAGCAACCGCGCCCGTGTCACACCCCGGCGCGAGACTTCCACAGGCCATCCACACCCTTCCCCAGCACTGTGCACAGAGATACGGCACTAGCGATCCACACCCCATCCCGACGAAAGTGATCGCCTCATGGCGCAACGAGACGACGATCGCAGCGACCGCCGCGCCGGCGCTCCTCGCCGCACCGACAACCGGGTTCCACCCCACAACCTCCATGCCGAGGAGAGCCTGCTCGGCGCGTTGCTGCTGTCGCGTGAGGTCGTCGGCACGGTCGCCGAGATCGGCCTGCAGGTCGAGCACTTCTACAAGCCGGCCCATCAGCACGTCTACGCCGCCATCCGCGGGCTGATCGCGACGGGCCAGCCCGTCGACGTCGTCACGGTCGCCGACGAGCTGCGCCGCAACGGGCTCCTCGACGAGATCGGCGGACCGCAGCTGCTGCTCGAGCTGCAGAACGCGACGCCGGCCATCTCGAACGCGTCGCGCTACGCGAAGATCGTGCAGGACACGGCCATGCTGCGCCGGATGATCAGCGTGGCCGGCGAGATCGCCGAGCTGGCCTACCAGGAACCCGACGACGTCACCAAGGCCCTCGACGAGGCCGAGACGAAGGTGTTCGAGGTCGCCGAGGATCGCGTCGTCGACTCGACCCGGGTGCTCGGCGACCTGTTGCCGATCGCGATGGACCGGCTGCAGGAGACCTTCGACCGGGGTGACACCATCACCGGCACGGCCACCGGTTTCAACGACCTCGACGAGATCATGTCGGGTCTGCAGCCCTCGACGCTGAACATCGTCGGCGCACGGCCGGCGATGGGCAAGACGAGCTTCGGTCTGGGCATCGCGTCGCACATCGCGATGACCGCCAAGAAGCCGGTGCTGTTCTTCTCGCTCGAGATGGGCCACGCCGAGCTCACCCAGCGCATCTTGTCGAGCGAGGCCCGGGTCGACTCGCAGAAGCTGCGCAGTGGACGCCTCGTCGACAGCGACTGGACCAAGATCGGCCGCGCGATCAACCGGCTCGAGGTGCCCCTCTACCTCGACGACAACCCGCGGGTCACGGTGATGGAGATCCGCGCCAAGGCGCGCCGCATGAAGGCGCGCATGGGCGGCTTGGCGCTCATCGTCATCGACTACCTCCAGCTGATGAGCGGCGGTTCGAGCGCCGAGAACCGCCAGCTCGAGGTCAGCGAGATCAGCCGCGGTCTGAAGATCCTCGCTCGCGAGCTCGAGATACCGATCATCGCCCTCAGCCAGCTCAGCCGGAACCTCGAGACCCGTGGCGACAAGCGTCCGATGCTCGCCGACCTGCGCGAGTCGGGTTCGCTCGAGCAGGACGCCGACGTCGTGATGTTCCTCTACCGCGACGAGGTCTACAACCGCGACTCGCCCGACAAGGGTGCCGCCGAGGTGATCGTCGCCAAGCACCGCTCAGGCCCGACGGGCATCGTCCGCCTGGTCTTCAACGGCGCGTACACCCGCTTCGACAACGCGGCTCGTGGCCTGAACTGACCGTCAGAAGCCGGTCGCCAGGTCGGTCCACTCGACGACGGTCGACCGACGTGGCAGCTCGATGTCGACGGCCTCGTCGACCGAGGTCACCGTCATGTCCACCGACATGTACTCGCCGAACAGCTCCATGCCGAAGGTCAGCTGGGTGATCTCGTTCCACTCGTTGACGTACACGTCGTACACGACCTTGCCTTCGGGATCGGCGTCACCGTCGTTGACGAACCCGTGGGCGTCGAGCCCGCTCGGTTCCGCGTCGGACAGGTCGATGCCGAGCAGGTCCTCTTCGTCGAGGGTCACCTCGTAGTGCTTCACCCGCATGCCGTCGAGCTCCTCGAACCCGAGGTCGTCGACCTGCTCGGCTGCGTCGAAGAGCTGCGTGGCATCGAGCGGGTTCTCACCCAGCCCGTACACGCCGGTGATGTCGTCGGTGTCGACCATCTCGTCGAGGTCGTACGCCACCCACTCTGCGTCGCCCACATCGAGGCCCATGTCGGTCATCGCGTCGGCATGCAGGTACATCACCTCCTCGTCGAGGTCCATGACGAACGCCCAGTCCATGTACCCGTCGTCCATCTCGACCGACGCCAGTCCCTGCTCGAGGTCCATCGCGACCTCGGAGTGCATCTCCGTCCCGTCGGACATCGACATGTCGAGGTCGTAGGTCAGCGTGGTGGTGTCCTGCACATCGAGCGCGGCCATGTCGAGCGAGTAGGCGGCTGCGGCGCGGTCGTGCTGGAGCGCGACGATCACCACGCCGGCCGCCGCCATGACGGCGAGCACCACGACGGCGACGACGGCGGCACGCCGGCGGTGACGCCTCGACGGGCCGGATGCCGCGGCCGGACGAGGTGGCATCCAGGGACGGTCGCGGAGCCCGGCCAGTTGCTGCTGGGCGATCTGGCGCTCGGCGTGCCAGCGAGCCGCTTGCAGGCGGGCCACGTGCCACTGCTCGGCGGACACGCCCGCGATCGGCGAGGCCACAGGAAGCGCCAGCTCGGCACGCACAGGGGTGACGTCGGGGGCCGACGGCGCCGGCCACGGAGAGGGGGCGGGGATCGTGGGCGACTCCATGGCTGCATCATGGGAACCCGTTCCAGAAGAGTCACCTCAAGATGGTTCAAGACATGCTCAGGTCGCGCGCGCCGAGTGTTGACAGATCGGTCGCATCGTCGCAGGTCCGGGCCCCGGACGGACCACGACCAGGACCGCTCGCCACCCGAGTTGGACCACCCGCGGGCGGAGCACCACTCGACGCGTCCAGTTTCGAGTCGCACGAGTGGGCCGATGGGACTACCTCCCGAAAGTCCCTGCCAACCTCGGCAGTCAGAGGTCGGTGAACAACCGCACACCCCGAAGTTGGCCCGAGTCCGAGAACCTCGGCAGTCAGCGGGCGGTGAGCGACGGCGCACTGCCGAGGTTTCTCTGCGCCCGGGCGCTCGGCCGTGCGGATCAAGACATCGGCAAACGGCCGACGCATCGTGAGGTCGTCATGCGGTCCGGGCGTGGGCCTCGCACAGTCGGCACCATGCCCAGCCCCGGATCGAGCGCGCCACCCGGCAGCCTGGCGATCCAGCTCCAGCCGCAGGTGAGCCTGCGCGATGGGACGATCGAGGGCGCCGAGGTCCTCGCCCGGTGGCGTACGGCGTGCGGACGGATGCTCAGCCCGGCGGAGTTCATGCCCCTGTTGGGGGTCGACTGGACCCACCCGATGTTCGGCCGCCCACTCCTCGCACGCGCGATCGACGCGCAGGTGCGCCTGTCGGCCGCCGGATGCCCGACACGGCTGTGGGTCAACCTGGCGCCGTCGATGCTCGAGTCGACGGACTGGCTGCAGCGTTGGCTCATCGACCCCTGCCGCGACGCAGGAGTTCCTGTGTCGTCGTTCGGGTTCGAGCTCACCGAGACGGCCCTGCTGAAGTCCTTCGACGACGCTCGCGACGTGTTGGCGACGCTGCAATCCCTCGGGGCGCTCGTCGCGCTGGACGACTTCGGCACCGGCTTCTCGTCACTGTCGCACCTGCGCGGGTTGCCGGCATCGCTCGTGAAGATCGACAAGTCGTTCGTCGCGACCGTCGATCAGCAGTTGAACGAGAGCGCGATCATCGGTGCGGTGACCGACCTCGCGCACACGCTGGGCATGCGCGTGCTGTGCGAAGGCGTCGAGACTCGGTGGCAGGCCGTCGCAGTGGCGAACCTCGGAGCCGACGCGGGGCAGGGCTACCTGTTCGGTCATCCCGTCGACGTCGACGCCTTCGCGCCCGAGGAGTGGGGCGGTGTCGACCCGATCGAGACGGCCGGGTTCAGCACGCGCCGAGCGGACATGATGGCGCGGCCCGGCTACACGATCGGCACGGACGCTCCCGCTTCGCCGTCGATGATCGACGTCGCCGACCTGACCGGTCTGATCGATGCGACCGGTGACGTCGTGGTGATGCTCGACGACCAGGCGCGCATCACCTGGTGCTCGGCCTCGATCGAGCAGATGCTCGGCCGCGACGCGGCGTCGCTCGCGGGGACCCCCGCGCTCGACCTCATCCATCCCGATCACCTCGAGGGTGCCATCGACCGGTTCGTCCGTGAGCTCACCACACCGGCCCCGGGCTACGCCCCGGACCCGTACCGCGTGCCGCTCCTCCACGCCGACGGATCGTGGATCGACGTGCACCTCGTCGCCCAGCCCGTCTTCGACGGCGCGAACCCGCTCGGGATGATGCTGTGCGCTCGTCATGCAGGAGAGTTCCCGGCTGCGCTCTACGTGGCGTTCCATCGTGAGGCGCAGTTCGCCGCGCTGCTCGCCAGCTCGCCCGCGACGATCGTGGTGGTGGCGGACGACGCCACGGTCGTCGAGATCAACGATCACGTCGAAGCACTCGTCGGACGGCCGGCGCACGAGATCATCGGACACCCGTTCACCGAGCTGATCGACGTCCGCGACCTCGAACAGGTCGCTGCGCTGTGGGGCACGCGCACCGGCGACGACGAGCCGAGGCGTCCGATCCGGATGCGAGATGTGAGCGGTCGGCGGGTGTGGGCCGAGATGGCGGCCGAGCGATGGACGTCGGGAGCGCACGGGGGATTCGTCGTGTCGATCGTCGACGTCACCGGGCGTGTGCACGCCGAGCACGCGGTCGAGCGCCGTCGTGCGATCGACGAGCTCGCCGCGTCGATCTCGTCAGCAGCGCTGTCGGAGGTGGGCGAGGTGTTCCTGCGGCGACTCGACGAGATCGTCGAACCCGTTCGTGCCCTCGCCCAACGGCACGTGCAGGTCGTCCTCGACCCTCCTGACGGCGCAACGGTGCTCGCCGAGCTCGATGACGGGCAGCACTACGTCGCGGTGGTCGCCGAACGCCCGCTCGAGCCTGCCCTCGCCGCCGATCTCACGCCGCTGATGGGTGCCCTGTGTCGAGTGGTCTTCCAGGTCCGTCTGCGGATGCAGGCCGAGGCCGAGCGACGCACGGCCGAGCGCCACTACCGCATCCTGTCCGAGGGCTCGTCGGACCTCGTGATCGCGTGTGACCCCTCCGGCATCTTGACCTTCGTGTCGAGCTCGGTGGAGCGATCGGTCGGCTGGGCGCCGGACGAGGTGATCGGGACGTCGATCCTCGACTACTTCCATCCCGACGACCTGCCGGGTGCGCTCGCGCACTTCCAACCGGTCAGGGCCGGCGAACCGACGGAAGGCGAGCGCAGGTTGCGCGATGCCAACGGGACGTACCGCTGGTTCCGCATCAGGGCGCAGCCGATCATGGATCCCGAGACCGGCGAGCTGGTCGAGGTGCACGCCGCCGGCCACGACACGACCGACCACCACCGTCTGGCGGAGCAGCTGACCCACCTCGCGACGCACGACAAGCTCACCGGGCTGGGCAATCGCCAGATGCTGACCGACGTCCTCGACCAGATCCAACAGGCGGGGGGCGACGTCGCGGTCGTGATGATCGACCTCGACCGGTTCAAGGTGGTGAACGACGTGCTGGGGCACGACGCGGGCGACGCGCTGTTGATCGACGCGGCACGGGTGATCGAGCACGTGGTCGACGGGCGGGGGACCGCCGTGCGTCACGGAGGCGACGAGTTCGTCGTGGTGTGCGACGGTCTCGACCTCCGTGCCGCGACCGATCTGGCCGAGGCGTTGGCACGGATCGAGGTGCACCCCCCGGCCCATCCCGAGCTCGTCGTCCGAGTCTCGGCCGGCCTGGCGTGGCATCGATCTCCGTGGACCGAGTCAGGTGTGATGCGCCACGCTGACGACCAGGTGTACCGGGCCAAGCGCGCCGGAGGCGCTCGTGCCGTCGCGCCGGATTGGATGTCTGCTCAGGACACGATCGCCGGCGTGACCGGCTGATGCACCGTCACCTTGGGCTCGGTGCGGTCGAGCGTCGGTGACGGGTCGACGAGGGTCTCGATCGCCCGCCGGCGCTCGTCGTCGGTGAACTCGCGGGTGGTGTGGCAGAACTCGACCATGTTGTGGCTGGGGTCGCGGATGTAGATGCTGACGCAGAAGTCGTGATCGATCTCGAGCACCGTGTGGCCATGAGCACGCCAGCGCTCGCGATGGCGTTCGAGATCGGCGAGCGTGGGCGCATCGAACGCGATGTGGTTCACCCACCACGGCAGTCCGGCCGACTTGTTGATGTCGACCTCGAACGCCTCGCCGATCTCGGAGTCGTGGATCTCCCAGAACGCGATCATGCCGTTGTCGGAGGAGCTCGATCCCGTCTCGCCCACCGGTCGTGCGTTGGTCTCGTAGAAGAAGTGCTTGCTCCAGCCACCGTGCTCGCCCGGCGTCGGGCCGACGACCACCTTGGCGAGCTCGAACCCCATGACCTCGGTGTAGAAGCGATGCGTGGCGGCCGTGTCACGGGTGGCCAGTGCGACGTGGTGGAAGCCCATCGACGAAGTCTCGCGCGCCCGGCGCGCCGGATCGATGGCGGAGCACGGCACACTTCCTGGCGTGCTGGCGCAAGCTCTCGTGGCCGAGACCGTCTTCCTGGGTGACGACCTGATCGTGTGGTTGCTGCTCGCGCTCGGTGGCGCGCTCTTCGTCGGCAACGTCATGGCGCTCGCGCGGCCCCCGGAACGTCCGCGCGACGAGGGCGACCTCGAACAGGCACCACGCGCGCGCAGCATCTTGATGGCCGCCATCGGCTTCGTCGTCGCGGTCGCAGCCCTCGGCGCGCTCATCGCCTGACATCGCGCGACCGACGCGCACGGCTCGGGTGACACCGGTCGCCGAGGATCGCGCGGCCATCGGTGACAGCATGGTCGCCATGTCACCAGCTGTTCTCCTCGCACGTCCCGTGGTCGCGTTCGGCGTGGTGGTGTTCGCATGGATCGTCACCCACATCGCGCGGGGGCTGATGCGACGCCTCGTGCGCCGAATCGCTGCCCGCAGCGTGTCGCACCCTCACTCGTTCTGGCGGGTCCGTGTGCAACGGGTGTTCGGCGAGACGCCCGAGCTCGCCGAGAAGCGTCGCCGCCAGCGCATCGACGCGATCAGCAAGATGGCCGGGCACCTGTTCTCGCTGATCGCGTGGGTCGTCGCCTTCGTCATCGTGCTGCACGTGATGCAGGTCGATCTCGTCCCCGTGCTCACCAGCGCCGGCTTCATCGGTGCCGGCCTGGCGATCGGCGGTCAGCACGCGGTGAAGGACCTCATCGCCGGCGTGGGCATCCTCATCGAGGATCGCTTCGGTGTGGGCGACCGCATCGTGGTGGAGACCTCGACGGGGCGCGAGGTCGACGGCGTGGTCGAGTACGTCGGCGCCTTCAGCACACGGCTCAGCTCGGGGGACTCCACCTTCCACTTCTCGAACGGCAAGCTCGAGCACGTGCGCAACCTGTCGCAGAACCCGGTGACCACGGCGATCCAGGTCCCGCTTCCGGGCGACTCGCATCCCGACGAACACGAGCGCGTGGCCGACGCCGTGGCGTTCGCCGTCAGCCAGGCCGCCGGCGATCGATCCCTCACCGGCATGGTGCTCGTCGACGACGTGCGCACGGCGGTGCGGACGTCGATCGACGGTGCACCACATCTGGCGGTCGAGGTGCGCACGGCACAGCCGCTGACGGGCACGCAAGCCGACCGCCTCCATCACGTCGCCTCACGCGCGTTCGAACGAGTGCCCGTCCATGCGCAGGCGCTGCGCACGGAGGCCGACGAGGCACGGCCGTGAACACGCGGATCGAGCGCGACTCGATCGGCGAGATCGAGGTGCCCGCCGATCACTACTGGGGTGCTCAGACGCAGCGGTCGATCGTCCACTTCGCGATCGGGGACGATCGGATGCCCATCGCGGTGTGCCATGCGCTCGCCCTGGTCAAGCGGGCTGCTGCCACCGTGAACGCGCGTCGCGGGGGTCTGCCCCAGTGGAAGGCCGACCTCATCGTGCAGGTGGCCGACGAGATCGTCGACGGTCGGCTCGACGGCGAGTTCCCGCTGTTCCTCTTCCAGACCGGCTCGGGCACCCACACGAACATGAACGTCAACGAGGTGATCTCGAACCGGGCGATCGAGCTGCACGGCGGCGTGATGGGGTCGAAGGACCCGATCCATCCCAACGACGACGTGAACATGAGCCAGTCGTCGAACGACACCTTCCCCACGGCGATGCACGTCGCCGCAGTGCGCGCCGCTTCCGGCCAGCTCCTGCCCGCGCTGCGCGAGCTGCACGGAGCGATCGCGGCGAAGAGCGAGGCATGGCGCGACGTGGTGAAGATCGGTCGCACCCACCTCCAGGACGCGACGCCCATCACTGTCGGGCAGGAGTGGTCGGGTTACGCGGCCCAGGTGGCCGATGCGGTCGCCGAGGTCGAACACGCAATCGTGGGGTTGCATCGTCTGGCCATCGGCGGCACTGCCGTCGGGACCGGCATCAACGCCCCGCAGGGGTTCGGTGACGAGGTCGCTGCCGAGCTGGCCCGGTTGACCGGCCATCCCTTCGTCGGTGCGCCCAACCGGTTTGCCGCGCAGTCGGCGATGGACGACGTCGTCAGGTTGTCGGCCGCGCTGAGGGGTGTGGCGGTCGCGCTGTTCAAGTTCGCCAACGACGTGCGCTGGTCGGCGTCGGGTCCGCGCGCAGGCCTCGACGAGCTCCACCTCCCGGCGAACGAGCCCGGCTCGTCGATCATGCCGGGCAAGGTGAACCCGTCGCAGGCCGAGGCGATGCTGCAGGTGTGCATCCAGGTGATGGCCAACGACACGGCCGTCGCGCTGGCCGGCGCGGAGGGGAACTTCCAGCTGAACGTGTTCCGGCCGGTGGCGATCGGCAACGTGCTGCGCTCGATCTCGCTCCTGGCAGGTACCTGCACCCACACCCGCGAGTTCCTCGTCGACGGCGCCGAGGTCAACCGCGGCCGCCTGCAGTCGAACGTCGAGCGCTCGGTCATGCTGGTCACGGCGCTCAGCCCCACGATCGGTTACGACCGCGCGGCGGAGATCGCCCATCTCGCCGTCGAGCACGATCTCACGCTGCGCGATGCGGCGCTGCGGAGCGGCGTCACGGCCGAGCAGTTCGACTCGATCGTCGTGCCCGCCGACTTGACCTGACGGACAGCTGAGGAGCAGGCCGCGTAAGGTCGCCCCGGACATGTCGGGACACGAACGATTGCCACGAGACGTCTACGTGCGCCGCCGTCTGATGGCGGGCGCGATCGCCGCCCTCCTCCTCGCCGGAGGAGTCGGAGCTGCCGTCGAGCTCGGTCGTGACGACGCACCGAGCGACGCGAGCGGCTTGCCGTCGACGACCTCGGCTCCGCTCGTCAGCGCGTCGCCGGGCACGTCCCTCGCCGTGCCCGGCCAGCCACCGGGGTCATCGACGCCCGCGACTGCTTCGACCGTCGCAGGTGGCGCACCGCCCTCGTCTGCGACCGCGGTCGTCGGGCAGGCCTCGCTCCCCGACGTCGACGCGCGGGCCTTCGCCGTGTACGACGCGTCGACCGACGAGTGGCTGGCGGAGAGCGGCGCCGACGAGGCGCTGCCGGTCGGCAGCGTCATGAAGCTGTTGACCGCCAAGGTGGTGATGGACGCCGGTGACCCGTCGAAGGTGGTGACGGTCGGCGATCTGCAGATGGATCCGATGGAGTCGGCCATCGGGCTGTACCGGGGTGAGCAGCTCGGGCGGGACGTGCTGTTGCGGGCGATGCTGATCGTCAGTGCCAACGATGCCGCTCGCGCGCTCGCCGTCGATGTCGGCGGTTCACAGGACGCGTTCGTGGCGATGATGAACCAGACCGCGCAATCGCTGGGGCTCGACACCACCGTCGCATCGAACCCGGTCGGCCTCGACTCGAGCACGGCGCACTCCAGCGCGCGCGACATGGTGCGGCTCGCCGACCTGCTGATGGAGGACGAGACGTTCCGTGCCACGGTGGCGCGTACCAGCGCTCGGCTGCACGGTCAGACCTTCGCCACGACCAACGACCTCCTCACCACCTATCCCGGCGCCGACGGCATCAAGACGGGCCACACCACGGGCGCCGGCTACTGCCTCGTCGCCTCGGCAACCCGCGACGGTCGCCGGATCATCGTCGCCGTGCTCGGAGCGCCGACCGATGGCGCCCGCGTGGCTGGCGCGTCGGCGCTGCTCGACTGGGCGTTCGCGACCTGAGTCACCCGCTGCCCGGCATCGCGTCGGACACCGCATGCGCAGCCGACTGCGCGGTCGATCCGATCGAGCGACCCGTCCGGCTGATGAACCGGCGACTGCTCCAGAACACCGACGGGCGACCACCGTGGTCGAGGGCGGTCATCAGCAACCCGCCGAGCATGCCGACGTTCTTCAGGAAGTGGACGGTCTGGGCCTTCTTGTCGTTCGCATCGGTCGACTCCCAGAATCGGTGGCCGGCCAGGGTCGTCGGCACGAGCGAACCGGCCAGCGCCAGCGAGGCGGCGCGCGGCAGGCGGCCGAGGGCGAGCAGCACCCCGGCGCCCACCTGCACCCCGGCGTTGATGTTGACGAGCGTCATCGGGTCGCTCGGCAGACCGACGGTGTCGGCGATCGGTGTGCCCACCTCCTCGGCCGCGGGCCGCAGGGGTCGGGGGTTGCGGAGGGCCTGATAGCCGAGGGTGATGAAGGGTGCCGCGACGAGCGGGCGGATCAACGTGCGAGGTCCGATCATGCCCGGGGAGTTACCCAACCGGGTCACCGTCACACATTTGACCAGCGGTGACGCGACGCGAGAGCCGCTTGGTCCGACCCTCCAAGCGAGTCACAAGCGGGACACAAGCCCCGGGTCGCACGATGGCTCCATCAAGACACCTCGTCCACCACGACCTGACCCCAGGAGCCAGCCATGTCCATCCTCGACCTCACCATCTCCCTCGACGACGCCGTCGCCGATCTGCGCAGCCGGGTCACCGGCGACGTGCTCACCGAGCGCGATTCCGACTACGACGTCGCCTGCATGGGCTGGAACCTGCTGTTCCGCCACCGCCCGGCCGTCCTCGTCGTCGCCGAGACCGCCGGCGATGTCGTCGAGGCCGTTCGCTTCGCCCGCTCCGGTGGCTTCCGGGTGGCGGTGCAGGCGACCGGTCACGGTGCCGCCCGCACCGCCGATGGGGCTGTGCTCATCGTCACGGCGAAGATGACCGATGTCGTCATCGACGCAGCCACCCGCACGGCGACCGTTGCGGCCGGTGCCAAGTGGGGCGCGGTGCTCGCCCCCGCACAGGAGCACGGCCTCGCCCCGCTGCTCGGTTCGACCACCGATGTCGGCGCCATCGGCTACACGCTGGGCGGTGGCATGGGCTGGTTGGCCCGCCGCTACGGCCTCGCCAGCGACAGCGTCCGCTCCTTCCAGCTGGTCACGCCCGAGGGCGAGCTGGTGCGAGCGAGCGCGAGCGAGAACGCGGAGCTCTTCTGGGGCTTGCAAGGCGGTGGCGCCGGCACGTTCGGCGTCGTGACCTCGATGGAGATCGACCTGTACCCCGTCTCCACGGTCTATGCCGGCAACCTGCTCTACCCCGTCGAGATGGCCGCCGAGGTCGTCGCTCGCTGGCGTGACTGGGTGGCCGGCATGGACGAGCGCCTGACCTCGTCGGTGTGCATCATGAACTTCCCGCCGCTCGACATCGTCCCCGAGCCCGTGCGCGGCAAGTCGTTCGTCATCGTCCGCGGCTGTTGGTCCGGCGACATGCTGGAGGGCGAGGCGTTGATCAACGGGTGGCGCGCGTGGCGCACCCCGGCCCTCGACATGTTCGGTCCGATGCCGTTCTCGATGGCCGACACGATCAGCAACGACCCGGTCGACCCTCTTCCGGGCATGATCACGACCGAGTGGTTCGACTCGATCCCGGCCGAGGCGATCGACACGATCGTGCGCGCCGGGGTGCCCCAGCCCGGCCAGATGCCCCTCGTCCTCAAGACCGAGATCCGCCACGCCGGCGGTGCCGTCCGCACGAACGCCGTCCACGCGGCCAACGATCGAGGTCGTTCGGGCGAGTTCGTGCTCGAGATCGTCGGGCTGGCCATGACCGCGGACATCGGTGCCGCACTCCACGCCCAGCTCCAGGCAGTCCGTGCCGAGCTGGCGCCGTACGTCACCGGTGCCACGTACCTCAACTTCACCGAGGGCGCCGAGCGTCAGCAGCGCACGCCGTCCGCGTTCAGCCCCGAGCACCTGCGCCGCCTGCAGGCCGTGAAGGACGCCGTCGACAGTGCCGACCGCTTCTGCCACGGGTTCGGCGTCACGCCCCGCTGACGACCGCGATCCCCTCACCCCCCTGGGGGATCGCCCGGTCGCGCACGAACGTCGCTGGCTACGATGCGCCGGCGACGTTCGCGCGCGCACGAGAGGGCACGGGTCGGGGTGACGGAACAGAGTGGCACGAACGGCACGCTGTTCCTGCGTGTCCTCGGCCCGACCACGCTCGAGCGCGGCGGTACGCCGGTCACCATCGGTGGCCCACGCCAACGAGCCGTGCTGGCCCGGCTGGCGCACGCCGAGGGCAGGCTCGTCGTCGTCGAGCGCTTGGTCGAGGACCTCTGGGGCGAGAATGCGCCCGCGTCCATCCTGACCACGTTGCAGGGATACGTCTCACGGCTGCGCAGCGCACTCGATCAGCCCGAGCGACTGCGTCGCGAGGGCCCCGGTTACGTGCTCGACCTCGACGCACACGAGGTGGACACACGCACCTTCGAGGACGAGGTGGCGCGCGCCCGCCAGGTGGTGGGCGCCGATCCGAGTGCCGCGCTCGCGCACCTCGACCGGGCACTCGGCCTGTGGCGCGGTCCGGCGTTCGCCGATCTCGCCGATTTCGACGAGATGGCGTGGGCGGCAGCGGCCGCGACCCGGCTCGACGAGCTGCGGCTGAGCGCCCACGAGCTGCGCTTCGACGTGATGCTCGACCTCGGGCGTCACGCCCAGTGCGTCCCCGAGCTCGAGACCGCCGTCAACGATCATCCCCTCCGCGAGCGGCTGACCTCGCAGCTCGCGATCGCGCTGTACCGCAGCGGACGACAGGCCGACGCGTTGCGGGCGCTCGATCGCACCCGGCGCGTCCTGCTCGACGAGCTCGGTCTCGATCTGTCGCCCGATCTCGTCCGCCTCGAATCGGCGATCCTCGCCCACGACCCCGAACTGTCGGCGCCCATCGCCGAGCGTGCCCCCGCGCCGCGCACCGTGCGGGCCGATGCGGCGCCTGTCGCGCCGACCCCCGAAGCTCAGCGCACCCCGGATGGCCCGGCGCCTGTGGCCCTCCCCGCCGTCGTCGAACGGCAGGCTGCTCGCCCGTTCGTCGGTCGGGAGGACGAGCTCGCCCAGATGCGCGAGATGTGGGCCGACACGCTGGCCGGACGTCGCCGGGTCGTGCTCATCGAAGGCGAGTCCGGCATCGGCAAGACTCGCCTTGCCGCGCAGTTCGCCGTCGAGGCGCACGCTCGTGGCGCGATCGTCATGTGGGGCCGGGCGACGGCCGAGGCGATCGTCCCGTACGAGGCCATGGTCGAGGCGCTGCGAACCGTGCTGCGCACCGTGTCCGACGAGGCACGCCAACGCGTCCTCGACGGTCGCAAGGGTCTCGGCATCCTGGTGCCCTTCGTCGGCGACGACGTCGAGGGCGACGAGGCACCGGCACCCGAGCTCGGCACCGATCGCTACGTGCTGTTCGAGACGGTCGCCGAGCTGCTCGAGGCCGAGTCGGCGATGCACCCCATCGTGTTCGTGATCGACGACGTCCAGTACGTCGACGGCCTGACGTTCCGGCTGCTGTCGCACCTCCTGCGTCACGAGCGAGCGGCCCGACTGATGGTCGTCGGCACTGTGCGCACGATGCCTCCCGTCGACAACCCCCACTGCGACGACTTCATGGCCGACCTGCGGCGGGACGACACCTTGCACACCGTCCAGCTCAGCGGTCTCGGCGAGGACGACGTCGCCGCGCTGCTCGACGTCACGCACAGCGAGATCCCGCCGTCGAAGGCGGCGGTCGTCCACCGCGCGACGCGAGGCAACGCGTTCTACGTCAGTGAGCTCGCCGAGCACGGCGACGCCGGCAGCATGCCGGCCTCGGTGCGCGATGTCCTGAACGTCAGGCTCGGCCGGCTCTCGGTCGCAGCGAACCGGCTGGTGACCTTCGCCGCCGTCGCCGGCACCAGCGCGACCCTGCCGATCCTCGGCCCGTCGACCGGGCTCGACACCGACGAGCTGCTCGACGCCGTCGACGAGTCGCTCGCCGCGGGTCTGCTGTCGGAGGACCCCACCACGGGCGTGCTCTCGTTCCGGCATGCGCTGGTCCAGCAGGTGGTGGTCGACCGCATCAGCCAGACACGCCGCTCGACCATGCACCTCGCCGTCGCCGACGCGCTCGAGGACGTGGGCGCGAACGCGCTCGAGCTCGCCCACCACCTGCTGTCGGCCGGACGGCTCGTGGCACCGGATCGCGCGGTGCTGGCCGCCGTCGATGCCGGGCGGCGCGCGCTCGACGTGCTCGCCTACGAGGACGGCCTGCAGTGGGGCCAGCGCGCCCTCGCGGTCACTGGCACCGTCGATGCCACGTCGCGATGCCACGCGTTGCTGCTGGTGTCGGACTCGCAGCGTGCCCTCGGCGATCGCCATGGCGCCCGCAGTGCAGCGGTGCAGGCAGCGGACGAGGCTCGGCGCACGGGCGATCCGGTCGTCCTCGCCCGGGCCGCGGAGGCGCTGGCGCTCGCCAGGGCCGGCATCGGGTTCGACTTCGGCACGGAGGACGAGGGTCTCGACGACCTGCTCCGCGAGGCGTTGCGTGGCCTGCCGTCCTCCGACGTCGCCCACCGGAGCGCGCTCTTGAGCGCCAGCCTGTCGAGTGCCGCTGCAGCAGGCGACCTGCTCACCCTGCGCGGGCTCAGCGTCGAGGCGCTCGAGCTGGCCGAGGCGCACGGGCAGCAGCAGCTCGTGGCGACCGCGCACCTGGCGGCGCGCATGTCGAACTGGCGGGTGCACCTGCTCGACGCGCGGCTCGCCGCCGACCGGCAGGCCTTCGCCGCGGCCGAGGCCGCAGGCAGCAAGCACCTGCAGCTCAACGCCTTGCTGTACGGCATCTCCGACCTCACCGAATCGGGCAACATCCCCGAGGCCTACCGGTGGTTCCTCCGCCTGAAGTCGCTCGCTGCCGAGGTGCGCCAGCCCGTGTACGACGCCTTCGTCGGCTTCTTCGACGCGACCGTCGCGCTGCTCCGCGGCGACTACGACCGCTCGGCGCAACTGGCCGACGACGCGTTGCTGCGTGGCCTGCAGAGCCACGGCGTGAACGCCGAGCAGGCGTGGTCGGGGCAGGCGTTCATCCGCGCCTGGGACCGTGGCGAACTGGGCGCGATGACGTCGCTCGTCGAGCAGGCAGCGTCGCGCCCGCCCCACCTGGCCATCTGGCGCGTCGCGCTGGCAGCCTGCCTCGTCGCCTCGGGTCGCGGCGACGAAGCGCGCCCGGTGCTCGACGACCTCGTCTCGGCCGACCGCATCGACCACAACCCCGACTCGCTGTACCTCGCGATCGGGGCGCTCCTCGTCGAGGTCGCCCGCGAAGTGGGCACAGCAGAACAGGCAGGCTGGCTGCTGCATCACCTGCTCCCGTTCAGGGGGAGGATGATCGTCACCGGTCTGGGTCGCGCGTCGCTCGGGCCGATCGATCGTGTGCTCGGGTTGGCCGCCTACCTGAGTGGCGACCTGGATCTCGCCGACGAGCTGCTCAGCTCGGCCATCGCCCAGTCGCGGGCGATGCACGCCCGGCCGCACGTGGCCCGGGCGCTGTTCGACCGGTCACTGGTGCTGTCGGCGCTCGGCCGCGACGACGAAGCGGCTGCGTCTCGTGGCGAAGCTGTCGAGCTGGCCGAATCGATCGGCCTCGTCGTCGGCGGGCTCGCTGCGGCTGTCGCCCGCTGACGTTCAGGCGAGGCCGGCGCCGTCGACCTGGTCGGACTGAGGCTCGACGCCCGTGGTCGCGCCGAACAGGATCAGCACGGCCGACACGCAGATGCATGCGAGCAGGCCGGCGGCGAACGGGCGCACCGTGCCGTCGAACGCTCCCGTGATGACCGCGCCGAGCAGCGCGCCGCCTGCGGTCATCGACGTCGCGATGATCGCCGATGCAGTGCCGGCGACGTGGGGCACCGGTGCCATCGCCGCGGCGTTGGCGTTCGGGATGAGGCCTTGCGCGAGCGGAACCGTGAACGAGAGCGCGATCACGAACAGCCAGAAGTTGGGTCGACCGCCGTTGGTGAAGGCGATTGCGGTGAGCACGATCGCGACGAGGACGCCGCCGACGGCCATGCGCCTGACCAGCCTCGTCACTCCCAACCGGCCCACCAGCCTCGCGTTGTTGAGTGCGCTGAGCGCCAAGAGCGCGGACATCAGACCGAAGATCAGGGGGAACCAGTCCTCGTAGCCGTACACGTCCTCGACGATGATCTCGAATCCCGAGATGTAGGTGGTCAACACGGTGAAGAGGAACGTGATCGCCAACATGAAGCACATCGTCTGCCGGTTGCTGACCACGGCGCGTCCCGCGCCGCCGATCGCGCTCCACGTGAAGGGCCGGCGGCGGCCGGCCGGCAGCGTCTCGGGCAGGCGCCGCCATGCCCATGCGCTGATGCACACGCCAGCGAGGGCCGGGAACCAGAACACGAGGCGCCACGAGCCGAAAGCGTTGAGGCCGGCGCCCAGGCCGGGGGCGACGATCGGGACCACGAGGAACAGCGCGAGGATCATCGACATCAGCCGGGCCATGTCGTCGCCCTCGTACCGGTCGCGCACGATGGCGAGGCTGAGCGAGCGCGGCGCCGCGGCGCCCAGACCCCACAGCACGCGGGCGACGCAGATGAGCGCGAACGACGGAGCCAGCGCGGCGAGTGACGCGCCGACCACGTACAGGACCATCCCGGCGAACAGCGGTGCTCGGCGTCCGAACCGGTCGCTGATCGGCCCGTACACCAGCGGGCCGGCGGCCAGCCCGAGGAAGAACGACGTGATGACCCAGCCGACCTGCGACGAGTCGGCCGCCATGCCGAACTCTCGCCGGATGTCGGGGAACGCGGGGAGCATCAGGTCGATGCTGAGCGCGCTCAGTGCCATGAGCAGCGAGATCAGGACGATGAGCTCGCGCCGTCCCGCCGTGTGGTCGACGTGCGACCCGAGCTCGGGCGTGGTGAGGCTCGCGACCGGCTCGGGGGACAGCACGGCGCCCACGATACGGCCGCCTGTCCGCGCCCGTCTCGGTGATATGGACGCCCGCTGCTGGATGCGGGCAGCAGGCGGCAACGGTGGCCGTGACATGCCCGCTTCCGAGTCCGCCGGTACCGAATGCGGGCAGCTGGCGGCCATCATGGCCGTGACATGCCCGCCTTCCGATCGGCCGGGACGGGTGATGAGACCGATGCCACGGCCGTGAAAGCGGAATTCAAGCGATCTGCAAGGGGTTCTCGCGAGAGTCTGGGTGAACCGAACACGCCCCACACGACGAAGGAGTCACGAGGCAACCGCCCCGAGGTCGATCATGTCGCACGTCATCGCGAAACCGCAACCGAGCACGGCGCCGGCCGTCGGTCGGACTCGCGCGCGGCGACGGTTCACCGAGCGGTCGGTTCCGGCGACGATCCGCGAGGTGGCGCTGATCGTCAGCCTGTTCGTGCTGTACCTCCAGGTTCGCCGCCTCACGAGTGGTGATCTGGCGAAGGCCCGGTCGAACGCCGGGACCGTCGTCCATGTCGAGCGGTGGTTCGGCGTGTTCTCGGAGCGGTCGCTGCAGCGCGCCGTGCTCGACAGCCGGTTCCTGATCGAGCTCCTCGACCACTACTACGTGTTCGTCCACTTCTCGGCGAGCTTCACGTTCATGGCGTGGGTGTTCCTGCGCCATCCCGACGCATGGCGCCGCATCCGCGCCTGGTTCCTCGTGGTCACGCTCTCGGGTCTGGCCATCCACGTGGCGTTCCCGCTGGCGCCGCCCCGCATGCTCGCGAGCGAGGGGTTCGTCGACACGCTGCACGTGTACGGGCCCAGCATCTACAGCCGAGACGTCACCCAGTCGGCTGCCAACCAGCTCGCGGCGATGCCGTCGCTCCACTTCGCATGGGCGGTGATCGTCGCGGCCGGCTTCATCTCCATCCGGCGCTCACGGCTCAGGCGGCTGATGGTGATCCATCCGGCGGTCACGCTGCTGGCCATCGTCGCCACGGCCAACCACTACTGGTTGGATGCCGCGGTCGGTGGCGTGCTCGTCGTGTCGGCGGTCGCCGTCACCCGTGCGGTCATGCTGGCCGCCGAGCGGCGCCGCACCGCCCAGCCGGTGGCATGGGTCATCGACCCGGTCGTCGTGCACACGCCTCGCCGTCAGCACGTCCGCTGCGCGGCTCGGTCCGTCCCCGCGACCGCCCGCCACGGCGCGGCGGTGCCGATCAGCCGGGTCCCAGCTCGCGCAGGCGTTCCGCCGCCGCGTCGGGCATCAACGGGTTGAAGAAGACGCCGCTGCCCAACTCGCCCGCAGCCACGAACCGCGCCGTACCGGCGGCCCGCCAGATGGGGGCGACCTCGATGTGCACGTGGGCCATCGGCCAGTCACCACCGTCGGTCGGCCGTTGGTGGATCCACAACATGTACGGCATCGGCTCGTCGAACAGCCGGTCGAGCCGACCGAGCGCGTCGCCGAGGCATCCGGCGAGGGCATCGCGATCGGCGTCGCCGAGCGACGGCAGGTCGGGCAGGTGCTGTTCCGGCGCGATGAGCAGCTCGAACGGCCACGTCGCGGCGTGTGGCACCACAGCCCGCCACCCATCGCTGGTGAGCACCTCGTGGCCCTCGGCGAGCTCGGCGCAGATCGGGCAACTGGGCCGATCGAGCTCGCGCAGGGCAGCCGGCGGCACCGCGTCGAAGGCGTACAGCTGGCCGTGTGGGTGCGGGATCGTCGCGCCGACCTCGGCGCCGCGGTTCTCGAACAGCAGCACGTAGGCGACGTCGGCCCGGCCGCCCTGGGCTCGTGTGCGATCGACCCACAGGTCGACCACCCGGCGCACCCGCTCGGTGCCGAGCGTGCCGAGCGACGCCTGGTGGTCGGGTGAGAACAGCAGCACCTCACACCGATCGTCGGGCAGCGCGGGCCAGCGGTTGGCGAACCAGCGCACGTCGTAGGGCTCGGGCGCCTCGAGTCCGCCCGGGCAGAACGGGCACGCACCATCGCCCGGCAGGTTCGGCCGGTGCTGGCGGGCATCGACGAACCAGACGGGTGCGCCCGACCGCTGCACCACTCGCAGCTCCACTGCTCCTCTCGCCTCCCCGTCTCGCCCGTGCCACACGGGTCGTCGAAATCGAAACTAATCGAAGATTCTTGACGCCGCTACGGGCATGACTCTATAAAGGTCGAAAGTAAATCGCCCTCGGACGACGGGCGGAGCAGAGGGGGACACATGCAGCACGCATCCGGACGGTTCCGGTGGGGAACGGCCATCGTGGTCACCGCCGCACTCGCGCTCGCCGCGTGTGGCGGCGACGACGATGACGACACCGCCGACACGGCGGCAGCCACGACCGCGGCACCCGCGACGACCGGCGGTGCCGACACGACCGCCGCCCCAACCGAGACGACCGCGGCGCCGGGCGGCGCGCAGATCGACCCCGAGGCTCGCGCCGATGCGATCGAGCTGTCGGAGGACGAGCTCTCCGCGATCTCGAACGTCTCGTCGGGCGAGCTCGTCGGCATCGTCGCGGCCACCATGGCCACCGATTATCACAAGACGCTGAACGAATCCATCAAGGCACGGGCGGAAGAGCTCGGGTTCACCGCCGAGATCTTCGACTCGAAGGAAGACCCGAGCCAGCAGCTGCAGGGCATCGAGGGGTTCATCTCGAAGGACGCGGCGGCGATCATCGTCACCGGGCTCGGTGGCGAGGCGATCGGCCCCATCGCCCAGGAGGCCATCGACAAGGGCATCTTCGTCGTGCAGGTGGCCGGTCGTGACCTGTCCGAGGTGGGCGCGGTCACCCTGAGCGTCGAGGAAGAGGACATCGCGGTGGCCGAGGGCACCATGGCCGGCGAGTACGCGGCGGCGACCTTCGGTGACGAGCAGCTGAACATGATCATCACCGACTACCCCGAGATCGAGTCGCTCGTGGCCCGGGCCGACATGATCGAGGAGGCGTTCCTCGCGGCGTACCCCAACGCGACCTTCCTGCCCCGCATCCTCGGCGGCACCGCCGAGAACGGGGTGACGTCGATGGAGACCGCGCTGCAGGCACACGACGACATCGATGGCGTCCTCGGCATCAACGACGCCGGCAACCTCGGCGCCTATCAGGCACTCGACACCGCCGGCAAGACCGCCGACGACGTGTTCATCTTCGGCATCGACTGCGAGCCGCAGGCCAAGGAGTACATCGACGCGGGTGACACGATGTACAAGGGGTGCGTCGACACCAACCCGGCGGGCACGGGTGTGCTCGCTGTCGATGCGTTCGCCAAGTACGTCGCCGGCGGCACCGTGCCGGGCATCCTCGAGGTGCCAGTCATCAGCTACACCGGTTCCTGAGCAGGCGAGGCAGAGGCCACCCGAGTCGCGTCCATGAGGGTCCCCCGCACCGACGCACTCCTCCCCGATCGTTCCGTCGAGGTCGATCTCGACTGGTTCGAGCCCGGCGACGCCGGACGCGTGGAGGAGTTCGTCGGGCGGGTGACCCCTGTGCTCGCAGGACATCGCGACCACCGGAGCGTCGTCCTCAACCCCGGGTTCCTGGCCGACATCCTCACCGAGTTCGATGGCGACCCCGGCATGCGGTTGCCGCTCCGATCGTCGCGGTACGCGCGGTGGCGCGACTGCACCTACGCCGACCTGGCGTGGCTCGCGGCCGAGCTGCGGCGCTGCGCGGCAGCGCAGGGCATCGACGGCCTCCGCGTCGGCATCTTCGTCGCCGGCGTCGGTCGGGTCATCACCGGCAGCGACCTCTACGACCTGGCGAGCGACTGGTGCGACCGGCACCCCGAGCTGTACCCGTTCGACCTGTCGCCGCTGCCCGGCCCCGACCTCGACCCCCGCGTCCCCCTGCGCGGCGACGATCATCGGTACGCCTCGCGCCCCGACGGCATCGCCGAGGGAACGAGCTTCGGTGAGTTCCTGGCCGACCAGTGGGCGGATGTCGCGGCGACGTGCGGGCTCGACGTCATCCACCTCCGCGACGGCTTCTGGGGTCCGATGCTCTACACCCGCAAGGGCCCCTACGGCGTCCGTGCGAGCGACGACGCGAAGGAGAACGCGACGTGGACGGCTGCCGTGCGCGACCTGTTCGCCGCAGTGAAGGCCGCCAGACCCGAGGCGCTCGTCATGGCCTACACGTCGGGCATCGGTGCGACGGCCGAGTGGCGGTGCGGCTGCGTCGACACCGAGGAGGTGCTGCGCGGTGGGGGCGTCGACGTCCTCATCGACCAGACGTGGGGCGGCGCCTGGCAGGACTGGTGGGATGACTGGTGGAAGGGCTGGACCAACCAGCACGTCAACCTGCTGTCCCACGCCGTCGCGGTCCGGCGGAGCGGCAATCCCGTGCGCCACTACAAGCTCATCGAGACCTGGGACGGCTGGGAGCCGTTCGACACCGTGCACGCGGTGCCACAGAAGCTGCGCTGGGCGATGTGGGCGTGGTCGCACGCAGCGGTCGCCACACCCGACGGGCTCGAGGTGGCGGACGGGACGTACATCTCGTGGATGAACGATCGCGACCGGCGCCTGCTCGATGCCGACGCGGTCGAGTTCGTCGCCTCGAACCTCGACGCCGCCGAGACCGATGCGGCGACGATGACGGCGGTCGGCGGACCGCTCGTCGTGTTCGACCACGACGGCGTCGCACGGCAGCACGAGCGGGCTCCCCGCGACAGCATCAGCGAGCACGTCGAGGATGCCGTGGCGCTGCTGATGAAGTGGGGCACCCCCGTCCTCGGCGCGACGGATGTGTCGTGGACCGACGCGGTCGACACCCACGGCGGCGCGATCGTGCAGGCAGGTGGCAGCCGGGCGTCGATCGATGGTCCGGTCATGATGGTCGGCAGGGCCGATCGCATCGGTGCCGACCTGCTCGGGCGCGCCGGCGTGACCTCCGTCGGTCAGGTCCGGCCGCGTGGCTACCACCGCGAGGCGGCCGACGACGCTCGACTCAGCGACGGGTGGGTGCACCTGAGCGGCGACGCCGAGGTCGAGGTGGCCGACGAGCACGTGCTCGTGCGTGCCGGAGGTCAGCCGACCTTGGCCGCGTCCGACGAGGGTGCATGGTGGCAGCCACCCGACCTGTCCGATCCTGCCAACCCCTTGTTGCCTCGCTCGCAGTACGGCAGCGTGGCGTCGGCGGTGCGGGCAGCGCGTTGGTGGAGCAACCACAGCGACGTGCGCACGGCGCCGCCCGACGTGCACCTCCCCGTCACGGTGCAGTCGTGGCGGACCGGCGATCGCACCACGGTGCTGCTCGGCAACCTCGAGACCGGATGGGTCGGCGACTCGCGGTCGGGACGGTGCGCGAACATCACCGTCGATGGCGGCCGCTCGTGGCACCGGTTCGACGTGCCACCCGAGGGTTGCGTCGTCGCCACCCTCGAACCCAGCGGGCTCGTGACGGAGTTGTCGAACCGCGATCTGGAGGACCAATGACCGACACCGCCGCGCTCGTGCCGGTGACCGATGTGCACGACCCGGGCGAGGCTCGACGCATCCGACGTGCCCGAGCCCTCGACGTGCTGTCGCGTGAGGGCTTCATCGTCATCTTCCTGTTGTGGGCGATCTACCTCAGCCTCGCCACCGACAAGTTCCTCACCACCGACAACGTCTTGTTGCTGTTGCGCCAGGCGGCGATCTTCTCGATCGCCGGCATCGGGTCGACGTTGGTCGCGATCCTCGGCGAGCTCGACATCTCCTTCGGCGCGATCCTCGGGTTCGCGGGGTGCGTGGGTGCGGCCTGGACGGTGGGCGGCACGCACCCGGCCGTGGCCATCATGATCGTCATCCTCATCGGTGCGGCAGCGGGCCTGGTGAACGGCGTGCTCGTCAACTACGTCCGCATCCCGTCGGTGGTGGCGACGCTCGGCACGCTGGCGGTGCTGGAGGGCATGTCGCAGGTGTACACGGGCGGGTCGAGCATCACCGGGGACGAGCTCGACCGCCTGCGGTTCCTGTCGCGCGACAAGTGGCTCGGCATCCCGTCATCGGCCGTGATCGCCGCCGTCCTGTACTTCATCGCCTGGATCGTCACCACCCGGCTCAGGTTCGGCGCACGGCTGTTCGCCACCGGCGACAACCGCGAGGCAGCGTTCCGGGCGGGCATCGCCGTGCAACGCATCCGGCTCACGGTCTTCATCGTCGCCGGGGCGCTCGCAGGCTTCGCCGGTCTGATGCTGGTCGACCGCATCGGCCGAGCGCAGTCGAGCCTCGGAGCCGACGCCTTGTTCCCGGTGCTCACCGCCGTCATCCTCGGCGGCGTCAGCATGCACGGAGGGCAAGGTCGGGTCATCAACACCGCGATCGCGTCGGTCTTCCTTGCCAGCATCACCAACGGGCTCATCCTGCTCGGGGTCGCCTCCGAGGTGCAACGCATCGTCCAAGGCGCCGTCCTGATCGCGGCCGTCTCGCTCGATCGGTTGCGATCGTGATCGCCGACTCGCCGAGTCCCGCTGTCACCGATGCCCCCCTGTTCGCGGCGCGCGGGCTGTGGAAGCACTACGGCGGCGTCGCCGCGGTCGCCGACGTGTCGATCGAGTTCCCGGCCGGCACGGTCACCGCGATCGTCGGTGACAACGGTGCGGGGAAGTCGACGATGGTGAAGATGCTCTGCGGCGCGGTCAGCCCCGATGCCGGGCACATCGAGATCCGCGGCCGGGAGGTGCGCCTGTCGTCACCAGCGCAGGCACGCGAGGCCGGCATCGCGACCGTGTACCAGGACCTCGCGCTGGCCGATCATCGCAACGTCGCCGAGAACCTGTTCCTCGGACGCGAGATCGTGCGATCGGTCGGACCGTTCAAGGTGCTGGCGCGCGCCGAGATGCGTCGCGCTGCGGTGGAAGCGCTCGCTGAGCTCAAGGTGCGCATCCCCGACGTGCGGCGTGAGGCACGGACGCTGTCGGGGGGCCAGCGCCAGGGTGTGGCCATCGCCCGTGCTGTGCACCAGGGGAGCACGATCCTCGTGATGGACGAGCCGATGGCCGCGCTCGGCTTGCAGGAGCAGGGCCGGGTGATCGAGCTCGTCGAGGGCCTCGCGTCGCGCGGACTGACCCAGCTGATCGTCAGCCACAACCTCGACCACGTCTTCCACCTCTCGACGCACATCGCCGTCATGCGGCTCGGCCGGTTGGTGGGTGTTCGCCGAACGGCCGACACCGATCGCAGCGAGATCCTCCACATGATCAGCGGGCTCGAGCCCAGCCGACCCGAACGAACGCCAGGAACCCCCTCATGAGTCCGAAGGAACCCCTCCCGCCCGAGGTGCGCCAAGCACGCATCCGCTCGTACGTGAACGAGCACGAGTTCGTCCGCGTGAGCGAGCTGTCCGAGCAGTTCGGCATCAGCGAGGTCACTGCCCGCGCCGACTTGACGACGCTCGAGGACGCGGGCCATCTGCGACGCGTGCACGGCGGCGCCGTTCCGCGATCGGTCCATCGCGCCGAGCGACCGTTCGACCTGCGCGAGGACAGCCTCGTCGCCGACCGGAGCAACATCGGCGCCGAGGCAGCGAGGCGCGTCCGCTCGGGCGACGCGGTGCTGATCGACGTCGGCACCACCACGACAGCGCTCGCCCGAGCGTTGGTCGAGCGCACCGACCTCACCGAGGTGGCCGTGTTCACCAACGGGCTCACGATCGCGCTCGAGCTCGAGACGGCGTTCCCCCGCGTGTCGGTCGTCGTGACCGGAGGGACGCTACGGCCGATGCAACACAGCCTCGTCAACCCGCTCGGGGAGGGCATCCTGGCCGAGATCAGCGCGTCGGTCGCGTTCATCGGCTGCAACGGTGTCGACCCGACCGGTGGCATCACCAACATCAACCTGCCCGAGGCCGAGATCAAGCGGCGGATGGTCGCAGCAGCACGCAAGCGCGTGGTGCTCGCCGACGGCCGCAAGGTGGGCGTCGTCGAGCTCGTGCGCGTCTGCGCGATCGGCGACGTCGACGAGCTCATCACCGACGACCGCGCCGACGCCGGCGTGCTCGACCGCATCCGCGAGCTCGGCGTGCAGGTGACCGTCGTCGCCGCCGCAGCGGGCTGATCGGAGGCGTTCGACCATGCACCTCGCTGTCATCGGGGCCGGCCCCGCAGGCCTCACCGCCGCGTATCGGCTCCAGCAGAACGGCCACCGTGTCGCCGTCCTCGAACGCGAGCCCTCCGCCGGAGGGCGGACGCACACCCAGCACCACGGGCCAGGGCACTGGGTCGACACCGGCGCCGGCTGGTTGGCGAGCTTCTACCCCGAGACGCTCGCGTTGCTCGACGAGCTCGACCTGAGGTCGCTCCTGTCACCGATGCAGCTCCGTGGCGGCGGCGACTTGCAGCTCGACGGACGAGTGGTCCCCACGCCGAACTCGGTCGGTCGCATCCTGCGCAGCTCGTTGCTCGGCCCGGTCGACAAGGCGCGGTTCTTCGCGTGGATGGCCCGCCTCTTCGTGACGCAACGCGGTGATCTCCACATCGACCTTCGCCATGACGCCGAGACCGCGCTCGAGGCGCTCGCCGGCGTCGGGGTGGCAGCGCGCGAGCGCATCGTCCGACCGAACTTCGAGGGCCCGTTCTTCGCTCGGCTGGAGGACATGTCCGGCTCACTGGTCCGGTCGTGGATGCGCGCCCTCAGCGTCGGCACGTTCTTCCACGTCGAGGGTGGGATGGACGCACCGTGGCGGCGAATCGGCGAACGGGTCGACGTCCGCACCGGCGTCGACGTGCGGCACGTCGAGCAACGGGGAGCGCGGGTGGCGGTCACCACGGCCGACGGCACGGAGGAGTTCGACGGCGCAGTCGTCGCGGTGCCGGCGCCACTCGCGTGCGACATCGTCGACGCGGCCGTCCGACCGGCT
The DNA here is from genome assembly GCA_050248155.1 of Ilumatobacteraceae bacterium. Classification (GTDB taxonomy): domain Bacteria; phylum Actinomycetota; class Acidimicrobiia; order Acidimicrobiales; family Ilumatobacteraceae; genus VFMC01. The sequence continues at coordinate 34,279 of JBFWSW010000009.1, forward strand.
TGGCTCGACCAGGTGCACTACGTGCCACACGTGCGGTTGTACGCGGCACGGCGCGCCGCGGGTCCGCCACGCAGCGGCATCCACGTGTTCCCGAACACCACGGTCGCAACGGTCGAGATCGGCGCAGGCCGCTTCGGCGCATGGGGCCAGGTGCCCGACGACTGGGAGTGGGCGCTCGTCTGCTCGCCTTCGACCGGCAGCGCACCCCTCATCGACCTGGACGAGGACGACGTCAAGGAGCGGCTGTGGCGCGATGCCGCGCAGATCGACCCGCGCCTGTTCTCGCTCGACGACGCCGATGTCGTGCAGCTCATCCGCTGGCGCCATGCCGTGCCCGACGTCCGGCCCGGGTACCACCGCCGGTTGGCGACGTTCCAGCAGCGGCCTCCTGTCGTGTTCGCCGGTGACTGGCTGGTGCAGCCCTGCGTCGAAGGCGCGGTCCGGTCGGGCAACGCCGCAGCCCGATGCTTCCCTGCGGCAGGGGGCGCGCGATGAGCGCACCGCGCGCGGGCGACCGGTTCCTCGAGATGGACCTCACGTGGTTCGATCCGGCGGCACCGTTCGGGCCCCAGCTCGACGTGCTGCTCGACCGCGTCGCACCGATGCTCACCGACGTGTCGGGTCGACGAGGGATCTTCTTCAACCTCGGCTGGCTGGTCGACGTCGTCACCGATTGGACTGGCGACGCAGGGCAGCCCATCCCCACACGCAGTCGCCGGACGGCGGCATGGGCGAGCTGCACGTATGCCCGCCTTCGTGAGTTCGTCGACGAGCTGCTGGCGGCAGCCGCAGCGCGGGGCATCCCCGACCTCGTTCCCGGCATCCTGTTCGTCAACTGGGCCCACGTCGTCTGGCCGCCGGAGCTCAAGATCTACGACTTCGACAGCGACTGGTACGACCGGCACCCCGAGCTGTACGAGCCGCCGCACTCCTTCATCGGCATGCCCGAGCTGTTCCCCATCAACCGGTTGCACGCCGACAGCTATCCGTACGCGACGTCTCCCGGCGGTGTCACCGAAGGTCAGACCTTCGGGTCGCTCTTCGGCGCGCAATGGGCGAGCTTCGCCACGTTCACCGGGTTCCGCGCCGTGCTGCTGCGTGACGGGTTCTGCGGCCCGATGATCTACACGCGCAACGGACCGTACGGCACCTCCGCGCCGACTGATCCCGCGGTCGTCGCTGCCTTCAGCGACAGCGTCCGGCAACTGTTCCGCGAGGTGAAGCAGGCGGCGCCCGACCACCTCGTGTTCGGCTACTCGAGCGCGATCAGCCCGGTCGCCGACTGGCGGGTCGGCTGCGTCGACTTCGAGGCGCTGGTGGCCGACGGTTTCATCGACGGGTGGATCGAGCAGACGTGGGGTGGTGCCTGGCAGGACTGGTGGCACCAGCTCTGGAAGGGCTGGACCTTCCAGACCGCGAACCTGTTGACGCGCAACGCGATGATCCAGCGCGCCAACGAGCAACGCACCGAGCCGTGCGTTTTGCTCCACCTGGTCGAGACGTGGGACGGATGGGAGCACTGGGACACCATCCACCAGGTCCCCGGCAAGCTCACCTGGGGGGCGTGGGCGTTCGCTCATGCCAGCGCGCTCACCCCGGCCGGACCGCGCCCGAGCGACGGTGCCTACGTGTCGTGGCTGAACAACGGCCACATGGATCTGCTGTCCGAGGACGACGTCGAGTTCGTCAGGGGACTGCTCGATCGCACGGAGACCAGCGCCGCACACCTCGACGCGGTGTACGGACCGTCACTCGTGTACGACCGGGCCACGATGGAGCACCTCGCCACCACCGATCCCGCTGCCAACGTCGGCGAGTGGATCGACGACCAAGCAGGGCTGCTCATGAAGTGGGGCACGCCGATCCTCTCCGCCACCAGATCGGAGTGGTTGGGCGGGGTCGGTGACGATCGAACGTTCATCGCCCAGCCGTCGATGGCGACGGCCGACGGTCAGCTCCATCCGTTGGCGTCCGCCACCGACGTGCTCGTTGTCGGGCGCGCCGACGTGATCGCACCGGAGCTGCGCGAGCGAGCCGGCGTCGAGGCGACCGGTGGGGTGCTCGAGGCCGAGTTCTGGGTGTGCACCGGCGATCGCGGTGACGCGCCGCCATGGGATCGGCCGTACCTTCCAGAACACGTCGCGGTCACGGCCGCGAGCGATGCGGAGGTCCTGTACCACAGCTCGGCCACGCCGCTGCTCGTTCGTCGTGACCGATGGGCGTGGTGGCAGCCGACCGACTGGTCCGAGCCGTTCAACCAGTTCGTGCCGAAGTACCAGGTCGGCTCGACGTATCCGGCATATCGGGTCGCGGTGATGCTGGCCGGTGCCGCAGCGCGTGCCGGGCGCAGCCACGTCGCCGGTGTGGCTCGGCCGCTGCCGGTCGCGTTCCACGCGTGGCGCAGCGCTGGCGTCGTCCACGTCCTGCTCGGCAACCTCGAGACGGGCGAGTTCGGCGACTCGCGGCTCGAGCGTCAGGTCGAGCTGCGACTCTCGCGTCGAGAGCTCGGCCCGCCCGAGGGTGATCTGGTCCTCCGCCGGCTCGACGGCACCGGGCCCGACGAGGTCGCGCTCGCACGCATCGACGACGTCATGTCACGGGCCGCCGTCACCCTCGCGCCCGAGTCCGCCGTCGTCTACCGGATCGTCGCTTCGGGGTCGGCCTGATCCGGGGCGCGTGCGGCTCAACTCCACAGCCGTGTCGCCACGTCGGCCCACAGCGAGCGGAACGACTCTGCGGCGGGCGTCGCCGGGGCGAACACGCCGACGGGCGCGCGGGCCACGCCCATCTGCTCGATGACACTCGCGCTGGGGATCGCCGTCGGGAGGAACCCCGGCACCGTCTCGGTCAGCTCGCGCACCACGTCGCGATGGAGCCGTTTGCGACGGTCGACCATCGACGCGAACGGCAGCATCAGTGGGCGGTCGGGCAGCTCCCGCAGGAACTCCGCCAGCTGATCGAGCGTTCGCCGCGACAGCGTGGTGGGGATCGTCGGTACGAGCAGGGCGTCGGACGCGGCGAACACGCTCTCGCTCGTCAGGGTGATGCCTGGCGCGCAGTCGAGGATGGCGATGTCGTACGCCTCGTCGAGCGGATCGAGCAGCTCGCGCAGCCGACGCGTGGGCTGGGCGGTGTCGTCGAGGTGGAGGTCGAGGTGGCGCAGCGAGAAGTCGGCCGGCACGAGGTGCAACCCGCTCTCGTCGCTGGCGCGGATGTGTGATTCGAGCTCGCCCCGCTTGCTCGCCAGACGCGCGGCGCCACCTTTCACCCGTGCTTTGATCCGCAGCGAGAAGGTGGCTGCGCCCTGCGGATCGAGGTCCCACAGCAGCACGCGAGCTCCCATCGTGGACGCGACGTAGGCGAGGTTCACCGCAGCCGTCGTCTTCCCCACCCCACCCTTGATGCTGTAGGTGGCGAGCACCTTCACGAGCGCAGCCCTTCGAGGGCTGCGTCGAGGGCGCGGCGCGTGCGCTTGCGGTCGTAGTCGCCGAACCGCTCGGCGAACTCGGCACGAGTCGCGACTCGTATCTGCTCGAGACGTTCGGTCAGCTGACCCATCGCCAGCAGCGTGTCCGGCGCGCAGCCCGGCTGACGATGCAGCTCGTCGGCGATCTCGCGGATGAGCGCGACGTGCACCTCGGCGTCCTGGTGCGCCCCGAGGTTGTCCTGGAACGCCTTCAGCCGCTGGACGAACTGCTTGCGTGCCACGTCGGGCATGAGGCTCCCGAAGCACTCCAACAGGTACCGGAGCTTCTTCGCGTCCTTGCGCAGGTCGTGCACCTGCTCGGCGGGGGAGGCATCGTCGATCATCCGGCCGTGCTCGACGAGCCTGCGGTGTGCCTTGCGCACGAGTCGGTCGACGACTGGTCCGAGGGGCTCGTGACCGTGGCGCCCTTGCGGCTCGAGGTGCACCATGCTCGACAGCCGGTGGCGCCACCAGGCCATCAGTCGATCTGCATCCTCGGATCGAAGGCGCCGGGCCAGCTCACGATGCGCCCGCTCGGACCGAACCTCGAGCAGTGTCCGCACCGGTTCGAGCGCGACGATCGCTTCGGCTCCCAGCGGTCGGGCGTACCCGTTCCACTCGATCAGGTAGACGTCGAGATCGCGCGCAGGTCCGGTGAGGCCGCCCAGCCATGCGAAGCGCTCACGAGCGTGAGCGACGACCTCGGGCGGCAGCAGGGACTTGCCCTCGCCGAGCAGCGCTCGGGTGCGGCGGATGGCGACGCGCAGGTCGTGGAGGAACTCGGGGTCGATCTCGTCGATCGTTCCCTGCCAGTTCGCCTCCATCGTCGTCGTCAGGTTGGTGAGGACGTCGCGCAGGCCGTCGACTGCCGGCATGTCTCGATCGAGCGGCACCGTGGGCGAGTCGCGAAAGCCCTCGAGCGCGACGCCCGCCGCGTCGAGCAGGGCGGTCGTCGCTCGATGGGCGACGCGGTCGAGGCCGAGACCGTCGAGGGCCTCGAGCACGTGTGTCATGTGCTTCGGGAAGCCGACCGAGCCCTGGAGCTCGAGCACGCAGCGCGGCGTCGTCAGGGGCGCGCCCTCCGCCCTTGCGTCGTCGAGCAGCGCGCCGCTGACGACCGCCTTGCCGGAGGAGTCGCGGAGCACGATGGGTGTCATCGTCGCCGTCAAGGTCGCCTGGGTGAGCAAGGCGCGCACCTCGCTGATCCGTGCGACGCGGGTACGAAACGGTCCGGGCGGGAGGTCGTGGGCGAATCCGGGTGCGTCACCGCTGTGCAGCAGACGGGCGGGAACGACGCCGTGGCCGCTCAACACGAGCTCGTTCCCGTCGCGCAGCTCGAGGCACAGACCCTCGTCGTGGATGCGGCCGTCGAAGGTGTCGAGCACGGTCGTGGTGAACGGCCGAGGCGCACCCAGGTCGAACCCGGCAGCAACGAGCGCGGCGACGACAGCAGGCCGCTCGAACCCGACCAGGAACGAAAACGCGTCGGACGTCATGTCGTCGGTGACGGTAGCCGCGCCATTCGAGCCGAACATCCGCGTGAGCGAGACCGTGCGTGCGTAACGTTCGCCGGGTGATCGAAGCCGCTGGCGGCGCAGTGTGGCGCCTCACCGAGGCATCCGACCTCGAGGTGCTGCTCGTGCATCGACCGCATCGCGCGGACTGGTCGTTGCCGAAGGGCAAGCGGCGGAGGTCCGAGTCCGCCGTCGACTGTGCGCTCCGCGAGGTGTGGGAGGAGACCGGGTTCCGCTGCGGAGTCGGGCCCGAGCTGCCATCGGCGCGCACTCGGGATCGCAAGGGTCGGTCGAAGCGCACTCGGTACTGGGCGATGCACGTGCTGGACGGCCGGTTCCGGGTGAACGACGAGGTGGACGAGATCTGCTGGTCGCGCGTCGACCGCGTCGGTGAACTGGTCAGCTACGAGCACGAGCTCGTGGTCGTGCAGGCGCTCGAGCTCGTGCACGCCACGGTCGGCTGACCATCGATCGGTCGATGACGCGACGGTGCCCTCGGTCGAGGGGGTGGACCGAGGGCACCGGGCAGCGCCCGATCGGCCAACCGGACGGACGTGCAGGACACGTTGTACCGCTGGGCACGCGGATCCGAACGTCGTGCACCAAGTGTTCACCTGCTCGTCGTCGCGACGACGAGCAGGTCGTCAGGTTGGCGATGTCGGTCGGCCGTCTCGTGGCGTCAGCGCGTCTGCGGGTGCAGAAGGCGCACGAGGTCGGCGGTCACCGCCGTCCTCGCCGTCGTCGCTGCCGTGAGGGTGACGGGCTCGGGCTCGGGAGCAGCTTCGCACGTCACGTCGGCGACCCTGCCGGGCTGGCGGGCCGGCATCGTGCCGTCGATGAGGTATGCGGCGAGCGCTTCGTCGGCGCACTGCACGCCGCCGAAGATGGTGTTCGCGTGCGTCGTGCCACCCTCGGTCGCGACGAGCGCTGAGGCCGGGAAGCGCTTGCGCACCTCGAGGCTGCCCTCGAACGGCGTCGCGGCATCGAGCGTCTCGCTGAACAGGAGGATCGGCGGCGCCCATCGGCCCTTCACGTTCACCGGGGTGCCCGACTTCGCCGGCCAGAACGCACACGGGGCGTTGAACCACGCGTTGCCCCACGTGAAGAACGGGGCGTCCTCGGCGACCTCGGTGTTGTCGCGGTGCCACGTCTTCCAGTTGCGCGGCCACTTGGCGTCGGTGCACTCGGTGGCGAGGTACATCGCATACCCGTTGTCATCGCCGGGCGTGTCCTGTCCGAGGTACAGATCGGTTGCGGGACCGGGGTCGCCGCCGTTCACGAAAGCGGCGAACGCGTCGGCGGTCTCGGGCCACAGGAACTGGGCGTAGCCGGCACCGAGGAAGGCATCGGCCCACTCCGACGCGCCGAGCGCGCCCTGCGGAGACGCAGCCAGCTGTTCGAGCGCCGCGTAGTACGCAGCCTCGACCTCATCTGCCGTGCCACCGAGCCCGTACGTGTCGTCGTGGCGGGCGACCCAGTCGAAGAAGATCTGGATCACGACCTCGAACGCGTAGTCCTGATCGATGTTCGCGTCGTACCAGACCTGGCGTGGATCGACGTTGGCGTCGAGCACCATGCGCCGAACGCGCTCGGGATGCAACGTCGCGTAGACCTGACCGAGATAGGTCCCGTACGAGAAGCCGTAGAAGTTGATCTGCCGCTCGCCGAGCGCCTGGCGGATCGCGTCCATGTCGGCGACGTTGTCGGTGGTCTTCAGGTGCGAGAGCAGCCGTCCTCCCGCCTGGCCGCAATCACGTGCATAGCCGACCGATCTCCACAGCCACGCACCTTCGATCCACGGGCTCGTCGGCTCGTACCGCGGCCGGGGACCGGCCATGTAGTCGGGATCGCAGCTGAGAGCAGGCACGCTCGAACCGACGCCGCGGGGGTCGAAGCCGATCCAGTCGTACGCTGCCCCGGCGCCGCCCGGCACGAGGTCGCGCAGCACGCTGTAGATCAGGCCCGAACCGCCCGGCCCGCCGGGGTTCACGAGCATGATGCCCTGGTACTCCTCGTCGGGGACCGTGTGCTGCATGCGCGAGACCGCGATCTGGATCTTCTCACCCTTCGGACGTCTGTAGTCGAGGGGCACGCTCAGCATGCCGCACTCCGCTCCGAACGCGACCAGGGTCTCGTCGGTGCACGGGCCCCAGGTGACGGTGCCCACGCCCGGTATCGAACGGTCGGGGTGACCCTGAGCCGAGACGGGTGGGGCGACACTCGGCACCACTGTGACGATGAGTCCGAGGGCGATGGCGAACGACCATCGATGACGTCGCATGACGTGCTCCTTTCGCTGCCGCCCTACTTGTCCAGTGGCCGGAATGTACCGCACCGAGAACGGTGTCGAACCGAGGTGGCCATGGCCGCGGTCGGCCACACTGTGAGGGTGGAGTTCGTCATCGCGCGCAACCCCGACACCGCGTCGACGCTGCCGTACCTCGTCCGCCTGCCGCTCGGACGCGAGGGAGTCGTGCTGAAGGTGCGCGACACCTGGCCGCGAACGGCGAAGGTGTACTGCCACCGCGCCGACGGCTGGTCGGATGACGTGGAGATCCTCGATCGGGTGCGTGTTCGCTCGTGCGTCCGGAGGGGGGCGGCGATCGACCTCGTGCTCGATCGAGGTCGGGAGAACCGATCGCAGTTCGTGTTCGCGATGGCGAGAGGCCGCGAGGTGATCTTCTGGCAGAGCGCTCGCACAGCGAAGCAGGCTCGCCCTGCCGTCAACGTTCCGACGGCGCGAGCGTCGGGTCGGGTGCTCGACATCGTGGTCGACAGCCACGAGCGCTACCCGTGGACGTTCTCGGCGCAGCAGGCGACGACTCGCCGCCGGGCGCTCGCCGCCGGCGACTACGCCGTCGTCGACGATCACGGCGTCGTGGCCGCCGTCGAGCGCAAGAGCCTGGCTGATCTGGTGGGCACGCTGACGTCGGGCAAGTTGCGCTACGTGATGGCCGACCTGGCCGCAGTGCCGCGCGCGGCGCTCGTCGTCGAGGACCGATGGTCGTCGGTGTTCAAGCTCGATCGGGTGCGGCCGTCGGTGGTGACCGAGGGTCTGGCCGAGGCACAGGTGCGGTTCCCGACGGTGCCGATCGTGTTCTGCGAGAGCCGTCAGCTGGCGCAGGAGTGGGCGTACCGGTTCCTCGGCGCGGCGCTCGCCCACCACGGCGAGCACGCTGGTGCCGAAGAGCTCGAGCGAACCCTTCCGGTCGCCGGCCCGCTCGCGCCCGCCGCGCCCTCGCCGGCCGAGATCCGCGCCTGGGCGCAGATGCAGGGTCTGCCTGTCGCCGCCAAGGGGCGGATCCGGCCCGAGATCGTCGCCGCGTTCGAGGCCGCGCATGCCGTCGGCCGAGGCCCGGAGTCAGCGGGTCGCTGAGTGCGAGCCCGGCCCGTCGAATCGGAGAACATTCACGAAACTGTGCCGCCGGCGCGTCCGGCGAGAACCTCGGCGCCGGTACCGTCCCGCCGTCATGGAGCGGGATCCGGCTCGGCGTCACCGGCGTCGGTGGTGGGTTGCGAGCATCATCGTGGTCGCCCTGTCCGCGTGCTCGACGTCGGACCCGCAGCCGACGGCGACGGAGCCGTCGACATCGGGGACGCCTGCGACCGACCGCGAGCGGGCGGCCCTGACTGCACGTCTCGGCGAGGTCGACGCCGCAGTGACCGCGTGGCAGGAATCCACCGACCTGGCCGGCGCTCGGGCCGCAGCTGAGCGGGCACGCAACCTGATCGTCGGGCCGGCAGGCCCGTACTACGGCGACGCCGACGGCGACGGGTCGATCGGCGGGCAGTCGGACATCGGCCTCCTGCCGGGCCTCGATGGCGAGGCGGGCATCGCGACCGATGGCTTCGACGCGTGCGTGACTCGCGACGTGCTCGGCGGCAGCTGGACCGACCCGGCCGAGCGCTGGGCCATCCTCGACGCCAAGATCCAGCAGTGGTCACCCGGGAACAACACGTTCCCCTCGTTGCCGAGCCACCCCCAACGGATCATCGGCTGGGCCACGCTCGCCCTCGGCGCGACCACCCTGGACGAGGCCCTCGAGTACGGCGGCCACGCTCACCTGCACATCGGCATCGCGTCGGGCGCAGCGGCGGGTTGCGACGACTGACCGACCCACCGACGAGACGAAGGAGCTCGACCTCGGGCGGGCCGAGGTCGACCACGCGCTGCAGGACCTGGCCGGGCACATCTAGCCTCGGCCCATGGTCCACATCGTCGCCGCTTCGACCGATGCTCACTTCGCGGCGACGCGCCGGCTGTTCGGTGCGTACCGACGTGCCGTCGAAGGGCTGGCTCTCGCGGCCGACGTCTGCACTTGATTCGACGACATGTCGACGGAGCTCGTGCAGCTCCGCTCGTTCTACGTACATCCCGGCTTCGTCCTGCTCGCGCTCGGTGACGGCGACGAGCCGCGGGGGTGCGTGGCGCTGCGTGCGTTGCCCCACGATGTCGGCGAGGTGCGGCGGCTCTTCGTGAAGCCGGACGCGCGAGGAGAAGGCAGCGGGCGCGCTCTGATGCTCGAGCTGCTCCAGCGGGGGGTCGAGCACGGGTTCGGCCGGCTCGTGCTGAACACCTTGCCCACGATGGCCGAAGCCGTCGCGCTGTACGAGACCCTTGGATTCGTGCCGTGCGACCCCTACGTCGCAGAGGCCACAGCCGGCGTGTTGTACTTCGAGCTCGACCTGTCGGCTCGGCTGCACGACCGATCGACGGGAACCAGCCGTTGACATCGACCACGACGACCGGAGGCGGCGACCTCCGATGGGTGAGCCCGCTCGGGTGAACACCCCACTGCACCATCTGCGTCGCGCCGGGCCTCCTTAGGCTGGACCGGTGCGGAAGGTGCGAGCGAGGGAGCTCCAGCTCGCGCGCGCCCAGCTCGATGAGGCGCTGCGAGGACACGGCCGGACGTTGTTCGTCAGCGGTCCCGCCGGCATCGGGAAGTCCGCGTTCGTCGACGCCGTCGCCTCGTCAGCGTCGGGTTGGCTCGTCGTCCGGATCGAGGGTGTCGAGTTGGAGTCGCACCTGGTGTGGGCGGGTCTCTCCCAGCTGATCCACCGGCTGCGCGACCACGTCGCCGGGCTCCGGTCGACACATCAGCGGATCATCGAGTCGCTGGTCGACCCGACGTCGGGGCCGGCACCCGATGCGTTCGCTGCTGCGGTGAGCATCCATGCACTGCTGGCGCAGGTGGCCGACGGCGCGCCGACCTTGCTCGTCGTCGAGGACCACCACTGGCTCGATCCCGACACCATCCGCGTCCTCGACTTCGTCGGGCGCCGGCTGGAAGGACTGCGGCTGATGATGATCGCCACGACGAGATCACCCGATGGTGTCGCCGGTGATTCGCAGCTGGCCCTCGAGCCGCTCAGCGCGGACGAGGCGGCTGAGGTGCTGCTCGATCTCGGCCTGGGGGTCGTGACGGCGCGGGAGCTCGCCGGACGGATCGGGGGGCACCCGCTCGCACTGGTGCAGGCAGCGCGGACGCTCTCGCCCGAGCAGCGCGCCGGCATCGAGCCGCTGCCGTCCCCTTTCCCCGTGTCGGCCGACGACCTGCCGACGGCGGTCGCCACCATCATCCGGGGCCTGCCCGACGGGACCGTCGATGCCGTGTTGCTCCTGTCGGCAGCCGGCTCGATCGGGCGCGGCTGGCCCGCGGTGTTCGACGCGGCCGGGGTCTCTGCTCACGCGCTCGTCCCCGCCGAGGACGCGGGCATCGTTGTCGTCGCGCCGGACGCGCTGCGCTTCGCCCACCCGCTGTTCCGCGCCGCTGTCTACGCCGAGGCCACCCCTGCTGCTCGTCGCGCTGCGCACGGCGCGCTCGCGGCGAGCGAGCGCGATGCCGGGCGTGCTGCGTGGCACGAGGCCCGTGCCGCCGTCGGTCACGACGATGCGCTCGCGGCGCGCCTGGCAGACGTGGCCGAGGAGGCCGTCCGAACGGGCGCGTACTCGAGCGCGTTCGAGGCGTGGCACCGGGCCGGCGAACTGTCCTCCACCGACGCATCGGCCGACGTGTACGAGCTCCGCGCCGCCGAGGCGGCCCTGTGGGCGGGCAACAACGCCCCCGCGCAGGAGGTGATCGGTCGGTTCCCCCCGATCGAGTCCTGCGACACCTCGCTCGTCACACTCGCCGCGGCGTACGAGGCGCGCGCCGGCCACGCCGACGCGGCGTACGACCTCTTCGTCCGGGCCGGCGCGCTGTCCGACGATGCCGATCCCGATCGCGCCGCCCGCGCCTACCTCGATGCCGCGCGGACCCGGCTGCGCACCGGACACATCGCCGCGGCGGGGGGCGCGCTCGAGCGATTGAGCGCGGTGCTCGCGCGGGTGACCGACCAGACGCTCCTGGCTCAGGCCGAGGTCGTCCTCGCCGTGGTCGACTGCCTCGCCGGGGGACCGATCGAGCGATTGCTCGTCGCGTGCGACGCGGTCGTTCCCACCGGCGGACCGCTGATCGGGGACCTCACGTTCCTGGCCGATTCGGTCGCGCTCGCGCTGGCGTTCCTTCGTCGCCGCGACGACGCACTCGACCTCGTCGAACGGTTGCGGTCCGCCGCGTCCGAGCACAACCTGCCGTCGCTGATCCCCTACATCGACACGGCGCAGGCGTGCGCGCTGAGCGCCATCGATCTCCCCGGCTGCATGATCGCCGCGTCGAGCGCCGTCGCATGGGCCGACGCGATCGGCCAACCCAACCTGGCCGCCACCGCCGTCGGGTACCTCGCGAACGTGCAAGCAGCGCTCGGCGACCCGGGCGTGTTCGCCACCGCCGAACGGATCGGAGCGTCCGGCACCGAGAACGGCTGGGTCACCGAGCGGATGATGCGCGGGTTCTACTGGACGACGCTCGGGCAGCCCGAGCGCGTGCTCGACGAGCTGCTGCCCCTGCACGAGTGGGCGGCAGGTGAGTTGAAGACGGTCATGTTCTGGCAGGGCGATCTCGGCGAGGCGGCCGTTCGGGCGGGTCAGATCGACCTCGCCGAGGAGGTCGTGAAGCAACTCCACGGATTCAACGCCGTGTTCCCCAATCGATGGCTGGAGGGTGCGGCGGCGCGGATCGAGGGTCTGCTCGTCGATGTCGACGCGTGCGGCGAGTTGTTCGAGATCTCGACGACGGCGTTCGCCGCAGACGAGATCCGGCTGGGCGAGGCTCGCTCCGAGCTGCTGTGGGGTGAGCGGCTCCGGCGCTCGAGGCGGCGCGCCGAGGCTCGCGGACACCTGGCTCGGGCCAAGGAGCTGTTCGTGCAGATCGGTGCCGGCCGCTGGGTGGAGCGTTGCGAGCACGAGTTGATCGCGTCGGGTGGTGCGACGGCGCCGCCCGACCATGCGCTCGACGCCGACCGCGTGCTGACTCCTCAAGAGCTGCAAATCGCGCGCTTGTGCGTGGAGGGCCGCAGCAACCGCGACATCGGCGCAGCGGTGTTCATCAGCGCCCGCACGGTCGAGACGCACCTCTCGGCGATCTACCGCAAGCTGGGTGTCAGGAACCGGGCCGAGCTCGCTCGCGCCGCGGCGCACGACCCGGCGCTGCGGAGGCCGCCGGCCTGATCGCACGGGGTTCCCCGGATCACACCGGGGGCTCGCTGCTTCATCGTGGGGGAGATGCGCCCCACCCTCCCGCGCGAACGGGATTCGACTGCCGACCTCGTGGCCTTCCAGGTCGAAGGGTCTGGCTACTACCTCGTGCCGCTCGGCGCGCTCGCCCCGTACGAGGTGGACGCTGTCGAGCCGGGCGACCGGATCGTGCCGCTCGGGTGGGGGTGGGCGCTCCCGATCGTGCGATGGAACACCTTCCACATCTCGCAGGTCGGCATGCCGATCGCTCTCGCCCGCGGCGTGGTCGCCGCGCTCGCCGCACGGCACTTCGTCTCATCCCCAACAGAAGGAAACACACCATGACCCCCGTGAACCCCCGTCCGTTCGGACGCCGTCGTCGCCGAGCGGTGATCGGCGGCGCACTGCTGTCGCTGGGGCTGCTCGCCGGCGCGTGCGGCGGCGACAGCAAACCGGCCAGCCGGCCCCTGGTGCAGCAGGACGACACCGTCGATGACGACAACTCCGACTCGACCGAGCCGAGCGTCGATGACACCGACGTTGATGACACCCAAGCGGATGACGACGTCTCGTCCGGCTCGGATGCCGGAGCCATCGGCACGATCGACGACGCGCAGTCGGGTGCGATCCAGATCATCGCCCAGGGCTCGTTGCGGGATCCCGAGATCGGCACCTATGCCTCGGGCAGCAGCGGGAGCGGGTTCTTCATCTCCTCCGACGGGTTGGCCGTCACGAACAACCACGTCGTCACCGGCGCTGCGACGCTCGAGATCTACGTGGGAGGCGACACCTCGAAGAGCTACAACGCCCAAGTCGTCGGGGTGTCCGAGTGCAACGACCTCGCCCTCATCCGGGTGGAGACGCCGGAGGACGTGTCGCACTTCGAGTGGTACGACGACGAGGTGCGGCCCGGGCTCGACGTCTATGCCGCCGGCTTCCCGCTCGGCGATCCGGAGTTCACGCTCACGAGGGGCATCGTCGCAAAGGCCAAGGCCGGCGGTGACCTGACGGGCACCTCGTCGATCGACCACACGATCGAGCACGACGCTGCGATCCAGCCCGGCAACTCGGGTGGCCCACTGCTGTCGAGCGACGGCACCGTCGTCGGCATCAACTACGCGGGCGGCGCGCGAGACATCGGCGCGCAGTACTACGCGATCTCGTCCGATCTCGCGCAGGGTGTCATCGACAAGCTGGCCGACGGCGACTTCGAGTCCCTCGGTGTGAACGGGTTCGCGATCGCCGACGAGGCGACCGGCATCACGGGCATCTGGGTCGCCGGCGTCGGCGCGGGAACGCCCGCGTCGGAGGTCGGCCTGCTCCCGGGCGACATCATCACGTCGATGAACGGTCTGCCGGTCGGCACCGACGGCACGTTCAAGGACTACTGCGACGTGATCCGCACCGCGGGCGCCAAGCCGATCGCGCTGCAGGTGCTGCGCTACGACTCGCAGGAGATCCTCGAGGGCGAGATCAACGGTGACCGCGAGCTCGCCGCCACGGTCAGCTTCGCCGAGGATGCTGCGGCGGAGAGCGACGTCGCAGAGGCGGCGGATTACACGCAGTACGTGAGCGTCACCGACGACACCGGAACGCTGACGCTCGAGGTCCCAGCCCAGTGGTCCGACATCTCGACCTCCCCGCTCCAGGGTGACAACGGCGAGTCGTACCCGCAGATCCAGGCGGCGACCGACCTCGAGGGCTTCAACACGACGTACGGCGTGCCCGGCGTGATGTTCCTGTCCGCGCCCACCAACGGCGCCAGCATCGAGGAGTTCCTCGACGGATTCGCGGTCGACGGGTGCACCGACGGTGGCATCAACGAGTACAACGACGGTGTCTTCGTCGGCGGCTACCAGCTGTGGGAGAACTGTGCAGGAACCGAGGCGATCTACGTGGTGCTCGCGACGAACCTCGTGAGCGGGACGGACACGACCTACATCACGACGGTGCAGGCAGTCACGAGCGCCGACCTCGACGCGCTCGACCACATCCTGAAGACCTTCAACGCGGCGGGCTGATCGCTCACCGGCGGAATGCCCGCGGGTACGTCGTCCGGCGCGACGTCCCCGCGGGCACCGCCGCACCGCTTGCAAGTGCGTTCCAAACGGCTCGCAAGCGGCGACGTCCATGATGCCGAGCATGAACATCACCAACACCAGCACGACCCATCGCCGCCTGCGCTTCGCATTGCCGCTCCTCGTCGGGGCGTCCGTCCTGTTCGGAGCATGTGGCGGTGACGACGACACGTCCGACTCGGTCGAGACGGTCAGCGACACCGGGGTGCCCGTCATGACGGCCCCCGACTCGACGGAGTCGCCGGCCGATGCGGGTGATGCCGGCGGCATCGAACCGGCGCAGGCGTGTGGTCTGCTCGATGCCTCGACGGTCGACGCAGCGCTGGGTACGAGTGGCGTCGCCACGTCCGTCGACACGAGCCTCGGGCTCTTCGACGGCTGTCGCTGGGCCACTGCCGCGACGGACGTGCCGGCGCTGGTGCTCGGCTACGACCCGACGATGGACTTCGACCACGTCCGCGAGCTCGCGTGTGACGGCACGACGCCCGAACCGGTCGCGGCTGCGGGTGCCGACGCCGTGGCCTGCTTCGGCGCCGTGGTCGCACCTGCCGGGACCGGCGTGATCCTGACCAGCATCGAGGACCCGACCGATCAGTGGGACGATGCAGCCGAGCTCGAGCTCGCAGCCCAGCTCACCGTCGCAGCGGTGCACACGTCGGCCTGACGCACGCTCGGCACGCGCACCTCGCCGGCGACGGCGATCAGAAGCGGTGTGGGTGTGGGTGAAGGTGCCCTTGCCGAACGCGAGGACCTTGGTGGGTGCCACGGAGAACACGAGTGCTGTACCAGCCTCATGCTGGAAGCAGCCGTCACGGGCCTCGAACGCCCAGCGTCCGTGCCACTTCCCACGCCACGCGTTGGCGAGGTGCTCGTGTTCGGATCGCTGATGACTATGATTCTGGTCATGTCTGACGTCCTGCCGCTCGCCGAGGTCAAGGCGAAGTTCTCGGAGATGGTCGACCGTGTCGAGCAACAGCACGACCGGATCACCGTCACCCGCAACGGACGACCAGCCGCAGTCCTCATGAGCGCGGACGATCTCGCGGCGCTCGAGGACACGCTCGAGCTCCTGTCCGACCCGGCCGCGATGGCCGACATCGCCCGGGCCCGACAGGAAGTCGCCGATGGCCACACGGTCTCGGCGGATCAGCTGCGCGCCAAGTTCCTGCGGAAGTGAGGGACGGCAGATGGGAGTTGCGCGTCGCCGCCTCTGCCGAGCGGCAGCTCGGCAGGCTGCCGGAACGCATCGCTGCCGCCGTCGTCGAGTTCATGCTCGGCCCGCTGTGCGGGAACCCACGCCGGGTCGGACACCCGCTGCAACGTGAGCTGGCGGGACTGTGGTCCGCCAGACGAGGCGCCTACCGCCTCGTCTACGAGATCAACGACGCCGATCGCACCGTCACCGTGCTCCGGATCGACCATCGCTCCGACGTCTACCGGCCGCGGTGACTGCAGCACACCTTCGCAAGGGGCGTGAGGGCCTCCCGGCGCACCCACGTCAGATGCCCAGGTTTGCAGAGCCTCCGATCGGTTCCGTTGAGCGAGGTCGTCGTCGTCCGACGTGACATCTGCGAGAGCGGGTGACGGGAATCGAACCCGCGTTCTCAGCTTGGGAAGCTGATGTTCTGCCTCTGAACTACACCCGCGTCGTCGGCGTTGCCGCCGAAGCGCTCAGCCAGGTTAGCGCCGGTGGCAAGATCGGGCCATGCCTGCGCAGTACCCGCGTCTCCGTGCCACTGTCCTCGACACCACCGACACCCGTGGGCTCGCCGAGTTCTACCGTCAGCTGCTCGGCTTCACCTATCGGCCCGGTCACGAGGTGGACGACCCCGCCGGCGACGACTGGCTGGTGCTGGACGACGCCGCTGGCGAGGCGCGGCTGGCGATCCAGCGCGTCGACGAGCTGCCGCGTTCGACCTGGCCGGCGACGGCAGTCCCGCAGCAGTTGCATCTCGACCTCACCGTCCCGACACCGGACGACCTGGCCGAGCAGCGCGACCGCGCCCTCGCCCTCGGCGCGACGATCCTCGACGACCGCTTCGACAACCCCGAAGAGCCGCTCTACGTCTTCGCCGATCCGGCCGGCCATCCCTTCTGCATCTTCGTCGTCCCCGAGCGGGCCTGACCTGCCCTGCACTCGCCGTCGCGCCCTCCACTAGCTTGGCGCCGTGATCCTCTCCGACCGGAGCTTGCGCGAGCAGATCGCCGCGGGCCGCATCGTCATCGACCCCTACGACGAGCGGTGTGTGCAGCCCTCATCGATCGACGTCAAGATCGGCAACCTGTTCCGGGTCTTCCGCAACCACACGTCGGGCGTCATCGACGTGAAGCAGAACCAGGAAGACCTCACCGAGCTGATCACGATCCCCGAGGACGGCGTGTTCATGCTCCACCCCGGCGAGTTCGTCCTCGGCACCACGCTCGAGACGGTCACCGTCCCCGATGATCTCGTGTCCCGCATCGAGGGGAAGTCGAGTTTGGGGAGACTGGGTCTCATCATCCACTCGACTGCAGGATTCATCGACCCCGGCTTCAGCGGGCACGTCACGCTCGAGCTCACCAACATCGCGACGCTGCCGATCACGCTCTACCCCGGCATGAAGATCGGTCAGGTGAGCTTCATGCAGATGACCACCCCGGCCGACAACCCGTACGGCAGCGGCGCCCGTGGTTCCAAGTACCAGGGCCAGCGCGGCCCGACCCCCAGCCGCTACTGGGAGAACTTCGAGCAGCTCTGACCCGGAGGCCGCAACTTTGGGGCTGGCGGGCGACTTTCTCGCCCCCGAGCCCCGAAGTTGGTCAGTCGCCGCCGGTCGGGGCGCTGTAGACGTCGGGCACCGGTGGGTTGGCGACGGCTCGCTCGCCGGCGGTGATCGCGTCGAGCAGGTGGATCGAGATGTCGGCGACCTTGACTTGCTCGTCGTCGGCACCCGCCGCCTTCACGCCGTCGTCGAGCATGATGTAGCAGAACGGGCACGCCGTCGCGACCCGTGAGGCACCGGTCGACAGCGCCTCCATCGCTCGCTCGTCGTTCACCTTCGTGCCGATCGACTCCTCCATCCACATGCGCGCGCCGCCGGCGCCGCAGCACATGCCCTTCGTGCCGTTGCGCTGCATCTCGACGACCTCGATGCCCTTGATCGACGCGACGACCTTGCGCGGCGCGAGGTAGACGTCGTTGTGCCGGCCGAGGTAGCAGCTGTCGTGGTAGGTGATCCGTTCGTCGAGGGTGGCCTGGCTGACGTCGAGGCGGCCGCTCTCGATGAGCTGCTCGAGCAGCTGCGAGTGGTGGACGACCTCGTAGTTGCCGCCGAGCTGCGGGTACTCGTTGCGCAGCGTGTTGAAGCAGTGCGGGCACTGCGTGATGATCTTGCGCACGCCCATGCCGTTCAGCATCTCGACGTTCGGCATCGCCAGCATCTGGAAGAGGTACTCGTTGCCGCTGCGCCGGGCCGGGTCGCCCGTGCACATCTCGCTCGGGCCGAGGATGGCGACGTCGATGCCGGCCCGCTTGAGCAGCTTGGCCATCGCCTGGGTGACCTTCTTGTTCTTGTCGTCGAACGAGCCGGCGCACCCGACCCAGTAGAGGTACTCCGAGGTCAGCGTCTCGCCCGGGTCGACCACCTTGACGTCGTCGAGGTCCTTCGCCCAGTCGGCCCGCTCGCCCTGGTTCATTCCCCACGGGTTGCCCTGGTTCTCCATCGAGCGATAGGCGGTGCCCAGCTCGGACGGGAAGTTGCTCTCCATCAGCGACAGGTAGCGCCGCATGTCGAGGATCTTGTCGAGGATCTCGATGTTCACCGGGCAGATCTCGTCGCACGCCTTGCAGCTCGTGCACGCCCAGATCTCCTCGGCGGTGATGCGTTCGAACACCGAGTTGGACGAGATGGTGATCTCGCGATCGACACCGAGTGGCGGGCTGACGTGACCCTGCGGCGCCGTGGCCGCCATCACCTCGCCGGTCTTCAGCACGATCTCGCGCGGGTCGAGCGGCTTGCCCGTGGCGTGTGCCGGGCACACACTGGTGCAGCGGCCACACATCGTGCACGCGTCGGTGTCGAGCAACTGCTTCCACGTGAAGTCCTCGACCACGGACGCGCCGAAGCTCTCGAGCTCGGTCTCGGTGAGGTTGGGCATCGGCTTCATCGCGCCCTTGGGCCGCTCGCGATTGCGCAGGTACATGTTCAGCGGCGAGGTGAACATGTGCCGCAGCATCGTGACGGGCAGGATCGCGAGGAAGACCAGGAAGCTGACGACGTGCGCGCTCCACAGGATCTGGTGCCACAGCTCGAGGTCGTTCGTCGACATGCCCTCGAAGGCCCGGCTGAGCGGGTAGCCGACGAAGCTCCACTTCTCGTAGTTCGGACGGTCGATCAGCGCGATCCGGAACGCCTCGGCGAAGAACCCGCTCACGCCGATGACGAGGAACGTGCCGAGGATGAGCGCGTGCTCGGGCTTGCTCTTGATGCGGATGCGGTACGGCCGCTGCACGTACCGCCGCACGATCGCCCAGACGATGCCGACGAGGAACACGACGCCGGCCCCGTCGCCGACGAGCGAGTAGCCGAGGTACGTCTTGCCGTGGAGGAACTTCAGGTCCTCGGGCAGCTGATGGTCGACCTCGAGCACCGTCGTCACCCCGAGCAGGATGAGGAACCCGAAGTAGATCAACGAGTGCATCACCCCGGCGGCCGGATCGCGCAGCAGTGTGCGCATGTACACGCCCGCACGGAAGTCGGCCATGCGGTGCTTCGCGTTCTTCAGCGTGGTTCGCCGGCGATCGGGAGCGCCTCGCTCCCAGTTGCGGACCCGCTCGGCGAAGGCGAACGCGCCCCACACGAGCAGCGCGGGGACCAACGTGTAGAAGGCGATCTGGAGCGGGCCCGGGATGTTGATGAAGACCTTGCGCGAGGGCGTCTTCTCGTCGTGCCACTCGGTGATCAGCGGCACGATGCCGGAGAGCAGCGTGAACACGCCGATCGCGATCCCGAGGACGATGACGAGTTGGTGCGGTCGGAACCGCTTGTCGCCGGTCGTTGCTTCTGATTCGGCTGCCGCGTGCGTGCTCATGACGGCCCGAACGCTAGTTCAAGCGTGTCCCGACGCCCACGTCCACGAGGCGCCCGGACGGCACAGCTCAGCCGTAGTACTGGCGGTCGAGGTCGCGGATGCGCGTCGCGAGCGAGGCGAGCAGCTTGTGCGCGAGCGCCGGCACGTCGTCGACGACGCCGAGGAACGTGCGCTGGCTGAGCAGCAGGAACGTGCAGTCGGTCTCGCAGGTCACCGTCGCGGTGCGGGGGCCGTGGTCGAGCAGCGACAGCTCGCCGACGATGGTGCCCGGGCCGAGTGTCGCGACCTTCTTGCCGTTGCGGCGCACGTTCACGCTGCCGCTCAGCACGACGAACGCCTCACGTCCGGTCTGACCCTGGTCGACGATCAGCGAGCCCGCGGGCATCGTCACCTCGTCACCCGCCTTCGCGATCTTCTCGAGGTCCTTCTGCGAACATCCCTGGAAGAGAGGCACGCTACGCAGGTGGTCGAGGTATGCCTTCTTGTTGGCCATGGCGGGCGAGCATAGACCGCTCGTGAACACGTGCGTGACCTGGCCGTACACTGGTTCGAGCACGGGTCGCACACCGGCCTCCATCTGTATCGACGGGAGTCTTGATGGCACTCTCCCTCCACCGCCACCCCACCTTCGCCGGACGATCCGGTCCACTGCTGCTGGTGATCGCCGACGGCGTCGGCATCGCACCGCCAGGACCGAGCAACGCAGTCACCGAGGCCGACACCCCGAACCTCGACGCGCTCCTCGCGTCGCCGCTGTCGACGCAGCTGCGCGCCCACGGCGCCGCGGTCGGGCTGCCGTCCGACGACGACATGGGCAACAGCGAGGTGGGCCACAACGCGCTCGGTGCCGGGCGCATCTTCGCCCAGGGCGCGAAGCTCGTGAACCAGGCGCTGGCGAACGGCTCGCTGTTCGCGAGTGACGTGTGGAGGGCCGCCGTCGAGCACGGCCGGGCGCACACGATGCACTTCATCGGCCTGCACTCCGACGGCAACGTGCACTCGAACAACGAGCAGCTGTACCAGTTGCTCGAGCGCGCCGCGGTGGAGGGTGTGCATCGGGCACGCATCCACATCCTGCTCGACGGCCGTGACGTCCCGGCGCGCTCCGCGCTCGACTACATCGCCCAGACCGAGCAGGTGCTGCGCAAGATCAACGATCACCACGGTGTCGACTACCGCATCGCGTCCGGCGGCGGTCGGATGATGATCACGATGGACCGCTATCAGGCCGACTGGCCGATGGTGAAGCGCGGCTACGACTGCCACACGCACGGAATCGGTCGGCCGTTCCACTCGGCCACGGAAGCCGTCGAGACGATGTACACCGAATCGGACGTCGGCGACCAGTACCTCGCCGCGTTCGTCATCGTGGACGACGACGGCCGTCCGGTCGGGACGATGCACGACGGCGACGCAGTGGTGCTCTACAACTTCCGTGGCGACCGCTCGATCGAGATCTCGCAGGCGTACGAGGATCCGGAGTTCTCGGCCTTCGATCGCGGCGACGCGCCCGACGTGTACTTCTGCGGCATGTTGCAGTACGACGGCGACGCGCTGGTGCCCAAGCACTACCTCGTCTCGCCGCCGGTCATCGAGCACACGATGAGCCAGTTCCTGTGTGCCGAAGGGGTGCGCACCTTCGCGATCAGCGAGACGCAGAAGTACGGGCACGTCACCTACTTCTGGAACGGCAACCGCTCGGGCTACATCGACCCGACGCTCGAGACCTACGTCGAGATCCCCTCGGATCGCGTCGAGTTCAACCGCACGCCCGCGATGAAGGTGCCCGAGATCACCGAGCGCACGATCGAGCTGCTGCGAACGGGCACGTACCGCTTCGGCCGGCTGAACTTCCCGTCGGGTGACATGGTGGGCCACACCGGCGACCTCGACGCGACGATCAAGGCGATGGAGGTGATCGACCGCTGCATGGGCGAGCTGATCGCGACGATCGACGAGCTCGGTGGCGTGCTCGTGTACACCGCCGACCACGGCAACGCCGACATCATGTTCACCGAGTCCGACGGCGTGCGCTCGCCCAAGACGTCGCACACGCTCAGCCCGGTGCCCTTCGTCATCCACGACTCGCAGTACCACGGGGAGTACCACATGGCAGCAGCGCCGGATGCCGGTCTGGCGAACGTCGCCTCGACCCTGTTCGACCTCCTCGGCTTCGAACCTCCCGCCGAGTACGAACCGAGCCTCATCGCCTTCGACCGACCCAGCGTTTGACCACTCAGGCCCCGATCCGGGGAGGGGTCAGACGGTCGGGATCACGGAGCCTGTTCGTCGGCGAGCAGTGCCGGCAGATCCTGAGCGTCGGCGAGGAGGCGGACGACATCGACGTGATCGCCGACGAAGTAGCACCAGCTGCAGGGGAAGCCTGGGATTCGGCGGGTGCGCAAGCCTGGGATGCCGCACCATTCGCCGACTTGCGGTGACCCGGCGCCTGGCATCCGGCCGATCGCGGACAATGCCTCGACTGCAGCTTCGAAGAAGCGGTTGCCGAGCTCATGCCCTCCTTCCTCGGCGTAGTACGTCGTGCGCTCGACGAGATCGACTTCCGCGCGGGGACGGAGGTAAACCTCGATCACGCGCCGGCGCCGAGGCCGCGGTCGCGCAGTTCGCTGATGACCTCATCGGTCAGAGCGCGGGACGGTCCGGAGGCAAGTCCTTCGGCGATCAGATCGCGGAGACGCTGAGCGCGCTGCGTCTGCTGATCGCGCCGGATGAGCTCGCGGAGGTACTCGCTCGTGTTGCCGTAGTCACCCGTCCGCACCCGCTCGTCGATGTACTCCCGCATCGACTCGGGCAACGCGAAGCTCATCGTGTGCCGGCTCATCTCGCCAGTGTGTCGGCGGTATCAACCGTTGTCAACGCCCGTGTCAGGCCGGACGAGGACACCCGTCGACGCGGCCTCGAGCGTCGTGCCGTCCGGGACGCACAGGCGGACAAAGTCGACATCGTCGGGAACCTCGACGAGGAAGTAGTCCACGCCGTTCGCGATGGTGGCCGACAATGCCAGGGACGCGACAACGGTGCCGTCCTCGCGCGCCGAGCACCACGCGAAATCGACGGTGTCGAGATCGATCTGCAGGGCCCCGAGGTTCGTGCCGGCGATCACCCACGCGTCGCCGACGAGCACCGATGCGGCGGCCTGGCGCTGGTCGGCAGGCGTGTTCGGGTTGCCGACTTTCGGACGGCATCCCTGGTCTGTGCCGATGCGGACGCAGATGGCGCCGGGCTCGTGGCCTCCGCCAAGGCGGTGCACCATCTCATATCCGCCGAGGACCACTGCGTCGATCTGCGGAAGCTGACCCAAGTACGTCTGTGCGTCGTGATCGAGCGCGTCGAGTTGTACGTCGGACACGGGAGCAAGGGCGCGCGCAACCTGTGCGATCTGCTCATCCCTCGGTTGTTCGTCGATCCATGGCCAGCCGATCCTCAACACCGTGCCGTCGATCGTCGTCAACGTGTGACCGAGCAGCTCACCCACGCCCTCGATCGTCTGGATGGTCGCGGTAGGAGGCTGGTTGGACGGGCTCAGGTCCCCTTCGTCACTCACGTACACCGGTGGCCCGTGCGTGGTCATGACCGTGAACCCGATGAAGGGACGCACCGGACGTTCCAGCGGGTCGACATCGGCCGCTTCCGAGCCTCCCATTTGTGCGGCGAGCCCGCGGTACACGCCGATCACGCGGTACCCGGGCGGAAGGTGGACCGGCGCCCATGTCGACGCTTCCGCGACCGGCGGCGTGCTGGATGGGGAGGGCTCATCGGTCGTGGTCGGTCCAGCGGTCGAGGCAGAGGTGGCCATCGGTGTGGAGTCGGTGGTGACCCGTCGATCGGGCGCCGATCGGACCAGAAGGACACCGACCAGGGCGACGACGGCTGCCACACCGGCGGCGATAGCGGTGAATCGCCATCGGCGACCTTCGGACGCGACGGCTCGTTCCGCTCGCAGCTCCACACCCAGTTGTTCTTCGAGCCAGCCGAAGTAAGCGGCGATCTGTTCCTCGAACTCGTCAGTCGGCACGGTGCACCTCCAGGGCGATGCGAAGATGGGCCATGCCGCGCTGCAGATGCGTGCGCGCGGTGGCGTGGGTGACGTCGAGCAGCCGGGCCACCTCGACGATCGGCCAGCTGTAGCCGTGGACCAGCACGACGCACACGCGCTGATGCTCGGTCAACGCCGCCAGCGCAGGCAACAGCCCGGGCTCGAACTCCGGAAGTGCCTGCCCGCTCGGCACCGGGAACGACGGTGGTTCGCGCATCAGCTCCCGCGCTGCCGACTGCCCGACGCGGAACAGGTAGCCCGCCGGGTTCTCCATCGTCCGCAGCCGAGCCCACTGCTCCCAGCCGTAGGCGAGCGCCTCCGATGCAGCGTCGAGGCCGATCTGCGGTCCATACGCAGCGACCAGTGCAGCTCGAAGCCCAGGGCCACGCTCCCGAACAAACTGCTCGAAGGTCACACACTGGAAAGTAACGAGCAGTCGCGAATCGTGACGCGGGAGGGCCCAATACGCTCGGCGGGCGTGGTCGTGCGACACGAGATGCTCCGCGGGCTCGAGCGGCTTCGGGCGACGTCCACGGTGCTGCAGCGGGCGCGGCTCGCTGATCCGCTCGCAGGCATGTGGGAGGCCGCCGACGTGCACTGGTGGTGGCGCCGTCCTCGCGCGACCGACGAGCTGGCCCTTCCCGTCTGGTTCGACGACGTGGGCCCCGTCGCCGCGGCCGGGCTGACCGCGTGGAACGACGCGTGGCAGGTCGACGTCTTCGTCGTGCCATCCATCGTCGACGAGGCCGACGTGTGGGCGGCCACGATCGAGGCGGCCGGCCGACACGGCGATGCGCCGCTCGAGATGCTCGTTCGTGAGGACGATGTGGGGTCGATCGACCTCGCCCTCGCGAGCGGGTTCACCATGACTGACGAGCTGTCCGGCACCTCGTGGATGGACGCCGACGAACGGGCACCGATCGCGCGGGTCGAGGGCTACTCGATCGCCGACCGCACGATGCGGGCGGACCGCCCGCACCCGATGATCGCTCGGAACGGCGAGCTGGTCGAGACGAGGCTGCGCCAGTGCTCGCTCTACGAGCCGACCCTCGATCTGGCGGTCGAGGACGCCAACGGCACGGTGGCCGGCTACGCGCTGTTCTGGTTCGATCCGACGACGCTCGTCGGTCTCCTCGAACCGATGCGCGTCCACGACGACCACCAGCGCCGAGGCCTGGGACGCATGCTCCTGACCAACGGCCTCGACCGGCTCGTCCGTCACGGCGCGCGGCGCCTGAAGGTGGGCTTCGAATCCGATGCTGCGCGCGACCTGTATCTCGGCGCCGGTTTCGTGCAGACGTCGATCGATCGGCGGCTCGTCCGGCCGCCATCGCACCAGTAGCGTGCGCGCGTGATCTACGCGTTCGACCGGTTCCTCCGCTACGACGAGCTCACCAATTGGCTCCACGACACGGCCGCGGCTCATCCGACGCTGATGGCGGTCGAGAGCTACGGGCGGTCGTACGAGGGACGCGAGCTCTGGATCGCCACGATCACCGATGCGTCGACAGGAACCCACGACACCAAGCCCGCGCACTGGGTCGACGCCAACATCCACTCGACCGAGCTCACCGCGAGTGTCGCCGCGCTCGCACTGATCCAGCGACTGGTCGACGGGCACGGCACCGACGAGACCGTCACCCGCGCGCTGCAGCGCCGCACCTTCTATGTCGTGCCGCGGGTCAACCCCGACGGTGCGGAGTGGGTGCTCGCCGACTCGCCGCAGTTCCGGCGCAGCAGCGTGCGTCCGTGGCCCTGGCGGGACGCGCACCGCGCGCCAGGTCTGCACGCTCGCGACATCGACGGCGACGGTCGGATCCTCACCATGCGCGTCGCCGATCCGAACGGCGCGTGGATGGAATCTGCGACCGATCCGCGCATCATGCGCGCCGTGCCGATGGAGGGCGCCGCTGCCGACGTCCGGCGCTACCGGTTGCTCGACGAGGGCGAGGTCGTCGACTTCGACGGCTTCACCGTCCCCACGCCGCGGCCGCCCGAGGGCCTCGACATGAACCGGAACTTCCCGTCCGGGTGGGGGACCGGTGTGACAGGCAGCGGCGACCATCCGCTGAGCGAGCCCGAGATCGATGCGCTCGTCCGCGCGCTGGTCGCCCGGCCGAACGTGTGCGGTTACAACGCCTACCACACGGCGGGCGGCGTCCTGCTGCGCCCGTCGAGCACGCAGAGCGACAGCGCGCTGCCCCCGATGGACGTGTGGGCGTGGAGGCAGCTCGGCGATCGCGGCACCGAGCTCACCGGGTACACGGTGCACTCCGTCTTCGAGGACTTCACCTTCGACAAGAGCGAGACGATGAGCGGTGCCGCCGACGATTGGGCCTACGACCACCTCGGTGTGTTCGCCTGGACGACGGAGTTCTGGGACGTCGTCAAGACGGCGACGGGCACCAAGCAGTCGACGCACTTCTGGTACACCGGTCCGACCGAGGACGAGGAGCTCGGCGTGCTGCGATGGGCCGACGAGCACCATCCCGAGATGTGCGTCGACTGGTACCCGTTCGAGCATCCCCAGCTCGGCCCCGTCGAGCTCGGCGGGTGGGACTACCTGTGCAGCTGGGGCAACCCACCCCTCGGCCACCTGGCCACCGAGGTGCAAGGTCATGCCGACTTCGCCATCCACCAGGCGCTCGCCGCCCCCGAGCTCGAGATCGTGCACACCCGCGTCACCCCGCTCGGCGGCGACACGTGGCGTGTGGAGGCGGGTCTCGCGAACACCGGCTGGCTCGCCACCCACGTCACCGAACGTGCGCGCAAGGAGCACCTCGTCCGTCCGATCGTCGCGACCCTTGACGGCGCGGAGGTGCTCGGCGGCACGGCGCGTCTCGAGCTGGGGCAGCTCGCCGGCCGGATCAACTCGCGCTTCGAGCACTGGAACGACGGCACACCCGACCGCACCCTCGCGTCGTGGGTGGTGCGTGGTCCGGCGGGCGCCGAGCTGACGATCTCGGCGACCCATCAGCGCGCGGGCACGGCGACGAGGAAGGTGGAGCTCGGCGGGTGAACGGCGCCGCGGGTGAATCGGCCGCAGCCGTCACCCGGCTCATCGGTCTGCCGACGGAGGGTCGCGAGCGAAAGGTCTCGACCGACCACGCCAACCTCTCCATCGCGGTCGACGAGCGGTACCTCGTCAAGTGGTTCCGCGATCCCGTGGCGCACGATGCGTTCGAGGTGGTCGAGCACCTCGCTGCCGCAGGCTTCGAGCACATGCCCCGTTTCGTCGGCGTCGTCGACGACGGGGGATGGGTCGTCGCTGCTGTGAGCGAGCTCGTCCCCGGCGCAACCGACGGCTGGCAGTGGTACGTCGGCGACGTGATCGCCTGGCTCGACGGTTCGCTCGGCCTCGACGATCTCACGCGCACGGCGGCGTGCATGGGCACCATCACCGCCGACCTCCACGTTGTGCTCGCCGGCGACACGGTCACACACGGCACGCTGCAGTCGTCACGCGCCTGGGCGCGCGAGCGTCGTCGTCTCGCGATCGACCAGACGCCCGGCGAGGCGGGTGTGCGCCTGCGGGCGCGACTCGGGCAGATCGACGAAGCGCTCTGTGCCCTCGACTCATCGGTGCCGGTGCCGGTGCCGGTGCCGGTGCAGCGCATCCACGGCGACCTGCACGCGGGTCAGTTCCTCCGAGCGGCCGACCGCCTGCTGCTGACCGACTTCGACGGCGATCCGCTCGAGCCCGGGCAGCGTCCCGTCCTGTCGCCGGTCGAGCGCGACGTCGCGGGGTTGCTGCAGTCGATCGACCACGTCGGACGCATCGCGGCGCGGCGCCGGGAAGGCACCGACGTCGCGCCGTTCGTCAGCACCGCCATCGCCGCCGCGCTCGACGCCTACGAGCGGGCGCGCCCGCTCGATCACCGCCTGCTGTTCGCGCTGCGCGTGGCCCAGGAGCTCCACGAGTACGCCTACGCCGCGACGCGGCTGCCGATCTGGGGCTACGTCCCCGATGCGGCGATGACGGCACTGTTCCCCGACGAGGATGACCTTCGATGAGCGAGATGGACCCGGCGACCTTCCTGTCCGACCTCGAAGCCAAGCCCCGCGCGCTGCGCGAGGTCGCCGTCGCGATCGACGACGGTGCGATGCAATGGCCCATCGAGGGCCTGGCCCGGCGGGTGCTCCTCACCGGCATGGGTTCGTCGTGGTTCGCTGCACAATCGGCTGCGCTCCGGCTCCGCCGGGCCGGCATCGCTGCGGTCGCCGAGCTGTCGTCGACCGAGGCGTCGTGGCCGCCGTCGGACGACTTGCTCGTCGTCGGCATCTCGGCCAGCGGTGGGTCGGCCGAGACCCTGCAGTTCGTCGAGGCCTACCCCGGCCACGTGGCCCTGACGAACACGCCCGGTTCGAGCATCACCGCTGCGGCCTCGGCCGTGGTGCCGATGCTGGCCCGGCCGGAGGTGAGCGGGGTGGCCTGCCGCTCGTTCCAGCACACCATGCTGGCGTTGCTCGTCCTCGAGGAGCAGCTGACGGGCGCGGCGCTGTCGGTCGCCGCTCGGGCCCGAGCTGCTGCCGACGCGTCGGAGTGGTTGCTCGATCGTCGCAACGCCTGGCTGCCGGAGTTGAGCGAGCGTCTGGACGGACCGCATGGCGTGTGGTTCCTCGCCCCGGCCGAGCGGATCTCGTCGTCACTGCAGTCGGCGCTGATGGTCCGTGAGGTCCCGCGCCGCCCCGCCGACGGGTGCGAGACGGGCGACTGGAGTCACGTCGACGTCTATCTCACCAAGACGCTCGACTACCGAGCGGTCGTGTACGCAGGTGGTCGTCACGACGCTGCCGCTGCGACCTGGATGCGCGAGCGAGAGACCACGGCGGTCGCGGTTGGAGCGCCGTTCGAGGCGGCGCAGCAGACGATCCGCTACCCGGGCGACGACGATCCGATCGTCGCTCTGCTGACCGAGACCCTCGTCGCCGAGCTGCTCGCCGCGACGTGGTGGTCACCACCCGTGTGATGAGAGATGAGCGGCGAATCGCCACTCATCTCTCATCGCGGGGTGGGTTGGGGGCCGCGGACGAGACGGCCGGGGAGGGCGCCGGTGTGATCGCCGTCGGCGAAGGTCTCGACGCCTGCCTTGAACGTGTGGCGGTAGCCGCTGGCGGTCTGCATCAGACGACGGCCACCTGCCGGGAGGTCGCGGACGATGGTCGGCGGGTGCGCCGCAAGCGTGCCCATGTCGATCACGTTGATGTCGGCCAGATAGCCCGGTGCGAGGACCCCGCGGTCGCTCCAGCCGACGTGCTGCGCGGTGCGCTGGGTGATGTGGTGCACCATCAGCTCGATCGGCAAGGTGCCTCGGTCGCCGCGGTCGCGGCACCACAGGGCGAGCGCCGTCGTCGTCATGCTGCCGTCGCTGATGACGCCGCAGTGGGCTCCGGCATCGCTGAGACCCATGAGCGCGTTGGGTGTGAGCAGCATCTCGCGCACGTCGTCGAGGTTGCCGTGGGCGTAGTTGAACAGTGGCATGTACAGCAGCTGGTTGCCGTCGTGCTCGACGAGCAGGTCGAGCACGACCTCGACGGGATGGCGACCCGCTCGGGCGGCGATCGCTGCGATCGATGCCGACGCCGGGGGCTCGTAATCGACCGGATCGCCCATGGGGAACAGCTTGTGGAAGCCACCGATGATCTCGAGCAGGATGCCGTCGAGCTTCGACGTGTCGTGCTCGGCGACGATGCGAGCGCACCGCTCGGGGTCGCGCAACGCCAGGACCATCTCGGAGAGCGGCAGCCGCGCGATCTCCTGGAAGCTCGGACAGAGCACGAGGGGGTTCACCGATGCGGTCAGTCCCTCGAGGATCCCGATCGGTCGCGCAGCGACCTGTGTCTTCATCGGAAGTCCTGCCGCGACGCACCGATCCACCCACGCCGCGATCTCTCGCCAGCGGTCGGGCAGCGGCTCGGGCTGCTGCACCGTCATGCTGAGCGGCCGCCCCGTGGCTTCCACCAACGAACGCATCAGGTGGAGCTCGGCGGCCGTGTACTCCTGGTCCGGTGATTGGTACGCATCGCTGATCAGTTGGATGACGCCACGGCCGGTGTCGGCCATGGCTCCGGCGAGCGAGACGAGCTCGTCGAACGACGAGGTGCGCGTGCCGAGCGGTGCCCCGTCGCGAGTGCGATGGACATATGTGCGGCTGGTGGTGAAGCCGAGTGCTCCGGCCTCGATCCCGGCCCGTACCTCGGCCGCCATCTTCTCCAACTCGTCCGCGGTCGGCGCTTCGTCGAGGCTCGCCCCGCGCTCGCCCATCACATAGGTGCGCAGCGGTGCGTGCGCGACCTGCGTCGCGACGTCGATCGCCCACCTCCGCCGCCCGAGCGCGTCGAGATAATCGGGAAAGGTCTCCCAGTCCCAGGTCAGCCCCTCGGCGAGCGCCGAACCCGGTATGTCCTCGACCCCCTCGAGCAGCCCGATCAACCAGTCGTGCTGCTGGGGCGTCGGTCGCGCCGGCGCGAACCCGACACCGCAGTTGCCCATGACAACTGACGTGACACCGTGGATGCTGCTCGGGGCCAGGACGGGGTCCCACGTCGCCTGACCGTCGTAGTGCGTGTGGATGTCGACGAAGCCCGGGGTGACGGTGAAGCCGTCCGCGTCGATCTCGCGCGCACCACGGCCCTCCACTCGTGGCGCGACGTCGACGACGAGGCCGTCACGCACGGCCACGTCGGCGAGACGCGGAGCCGATCCGGAGCCGTCGACGACCGTGCCGTTGCGGATGACGAGGTCGTGGTCTGCCATCGGCCCATTCTGCTCCTCGGCATGGCTTGCGCCGATGTCGGAGCGTGCTGCTCAGCCGGTGATCTCGATCGACAGGATCGTGGTCGCGCCGGCCTCGGTGTCGATGTAGTACATGCGGTAGGTGCGAGTGGGATCGAACAACCGTGCCTGATCGGTGAACACGACGAAGCGCACGTCGCCGACGTCGAGGTACACGCTGTTGGTCACCGATGGGTCCCACCGCGGTCGGCCCTCGACGCTGCGGACGAACGGTTGCTCGAATGCGGCAAGGCTCCGGCCGACGCGGCGCGCTGCGGCGACGACCAAGGCGACGGGCACGAGCGCCAGCGCGACGACGACAGCGACCATCACCGGTGTCACGTCGGTCGTCGCCCCGAGGAGCGCTGCCGCGACCGCGGCGACGATGAGCACCACGAAGACCGCCACCATCACGCGGCGCCGTCGCCGTCCCGCCTTCGCTGCATCGGCCAGGACGGCCTCCTGATCGGGCGTGAGCAGACCCATCTGGTTCGCGGCGACGTCGGACGCGTCGAACCCCATCTCGCGCGCGAGGTCCGGGTCGATCACGGCCATGGTGCTACCCCAGCAGCGGGGCGACCTCGTTGGCGATGAGGTCGAGGTGCTCGAGATCGGTGAGGTCGAGGACCTGCAGGTACATCCGCTCGGCGCCCGCCTCGGCCCAACGCCGGAGGGTGGCGGCGACCTCCTCGGGGGTTCCCGCGGCGCCGTTCTCGCGCAGCTCGCTCGGTTCGCGACCGAGCGCAGCCGCGCGGCGAGCGACCTCTGCCTCGTCACGGCCCGCGCACACGATGAGCGCCGCGGAGTACACCATCGGGCGTGTCCGGCCAACGGCCTCGCACGCGGCCTGCACGCGACGGCGTTGCGCGACGAAGTCCTCGAGTGGCGAGAACGCCAGGTTGAACTCGGCCGCATGGCGCGCGGCGAGCGCCGGCGTCCGAGTCGTCCCGTGCCCACCGACGATGATGGGCACGGGCTGTTGCACCGGCTTGGGCAGGCCGGGGGAACCACTGACCGAGTGGACCGTGCCCCGGTGATCGAAGGTCTGCCCGAGCGGTGTGTTCCACAGCCCGTCGACGATCGCGAGCTGGTCGGCGAGGCTGTCGAAGCGCTCCTTCGTCGAGGGGAAGTCGAACGAGTAGGCGCGGTGCTCGGCCTCGTACCAGCCGGCGCCGAGGCCGAGCTCGACCCGTCCGCCGCTCATCTGGTCGACCTGTGCGACGCTGATCGCGAGCAGGCCCGGGCTGCGGAACGTCACCGGCGACACCAGCGTGCCGAGACGGATGGTGGAGGTGTCGCGCGCCAGACCGGCGAGCGTGATCCACGCGTCGGTCGGTCCGGGCAACCCGCTCACGTCGCCCATCTTCAAGTAGTGGTCGCTGCGGAAGAACGCACCGAACCCGAGCTGCTCGGTCCGCCGGGCCACGTCGAGCAGCGTGTCGTAGGTGGCACCCTGCTGGGGTTCGGTGAAGATGCGGAGGTCGCGGAGCTGCATGACCAGGACGGTATCGCCCGCAGGCCGCGCCCAAACCGCCCGGTCGGCGGCGGGCGCCCGTCACACCGCGAGCGGAACCGCGTGTGGCGCGGGCGGCAGGCGAACCTCGACGGGGTCTGCCGCGTGGCTCATGCGGATGCCCGTCGTCAGGGCGCCTGCGGTGAGGATCGCCGTGCAGAAGAAGAGCGCAGCCGGTCCGCCGGCCGCGTAGAGCGGGGCGGCCGCAGCGGCGACGAGCGCAGCGGCGATCGTGCCCACGGCCTCGCCCAGTCCCTGTGCGGTCGCGGCGCGTCGCCCTGGCACCGCCCAGCCCATCGCTGCCGCGCCCGCGGCGCCGATCAGCGTCTGCCCACCCGACTCGAACAAGCCGATCACGACGACCACCATCGGGACGCGGACGAGGCCGTACGACACGATGACGGCGACGTTGGCGGCACCGCCCCGCCGAGCCGCCGCGAACGGACCCAGCCGGTCCACCTCGCGGCCGGCCCACGAGGCGAGGAACACGCTCGGCACCGCGAAGGCGACGAGCGCCAACCCGAGCACCCAGTCGGATGCACCGATGTCGGTGAGGAATCGGGGGAACAACGCGTCGTAGGCACCCATCGGGATGTAGAAGGCGGTGACCACGCACGCTGCGGCGAGCACCGAGCGGTGGCGGAGCAGTCCGAGGCCACCGAGGAACGTCGGGTGCGTGTGGACGGCAGTCGACTCGGGCGAGGCAGCGATGCGCGTGAACAACGCCGGCGATGCGACGACGAGGGTCAGCGCAGCTGCGACGACCAGGGTCGGGACGACGCCGATCGACACCTTGCCGACGACCGCGAGCATCGGGCCGAGGGCCATGCCGGCGAGCTCGAGCGACTGCAGCCGACCGATGTGACGACCGGGCGACTCGGGGAAGTGGCGCACGATCAACCCGATCGCCGCGGGCGTGAAGGCCCCGTAGGCGAGCCCCGCGCCCAGCCGGCCGGCGACGAACCAGGTGACGGAGTCGCCGAAGGCGTAGACGAGCGTCGACAGCGCCATCGTCACGATCGCGCCGTTGATCACCAAGCGCTCGCGCCCGCGGTCCGCGTGCGGAGCGATCGCGACCTGGGCGACGAGGGCGGCCACGAAGCCGGCGGTCGCGATCCATCCGAGCTGCGCGGTCGAGATGTGCGCCCGGTCCTGGAGGGCAGGCAAGAGCGGGAACACGACCATGAACGAGCCCGACAAGGCGAGTGCACCGGCGTTGAGCGTGCGTGTTGACCGCATGGCCAACAGTGTATTGGCCATCGGGCCAACAAGGCGACCAGGATACTGTGTGGCTCTTGCCACGCATGCAGCCCGACCAGCGCCGTGCCGCGATCCTCGACGCGGCGGTCGCCGAGATCGCCGATCGAGGCTTCGCTCGCACCACGTCACGGCAGGTCGCGGCGCGAGCTGGGGTCACCCACGGGCTGCTGCACCACTACTTCCCCGACCACGACAGCCTGCTCGCGGCAGCGTTCGAGAAGGTGGCGACCGAGGAGATGGACGAGGTGCGCGAGGCGTTGGCGTCCGACCGGGATCCGCTCGCGCAGCTCCGCGAGCTCACCGAGCCCTATGGGCCGGGCGGCGGCGAGGACGCCTATCGCTTCTGGCTCGAGGCCTGGTCCGAGGCGGCTCACTCGCCGACGCTGCGCGACACGTCCGACCGGCTGTCACGCGCCTGGCACGACCTCGTCGTCGGCGTCATCGAGCGGGGGAACGCCTCCGGGATGTTCCACTGCGAGAACCCCACGGAAGTCGCGTGGATGGTGGTGGCCTTGAGCGACGCCTACGCGCTGCACTCCCAGAGCGGATCCGCGCTCGAGCTCGAGCAGATGGCGCGAGTCACGCAGCGGCTCACCGAGCGTGAGCTGGGTCTCGAGCCCGGTACGCTCGCTCAGCGGACCTGAAGGTTGCGTTGACTCGACTCAACTTTTCTGCACGCGAGGTTGATGGGAGCTGGTCCGGCGCGTAGCCTTGATGCAGGTCAACTCAGCACTTCCCCCCTGACCTCATCACAGCACCCTCAACTGGAGCACGAACATGGCCAAAGCAGTCGGCATCGACCTCGGAACCACCAACTCCGTCGTCTCGGTCCTCGAGGCGGGCGATCCCGTCGTCATCCCCAACTCCGAGGGTGCCCGCACCACCCCGTCGATCGTCGCGTTCAGCAAGGCCGGCGAGGTGCTCGTCGGTGAGGTGGCCAAGCGTCAGGCGATCACCAACCCCGATCGCACCTTCCGCAGCATCAAGTCGAAGATGGGCCAGAGCTGGAAGAGCGACGACGTCGACGGCAAGAAGTACACACCGCAGGAGATCAGCGCGCGCATCCTCATGAAGCTGAAGCGCGATGCCGAGGCGTACCTGAACGACACGGTCACCCAGGCCGTCATCACGGTGCCCGCGTACTTCGACGACGCGCAGCGCACCGCCACCAAGGAGGCCGGGCAGATCGCCGGGCTCGAGGTGCTGCGCATCATCAACGAGCCGACGGCAGCGGCCCTCGCCTACGGGCTCGACAAGGGCACCGAGGACGAGACGGTCCTCGTGTTCGACCTCGGTGGTGGCACCTTCGACGTCTCGGTGCTCGAGATCGGCGACGGCGTGTTCGAGGTGAAGAGCACCCACGGTGACACGCACCTCGGTGGTGACGACTGGGACCAGCGCGTCATCGATTGGCTCGTCAAGCAGTTCAAGTCCGCCCACGGCGTCGACCTGGCGGCCGACCGCATGGCCGCGCAGCGCCTCAAGGAGGCGGCCGAGAAGGCCAAGATCGAGCTCAGCCAGGTGCAGCAGACCCAGATCAACCTGCCCTTCATCACCGCGACGCCCGAAGGCCCGCTGCACCTCGACGAGACGCTCACCCGCGCCAAGTTCCAGGAGCTGACGGCCGACCTGCTCGAGCGCTGCCGTGGGCCGTTCGAGCAGGCGATCAAGGACGCCGGCCTCACCAAGGGCCAGATCCACCACGTCCTGCTCGTCGGTGGTTCCACCCGCATGCCTGCGGTGCAGGACCTCGTCCAGTCGCTCACCGGCAAGGAGCCCAACCGCACCGTCAACCCCGACGAGGTGGTCGCCATCGGCGCCGCCATCCAGGCGGGCGTCCTGCGCGGTGACGTGAAGGACGTGCTGTTGCTCGACGTCACGCCGCTCAGCCTCGGCATCGAGACCAAGGGTGGCGTCATGACCAAGCTGATCGAGCGCAACACCACCATCCCCACCAAGCGCACCGAGGTGTTCACGACGGCCGACGACATGCAGCCGAGCGTCGAGATCCACGTCCTCCAGGGCGAGCGCGAGATGGCCGGCTACAACAAGACGCTGGGCAAGTTCCAGCTCGTCGACCTGCCGCCCGCCCCGCGTGGCGTGCCCCAGATCGAGGTCACCTTCGACATCGACGCCAACGGCATCGTCCACGTCTCGGCCAAGGACCGCGCGACCAGCAAGGAGCAGAGCATGACCATCACCGGTCAGAGCACGCTCGACAAGAAGGACATCGACCAGATGGTCCGCGACGCCGAGGCGCACGCCGAGGAGGACCGTCAGCGTCGTGAGGAGGCCGAGACCCGCAACAACGCCGACTCGCTCGTGTACCAGACCGAGAAGGTGCTGCGCGAGCAGGGCGACAAGGTGTCGGCCGAGGACAAGGCCGCTGTCGAAGGCCCGCTCGCCGAGCTCAAGACCGCGCTGAACGGCAACGACATCGCCGCCATCAAGGCCGCGCAGGATCAGCTGATGGGCGCCAGCCAGGCGTTCAGCCAGAAGCTGTACGAGGCCGCCGCTCGCGACGACGCGGGCGCCGCCGGATCGTCGGCCAGCGGTCAGACGACGGGTGCGGGTTCGGTCGACGACGACGAGATCATCGACGCCGAGATCGTCGACGAGCAGTGAGCTGACCGATGACCGACGTCCACGACAGCTCGGCCGACGACCGCGACTTCGAGAACGAGCGCGGCAGTGAGGTCGACGACTTCACCGGCGAGTCACCGTTGCCCAACGGTGGCAACGGTGACGCGGTCGCCGTCGAGCACGACATCCAGACCCTGCTGTCGGAGCGCGACTCCTTCAAGGACATCGCGCTCCGACTGCAGGCCGACTTCGAGAACTACCGCAAGCGGGTTGCCACGCAGCACGCCGACGAGGTCGACCGCGCGACGGGCAAGTTCGCCGAAGCGCTGCTGCCGGTCCTCGACGCGTGCGAAGCCGCGTTCACGCACGGCGTCGAGGGGGTCGAGCCGATCTGGTCGGCCCTCATCGGCACGTTGCAGAAGCAGGGCCTCGAGGCGCTCGACCTCGCCGGCCAACCGTTCGACCCGGGCGTGGCCGAGGCCGTCCTGCACGAGCCGGCGGACGAGAGCGACGATGCCGGCCCGGTCGTCGCCGACGTGCTGCGCACGGGCTATCGCTGGAAGGGTCGGGTCCTGCGCCCGGCCATGGTGAAGGTGCGAGGCTGAGCCATGGCCGCGCAGCGGGAGTGGTACGAGAAGGACTACTACAAGGTGCTCGGCGTGTCCGACACCGCGACGGCCAAGGAGATCACCAAGGCCTACCGCAAGCTCGCGCGCGACAGCCATCCCGACACGCACCCCGACGACCCCAAGGCCGAAGAGCGGTTCAAGGAGGTCAGCGCCGCGTACGACGTGCTCGGCGACGACGCCAAGCGCAAGGAGTACGACGAGGTCCGCCGGCTCGGCCCGCAGGCGTTCGGTCCGATGGGCGGAGGCGGCGGCGGCGCGCACTCGTTCAACGTCGGCGCCGACGGCTTGGGCGACCTCCTCGGCCAGATGTTCGGGCGAGGTCGCCGTGGCGGCGGCGCGTCCGCGGCGAGCGGCCCGCAACGCGGAGCGGACATCGAAGCGACGCTCACCCTCGACTTCGCCGACGCGGTCAAGGGCATCACGACCACGCTGTACCTCACGACCGACGCGCAGTGCAGCACGTGTGGTGGCTCGGGTGCGAAGCCCGGCACGCAGCCGAAGGTGTGCTCGCGCTGCGGCGGCCGTGGCGTCATCGACGACAACCAGGGCTTCTTCTCGCTGTCGTCGCCATGCCCGGTCTGCGCCGGACGCGGGGTCGTCATCGAGGACGCCTGCCCCACGTGCTACGGATCGGGTGTCGAGAAGCGCCAGCGCGAGGTGCAGGCTCGCATCCCCGCCGGCGTGTCCGACGGCCAGCGCATCCGCCTGAAGGGTCGAGGTGCTCCCGGCCGCAACGGCGGGCCTGCCGGCGACCTGTTCGTCACGTGCAAGGTCATGCCGCACAGCCTGTTCGGCCGCAGCGGCAACAACCTCACCGTGCACGTGCCGGTCACCTTCGCCGAGCTCGCCCTCGGCGGCACCATCGAGGTGCCCACGCTCGATGGCACGCCGGTCACCCTGCGCCTCAAGCCCGGCACGCAGTCGGGCTCGCGCCACCGTGTGCGGGGCAAGGGTGTGGTCACCGCGAAGTCGCACGGCGACCTCATCGTCACCGTCGACGTCGTCGTGCCGACCCACCTCAACGACGAACAGCGAGCCGCCATCGAGGCCCTCGTCGCGGCGACTCCTGGCGGCACGCACCACGAGTCGCACGCGCACCGCTCGCGGCGTGCGGCCCACGAGACAACACACGAAGGATCAGGGGTCTGACCGTGCGATCCAACAGCCACGCCGTCTACGTCATCTCCGTCGCCGCCGAGCTCGCGGGGATGCACCCGCAGACGTTGCGCATCTACGAGCGCCGCGGCCTCGTGCGCCCGGCGCGCACCCAGGGCGGCAACCGTCGCTACAGCGACGTCGACATCGAGCGGCTGCGGCGCATCCAGGACCTGGCAGCCGACGGCATGAACCTCGAGGGCATCCGCCGTGTGATGGAGCTCGAGAACGAGATCGAGCGGTTGCAGCACGAGAACACCGAGCTGCGCCAGCGCATGGCCGCCGTCGAGGCCGATGCCAGCCGGCGCCTGCCGCGCCGCGACCTCGTGCCGTTGCGTCAGTCCGTGACGCTGTTCGGGCCCCGCAGCTCGGCCACCTGAGCACACCCGCGCGAACGCGCGGGACACGCGCGCGCGAAGGCCTCATCACGTGATGTGGTCGCGCCGCTACTGTTGGTGACAGGCGACGGGTGAAAGCGGTCCCCATGGCGGAGCGGAGCGGCGAGAGCAGCAGATGCGTCCCCATCGCCGCGCTCGACCCCGGTCCCGCCTGGGGTGACGCTGCCGAAATGGCGACTCCGCGGCCTCGGCGGCCGGACCCACTCACGAGCCGAGCTCGACGCGGTGCGCGGGCCGACCCTCTTCGTCGTCGTTGCCGCTGCGGCCTTCGTGCTCGGTCTGGCGGTGGTGTGGCGCGGCGACGACCCGTCGACACCCGTGGCTGGGTTCTGGCCTGCAGCCGGAGCCGCCGTGGTGAGCATGATGATGCTGTCGCCTCGACGATGGGGGTGGGTCGCCGCCGGGATCGTCTCGCCGTACGTGCCGACGATCGCGACCGGATGGGTCGACTGGGAGCCTGCCACCTGGTGGGCCGTCGCCTGCGTTGTCGAGCCGATGACGGCGGCTCTCGTGCTGCAGCACATCGGCCCGCATCACTGGCGAACACCGGGCCGGGTGACGGGTTGGTTCCTCGTCGCAGCCGTCGCAGTGGGTCCTGCCGTGGGCGGCGCCATCGGGGCGACCGGCACCTCGCTCGGGTTCGATCGACCATGGTTCGCCGCGTGGTCCGAATGGGCGCTCGGTGACGCGCTCGGTGTGCTGGCGATCGCGCCGCTGTTCCTGGCGTACGCACGGGTCGGCGTCGGGAGCAGGACCCGCACGGAGGTGGTCGGGCTGGCGATCCTCGTGGCGACCGCGACCGCTCTCACCTTCGTCGACCTCGGCGCGAGCGGTGCCGCGCTGCTGCCGTACGTCATCCTGATCGCCCTCATCTGGGCGGGGATGCGGTTCGGCACCCGCGCAGCCGCTGCGTCGGGCTTCGCGGTGGGCATCGGCGCGAACATCGCGAACGCCCACGCCATGGGACCGTTCTCCGGCAGCGACGGACGAATCGACGTGATCACCCTCCAGGTGTTCCTGGCCATCGCCCTGATCACGAGCTTCGTCATCGCCGCGATGGCGAGCGAGCTGGCCGACCGCGACGAGGTGCAGCGCCTGCTCGCGCGGCAAGCCACCCACGACGCGCTCACCGGGCTGCCGAATCGGTTGCTCTTCGTCGAGCGCCTCGCCCGAGCGCTCCAGTCACGTTCGCGCACGGCCAGGGCGGTCGCCGTCCTCCTGCTCGATCTCGACGACTTCAAGGGGATCAACGATCGCCACGGGCATCCGGTCGGCGACGAAGCGCTGGGAGGGGTGGCGGAGCTCCTGAAGCGCAGCGTGCGCCCGGGCGATCTGGTCGCCCGGCTCGGTGGGGACGAGTTCGTGGTCGTGTGCGAGGGCCTGTCCAGCACGCAACAGGCACGTGACGTCGCAGCCGAGGTGTCTCGCGCGCTCGATCGAACCTTCGACGCGGGTCCACGACACTTCCGGCTGACAGCGAGCATCGGCGTCGCGATCGCGCAGCCGGGCGAATCGATGACGCCCACCGATCTCCTCCGCCGTGCCGACGTGGCGCTGTATCACAGCAAGCATCACGGTGGCGCGATGATCTCGATGTTCGACCACGCGCTGGAAGCGCGAGCGAGGAGACGCAGCGAGCTGCACGAGGAGCTGCGGTTCGCGATCGAGCGCGACGAACTGCGGATGGAGTACCAGCCGATCGTGCGGCTGTCCACCGGGCGCGTGGCGGAGTTCGAGGCCTTGCTGCGGTGGCGGAGCCGGCGATTCGGCTCGGTGTCACCGGACGAGTTCATCGTGGTCGCCGAGGACACCGGTCTCATCGGTGCGATCGGTGACTGGGTGCTGCGCCGATCGTGCCGGCAGGCCGCAGCGTGGCGCCGCGAACACGGCGATCACCCGGCGGCGACGGTCGCGGTGAACGTGTCGGCCCGGCAGCTGGCGGACAACCAGTTCCCAGCCCGGGTCCGGCAGATCCTCGATGAGTGCGCGCTCGCCCCCTCGGCGCTCGTGCTCGAGATCACCCAGACCGCCGTGATGGTGGACTTCGACACCTCGCTGCGAGTGCTCGCAGATCTGCGGCGCATCGGGGTGCGTCTCTCGATGGACGACTTCGGCACCGGATACTCGTCGTTGACGTACCTGCGGCGGATCAAGGTCGACACGCTGAAGATCGACCGGAGCTTCGTCAGCGGCTTGGGCATCGTGCTCGAGGACGAGGCCATCGTGCAATCGATCGTCAACCTCGCGCAGACCTTCGGCATCGAGGTCGTGGCCGAGGGCATCGAGACCGTGCGGCAGCTCGAGCAGCTGGTCCGGTTCGGCTGCGACTTCGGGCAAGGGTTCCTGTGGAGCGAGGCGATCGACGGTCGGGCGGCCGGGGCGCTCCTCCAGGACGTCGAGCGCACGCCGTCGTCGGACGGCCTCGTCGACGCGCAACGCCTGCGGCTGTCGACCGGTTGATCTCAGCCCGGTCCGTCCTCCTGCGACGCCACCCATGCGTCGTGAGTCGCCCGAGTTCGGCTCCACAGTCGCTGCTTCCGCTCGGGTGCGACGTGGTCGAGCGGCAGCCCGAACCGATCGGCGAGGACTTCGAACCACTCGGTCGAGCTCTCGATCGTCTCGCCCGGTTCGCTCGAGGCGCCGACCCGGCTCAACACCAGCCCGCGCATGACGTCGACCCCGTCGGCGTCTCGCCGTTGCACGGTGAGCAGGCGGACGAACCCCGACTCCGGCGAGGTCGACAGGTGGACGTTCCGCTCGGCGAAGTCGTCGATCGTCGCAGGCGCGCTGCGGAACGCCATGCCCGTGAACGAGCCGCCCGGATGATGGGCGAACCGCCAGTCGCCGACCGGTGAGTCGCTGACGGCGAGGTCGAACTCGAAGGGACCCTGCCAGTAGCTCCCCGCGACCAACGGCAATGGCTCGTGCAGCGCATCGCCCAGTCCGGCATCGACGTACCAGTCGCCGCGCTCGTTGCCCTCGGCGGGCAGCCCGTGCACCTGCAGCACGAGGTGGTTGCGCATCGCCTCCTCGTTGGGTCCGTCGGGGCCGTGCACGCCGCCGATGTGGAGCGACACGTCGTAGCCGAGGTGGTCGAGCAGCAGGCTGAGCGCGCCGTTGAGGTGGAAGCAGTACCCGCCCGTCCGCTGATGGGCGATGCGGCGCAACGACTCGGCTCGGTCGACACCCCACCGCTCGTCCATGTGGATCCAGGTGGTCTCGTAGGGCACGTGTTCGAGCTGTGCTCGGTGCAACCGGAACAGCGCCTCGACCGAGGGAGGTTCAGCGTCGACCCCCAGGCGCCGGAGGTAGGCGGCGATGTCCTCGTCGGTGATCACGGCAGCCAGTTCTACCCTTCGAAGCCACCTCGCGCGCCGCGGTACGGTGCGCGCCCATGAGCGACGCCGTCACCCCCTTCACGCTGGACATCCCGCAGGAGCAGCTCGACGACCTGGCACGGCGCCTCGACGCCGCCCGCTGGCCCGAACGTGAGACGGTGCAGGACTGGACCCAAGGAGCTCCGCTCGACAAGGTGCGCGCGCTGTGCGAGCACTGGCGGCACCACTACGACTGGCGTCGTTGCGAGGCGCAGTTGAACGAGCTCGGTCAGTTCCGCACCGAGATCGACGGGCTCGGCATCCACTTCCTGCACGTCCGCTCGCCGCACGCCGATGCGATGCCGCTGCTGCTGACCCACGGCTGGCCGGGTTCGGTGATGGAGTTCATGAAGGTGATCGGTCCGCTCACGGACCCCGTCGCCCACGGTGGGTCGGCCGCCGACGCGTTCCACGTGGTCGCACCTTCCCTGCCCGGCTACGGCTTCTCCGACAAGCCGACCGAGAACGGATGGGGCGTCAAGCGCATCGCCGAGGCGTGGGCGCGGCTGATGCAGCGCCTCGGCTACGAGCGGTGGGTCGCCCAGGGCGGCGACTGGGGGTCTGCGGTGACGACGGCCATCGGCTTCGACGAGCCTCCGGGCTGCCTCGGCATCCACGTCAACATGCCGATCGTGTATCCCGGCCCCGACGACATGGCCGACCTCACGCCCTTCGAGCAGGCCTCGATCGCTTCGATGGCCTACTACCAGGAATCCGACTCCGGGTACTCCAAGCAGCAGTCGACCCGGCCCCAATCACTCGGGTACGGGCTCGTCGACTCGCCCGTCGGCCAGGCTGCGTGGATCTACGAGAAGATGTGGGCCTGGACCGACAACCAGGGCAACCCGGAAGACGCACTGACCCTCGACGAGATGTTGGACAACATCATGCTGTACTGGTTGCCGGGCACGGGTGCTTCGTCGGCCCGGCTCTACTGGGAGAGCTTCGGCAGCTTCAGCAGCTCTGCCGGCAGGACGCTCGACCTGCCGTACGGCGCGAGCATCTACCCGAAGGAGATCTTCCGCGCGTCACGCCGTTGGGCCGAGAAGCGCATCACGAACATCATCCACTGGAACGAGCTCGACCGGGGTGGCCACTTCGCTGCATGGGAGCAGCCCGACCTCTTCGTCGACGAGATCCGCACCTGCTTCAGGCAGCTGCGGTCGTAGTCGTGTCGGACGATCAGCGGGCGTTGAAGCGGAGGAAGGCAGAGCCGTAGAAGGCCGCGACCGCGACGTCGGGTTCGACGCCAGCGATCGCGTACACGTCGGTGCCGGGTGCGACGGTTCCCTCGCCGTCGTGCAGCGTCAGGCCGTCGCACGAGCCGAGGCCGGATGGAAGCGTCGTGATCGTGCCGATCACATCGCGCAGCTCCGACTCGTCCACGCGGTCGGCGACCGCCTCGTTCTGGTACTCGACACCGTCGAGGCGCAGCATCGGGGCCGGGATGCACGATCGGGTCCCACCTGTCGACGACTGGGCCGTGCCGGTGCACGCGGCCAGCACGACGACCAGGACGACGATCAACCCCCGTTTGGGCCCCACGTCTGATCAGACGTCTCAGCGCCTCGATCGGTTTCACGGGCGACGCCCGGCACATGTCACACCGGTGGTTCGGTCACGTCTCCCTCGGCGAGCAGGCGAGCGCCACGGTCGTACGTGACGTAGTTCCACGCCCACTCGACCAGCACCTTGGCCCGGTTGCGGAACCCCATCAGGTACACGATGTGCAGGCCCAGCCACGCGAGCCAGCCGATCGGGCCGCTGAGGCGCAGACCGCTGGGGAACTCGGCCACCGCGTCGTGCCGGCCGATCGTCGCCATCGAGCCCTTGTCGTGGTAGCGGAACGCCTCGGTCGGCCGACCCTCCAGGCGGCGGACGATCTGGCGAGCGACGTGCTTGCCGCCCTGGATGGCAGGCTGCGCGACCTGCGGCAGCGGATCGTCCGCGTCGACGGCGATGTCGCCGACGGCGAAGATCTCGGGCTGCTCCGCCACGGACAGATCGGGCTGCACGATGATCCGGCCACCCCGGCCGAGCGGCACGCCGAGCATCTCGGCGATCGGGTTCGCCCGCACGCCGGCTGCCCACACGACCGTGCGCGCAGCGATGCGCCGTCCGTCTGCGAGGTGCACGGCGTCGGGCTCGACGCGCGCGACGCCCACCCCGGTGATCACCTCGACCCCGCGCCGCTCGAGGGTGCGCCGGGCGCGGTCCCCGCTCGCCTCGGTGAACGTGCCGAGCAGCCGAGGACCCGCCTCGACGAGCGTGATGCGGGCACCGGCGACGTCGAGCCTGGGGAAATCCTTGGCGAGCACCTTCCCGTACAGCTCGAGCAGCCCGCCGGCCATCTCGACCCCGGTCGGTCCACCGCCACACACGACGACGTCGAGCGACCCCTCGGACGACGATGCCGGCTCGGCCGCCGCAGCTTCGAACAGGCCGAGCAGGTGGGTCTTCAGCCGAACCGAGTCGTCGATCGACTTCAGCGGGAACGAGTGCTTGTCGACGCCCGGCACGCCGAAGGAGGTGCTGACCGCACCGGCGGCGACGACCAGCGTGTCGTAGGGGATCGGCGGTCCGCTCGTC
Organism: Ilumatobacteraceae bacterium; assembly: GCA_050248155.1. Classification (GTDB taxonomy): domain Bacteria; phylum Actinomycetota; class Acidimicrobiia; order Acidimicrobiales; family Ilumatobacteraceae; genus VFMC01. The sequence goes on from JBFWSW010000009.1 coordinate 78,301, forward strand.
GTGTGCACGACCCGAGCGGCCGTGTCGATCGCCTCGACGCGGGCCATGCGCACGTCGGCGTTGCGCTGCCGGCGGAAGATGCCACGTACGGCGTAGCCCACGTCGTCGGCGTCGAGACCTGCCGTCGCCACCTGGTAGAGCAACGGTTGGAAGGTGTGGAAGTTGTGCGCGTCGACAAGGGTGACGTGGACGGGTGCCGTGCGCAGACCTCGTACCGCGTGGAGGCCACCGAACCCGGCGCCGATGACGACGACTCGATGCATCGACACCAGTTCTACCCGCGTCAGCTGATGTGTTCGACCAGACGGCGCCGCCACTCGACCGAGCACTTGTCGGCCTGCACGCTGACCAGGGTGGTCTGGTCGAGCGGGAGCACCCCGTCGAGCATCTCGAGCATGCGCTTGTCCTCGGCGCCGATGGCGAGGTCGAACCGGATGATCTCCTCGGCGGACACCTTGAAGTCGTCGTTGCGCCAGACGACGAACGTGAAGTACGAGGTGACGTCGTCGATGGGTGTCGAGAGGAGCAGGAGGATGTGCTCGAGGCCCGAGCCGTAGCGGATCGTGCTCCGCACGTCGAAGGGCAGGTGGAAGCCCGAGCTCATCGAACGCTCGACGACGTCCGCGTCCTGACCGCTGACGAGCGTCCCGAGGTCCGCGTTGCGGGCACGCACGTCGTAGCTGTAGCCGAACCACCCGTCGTCGAGCTGGCGCAGCTCGAACTTCGGGACGACGGTGTCCTGGGAGCGGCCGAACGTGCCGAGGTGCACCCACGGGAAGTGCGTGATGTCGAGGAAGTTGTCGGTCATGCGGGTGCAGGACGTCTGCCACACCTCGACCGGGGTGTTGATGCGACGGAAGCGGGGATCGTGTTCGTGCGAGATGATCGGGATGCCACCTTCGGAGTCGGCCGGCGTGCTGCCCAGGCACATCCACACCAACCCGTACCGCTCCTCGCACCCGTAGGTGGCGAGGTGCGCGCGAGGAGGCGGCGGCACGTGCTCGGCGGCCGACGGTACGCGCACGCACTGCCCGCCGTCGCCGAACGTCCAGCCGTGATAGGGGCAGACGAGGCAGCCGTCGACGGTGTAGCCCTTCGACAACGGCGCCTCGCGGTGCGGGCACCGGTCGGGAGCCGCCACGACCTTGCCGTCGGCGGCGCGGTAGAGGACGACCTTGGTGCCCAACAGCTGCACGGAGACGGGCGAGGAGCTCACGTCGATGCCGCGTGCAACCGCGTACCACCCCTCGCGCAACGCCGGCTTCGAGCACAGCACCTCGGTCTGCGCGGCAGCGGTCGGGCTGTCAGGAGTGGTGATGGACATGGTGTGGCAACCTTTCGAGATGGGACCGAACGAGGCGGATCTGCTGGTTCGCGGTGGCGACGTGCTGACGATGGATCACGACCGGACCGCGCTCGCGAACGGTGCCGTCGCCGTCGGAGGCGGCGTGATCGTGGCCGTCGGCCCGTGGGAGGAGCTGCGCGCGTCGCACCCCGACGCACGAGTGATCGGCGACGCCGACTCGCTGGTGACGCCGGGCTACGTGAACGCACATCAGCACCTGACCGGTGATCGCCTGGTGCACTCGTGCATCCCCGACGCGATCGACTCGCAGGAGGCGATCTTCGGTTGGGCGGTGCCGGTCCACTCGGCGCACACCGGTGATGACGACGAGCTGTCGGCGAGCCTGGCCGCGATCGAGGCCGTCACCAACGGCATCACGTGCACCGTCGAGGCCGGCACGGTGGCCCACCCCGAACGAGCAGCGGCCGGGGTGCGCGCGGTGGGCATGCGGGCGACGATGGGGCAGTGGGGATGGGACACCGAGGGCGTGCCGTTCGGTGCTCCCGCCGACGAGGTGCTGGCACGCCACGCCGACCTGCTCGACCGTCTGCCGCCGGGCGGGCTGGTGGAGGCCTGGGTGACGCTGGTCGGGCACGACCTGATGACCGACGAGCTCGTGGTCGGTGCGAGCGAGCTCGCCCGCGATCGGGGCGTCGGCCTGACGTTCCACCTGTCGCCGCACGGCGGCGATCCGGCGAGCTACCTGCAGCGCACCGGCCTGCGTCCCTTCGTCCACCTCGATCGCCTGGGCGTGTTCGGCCCCCATGTCCTGGTGGCCCATGCCGTCCACCTCGACGAGGACGAGGCCGACATCGTGGTGCGCACCGACACCGCGATCGCGTCGTGCCCCTGGGCGTACCTGCGGCTCGCGCAGGGCATGACGGCGGCGGGGCGTCACGGCGAGATCGTCGCGAACGGCGGGCGCGTCGCGCTCGGCTGTGACTCCGAGAACGCGGGCGACGCGGTGGACATCCTGCGCGCCGCCGCGCTGTTCGTCGGGTTGGCCCGTGACGCCGCCATGGACCCCTTCGGCCTCACCGCGCACGACGGGCTGGCGCTCGCGACGATCGAGGGGGCTCGGGCGATCGGCAAGGCGCTGAGCATCGGCTCGATCGAGGTGGGCAAGCAGGCCGACCTGGTGGTGCACGACCGTCGCGGCCCGCAGTTCGTGCCGCCGAGCACCGACCCGGTGCTGCAGCTCATCTGGGCGAGCGACGGCCGCTCGGTGCGGGACGTCGTCATCGCCGGCCGCGAGGTGGTGCGTGACGGTCGTTGCGTGACGGTCGACCTGGATGCCCTGCGCGCGGAGGCCACGGCTCGTCGAGACCACCTGATCGCGTCCCGCACGTGACATCGGCACCGCCGGAGTCTAGCCGGGCGAGCCCTCTGCTTGGTCAGACCATCAGTCCATCTTTGCTAGTGTTCCGCGCGTGAAACCCAACACCCTGATCTTCGTCGACATCCCCTCCGATGACACCGTGGCCTGCGCCAACTTCTACCACGAGGTGTTCGGCTGGGAGGTCGAGGGCCGGCCGACGGGCGTGTTCCACCGCGCCGTGCCCGGCGGCTTCTTCCCGCTCGAGGACGGGTCCGACTCACCGATCGGCAACCTGCACCTCGGCCTGTACGACGTCAAGAACGCCAGGCCGCACCCCGACCCCGCCGGCGTCGAGCCGCGCGAGCTGTCGCGCTCTGGTCGCGGCATCCGGGTGTGGATCCTCGTGAGCGACGACGACAACGAGGACGCGATCCTCGAGCGCGCCGAGAAGAACGGGGCGAAGGTCCTCTGGCGCCACCACTACTGGGCCGAGTTCAATGGGCACAACGGTGCGTTCGAGGATCCATGGGGCAACACGATCGTGCTGTGGACCAAGGGCGGGCCCGAACCCGTCATCCCGGAAGGACACACCAGTGAGTGACACCGTCCCAGCCAGCGACACGTCGGAGGAGCGCGATCGCCTGCGGCCGACGTCCATCCGCTGGACGCACGTCGCGCTGCCGTGCGTCGACATGGACAAGACGATCGAGTGGTACGAGACCTTCACCCCGCTGCGCCTGCTCGATCGCCGCGAGGACGCCGACGGCGAGGGCGCGTGGCTGGGTCATCCCGACCAGGGTGACAAGCCGTTCATCCTGGTGCTCGTCAGCTTCATCCGCGATCGCGACAAGGGCCCGCAGCCGATCATGGCGCCGTTCGCGCACCTCGGCATCGAGATGCCCTCCAAGGCGATGGTCGACGAGGTCGCCGAGCGCGGCAAGGCGGCCGGATGCCTCGCATGGCCGCCCACGATGATGCCCGACCCGATCGGCTACATCTGCGCGCTCACCGACCCCGACGGCAACATGATCGAGTTCAGCTACGACCAGGGCGTGTACGAGAAGGCGCAAGAGGTGTGGGGTTGACCCCAATCGAGCGCTGCGTCCACTACCTCCATTCCTTCGCCACCGGCGATCCCGACGCTGTCGTCGCCAACGTCACCGACGACTTCGTCAACGAGCACACGTCCGCGATGGGCTCGGGTTGTCAGGGCAAGGACGAGTACGCGCGCCGCGTTCCGGGGTTCCTCGCGTCGATGCCCGGGCTGCGTTACGACATCGAGGACGTCGTCGCCGAGGGCGACCGGGTGATGGCCGCGTACACCTTGCACACCCACGTGAACGATCGCGACATCGCCGTGCGCGGCGTGATGCGCTTCCTCGTGCGAGACGGCCTGATCGCGCACCGCACCGACTACTGGGACAGCATGGTGTTCCGGCAACAGGCAGGCCTGTCGTGAGCGCGTCCGCCGGCCGGCCCACGCGAACGCTGGGGCACAGCGGCATCGAGGTCACGTCGATCGCGTTCGGGGCGATGATGTTCGGGCGCTGGGGCAACACCGACGTCGACGAGTGCCATCGGATGACGGCTCGGGCGCTCGACGCCGGGATCACGCTGTTCGACACGGCCGACATGTACGACGAGGGCGCGTCCGAGACCATCCTCGGCGAGGCGCTGAAAGGCCGCCGCGACCAGGTCGTGCTCGCGACGAAGGTGGGCAACCCGATGGGCGGCGATCTCGAGCGGAGCGGCCTGTCGAAGCGCTGGATCGTGCAGGCCTGCGAGGACAGCCTGCGCCGGCTGCAGGTCGACCACATCGACCTGTACCAGATGCACCGGCCGGACCCGACGACCCCCGTCGACGAGACGCTCGCCGCGTTCGACGAGCTCGTGCGCGCCGGCAAGGTCCGTGCCATCGGAACATCCACGTTCTCGCCGGCGCAGATCGACGAGATCAACGGTCGCGCCGTCGACCTCGGGGTGTGCCGGCCGACGAGCGAGCAGCCGCCGTACTCGGCGCTGGCGCGTGGCATCGAGACCGAGGTGCTGCCGGCGTGCCAACGCCACCAGCTCGGCGTCATCGTCTGGGCGCCGCTCAACGGTGGCTGGCTGACGGGGAAGTATCAGGGGCAGGTCGACGATCCCGCCTCGCGTGCGCTGCGCCAGCCCGACCACTTCGACCACGGTCACGAGACCATCCGTGCGCAGAAGCACCAGATGGTGTCCGAGCTCGTCGACATCGCGACCGGTGCCGGCATGACGCTCAAGCAGCTCGCCCTCGCCTTCGTGCTCGACGACCCCACCATCACGGCAGCGATCATCGGCCCGCGCACGCTCGAGCAGCTCGACGACCTCATCGACACGGCCGACCGCGGTCTGGTGCTGCCCGACGGCGTCCGGGCGGCGATCGACCGGGTCGTGTCCCCCGGCCGCAACGTCAACCCGTCCGACGCCGGCTGACCGCTTCCACCCTCGCCGTGAGGGTTTGTGTCAAAGTCGACGTGGTGCGACCAGGGACTGCGAATCGGGATTCGTGACGTGAAGCGCGCGGTGGCAGTGGTCGTCGGCCTGTTGATCGCCATGATCGGTTCGCACGTCGACGCGATCGCCGGACCTGGCGTCGTGACGGTCGACAGCGGCGTTCCGGGCGGAGCGACGGCGGTGCTGACGAACCTGACGATGGTCGACGGCGCGTCGGCAGGGTTCGTCACGGCTGCCGGATGCGACGACGTCGAGCAGCGCGCCGCGGACCAGTCGAGCGGCAATCACACCGTCGGTGCAGCATCCGCGAACCTCGCAGTGGTACCGGTGGACGATGCGGGCCGCTTCTGCGTGTATCACCAACGGTCCGTCGACGTGTTGAGCGACGTGCTGGGCTACGTCGCACCCGACGCCGGCGGTCTGCGCTTCCGCTCGCTCGACCCGGTTCGGCTGCTCGACACCCGAACCTCCGCCGTCGCACCGGTCGCCGGCGTGGTGCGCGTCGAGACGCGTGCCCCTGCGGGGACGGAGGCAGTCTTGGTGAACCTTGCGATGGCCGGCGCGACGGCTGCCGGGTACGTCACGGCCGAGCGTTGCTCGCGCCTCGTCGACGGCCCCCAGGCGTGGTCGAACGGCAACCACGTGGCGGTCTCGGCGTCCTCGAACCTCGCGGTCGTCCCGGTCGATCCGGACGGCTCGTTCTGCGTCTACCGGCAACGACCGGTCCAGCTCGTCGTCGACTTGCAGGGAAGCTTCACCGCTGGAGACGACGGGATCGGGATGGAGATCACCGAACCGCACCGCGTGCTCGACACCCGCACCGGTCCTACTCCATCGGGCGGTGATGTCGTCAGGGTCGAGGCAGGCGCGGGCACCGCGGCCGCAGTGCTCGTCAACATCACGATGGTCGACGGGGACGCCCCCGGCTACATCACCGCCGATCGGTGCAGCAGGCTCGTCGCCGGAGCCCAGGCGTTCTCGAACGGGAACCACGTGACCGGTGCGGCCGTGTCGAACCTCAGCGTGGTCCCCGTCGATCCGGACGGGTCGTTCTGCATCTATCGCCAGCGGGCCGTGCAGATGACCGTCGATGTGCAGGGCAGCTTCAGTGATGAGGCGGCCGGCTCGTTCCACCTGGTCGAGCCTCGGCGCGTGCTCGACACTCGCCCGGCGCTGCCGACGACCTCGTGTGAGTCGGTGGTGCACATCGGCGATTCGACGTCGGTCGGACTCGTCTCGACGAGCATCCTCCCCGACCCGTCCGACCGCGTCGATGCGCAGTACCGACGCGTCGGCGTGGCCGACCCGCGGATGGAGATCAGCGGTGCCCGCTCCATCGTCGAACGGCTGCCCGGCCAGACCAATGCCTACGAGGCCGCGCAGCGACAGATCTCAGCCGGGTTCGACGGTTGCTGGGTCTTCGCCCTCGGCACGACCGACACCGCCAACGTGGCGGCCGGCAGCAACGTGTCGCGGCGCACGCGCATCGACATGATGATGGACCTCGTCGCCGGCGCACCGGTGCTGTGGGTGAACACCCGCACGCTCGAGACCACCGATCCGTGGGGCGACCAGAACATGCAGGCGTGGAATGCCGAGCTCGTCGCTGCGTCGGCGCGCTACCCCAACCTGCGGGTGTACGACTGGGCTTCGGCTGCGCAGCCCGCATGGTTCTCCGTCGACAAGGTGCACTACACGCCCGACGGCTATCGCCAGCGCGGCCACCTCATCGCCGACGCCCTCGCAGCGGCCTACCCCGGCTGACCCGGGCAGGAGCGGGGGCCGGCTGACCACCGAGGCGGTGGTGGGCGTACCGCCGCTCGGGAGTCGCGTGACCGAGCGTGACCTTCGGCCCTGGCCGCGGCACGTCCGGGGCCGGAGGATGGTGGCGTACCGCGGTCACGCGGAAGGAGCCGGTCGTGAAGCCGTCACGCATCGTCGTCATCGTCCTCGGGTCGATCATGGCCCTGATCGGGTTCGCCCTGTTCGTGGGTGGAGCGGCGTTGGGGTGGGCGGTCGGCACGCAGCGTGACGACGACGGCTTCTTCAGCACGTCCGAGGACCGGTTCGAGACCGAGACGTACGCGCTGACGTCGGACGAGATCGACCTCGGCAGCCCCGGTCCGGACGACTGGTGGGCAGACCGCGACCTCGCCACGGTGCGGATCACGGCCGATCTCGCCGGGTCCGGCGACGTCTTCGTCGGCATCGGTCCTGAGGTCGACGTCGAGGCGTACCTCGCCGACGTTCCCCACGACGAGGTGACCGACGTCGATTATCACCCGTTCGACGCCGACTACCGGCGCGAGCACGCGGACGGCACCGCAACACCGGCGCTGCCCGAGGATCAGGCGTTCTGGGTCGCCCGTGCCGCTGGACCCGGAGCGCAGACGCTGACGTGGGATCTCGAACCCGGCCACTGGGCGATCGTCGTCATGAACGCCGACGCGTCCCAGTCCGTCGCGGCCGACCTCGAGTTCGGGGGGCGCATCGACTACCTCGCCCAGCTCGCGATCGGGCTCGCCGTCGGCGGCGGCCTGCTCCTCGCGCTCGGGGTGGTCCTGATCGTGCGTGCTGCGTCCGGCGGCGAGGAAGGCCGGCCCGCCGCGCCTGCCCCCGCTGCGGGCGCCTACCCGGTCCGACTCGAGGGCCACCTCGACCCCGACGTGAGCCGGTGGCAGTGGCTGGTCAAGTGGTTCCTCGCGATCCCGCACTTCGTCGTACTCGTCTTCCTGTGGATCGCGTTCGTCGTCCTCACCATCCTCGCCGGCTTCGCCATCCTGTTCACCGGGCGGTACCCACGGCGGTGGTTCGACTTCAACGTCGGGGTCCTCAGGTGGACCTGGCGCGTCGGGTACTACGCGACCAGCGCGCTCGGCACCGATCGGTATCCGCCGTTCACGCTGCAGGCCGACGACTACCCGGCGCAGCTCGACATCGCCTATCCCGAGCACCTGTCGCGTGGACTCGTGCTCGTGAAGTCGTGGCTGCTCGCCATCCCACATCTTGCGATCGTCGGCGTGCTCACCGCGGGCTGGACGCTCGGCAGGGACGACCGGTGGTTCGTGCTCGAGGGCGGGCTGCTCGGTGTGCTGCTGCTCGTCGTCGCCGGTGCGTTGCTGTTCACGGGTCGCTACCCGACAGGTCTGCACGACTTCGTGATGGGCATCAACCGATGGTTGTACCGAGTCATCGCCTATGTCGCGCTGATGACCGATCGGTATCCACCCTTCCGACTCGACCAAGGCGCGTCCGAACCACCGGCGGAGCTCGCGCCGCCGACGATCGCCGACGCGCTCCCACCCCCGGTGCACGAGGAGACGACATGAGCAACCAGACGTTCGAACAATCGGGCACGGCGGTGCTCGACAACATCAAGGCGACCCGTGACGCCATCTCCGTGCGACGGGTGTTCGGTGACCCGTACGAGGTCGACGGCGTCACCTTGATCCCGGTCGCTCGGGTGGCCGGTGGCGGCGGTGGTGGCGGGGGCGAGGGCCAGGGCAAGGACGCCGAGACCGGCAGCGGCTTCGGCACCGGTTTCGGCCTCCACGCACGACCGGTCGGTGTGTACGAGGTCCGCGACGGGACGGTCGAGTGGAAGCCGACCATCGACGTCAGCTTCCTCGTGCGCGGCGGTCAGGTGCTGGCGGGCATCGTCGCCGTGTGCGTCACCTTGGTGCTCCTGCGCCGGCGCCGCTGATCGGACCCCGACGTCACACGGGCAGCTGGCCGCGCAGCACGCTGTCGCCCGAGTGGGCCGGGTTGCCGTCGAGCGGTTCGATCGACACGTCGACCACGGGGAACTCGCCCGGGTCGAGGCCGGGCGGCAGCTCGTAGACGCCGTCGGGCCGCAGCGGCCCGAGCGAGACCAGGCGCGTGACGGTCGGATCGATCATCCACAGCTCGAGGAACCCGTCACCGGGGTCGAGGTCGGTGGTATCGACCCGAAGCTCGAGCCGGCCGTCGTCATCGAGCAGCTCGGCGTTCCCGCTGCCCCGGTCACCCAGCCGTTCGAGTGCCGTCGCAGCAACGACGTCGGTGTCGTCGTCGCCCGACAGCGCGACCAGACCGACGACGGTGCCCACCACGACGATGACGGCGGCGGCACTCGCGAGGAGCCAGCTCCGCCGGGCACGGTGCGTCGGCCGAAGGGGCACGATCTCGGCCGGGCGCGGCTCGGCGGTGCGAGCCTCGGCAGCGGGGGGTTCACCGACGGCTGCTGAGATGCGCGCCCAGAGATCGGCGGGTGGCTCGTCCCACTCGACCGGGCTCGAGCCGAGCCGGGCACCCAGGGCGCGCAGCTCGGCGAGCTCGGCTTCGGCGCGCGTGGCGTCGTCGTCGGCCTCAGGCACCCCACCCACCCCCTTCCAGATGGCTGCGCAGCCGCTGCAGCGCGCGACGGATGTCGCTCTTGACCGTACCGAGCGGCAGACCAAGGCGTTCGGCGATCTCGACGTGCGTGAGATCGGACCAGAACGCGAGCTCGACGGCGGCGCGAGCGCGCGGCGGCAGCGTGTCGAGCGCGTGGGCCACGAGCAGTCGGTCGGCGAGGAGCACCGGTTCATCGGCCTGGCTGTCGACATCGTCGTTCGCGACGTCCGGACTCGGTACGGGCGTTCGCGCGGCGGCGCGGTGCACGTCGATGACGCGATACCGCGCGATGCCGATCAACCATCCGGCGAGCGTGCCGCGCTCGGGATCGAAGCGCTCGCGCGATCGCCACGCACCGACGAACGTCTCTTGCGTGCAATCGGCGGCAGCCTCGCGATCGCCCAGCGCGCGGGCGCAGAACGTGAACACGAGCTTGCCGTAGTGGTCCCACGCCAATCGGAGCGCGTCGGGGTCGCCGCTCGACCAGGCCGACTCCACGGCGTCGTCCGCCGAGAGGTCTGCTGACTCCCCGGCGGCCATTGCGCCACCGTACCGGGCACGACGCCAGATCTGGGCACGCGCAGCAGGACGCTCGAGGAGGTCGGTCGTCATGGGGTCGCTCCGTGCATCTGCATCGATCTTCGGTCGGTTCGGTCGTTCGGATGCAGATTCGTTGCATCCGTCCGAGTGGATCGGTGCGAAGGACAGCTCGACACGTTCCCCCCGAACCGAACGGAGATGCACACATCATGATTCGACCGATCCGACTCGCCGCCGCCGTCGCGGCACTCTCACTGGTCGCCGTCGCCTGCGGCGGTGACGACGACGCTGCCGACACGACATCGGCCACCACTCCGGCGACGATGGCCCCCACGACGATGTCCGAGACGACGATGGCTCCGGAGATGGGTGACATCGTCGACACCGCGGTCGCCGCCGGCGGCTTCGACACGTTGGTCGCCGCGGTGCAGGCCGCTGGTCTGGAGGAGACGTTGCGCGGCCCGGGGCCGTTCACTGTGTTCGCGCCGACCGACGAGGCGTTCGCTGCGCTGCCCGACGGCACGCTCGATGCGCTGCTGGCCGACCCGACCGGTGATCTGGCGTCGATCCTCACCTATCACGTGGTGCCCGGCAAGGTGATGGCCGCCGACGTCGTCGGGCTCGACGGCGACGAGGTCGCCACCGTGAACGGTGCGGCGCTGACCGTCGGGGTCGACGGATCGAACGTCACCCTCACCGATGCCACGGGCAACACGGTGAACGTGGTGCAGACCGACATCGAGACCTCCAACGGCGTCATCCACGTCATCGACGGCGTCCTCCTGCCGATGGCGCCGGAGATGGCGCCCGAGACGACGATGTCCGAGACGACGATGGCTTCGGAGATGGGTGACATCGTCGACACCGCGGTCGCCGCCGGCGGCTTCGACACGTTGGTCGCCGCGGTGCAGGCCGCTGGTCTGGAGGAGACGTTGCGCGGCGACGGGCCGTTCACCGTGTTCGCGCCGACCGACGAGGCGTTCGCTGCGCTGCCCGACGGCACGCTCGATGCGCTGCTGGCAGACCCGACCGGTGATCTGGCGTCGATCCTCACCTATCACGTGGTGTCCGGCAAGGTGATGGCCGCCGATGTCGTCGGGCTCGACGGCGACGAGGTCGCCACCGTGAACGGTGCGGCGTTGACGGTCGGGGTCGACGGATCGAACGTCACCCTCACCGATGCGGCGGGCAACACGGTGAACGTGGTGCAGACCGACATCGAGACCTCCAACGGCGTCATCCACGTCATCGACGGCGTCCTCCTGCCCGGCTGATGCCCTGACCGGTTGATGCCTGCCCGGTGCGGCGCGTGGTTCGCTGTGCGTCGCACCGGGCAGTGTGGACCAACATGATGCACGTGCCCGTACGACGCCGCTGCCCCGTCAGCCGGAGGATCTGAGTGTTCCTCGCGCTCCGCGAGATCCGCCGAGGTCTCGTCCGCTTCGGGCTGCTCGCGCTCGCAGTCGCCCTGCTGATGTTCCTCGTGCTGTTCCAACAGGCGTTGCAGGACGGCCTGATCACGTCGTTCGTCGGCGCGATCCGCAACCAGTCGGCGCCCGTCATCGTGTACAGCGTCGACGGCCAGCGCACGCTGCAGGGCAGCATCATCTCCCCGGAGCTCGAGGCGGCCGTGCGCGCCACCGACGGGGTCGGGGCCGCCGCACGGCTGGGCCAAGGGACGTTCACCGTGCGGGTGGGCGACGGCGAGGCCGACGACGCGGCGATCGTCGGCACCGACGACAGCACGCTCGGACGGCCCGTGTCCGTCACAGCGGGCCGCTTTCCGAGCGGCCCCTTCGAAGCCGTGGGCAGCGATGGCGACTTCTCGGTGGGGGATGAGGTGGAGGTGCTCGCCGGTCCAGGCGGTCGGCCCGTCGACATCACCGTCGTCGGCATCGCACGGGATGTGCAGCTCAGCGTGTCGCCGACCCTGTTCACCGACCTCGACACCTATGAGGCCTCGGTGCGTGCGGCCAACCCCGACGCGCGGTCGATCCTGCCGAATGCGATGCTCGTGCGCCCGAACGGCGACGTGGCGGCCGACGTGTTGACGGAGCGGATCAACGCCTCGTCGTCCGAGCTCGACGCGCTCACCCGCGAGGACGCAGCGACGAAGACGCCGGGAGTCGCGCAGGTCCGGCAGTCCTTCAGCGTCATCTTCTTGCTGTACGGCCTCGTCGTTCCGCTCGTGACCGGGTTGTTCTTCCTCATCGTGACGTTGCAGAAGTCCGGCGCGCTCACGCTGCTCCGAGCAGTGGGAGCACGCGCCGGATCACTCGCTCGCGCGCTGCTCCTCCAGGTGCTGGTCGTCACGTGCATCGGCATCGCGATCGGGGTGGCGCTGTACCTCCCCCTGTCGGGGATGCGCGTCGGAGGACTCGAGCTCCGCTTCGATGCGAGAGCCGCGTCGCTGTGGTCGGCGCTGTTCCTGACGCTCGGCCTGCTGAGCACGCTGATCTCGCTGCGCCGCGTGCTGCGCATCGATCCGATCGAGGCGACCGCCGGACCGGGTGTCCGATGAGGCTGGCGCTGCGCGAGCTGCACCGTCGACCGGGCAGGTTCCTCGTCGCGACGGCGATCCTCGGCGTGATCGCCGTGCTGCTGATGTTCCTCGGCGGGCTGCTCGACGGGTTGCTCGCGTCGTCGACAGGGGCCTATCGCGCCCAGCGAGCCGACGTCATCGTCTACTCGGCGAACGCGCGCGAGTCGCTGGTCCGCAGCCGCGTCGACAGCACCGACCGGGAGGCCATCGAACAGCTGCGCGGAGTCGAGGCGGTCGGTGGGCTCGGCAGCGTGCAACTCGGGGCACGCCCCGAGGGCGACCCGCAGAGCCGGGATCTGATCTCCACGGTCCTGTTCGGCTACGAGCTGGCTCCCGCCGGACTGCCCGACGAGCCACCGGCGCGTGGCACGGTGATCGCCGACACCAGCGCCCGCACCGACGGTGTCGACGAGGGCGACGTGCTCCTGCTCGGGCCGCTGCGCACGCCGGTCGAGGTGGTGGGCTTCGTCGACGACACTCGCTACGCCGGACAGGCCAGCCTGTGGGGATCGATCGAGACGTGGCAAGACGTGATCACGGCCAACCGTCCGGACCGCGCGTTCGCCGGAGGTGCCGTGCAGGCGCTGGTGGTCTGGGCCGGTGACGTCGACGCCGGGGAGCTCGCGACGACGATCGACACCGCCACCGAGGGTCGCACGGCGTCGCTCACCCTCGATGATGCCATCGATGCGCTGCCGGGCGTCGAGCAGCAGCGCTCGACCTTCAACCAGATCATCCGCGCCACCGCGCTCGTGGCCCTGGTCGTCGTGGCGCTGTTCTTCGCCCTGATCACGGTCGAGCGCACGGCGCTGTACGGCATCCTCAAAGCTGTCGGTGCGTCGAGCTGGACGCTCTTCGGCGGGGTCGTGATCCAGGCGCTCGTGGTGACGCTGACCGCCTCCGTCGCCGGGGCAGGCGCGGCACTCCTGCTCGACGCCGCCCTGCCGGCGGGGTCGATCCCGTTCGAGGTGCTGTCCAGCCGCCTGACGAGCAGCATCGTGCTCATGATCGTGGCCGCGGTGATCGGCAGCGCGTTCTCGCTCCGCCGTGTGCTGCGCATCGACCCCGCCTCGGCCATCGGGACCGCGTCGTGAGCCGTCACGCCACCACCACGAAGGAGGACACCGTGGATCCGGCACAGCCGGCGCTGTGCATGCAGGCCGTGCGCAAGACCTATGGCTCGGGCGACCAAGAGGTCGTCGCCATCGAGCACGTCGACCTCGAGGTCGGCAGCGACGAGATCATCGCGCTCGTCGGCCCGTCGGGATCGGGCAAGACCACGCTGTGCTCGATCGCCGGCGGCCTGCTCGCCGCCACCGATGGAACCGTCCTCGTCGCCGGCCGAGACATCACCGGGCTCTCGTCACGGGAGCTGACCGACTTCCGGCGGACCATGGTCGGGTTCGTGTTCCAGAGCGTGAACCTGGTGCCGTTCCTGACGGCGCGAGAGAACCTGCTGGTGGTCGACGAGCTCGCCGGTCGTCAGCGACTCGGTCGCGCCGAGGCGAAGGCACGGGCCGATCAGCTGCTCGACGAACTGGGACTCGCGCATCGAGCGGGGAACCTGCCTGCGAAGCTCTCGGGTGGCGAGCGTCAGCGGGTGGCCATCGGTCGGGCGCTGATGAACCGGCCCCGGCTCGTCCTGTTCGACGAGCCGACCTCGGCGCTCGACTCGCACCTCGGCGATCAGGTCGTCAAGCTGATCCGCGACGAGATGAAGGCCCGTGGCACGGCTGCGATCATCGTGACCCACGACGATCGGATCACGCACTACGCCGACCGGGTGGTGCGCATCGAGGACGGTCGCATCCGCGCCTGACAACTCCCGACCTCGATCATCCGCTCCCGTGGCCCGTGTCCGAGTCGGTCTCGATGTCGGTGCCGTGACGCAGGTCGAACCGAGCCCACGCCGACGTGCTCTCGTCGGCGACGTCCTCGGTCGTGTGCCCGGCCGCGGCGCTGCGCACCTCGATCAGGATCTCGTGATCGAGCAGGTGGATCGTCAGGCGACATGCCCGTCTCGTGCGGAGCGTCGTCTGCAGCACCAGCTCGGTGACGACCATCTGCGCCTCCTCGAGCAACGAGCGCGGGCAGATGGCAGCGAGCACGCGTTCGCAGCTCGTGCGAACCACCCGGAGGCACCACGAGTCGTACGGCACGTGCACGTCGAGCAAGCACTCGGTGGAACTGCCGGGCGGCGAAAGTCGGACATCAGCCGTACGCCGCCTTCGCGACTGGGTGAACCGCGACCACCAGCGCGCTCGCCGCGGGTCGGGAGCTCCGACCACGGCGTCGACCGACCCGTCGGGTCCGTGCACGACGAGCTGGGCGCCGGCGCGCACCGCCAGGGCCTGGCCGGCGCGGATCGCGAACTGCCGGTTCAGGAACACACCGACTGGTCGACCTGCCGGCACGTGTGCCAGGGCCCACCCGTCCGGGTGGGGACAGACGTACACGACGTTCGTGTCTCGGGCGCGGTCCACCACGTTCGAGACATCGTGGGGTGAGGTGTCGGAGTTACACACCCGGCTTCACCTCTTCGGGTGCTCGTCAGAGCGGCCGCGGTTGCTGCCTCACCACATGGGGTACTTGGCTTTGTCGGGCAGGCCGGAGCGGGCGGTGATCGCCTCGCCCATGCGCTGGGCATCGGCCCACAGGCGCTCCTCGTCGATCGTCGTGCAGTGGCCATCCTCAACCACCACCTTGCCGTCGACCAGCACCGTGTGCACCCCGCGCCCGTCCGCCGACCACACCAGCTGGTTCATCACGTTCAGCAGGGGCCGCCATTCGGGCCGGTCGGTGTCGTGGAGCACGATGTCGGCCTTCATGCCCGGCACCAGCGCGCCGATCTCGTCCTGCATCAGCATCGTGCGTGCGCCACCCAGGGTCGCCATCTCGTAGGCGAGCTCGGCCGGGAACATCTGTGCGTCGACACGCGCGTCCTTGAACAGCCCGGCCACGAGATAGGTGGCGCGCATCAGGTCGCTGTAGTTCGAGGCGTTGTTTCCATCGGTGCCGATCGAGACGTTGATGCCCCGCTGCACCATCTCGGGGAACTTGCCCACCTGGGTGACGCCGTACGCAACCTTCAACGCGGTGGTCGGGCAGTGCACGACGCTGGCACCCGACCTCACGATCGCGTCGAGCTCGGCATCGTCGATGCGCACCACATGGGTCATCGCCACGTTGCGGTCGAGCACACCGATCTCGTCGAGATGGATCATCGGGCGTTGACCGAACTCGGCGATGAAGCCGTCGGGGTCGAGCTGCGCGGGGGACATGTGGAACGACATGCCCACGCCGTGCAGGCCAGCCAGATCTTTCGCCGCGCGCCACAGCGGATCGCTGCACGTCGTGTGGCCGACGAGGATGCTCCACGCGGCGATCCGACCGTCGGCGTGCGAGCGATGCGCGTCGAGCTGGTGCTGCAGGTGCGCGATCGCCTGATCGGTGGTCTGGCGGTACACCGACGGCTCGGGCGGCAGGTCCCACACCCATCGACCGACCCGACCGCGGATGCCGACTTCGACGAGGCCCTCGATGACCTCGTCGAGGAAGCGGATCGTGCCCGCCTCGAGGAACGTCGTCGTGCCCGAGCGCAGCATCTCGACCGCGGCGAGCTGGCCGGACGTGCGCTCCTCGTCCGCGTCGTACACCGAGTACAAGGGGCACAACCACTCGAAGACGTTCTCGACGAACGGCGTGTCGTCGGGGACGTAGCCGCGCGTGAGCGGCTCGCCGGTGATGTGGATGTGCGTGTTCACCATGCCGGGTGTCACGACGAAGCGGTCGCCACCGATCGTGCGGGCCGGCGCGTAGCGCGAGCGCAGATCGCTCGCCTTGCCCACGTCGACGATCGTCGACCCATCGACTGCGACGGCGCCGTTGCGGATGATGTCGCGCGACGCGTTCATCGTCA
This sequence comes from Ilumatobacteraceae bacterium, assembly GCA_050248155.1. Taxonomy (GTDB): domain Bacteria; phylum Actinomycetota; class Acidimicrobiia; order Acidimicrobiales; family Ilumatobacteraceae; genus VFMC01. The sequence goes on from JBFWSW010000009.1 coordinate 94,820, forward strand.
CCACCTGTGTGCCCGTGATGAGCAGGTCGACGGGTCGAGGCGCGGTGTCGTTCATGGGTTCCTCTCGGGGCGAGTCGCGACGTAGACGAAGTTGAAGCCGATCGGTTCGAGCAGGCGGATCTGTACGAAGCCGGCCGCGCGCAACCACCCGACTGCCTGCGAGTGCGTCACCATGCGCCCGCGCTCGGTGTTGGCCAGCATCGTCAGGCCCATCTGCACACCGAACGCCTGACGCCGGCGGTCGTCGGTGAAGTAGTCGGCGATCACGACCTGCCCGCCGGGTGCCAGCGCGTCGAAGGCGCGCCCGACCAGCGCCCGAGCCCGCTCGTCTCCCTCCGTGCGGCAGACGTGGCCGAGGACCACGATGTCGAACGAGGACGGCTCGAGCGCGATCTCGAGGAAGTCGCCCGGACGCACCTCGACCCGGGGGCTCAGGCCGCGAGCAGCGACCGTCTCGGTGGCGAGCTCGATGACTCCGGGCAGGTCGTTGACGACCGCGGTGCCGTCCGGCGACTGTTCGAGCACCGCGATCGCCCAAGGAGCGCAGCCCGCGCCCAGGTCGAGCACCCGCAGGCCTGGCCGGCGAGCCCAACCCAACCGCAGACCGAGCCGCGATGCGGCGCGCAGCTGTGTCGCGAAGGTCGCGCGGACGAGTGGGACGTAGAACGCCGCTGGGTCGCGCTCGATGGGCGATGCCACCACACCGGCGCGGATCGTGTTCGCCAGCCCCTCCCAGTTCGTGAGGGGTCCGGGGGCGACGCGCACGAGATGGGCCATCGACGCAGGACCGTTCGTGCACAGGTAGCGCTCGGCCGTCTCGGTGAGCTCGTAGACATCGTCGACCTGGTCGAGGAAGCCGAACCCCACCAACGCGTCGCACAGGTGCTGGAGGTGCACGGCCGACGCATCGAGCTCGCGGGCCAGCGGCTCGATGCGCGTCGGCCCGATCCGTTCGATCGCGTCGAAGACACCCAGCTCGACCGCGGCGACCAGCGTCCAGTACGACCCGACGCCCTGGATGATCGCCCACACGGGTCCGCTGGGCGGCGGCTTGACGTCCCGCCAGGGACGGCCCGTGTGGGCCATCGTGTGCTGCTTCTTCAGCTCGGGGTACGGCGAATCGGCTGCCATCTCGATCCGTCAGCGAGCGTCGATCTGCGGCCAACGGTGCGGGACGACGAGACCCGCTCGTTCGAGCAGGGCTCGTTGCGCGGGCAGCGCCTGGCGGTAGAGGTCGTCGGTGTCGACGGTGACGCAGCGTCCGTCGCACAGCACCTGGCGTCCCGCGATGAACACGTCTCGCACACTGCGACCGTCGGTGCCCCAGACGAGTTGCAGGCCGATGTCACCGCGAGGGGCCCAACCCCATCCGTCACAGCGGTGCACGACGACGTCTGCCTGCTTGCCCGGCTCGAGCGAGCCGATGCGGTCGGCCATGCCGATCGCCTCGGCACCGGCGATCGTCGCCATCTCGAAGGCCTCGTGTGCGCCGAAGCGCGTGGGGTCGATGCGGGTGTCGCGCGCGATGCCGGCGGCCGCCGCAGCGGCACGGAGGATGTCGGCCGTGTCGCCTGCGTTGTGCGCGTCGCATCCGAGCGCGACACGTCCGCCGCGCTCGACGATCTCGGCATGGCGGCCGGCCTGTGTGGTGCCCTGTCCCAGCCGCAGGTACGCCCACGGGCAGTAGGCGATGGCGGTGCGCGACGACAGGATGCGGTCGATCTCGGCGTCGTCGAACCACACGCCGTGGGCGAGCAGCAGATGTGGTCCGAGCACGCCGAGGTGGTCGAGGTGCACGACCGGCCGCCGCCCGGTGCGAGCCAGGTAGCGATCGGGATCGGACGACGTGGGCGACAGGTGCATCGTCATGTTGGTGCCGGCCTCGCGCGCGAGGTCGGACGCGCCGACGAGCAGCTCGTCGGATGCGAGGTCGTGGCCCACGAGCGTGACCCACCCTTCCACCAGCCCCCCTCGAGGGTGCGCGGCGAGGACCGCCCGCTGTCGGTCGAGCACCTCGTCTGCGGGAGCGGCGAACGGGCCGACCTCGATGTCCCATCCCCACGTGCCGACGGTGCCCCGCATCCCGACAGCGCTGAGGCCCTGCACGACACGATCCGGATGCGCGACCGTCCCCGCCTCGACGAGGGTGGTGACACCGTTCTGCACCGACTCGACCGCACAGAGGGCAGCGGACAGCTCGTCGTCGTCGGGGGAGTGCGCGCCATGGATGGGCACCGACCACGAGAAGATCGACTCACCCGGCGCGAGGAGGTCGGGGGTGCAGCTCCGCACGAGCGGTCCGCCGGTGAGGTGCTGGTGCGCGTTGATCATGCCGGGCGTGACGACGCATCCCGTGGCGTCGACGACGCGCGCGTCCGGGTGCTCGGCACGCAACGCCGACGTCGACCCGACCGCGGCGATGACCGACCCCGCGACGACGACCGAGCCACCCGTCAAGACGTCACGTGTCGGGTTCATCGTCACGACGTCGCCGCCGGCGATGATCAGCTTCTCGGGCACAGCCACCTCCGGAATAGGGTGCGCTCGTGGCCGATCGCGTCAACCCGATGATCTTCGTCGACTTCCCCTGCACCGATCCCGAGGCGATGTCGAGCTTCTACGCAGACCTGTTCGGCTGGACGTTCAACCGCCGTCCCGCCGGCGAGTTCCACGAGGTCCTGCCCGGCGTGAAGCCCAACCTGGGCATCCACCGCAGCGACACGGCGATGAGCGGCCCGGTGCCGCGCATCTACGTGATGGTCGACGAGCCGCCCGCGTACCTGTCCAAGGCCGTGTCGATGGGCGCGACCGTGCTGTGGGACGAGAAGGACTGGCCGGAGTTCGGGGCCCGCTACGCCGCGTTCCGCGATCCGTGGGGTGCCGAGGTCTGCCTCTGGCGCGACAAGGGCACCTACCAGCCCGGCAGCGCGTCGTAGATCAACCGTCGCCACGACGGGGCTTGCGGCCGAACACCTCGCGCACCATCGGCTCGAAGTGCTCGAGCGGCAGCGTGTCGTAGTCGGGGTCGAACGCGGTCTGATCCCATTCGTCGGCGAACTGCGCGGCGAGCTCGTAGGCCGGATGATCCTGGTGCTTCAGCCGCATCATCGGGTCGAGTCCCATGCGTGCGTAGTAGTGCAGACCCTGGAAGTCCTGGTGGACCTTCACGACCCAGTACGCCTCGGGCGAGACCCACGGCCTGATCATCTCGGCCGCGATTGCCGGATGGTTCGAGTTGCTGATCGTCTTACCGATGTCGTGGCACAGCGACGCCACGATCATGTCGACGCTCGCGCCGCCGCGCTCGGCTCGTGTCGCCGTCTGCAGGCTGTGCTGCAGTTGATCGATCGCGAACCCCTGGTGCAGCGACTCCATCGAGCGGAGCAGGGCGAGGATGCGATCGGGGACCTGCTCGAGGTCCTCGTCGAGGTGCGACTCGACGTAGGTCATGTACTCGGAGCTGAACTCCGACATGCTGGGGCCGATCGGGCCGTCGAAGTCGACGTCGAGTCGTACGGTCATCGTGGTCTCCTCTGCGCAGTTCTGAACATGGACGGGATGTGGGTCAGCGGTCGCCGACGAACCGGTCGGGAAGGCCGCCGACGGTGCCGGCGACGCGGGCGCCGGGTGGGCGGTACGGGTGCTGTGCGACGGCGTGCTCGTCGAGCTCGACACCGAGGCCCGGCGCGGTGGGCACGGTGAGGCAGCCATCCACGATCGACTCGACGTCGAACGCCGTGCGCCCCCCGAAGGTCGACCACGAGGGCGCCAGCGTCGGCGGGTACTCGATCAGCCGGATCGCCGGCACCGACGCAGCGAGGTGGAGGTTCGCGGCGAGCGAGACCGGCCCGGCGCACACGTGCGGCACCACGCGCACGCCGAAGGGAACGGCGGCCTGCGCCATGCGTCGGGCCTCGGCCAGCCCGCCACAGGTGGACGCATCGGGTTGCA